>NZ_JBITDT010000017.1:0-28872 GCF_044454415.1 Micromonospora sp. NPDC051543
GCCGTCCGATAATCGGACACTGGGTGTCTCCTGGGTTGAAGCAGAGCAAAGGACGCGCGGTGATGAGGCCCGACCTGACGGGCGGCGGGCGGTGATCTGTGCTCCTGCGATCGTCGGGGGGGCCACGACGGCCGGACGCGCCAACGACCCGCCCGCCGAGGCACAGCCGGTCACCCCGTGAAGACGCCCACAGCCGGACATACCGCCGGCGGACACGATCGGCGGGGCGCAACCGAGCGATGATCGGCTCGACGTCGCCGAAGTCGGGGTGTCCGGGGCCGGATGACACCGCGATATCGGCGATCTCGTGTCGATCATGCCGACATGGCCGGTAAGGCTGACGGCCAGACGGGCGTATCGGGGTGAGCGCAGGCTGGCAAATGCCTAATATCGGGGCAGGAGCCTATAGGAGGTCGGCATGACCACTGCAATGGAGATGCCCCGAGTCCAGGAATGTGTGGTCGCGGCATGCGCGTACAACCAGGGCGGTGACTGTCACGCCTTCGCGATCACCATCGGCAGCATGGACCACGCGCACTGCCACACCTTCGTCGAGTCGCCCGTCCGGGGCGGGGTGGATGGCCTCACCGCGCAGGTGGGCGCCTGCCAGCGTTCCGACTGCCGGCACAACGAGCAGCTCGAGTGCCACGCCTCGTCGATCAAGGTGGGGCCGGACAACGACCTGGCCGACTGTATGACCTACGCCGGTCGCTGACCCCTCCGACGGAACCGTTCAGGGCAGGTCGTTGGCCCGCCGGATGACTGTCACCAGGTCGTCGACGATCCCGGTGAGGGCGAAGTCCTTCGGGGTGAAGACCCGGGCCACCCCGGCGGCGAGCAGGGTGTCGGCGTCACCGGCGGGGATGATGCCGCCCACCACGACGGGTAGGTCCGCCCGGCCGGCGGCACGCAGACCGTCGAGCACCGCGGGCACGGCCGCCAAGTGAGAGCCGGACAGCACGGACAGCCCGACCAGGTCGACGTCCTCCTCGACGGCGGCGGCGACGATCTGGCCGGCGGTCAGCCGGATGCCCTGGTAGACGACCTCGAAGCCGGCGTCGCGGGCGCGTACCGCGATCTGCTCCGCGCCGTTCGAGTGCCCATCCAGGCCGGGCTTGCCGACGAGCAACCGCAGCCGTCCGCTGCCCAGCTCGCGCGCGGTGGCGGCAACCCGCTCGCGGACCGCCGCGAGACCCGCGTCGCCGCCGCTGCCGGTCGCGCCGGCCAGGCCGGTCGGCGCCCGGTACTCACCGAAGACCTCGCGCAACGCGCCGGCCCACTCCCCGGTGGTCACCCCGACCCGCACACACTCCAGGGTCGCCGGCATCAGGTTGGCGGTGGTCGCGGCGTCCGCGCGGAGCCGGACCAGTGCCGCGTCGACCGCCGCGCCGTCCCGCCCGGCACGCCACTCGCGTACGGAGGCCACGGCGGCCGCCTCGACCATGGGATCGACCTGTTCGACGGCCTCGGCGCCCGCCGCCGTCAACGGCGATGATTCGGTCTCGGCGAAGCGGTTGACGCCGACCACCACGTCGAGTCCGGACTC
The DNA here is from genome assembly GCF_044454415.1 of Micromonospora sp. NPDC051543. Lineage (NCBI taxonomy): Bacteria > Bacillati > Actinomycetota > Actinomycetes > Micromonosporales > Micromonosporaceae > Micromonospora > Micromonospora sp. NPDC051543. Next base: position 1,547 of record NZ_JBITDT010000017.1, read on the forward strand.
CATCCGGCGGCGGCGCTCGGCCAGCGAGGCGACCAGCGCGCTCTTGAGATAGCCCGTCTCCACGGCGGCCACCACACCGCCCATCTCCAACACGGCGTCCAGCTCGACGCGCGCCCCACCGACGATCTCCTCGACGAGTGCGGTCATCACGTGCGAACCGGCGAAGAGGTCGGGGTATTCGAGCAGGTCCGACTCGTACGCCAGAACCTGCTGCATCCGCAGCGACCACTGCTGGTCCCAGGGTCGGGGAAGACCGAGCGCCTCGTTCCAGGCCGGCAGTTGCACGGCACGGGCTCGGGCGTCGCGGGACATCGTCACGCCGAGCATCTCCAGCACGATGCGCTGGATGTTGTTCTCCGGCTGCGCCTCGGTGAGGCCGAGCGAGTTGACCTGTACGCCGTAGCGGAACCGCCGCTGCCGGGCCTCGGTCACGCCGTACCGCTCCCGGGTGATCTCGTCCCACAGCACGCCGAACGCGCGCATCTTGGCGATCTCCTCGACGAAGCGCACCCCGGCGTTGACGAAGAACGAGACGCGCTGCACCACGTCACCCATCCGCTCGGCGGGCACCTGACCGGAGTCGCGGACAGTGTCGAGGACGGCGACGGCGGTGGCCAGCGCGAAGCCGACCTCCTGCACGGGTGTCGCGCCAGCCTCCTGGAGGTGGTACGAGCAGATGTTGACCGGGTTCCACCTCGGCATCGTCGTCAGCGTGTGCGCGATGACGTCCGCCGTCAGCCGCAGCGAGGCCGCGGGCGGGAAGATGTACGTCCCCCGGGACAGGTACTCCTTGATGATGTCGTTCTGGGTGGTGCCGGAGAGCAGGCCGGCGCTCGATCCCTGCTCGGTGGCCACGGCCGCGTAGAGGGCGAGCAGCCACATCGCCGGTGCGTTGATGGTCATCGAGGTGTTCATCCCGGCGAGCGGGATGCCGTCGAAGAGCGCCCGCATGTCGCCGAGGTGGGCCACCGGCACGCCGACCCGGCCCACCTCACCGGCGGCCAGCTCGTGGTCGGGGTCGTAGCCGGTCTGGGTGGGCAGGTCGAAGGCGACCGACAGGCCGGTCTGGCCCTTGGCGAGGTTGCGGCGGAAGAGCGCGTTGGTCGCGGCGGCCGACGAGTGGCCGGCGTACGTGCGCATGACCCACGGGCGGTCCCGCTCGGGCAGCCGGCTCGGCGTCTCATCCATGGCCGGAGTCTAAGTTACCGTTCAGTAGAAGGGGTTGTGGAAAACCACACAGGTCCATGTCGAGGACGGCCGGGTGCGAAGCGCCCGCCGTGGCGCGGACCGCCACACCCCGGGCGCCGACCGGTGGCCACCAGGACGCACACTGGACGGCATGGATGACGAGCTGGCCATCTCCGTCCGAGGGCTGCGCAAGGCGTACGGCGACAACGTGGCGGTGGCGGGCGTGGACCTCGACGTCCACCGGGGCGAGGTGTTCGCGTTGCTCGGCCCGAACGGCGCGGGCAAGACCACGACCGTGGAGATCCTGGAGGGCTACCGGCACCGGGACGCCGGGGAGGTGGCCGTGCTCGGCGCGGACCCGGCTCGACCGGACGCCGGCTGGCGCTCCCGGGTCGGCATCGTGCTCCAGGGCACCGGCGAGTTCGACGAGCTGACCGTGGCCGAGGTGGTCCGGCACTTCTCCGGGTTCTATCCCGACGCGGACGACCCCGCCAAGGTGATCGAACGGGTCGGGCTGGCGGCGAAGGCGAAGGCTCGTACGCACACCCTCTCCGGCGGGCAGAAGCGCCGCCTCGACGTGGCGCTGGGCATCATCGGCCGCCCCGAGCTGCTCTTCCTCGATGAGCCGACCACCGGCTTCGACCCGGAGGCCCGCCGCGAGTTCTGGGAGCTGATCCGCGACCTCGCCGCGGCCGGCACCACGATCCTGCTCACCACCCACTACCTGGACGAGGCGGAGGCGCTCGCCGACCGGGTCGGTGTGATCGCCGGCGGCCGGCTGGTCGAGGTGGCCGCGCCCAACCGGCTGGGTAACCGCCAGGATGCGCTCGCGACGGTCTCCTGGCGTACCCCGGAAGGGACGTGGGAGCGGGCGCAGAGCGCGACGCCGACGGCCCTCGTGGCCGACCTGGCCGCGCGCTACGGCGGCGAGGTCCCCGGGCTCACGGTGACCCGGCCGACCCTGGAGGACGTCTACCTCACGATGATCGGACACGCGCGATGACGACCACGACGAAGCCGGCGACGCCGGTCGCCGCGACCCCCGGCCGACGGCCGGGCGTCGGCACGCTCGCCCTGCGCCAGGGCCGACTGGAGATCACCCAGTTCCTGCGCAGCCGGGAGTCCGTGGTGTTCACGATGGGCTTCCCCATCATCATGATCCTGATCTTCGCGTCGATCTTCGACGGGACGATCGGTGGCGGAGTCAAGTTCACCCAGTACTTCATCACCGGCATGATCGCGACCGGCCTGATGACGGTGAGCTTCCAGAACCTCGGCATCTGGATTCCGATCGAGCGGGACCGGGGGGTGCTCAAGCGGTACCGGGGCACGCCGATGCCGAAGTGGGTCTGGTTCGCCGGCAAGGTGATCATGGTGGTGGCGATCGGGATCGCCGAGACCGCGCTGCTGCTGGCCGTCGCGGTGGCGCTGTTCGATCTCGACCTGCCTGGCACCGCCGGGAAGTGGTTGACCTTCGGCTGGGTCTCCGTGCTCGGGGTGACCGCCTGCACCCTGTGCGGCATCGCCATCTCGTCGCTGGCCCGCACCGCACGCAGCGGTTCGGCCGTGGTGACCCCGGTCGCGCTGGTGCTCCAGTTCATCTCCGGGGTGTTCTTCGTCTTCACCGACCTGCCCACCTGGATGCAGCAGGTGGCGGCGTTCTTCCCGCTCAAGTGGATGTGCCAGGGACTGCGGGCGGTCTTCCTGCCCGAGAGCTTCGGGACGCAGGAGCCGGGCGGCTCGTTCGAGCTGGGGCGGGTCGCGCTGGTACTGGCCCTGTGGTGCGTGATCGGGCTCGTGCTCTGCCTTACCACCTTCCGCTGGACCACCAAGCGCGACGGCTGACCGGACGACCGGGGCGGGCAGGCCGCCCCGGTCGCCATCGACTCAGTACGTGTAGAAGCCCTTGCCGGTCTTGCGGCCCAGGTCACCGGCGGTGACCATGCGCTGGAGCAGCTCCGGCGGGAAGAACTTCTCGTCGGCCGTGTCGGTGTAGATGTTCTTCGAGGCGTGCAGCAGCACGTCCACGCCGGTCAGGTCGGTGGTGGCCAGCGGACCCATGGCGTGCCCGAAGCCGAGCCGGCAGGCGGTGTCCAGGTCCTCGGCGGACACCACGCCCGACTCGACCAGCTTGACCGCCTCCATCACCAGGGCGGAGATCAGCCGCGTGGTGACGAAGCCGGCGATGTCCCGGTTGACCACGACGACGGTCTTGCCGATCTCCTCGGCGAAAGCGCGCGCCGTGTCGAGCGTGGCGTCGCTGGTCTTGTAGCCGCGCACCAGCTCACAGAGCTGCATCATCGGCACCGGGGAGAAGAAGTGCGTGCCGACGACGGCCTCCGGCCGCTCGGTGACCGCCGCGATCTGGGTGACCGGAATGGCCGACGTGTTGGTGGCGAGCACCGCGTCGGACCTGCAGATCTTGTCCAGCGCCCGGAAGACCTCGTGCTTGATCTCCAGCCGTTCGAAGACCGCCTCGACCACGATGTCCGCGTCCGCCGCGGCCTCCAGGTCGGTGGTCGGCGTGATCCGCGCGAGGGTCGCCTCGACGTCGGACGCCTCGATCTTGCCCTTCTCGGCGAACTTCTCCAGCGACTTCCGGATGCCGCCGAGCCCCCGGGTGGTGGCCGTGTCGTCCAGGTCGCGCAGCGTCACCTGCCAGCCCGCCTGCGCCGCCACCTGGGCGATGCCGGAGCCCATCAGCCCGGCTCCGACGACCGCGAGTCGACCCGCCATCTGCTTCTCCCTCGCTGCGATTGAGTGCCTGCCTGCACCCTAGTCGGCGAGCCTGAACGACGACTAAGTCGGTGGTCAGATCTCCAGCGACGGCTCCTCGGGCGCGGTGCCCCGCTCCACCGCCACGCCGAGCGCGCGCAGGTCGGCCACGAAGTCCGGGTACCCCCGGTCGACGTGGTGCACGTGCGAGACCTCGGTGGGTCCGTCCGCGCAGAGTGCGGCGATGATCAGCCCGGCGCCCGCGCGGATGTCGGTGGCGCGTACCGGCGCCCCGGACAGCCGCTCCCGACCCCGGACCACGGCGTGGTGTCCGTCGGTCTTGATGTCCGCGCCGAGCCGCATCATCTCGTTCGCGAACATGAACCGGCCGTCGAAGATGTTCTCCGTGATCAGGGATGCGCCGTCGCTGACCGAGGCCAGCCCGATCGCCATCGGCAGCAGATCGGTGGCGAAGCCGGGGTACGGCAGGGTCACCACGTCCACCGCGCGGGGCCGGTCGTCCATGCGTACCCGGAAGCCGTCGCCCCGCGTCTCGACCAGGCCGCCGGCCGCGACGACCTTGTCCAGCGCGACCTCGAGGTAGGCCGGGTCCAGGCCGGTGACCGTCACGTCGCCGCGCGTCATCGCGGCGCCGAACGCCCAGGTGCCGGCGACGATCCGGTCCCCCACGGTGGCGTGCCGCACCGGCCGCAGGCCGGGCACGCCGGTGATCCGCAGAGTGGACGTGCCGGCGCCGGAGATCCGCGCGCCCATCTGGTTGAGCATCGTGCAGATGTCGACGATCTCCGGCTCCCGGGCCGCGTTGTCGATCGTCGTGGCGCCCTGGGCCAGCACCGCTGCCATGACCAGGTTCTCGGTCGCCCCCACGCTGGGGAAGTCCAGCACGATGTCGGCGCCGCGCAGCCCGTGCGGGGCCTCGGCGATGACGAACCCGTGCTCGCCGGAGATCTCCGCGCCCATCCGGGTCAGCCCGGAGATGTGCATGTCCAGGCCACGTGAGCCGATCGCGTCACCGCCCGGGTGGGCCACCCGGACGTAGCCACGACGGGCCAGCAGGGGGCCGAGCACGCAGATCGACGCGCGCAGCCGCCGGACCAGGTCGTAGTCGGCCTCCGCGCCCGGCTGCTCGGGTACGTCGATGGTGACCGAGCGGGACCGGGCGACGCCGCCCCGCGCCACCATCGGATCGACGGGGTCGTCCGCGTCGAACCGGACGTCACAGCCGAGCCGCCGCAGCACCTCCCCCATGATCGCGATATCGGTGATCCGTGGAACGTTGGTGATCACGCTGCGGCCGGGAGCGAGCAGCGCGGCGGCCATCAACTTCAGTGCCGAGTTCTTGGCGCCGACGACGTGCACGGTGCCCGCCAGTCGGGCCGCACCGCAGACCCGGATGACGTCGACGTCGTTGACCGCCGTATCACCGGCATCGCCCGGACCAACCACCGCTGGCCAGCCGGCTGTCGTGTCCGGCCGAGCGGGGATCGTCAGTTCCGGTATCCGTAGGCTGTGCGTCATGGCCGTCCACCTCACGCGCATCTACACCAAGGCCGGCGACGCCGGCATGACCAGGCTGAGCAACAACGAGCAGGTCCCGAAGACCGATCCACGGATCGCCGCATACGCGGATGTCGACGAGTGCAACGCGGCGATCGGCGTCGCACTCGCCCTGGGGCAGCTCGACGAGGAGCTGCGGGCCGTCCTGGCGTCGGTGCAGAACGACCTGTTCGATGTCGGCGCCGACCTGTCCACGCCCGTCGAGCCGGAACCGAAGTACCCGCCGCTGCGGGTGACCGAGGAGTACGTCGAGCGCCTGGAGGGCTGGTGCGACGAGTACAACGAGCGCCTGAGCAAACTCGACTCCTTCATCCTCCCCGGCGGCACCGCCGGCGCGGCGCTGCTGCACGTGGCGCGGACCATCGCCCGGCGAGCCGAGCGGGCGGCGTGGGCGCTGGTCAGCCACGATCCGGACCGGACCAGCCCGCTCCCGGCAAAGTATCTCAACCGGCTCTCCGATCTGCTCTTTATCCTGTCAAGAACGGCAAATCCGGCAGGCGATGTGCTATGGGTACCAGGCGGCAAGCGCTGACGAGAGGTGAGTTCCCGCTCTAGCCGCCCTCACGCGTCGCCGGAGCCGACACCTCGGCCGGGCCAACCCGGCAGCGCCTTGATCAACTCCGGTTCAGCGAAGTCGGTTCATCTCGCGCACGGAGACACCCCGACGTCCAGAAAGCCGAGTCGATCACCCCCACCCCGCGACCATGAAGGCGAGACTCACCAAACCCGGTAACGGCAGGTAATGAAACCCGGACCGGACCGACGCACAGCGCCGCGGACGGGTTTCCGGGGCAGCCCGCCCGGCGCAGGGATCAAGCCTGACCGCCCGGAGCCGGGCGGGCTGCCCCGGAAACCCCAAGAGCGACCAGCGAAGCCCCAGAGCGACCACGGACGCCCCAGAGCGACCACGGACGCCCCAGAGCAACCAGGAGCGATCAGGCAGCCGGCCAGTCCTGGGAGGCCAGACGCGGCGAGACCGCCCCCGGAGGGGCGGCCTCGAGCCAGGAGAGGAAACCGGTCACGGTCGATCGCGCCATGGCGATCTCCACCGGTGCGTGGTGACTCGTACAGCGGAGGATCACCCAGTCGGCCGGCATGGAGAGCCGTTCCTGCCCTTCGGGCAACCGCCGGCGCTCGACCGCGAGATCCTTGCGGGAGAGAACCCGCTTGGGGCGGAGCGCGAAGCTGAACATGCGATACCAGCGCAGCTCGTCAGCGGCGAACCGGCCGAAGCCGGGTGACCAGCCACGCCCGTCGAGCACGGTGGTGACCCGGACGCTGAGCCGGATGATGCCACCGCTGCGGGTCACGAGAGCCCGCCGGACGAAGAGTACGAGAAGTGCGACGAGGATGACGGCGACGCCGATCCCGATCCCTTCGACGATCTCCATCCCCGGTGTGACTCAGCGGCTCTGCGCGGAAACCGGGGTCGCGCTCTCGGCCAGCACGGTGACGCCCTCGGCGCTCACCGAGAGGAAGCCGCCGGCCACCTCGTAGGAGACCTGCTCGCCGCCGGCCAGCTTGATACGGACCTGGCCGGGCTCGGCGAGCTGGCCGAGCAGCGGCGCGTGACCCGGCAGGACACCGAGCTCGCCCTCGGTGGTCCGGGCGACGACCATCTCGGCCTCACCGGACCAGACCTTCTCCTCGACGGCGACGAGCTCGACGTGAAGCTGCTTTGCCACGCTGTCTCCTTGCTGCGGCGGCGGATTGCCGAAAGTCTAGTCGTGCCGCCGCGCCGCCCCCAACGCGGGTGGCGAGAGCTGCGCCACGGCTACTTGGTCTTGTTCTGGAATTCCGGGTGCTCGAGCAGGAACGGGTCCAGTTGTTCATTCTGCAGGGCGGTGAAGAAGTCCGGGACGCCTGCCTGGAACTGCTCACCCAGGTATTTCTTACCCTCGTAGACCCCGCCACCGGGGAGCTTGATCATCTGGATGGTGTTCGGGCGGATGTTCTTCAGGGCGAGCCCGAAGTCGACAACACTGTTGCCCCGGCCGTTGAAGATCAGCGACTGGCCGGCGGCGCGCAGCACCTTGTCCAGCTTGATCGGGTTGGCCACCACGTCGGCGCTGAACGCCTGACCGACCATCGCCTTCACGAACTGCTGCTGGTGGCGCTGCCGGCCATAGTCCGAGTCCGGGACGCCGTTCTTCGGGTAGCGCTGCCGGACGTAGTCCAGGGCCTGCCACCCCTTGAGGTGGTGGGTGCCCTTCTTGTAGATCGCCTGCGGGCCGATGTAGCCCTCACCGCGCGGGTTGCCCGGCCGCGCGGTGCCGTCCGGCTGCTTGTGCTCGGACCGCACCTCCCGCTCGACGTACATGTCGACGCCGCCCATCGCGTCGACGATCTTCTGGAAACCGGTGAAGTTGATGATCGCTCCGCCGTCGAACCGCTTGATGCCTGTCACGTTCTGCACGGTGGTGGCCAGCAACTCGAACCCCCGCGCCGCGTCGGGATTCTTGCCGGGTACCTGACTGCCGAACGACATCGCGGCGTTGATCTTGGTCTTCTCGCCGGAGAAGTTGGCCTTCTTGAAGGCCGGGATCTGCACGTAGAGGTCCCGCGGCACCGAGAACAAGTAGGCCCGATCCATCGAGGCGGGCACGTGCAGCACCATGATCGAGTCGGCCAGCGGCGCCGCCGTCGGCGTACGCGGGTCGATGCCCACCAGCAGGAGGTTGAGCGGGCCCTTGATGTCGCTCTTCTTCTCCTTGGCGCCCGCCGCCTGGTCACCGAAGAGGTCGGCCTTGCCGACGGCGCCCTCGTAGCGGGCCATCAGCACCTCGGTGCCGACCAGCACCCCGCCGCTGAGCATGGTCAGCACCAGGCCGAACACGGTGCAGACCTTGGCCCAGCGCGGCACGCCCCGCCACATGGACGACTTGCGGCCCTTCTTGCCGGCCTTACCCACGTCATCTCCGTTCGCTACGCCCACGCAGAGGAGACGGGCTCACGTCGTCGAAAGGTTGCACTCGTCCGCGCTCGTGAAGGTGAACGCGCCGACCGACCGTATCTCGGCCGCCACGTGAGTGACGACCACGAGTAACGGACCGCGACGATGGTAAGACGTGAAGATGAACAAAAGACTGCCCCGACATTGCCGGGGCAGTCTTTTGCGGTACGGATTTGATGGGGGCCGTCAGGCCTTCATCAGCTCCTCAGCCTTCTTCTCGAGGTCCTCGAGACCGCCGCACATGAAGAACGCCTGCTCGGGGAAGTGATCGTACTCACCCTCGCTGATCTTGCGGAACGCCTCGATGGTCTCCTTGATCGGGACCGTCGAGCCCGGCACGCCGGTGAACTGCTCCGCCGCGTAGGTGTTCTGCGACAGGAAGCGCTCGATCCGCCGGGCCCGGGCCACGGTGATCTTGTCTTCCTCGGAGAGCTCCTCGATACCGAGGATGGCGATGATGTCCTGCAGGTCCTTGTAGCGCTGCAGGATCCGCTTGACCTCGGTGGCGACCTGGAAGTGGTCCTGGCCGACGAACTCCGGGGCGAGGATCCGGGACGAGGACGCCAGCGGGTCCACGGCCGGGTAGATGCCCTTGTCGGAGATCGACCGCTCCAGGTTGGTGGTCGCGTCCAGGTGGGCGAACGTGGTGGCCGGAGCGGGGTCGGTGTAATCGTCCGCCGGCACGTAGATCGCCTGCATCGAGGTGATGGCCTGGCCCCGGACGGAGGTGATCCGCTCCTGGAGCTCGCCCATCTCGTCGGCCAGGGTCGGCTGGTAACCCACCGCGCTCGGCATCCGGCCAAGCAGGGTGGAGACCTCGGAGCCGGCCTGGGTGAAGCGGAAGATGTTGTCGATGAAGAGCAGCACCTCCTGCTTCTTCACGTCGCGGAAGTACTCCGCCATGGTCAGCGCGGAGAGCGCCACCCGCAGACGCGTGCCCGGCGGCTCGTCCATCTGGCCGTAGACCAGCGCGGTCTTGTCGATGACGCCGGACTCGGTCATCTCGGCGATGAGGTCGTTGCCCTCACGGGTGCGCTCACCCACACCGGCGAAGACCGAGGTACCACCGAAGTTACGGGCGACACGGGTGATCATCTCCTGGATGAGCACCGTCTTGCCCACGCCCGCGCCGCCGAACAGGCCGATCTTGCCGCCCTTGACGTACGGGGCGAGCAGGTCGATGACCTTGATGCCGGTCTCCAGCATCTCGGTCTTCGGCTCCAGGTCCGCGAAGGCCGGGGCCTTGCGGTGGATACCCCAGTGGTCGTCCGGGTTGAGGGTCTCGCCCTCCTTGAGGTTGAGCACCTCGCCGATCGCGTTGAACACGTGGCCCTTGACCGCGTCGCCCACCGGAACGGTGATCGGCTTACCGGAGTCACGAACCTCAGCGCCGCGAACCAGACCGTCCGTCGGCTGCATCGAGATCGCGCGGACCAGGTTGTCACCCAGGTGCTGGGCGACCTCCAGAGTCAGCGTCTTCTCACCGCCGGACAGGCTCACGGTGACGTTCAGGGCGTTGAACAGGGCCGGCATGCCGTCGCGCGGGAACTCGGCGTCGACGACCGGGCCGATGACCCGGACCACGCGACCCGTGGCCGTCTTGGTCTCTACTGGTGCAGTCATCACACTTCACTTCCCGACGCGGCCAGCGCGTTGGCGCCGCCGACGATCTCGCTGATCTCCTGGGTGATCCCGGCCTGGCGGGCCGAGTTCATCTCACGCGTGTACTTCTCGATCATCTCTTCGGCGTTGTCGGTGGCGCTCTTCATCGCCCGCCGCCGCGCCGCCGACTCACTCGCCGCCGACTCGATCAACGCCGCGTAGATCCGCGTGTTGATGTACCTCGGCAGGAGCGCGTCGAGCAGCGCCTCCGCCTCGGGCTCGAACTCGTACGCCGGCAGCAACCCCTCGGAGCGCGGCCGGTCCTCCACCTGCATCGGACCGATGACCTTGGTGACCGGGTTCTGCGTCATCAGCGAGTGGAACTCGGTGTAGACGATGTGCAACTCGTCGACGCCGAGCACGCCATCCGCTCCGGCACCGCCGTCGACGTCGTCCGCACCGGCGGTGAACGCCTTGATCAGCGTCTCACCGACGGTACGGGCGTCCTCGAACGACGGCTGCTCGCTGAAGCCCGTCCAGTTCGCCTCGATCGGCCGGTCACGGAACCGGTAGAACCCGACGCCCTTACGCCCGATGACGTAGAGCACCGGCTCCTTGCCGTCCGCCCTGAGCCGCGCGATGAGCGACTCGGCCATCCTGATCGCGTTGGAGCTGTAGCCGCCGGCCAGGCCACGGTCGCTGGTGACCAACAGGACGCCGGCCCGCCGCACCCGCTCACGCGGGGTGAGCAGCGGGTGGTCGATCCGCGCGTTGGACGCCAGCGCCGTGAGCACACCGGTGATGGCCTGGGCGTACGGCAGGGACGCCTGCACCCGGGCCTGGGCCTTGGCGATCCGGCTCGTCGCCACGAGCTCCATCGCCTTGGTGATCTTCTTCATCGACTTCGCCGAGCGGATTCGTTGACGAAGAACGCGAACCTGGGCCGCCATCGGATCAGCTCTCGGCCGGGCGGTCGGTCGCGCCGTCGCGGAAGCGGGTCACCGTCTCGCGGTTCTCGTCACCCTCGAGCGGAGCGGCCGGCGCGTCGTTGACCTTGCGGTCGTCCTCCTTGTTGAGGAAGACCTGCTTGAACTCGCCGATCGCGGTGTCCAGGGAGTTGATGATGTCATCGCCCCACTGGTTGTCGGCGATCGACGCGAGGACACCCTCGTGCTTGTGCCGCAGGTACTGGAGGAACTCGGCCTCGAAGCGACGGATGTCACCGACCGGGATGTCGTCCAGCTTGCCCTCGGTGCCGGCCCAGACCGAGACGACCTCTTCCTGCACCGGGTACGGCGAGTAGTTCGGCTGCTTGAGCAGCTCGACCAGCCGGACACCACGGTCCAGCTGGGCCCGGGAAGCCCGGTCCAGGTCGGAGGCGAAGGCGGCGAACGCCTCCAGCTCGCGGTACTGGGCCAGGTTGAGCCGCAGCGAACCGGCGACCTTGCGCATCGGCTTCACCTGGGCGGCGCCGCCGACCCGGGAGACCGAGGTGCCGACGTTGATCGCCGGACGGACGCCCTGGTTGAACAGGTCGGTCTCCAGGAAGATCTGGCCGTCGGTGATCGAGATGACGTTGGTCGGGATGAAGGCCGAGATGTCGTTGGCCTTCGTCTCGATGATCGGCAGACCGGTCATCGAGCCGCCACCCAGCTCGTCGGAGAGCTTCGCGCAGCGCTCCAGCAGGCGCGAGTGCAGGTAGAAGACGTCACCCGGGTACGCCTCACGGCCCGGCGGGCGACGCAGCAGCAGCGACACGGCCCGGTACGCCTCGGCCTGCTTGCTCAGGTCGTCGAAGACGATCAGGACGTGCTTGCCGCCGTACATCCAGTGCTGCCCGATGGACGAGCCGGTGTACGGGGCCAGGTACTTGAAGCCGGCCGGGTCGGACGCCGGCGAGGCGACGATGGTGGTGTACTCCATCGCGCCCGCCTCCTCCAGCTGCCCCTTGATCGAGGCGATGGTGGAGGCCTTCTGGCCGATGGCGACGTAGATGCAGCGGACCTGCTTCTTCGGGTCGCCGGTGCGCCAGTTCTCCCGCTGGTTGAGGATGGCGTCCAGGGCGACGGTGGTCTTGCCCGTCTTGCGGTCGCCGATGATCAGCTGGCGCTGGCCACGGCCGATCGGCGTCATCGCGTCGATGGCCTTGATGCCGGTCTGCAGCGGCTCGAACACCGACTGCCGGGCCATCACGTTCGGAGCCTGCAGCTCCAGCTCGCGGTAACCCTCCTCGGCGATGTCGCCGAGGCCGTCGATCGGCTGGCCGAGCGCGTTGACCACGCGGCCGAGGAAGGCGTCGCCGACCGGAACCGAGAGCACCCGGTCGGTGCGCTTGACGCGCTGCCCCTCCTCCAGCTTGGCGGAGTCACCCAGGACGACGACGCCGATCTCCCGGACGTCGAGGTTCAACGCCACGCCGAGCGTGCCGTCCTCGAACTCCAGGAGCTCGTTGGTCTTGGTCGAGGGCAGGCCCTCGACGTGGGCGATGCCGTCGCCGGTGTCGGCGACGGTGCCGACCTCCTCGCGGGAGACGTCGGACGAGTAGGAGGAGACGTAGCGCTCCAGAGCGCCGCGGATCTCCTCCGTCGAGATGGTCAGCTCGGCCATCCTCTGCTTCCTTAAAATTCAGGGGCCCGGGATACCTAGTACCAACCGGTCCGAATGGCGTCTGTCAATCCGGGCGCTGCGGCGGCGGAGCCGCCCCAACGGTCAGGCGGCGGAACCACCGTGTTGCTGGCGGCGAAGCCGTTCAGCGCTTCGCGAGCGCGTTGCGGGTCTCGTTGAGGCGGCGCAGGATCGTGCCGTCGTACAGGTCGGAACCGACCCGGACGCTCACGCCACCGAGAACGGCGGGGTCGACCGTCTGCTTGACGGACACCTCCCGACCGTATATCGCGGCGAGGCTCGCACCCAGTCGACGCTCGTCCTCGTCACTCAACGGGGCCGCGACGGTCACGTACGCCACCTGCCGGTCACGCCGGTCGGCGGCCAGCTCGACCAGCCGGGTGAGCGCTCCGGTGAAGGAACGCCCGCCGAAGCCGGCGAGCGCAGCCTCGACGAGGCTGACGGTGACCGGCCGGGCCTTGCCGGCGAGCAGCTCGCGAGCCAGGGTGGCCCGCTGCTCGACCGGGGCGACCGGGTCGGCGAGAGCGTTGCTCAGCGCCGACTGACCGGACACGACCTGACCGAAGCGGAACAGCTCGTCCTCCACCTCGCCCAGCTCACCGGCGGAGTCGGCGCTGGCCAGCAGCGCCTCCACGCCGAGGCGCTCGACGCCGTCGAGCAACTCCGACGGTGCCGACCAGCGGCCCGAGACCAGCGTGACGAGCAGGTCGAGCGCGTCCGCGCCGATCCGCCCACCCAGCATGTCGCCGAGCAGCGCGCCGCGGTCCGCGCCGGGACGAGCCGGGTCGGAGAGCGCCCGACGCAGCCGCGGCTCACGCCGCAGCAGGGTCGCCACGGAGAGGATGGCGTCGGCGGTGGCGGCCACCGCCGACGGCTCCGCGCCGCGGACGTACGCGTCGAGGCCCTCGGCCGCGACCTTGTACGACTCCCGGCTGGCGGCCTGCATCAGCGGGCCCCCGTGCTCTCAAGGCCGCTCAGGAACCGGTCGACGGTGCCCTTGCGCCGCGCCTCGTCGGCCAGCGACTCGCCGACGATCTTGCTGGCCAGGTCCACCGCGATGGTGCCGACCTCCGCGCGCAGCTCGCGCACGATGGTGGCCCGCTCGGCGGCGAGTGCGTCCTTGCCGGCCTGGATGACCCGGTCGGACTCTTCCCGCGCCTTGGCGAGGATGTCCTGCCGGATGCCCTCGGCGTCGGCCCGCGCGTCGTCACGGATCTTGGCGGCGTCGGTCCGCGCCTCGGCGAGCTGGGCGCGGTACTGCTCGAGCAGCTGGTTCGCCTCGGCCTGGGCGGCCTCGGCGCGCTTGATGCCGCCCTCGATCGCGTCGACCCGAGCCTGGAACGTCTGCTCCATGCGCGGGAAGACGAACTTCATCAGCACGAAGCAGAGCACGGCGAAGGCGACCGTGCCGACCACGATCTCCTGCCAGATCGGAATGATCGGGTTGTGGTCTGACTCACCACCCTCGGCGGCGAGGAGGAACAACATGGGTGACCTCCCGGTCGGAAGGGGCGGAATCAGCCGGCCCAGATGAAGCCGAAGGCGATGCCGAACAGCGCGAGCGCCTCGATGACGGCGAAGCCGATCCAGACGTACGGCAGGGTCATGCGCGACGACTCGGGCTGCCGGGCGGTCGACTGGATGTAGGCGGCGAAGACCAGGCCAACGCCGATGCCCGGGCCGATGGCGGCGAGACCGTAGCCGATGGCAGCGGTGCTACCGGTGACCTCGGCGAGAACGCTAGCGTCCATTGGTGTGGTTCCTCCTGGTTATCACGCGTGACTCTCACGCGGGACGACAACGGTTGGTGCGTGGATCAGTGCTCTTCGGCGAGAGCGCCCTGGATGTAGCTGGCGCTCAGGACCGTGAAGACGTAGGCCTGCAGGACGATGACCAGCGCTTCGAGAAGGGTCAGCGCCACGGTCATCACCCAGGAGACCACCGACACCGGCGCCAACCAGGCGTTGGCGTTGAGCATCGCGAAGCCGCCGAGCGTGAAGACCAGCAGGAGCATGTGGCCGGCGAACATGTTCGCGAAGAGACGAACGGCCAGTGAGAACGGCCGGATGATGAAGGTCGAGAACGCCTCGATCGGGATCAGCAGCGGCAGGATGTACCAGGGCGCCGGCGGGATCAGGGCGTGCTTGAAGTACTTGGCGAAGCCGTGGTGCCGGATGCCGATGTAGTTGAACAGCACGTAGCTGATCACCGCGAGGATCGCCGGGAAGGCGATGTGCGAGTTCGGCGAGATCTGGAAGACCGGGATGATCGCGAACGCGTTCGTCAGCAGCACGAAGCAGAACAGCGTGGTGAAGTACGGCGCGAACCGCACGCCCGCGTGCCCGATCATGTCGACCGCGATGTTGTTCCGCACGAAGCCGTAGATCGACTCGGCGAACCACTGCTTCTTGGTCGGCACCAGCTTCGGGTTGCGGTAGGTCGCCAGGAAGAAAATGATCAGGACACCGACCGCGATCCAGATCATCAGCGTGAACTTGGTGAACCAGTAGGAGTTCTCCGCACCCCAGGGCAGGATGCTGGGCAGGTAGAAGTCCTCCTTGCTAGGTGGGAATTCTGCCTGGCCCGCTGCCAGGACGTTCGCCTGTCCGAACACCGCGTCCCTTCCTAAGTAGGCGTGCCGAGTCGGCGGATGACCAGGATGACTCCCCCAGCCATGCCGAGCACGAAGCCGATCCCGGTGGCGACGCCACCGGTGTCGAGCCACTGGTCGACCAGCCAGCCGATGAAACCCCACACGAGCATGCCTCCGATGAGGTAGCTCAGCGCGGTCCAACCCTGACCGGCGCCGGACGGATAGTCGTCCGGTTGACCGGCGGGACGGGGGGTTTGGTCATCAGCCATGACGGGGCGAACGATATCAGCCGGGAAGACGAGGCTGTGCCTCACCCCCCGCACAACCGTCGTTGTGTGGGCTTCTCGTGGGCGCCGTCGTCTGTGGGCACGCTACTCCCCTTCCGCCCGTCGGAAAATGACCGGAGGCCGACACATTGCCGCGCGTCCGATAGGTGGGACACCCCGAGTCGACGACCAGGTCAGCCGGAGCGGCGGGCGTGCACCGTGGTCAGCCACCAGAGGTGCGCCGCTGTCCACACTGCCACCCCGGCGACGATGCCGAGGCAGAGCGGAACCAACCCCGCCCAACCGGTCGACGCCACCGCCACCAGGACGACACCCAACAGGGTGAACTTCAGCACGTACAGCCCCAGACCGAGCGGCAGCAGCAACTGCGGGTTGACCTGGTCGGCCCGCGCCAGCACCACCGTCGTGAGGGTGTAACTGAGCACCGTCACGCCCACCCCGGCCGCCGCGCCGAGCGCGGCCGGCACGCCACCGGTCACCCCGCCCACCACGGCCGCGACCACGGCCAGCGCCGCCGACGCGGCCAACAGCACCGGCAGGTGCCGCAGCCGCCACCGTCCGTCGCTCGCGGATTCGACCACCCCGGGCTCAGCCACGGGGGTACGCCGGGAAGGCCGCGACCAGTTCGGCCACCTCGGCGCCGATCGTGCTCAGCGCGTCGGCGCCACCCGGTTCACCCGGGTTCGTGCGTACCGCGCGGGCGATCAGGGCGGCCACCTGCCGCAGCTCACCCTCGCGCATGCCCTGCGTGGTGACGCTCGGCGTGCCCACCCGGATACCCGAGGCCACCATCGGCGGCTGCGGATCGTACGGAATGGCGTTCTTGTTCAGGGTGATCGACGCGGCGTCGCAGCGACGCTCGGCCTCGGTGCCGGTCACCCCCAGCTCCCGCAGGTCGATAAGCGCGAGGTGGGTGTCGGTGCCACCGGACACCGGGCGCATGCCCTCGTCGGCCAGCCCGGCGGCGAGCGCCTGCGCGTTGCTGACCACCTGCCGGGCGTACGTCTGGAAGTCGGGCTGGGCCGCCTCGCGCAGCGCGACCGCCTTGGCCGCGACCGCGTGCATCAGCGGGCCGCCCTGGGTGAACGGGAAGACCGCCTTGTCGATCCGCTGGGCCAGCGACTCGCGGCAGAGGATCATGCCGCCCCGGGGACCGCGCAGCACCTTGTGGGTGGTGGCGCAGACGACGTCGGCGTACGGCACCGGCGACGGGATCGCCCGACCGGCCACCAGGCCGATGAAGTGCGCGGCGTCCACCATCAGGTACGCGCCGACCTCGTCGGCGATCTCCCGGAACCGGGCGAAGTCGATCAGCCGGGGGTACGCGGTGGCCCCACAGATGATCAGCTTGGGCCGGTGCGCGCGGGCCAGGTCGCGTACCTCGTCGTAGTCGATCAACTCGGTGTCCGGCCGGACCGGGTAGCCCACCGGGTGGAACCACTTGCCGGAGAAGTTCACCCGGCTGCCGTGGGTGAGGTGCCCGCCGTGCGGCAGGTCCATCGCCAGCACCGTGTCCCCCGGCTGCACCAGCGCGGCGTACGCGGCCAGGTTGGCGCTCGCCCCGGAGTGCGGCTGGAGGTTGGCGTGCTCGGCCCCGAACAGCTCCTTGGCCCGGGCGATGCCGATCTCCTCGGCCCGGTCCACCTCGGCGCAGCCGCCGTAGTAGCGCCGACCCGGGTACCCCTCGGCGTACTTGTTGGTCAACGTCGAGCCGAGCGCGGCCAGCACCGCCGGTGAGGTCAGGTTCTCGCTCGCGATCAGTTGCAGGCCACCCCGCAGCCGGTCCAGCTCGCCGAGGACCACCCCGGCGATCTCCGGATCGGTGGCCCTGAGCTGGGCGAAATCCGGCCCCCAGAAGGTGCTCGTCTCGGTCTCCACAGCGAACGAGTCTAGGGCCTGTCGCACGGGGGCGGCCGAGCCGAGGTGGAGTCCGGGCGGCGATCCGGCGAGGCGCGGTCACGTCCGGATACCGGTGTTGTGTCCGGACGTGACCGCAACGCCGTCGGGGCGTCGTCCGGGCCCGCCGCAGGCCGGCCAGTTCTTGTGCGACACGTCCTCGGGGGCCGCACACTGAGACCCGTGAGATGCCTCGTCACCGGAACCACCGGATACATCGGCGGACGACTGACGCCGCTGCTGCTCGCTGACGGGCACACCGTGCGCTGCCTCGCCCGCAAGGCCGGACGTCTGCGCGATGTGCCGTGGGTGGCGGCGGCCGAGATCGTCGAGGGTGACCTGAGCCGGCCGGAGACACTGCCCGCCGCCTTCGCCGACGTGGATGTCGCGTACTTCCTGGTGCACTCGCTGGGCCGGGCGGACTTCGAGGCGGCCGACCGGACGGCGGCGACGAACTTCGCGGCGGCGGCCCGCGCGGCGGGCGTACGCCGGATCGTCTACCTCGGCGGTCCGGAGCCGGCGGCCGACGCGGAGGTCCCGTCGCCGCACCTGCGGTCGCGGGCCGAGGTGGGCCGGATCCTGCTCGCCAGCGGCGTGCCCACGGCGGTGCTCCGCGCCGCGGTGATCATCGGCTCCGGCTCGGCGTCGTTCGAGATGCTGCGCTACCTGACCGAGCGGCTGCCCGCCATGGTCACGCCACGGTGGGTCCGCAACCGGATCCAGCCGATCGCGGTCCGCGACGTGCTGCGCTACCTGGCCGGCTGCGCCACCCTGCCGCCCGAGGTCAACCGCGGCTTCGACATCGGCGGACCGGACGTGCTGACCTTCCGCGACATGATGCACCGCTACGCCCGGGTGGCCGGGTTACGACGACGGGTCATCGTGCCGGTCCGGCCCCTCACCCCGTCGCTCTCGTCGCACTGGGTCGGCCTCATCACCCCGGTACCGAACAAGATCGCCCGGCCGCTGGTGGAGAGCCTGATCCACGAGGCCGTGGCCCACGAACACGACATCGCCCGGTACGTGCCCGATCCGCCGGGCGGCCTCACCGGCTTCGACGAGGCCGTGCGGTTGGCGCTGGCCAAGGTACGCGACGCCCAGGTGGAGACGCGCTGGTCCACCGCGAGCGGCACCGACGCGCCCGCCGAGCCGCTGCCCAGCGACCCGGACTGGTCCGGCGGGACGGTGTACACGGACGTGCGGGAACGGGCGGTGGACGCGTCACCGGCGGCGCTGTGGCGGGTCATCGAGGGCGTGGGCGGCGAGCACGGCTGGTACTCGTTCCCCCTCGCCTGGTCGGTACGCGGCTGGCTGGACCGGCTGGTCGGTGGCGTGGGGCTGCGCCGAGGCCGGCGCGACCCGCACCGCCTCCAGGTCGGCGAGGCGCTGGACTTCTGGCGGGTCGAGGAGATCATTCCGGGCGAGTTGTTGCGGCTGCGCGCGGAGATGCGGCTGCCCGGCCGCGCCTGGCTGGAGATGCGGGCGCTGCCGGCCGAGAACGGCCACAGCCGCTACCAGCAACGCGCCGTCTTCCTCCCCCGCGGCCTCGCCGGTCACGCCTACTGGGGCTCCGTGACCCCGTTCCACGCCGTGATCTTCGGCGGAATGGCCCGCAACATAGCCCGCAACGCCCAACAAACCCCCTAACCCACCCCCGCCCCCGCCCCCGCCCCCGCCCCCGCCCCCGCCGATCTTGCACTTTCTGCTGCCGTTTTGCCGCCTTGGCACCTTAAGTCGCCACCGAAAGTGCGAGATCGCCGAGCCCGGGCGCGACGGCAGCGACAACAACGGCAGCGACGACGTGAGCTGGTGCTCCGCTCGGAAGCTCAGCCCTCCGCCACACCCGTCGCGCCGATCTTGCACTTTGTGTTGCCGATTTGCAGCTTTTGGCACTATAAGTCCCCGCAGAAACTGCAAGATCGGCGCGACGAGGGCGGGGCGCGGGCGGGGCGCGGGCGGGGCGCGGGCGGGGGCGGGGTTAGTTTGTGGTTCGGGCGCCGGTTACTTGGAAGGCGGCGCGTTCGCTTGGCGGGACGAAGTCGCGTACGGGCTGGTCGTGCAGGGCACGGGAGAGGACCTCGCCCACCCCGGTGACCATTCGGGCCTGCACGGCCTGACCGACGGCGTCGCGCGGGTCGTCGGGGTTGGCCGCCATCGAGGCGACCACCAACTGCGGGGTGAAGGCCACCACCGTCTCCGTCTCGTACCGCTCGGAACTGCCGGTCTTGCCGGCCACCGGGCGGCCCAGCCGGGATCGCAGATCGGGAGCCGTGGCACCGTCGCACCGCCCGTACATCGACTGGTCGCCCACCGGGCAGCGGGCCGCGTCCGTCGCCGCCCGGGCCACGTCGGTGTCGAGTACCTGCCGACAGTCCGGCTTGGCGGCATCCACCGGCCGGCCGGCCGAGTCGTTGATCGAGACCACCGGCAGCGGCGCACACCACGTCCCCTCCGCGGCCACCGTGGCGTACGCCGTCGCCAGGTCCAGCGGGGTCGTCGCGGCAACGCCAAGGGTGAACGGGCCCCAGTCCTTCGCGCCGTAGCGGGCCAGCCGCTCGTCGGAGTCGGCCCGCAGCACGATGCCCAGCCGCTCGGCCATCTCGACCACCCGGTCGGCGCCGACCCGCTCGGTGAGCCAGGCGAAGTAGGTGTTCACCGACCGGCCGAACCCGGTCCACATCGTGCGGGGGCCGTCCATCGCCGACGGACTGGCGTTCGCCGGGCACCAGCGGCCGTCACAACTACCCGCGCCGGTCGCCGGGAAGCGGGTGAGCAGTTGCGTCGGCGCCGTGAACTCGGTCGACAGCGGCATGCCGGATTCCAGCGCGGCCAGCATGGTGAAGAGCTTGAACGTCGAACCGGCCTGGTACCCGTCGATGGCCCCACCACCGGCCACGAGCTGGTTGACCGTGTTCGGGTGGTTCTTCTGCCCGACCGGGTTGTCCTCGACGCTGTAGTTGCGGTTCACCGACATCGCCAGCACCCGGCCGGTGCCGGGCTGCACCACGGCGGTGGGTACCGCCCGTGCCTCGGTGGGCCGGTAGATGCGCAGGACCTGCTCGGTGGTGGCCTGCTGCACGGCCGGATCCAGCGACGAGACGATGGAGAACCCGCCCCGGCGCAGCGTGCGCTGTCGCTCGTCGGCGCTGGAACCGAACGCCGACTGGCTGCTCCACCAGCGGGTGAACCAGTCGCAGAAGAAACCCCAGTCCGGGTGCCCGTCGGGTACCCCCGTGCAGTCGTTCGGCGTCTCGCTGGGCCGCAGCTGCAACGGCTCGGCCTGTGCCGCCGCCGCCGCGTCGGCGGGAACCTGATCCGTCTCGACCAGGCGTTCCAACACGTACGTCCGCCGGTGCAGGGCGCTGTCGGCGTCCCCGTTGATCGGGTCGTCACTGTCCGGCGACCGGACCAGACCGGCCAACAGCGCGGCCTGGGGCAGGGTCAACTCAGCCGGCGAGACCGAGAAGTAGCGCTTGCTGGCCGCCCCGATCCCGTACGCCCCGGCGCCGAAGTAGGCGATGTTGAGGTAACGGGTGAGGATGTCCTCCTTGCTGAGCTCCCGCTCCAGCGCCAGCGCGTACCGCATCTCCTGGAGCTTGCGGGCGGTGGTGAGCTCGGTGGCCGCCTGGCGCTGCCCCTCGGTCAGCCGGGGGTCGCTGCTGAGCACGTTGCGGACGTACTGCATGGTCAGGGTGGAGGCGCCCTGCCGGGTCCTACCGTCGCGCTTGTTCACCGTGAAGGCGCGCACCACACCGCGCAGGTCCACCCCGCTGTGCTGGTAGAACCGGACGTCCTCGGCGGCCACGATGGCCTGGCGCATCACCGGGGCGACCTCGTGCAGCGGAACGTCCACCCGGTCCTCCTGGTAGAAGGAGGTGATCAGGGTGGTGCCGTCGTTGGCGTAGAGGTTGGAGCGCTGCGCGGTGGGCGGCGTGCGGAGCGTGTTGGGCAGCTCCGAGTACGGCGTGCTGAGGGCGCTGAAGCCGATCCCGAAGACCAGGGCGGCGGGCAGGGCGGCCCCGGCCAGCACCAGTCCGGCCAGCACGCCGGCGATCACCACGGTCAGCAGTTTGTCGAGTCGGGCCCGGATCATCAGCTCTCCCCGCAGGAGCCGGTCACGCTAGGACCCGTTCAGAATGACCCGGAACGCCCCTTTCGCCCCTGGTTTTCCCCAAACCCGGAGGAAACTCGCACGGCGCTCAGGTCAGCAGCGCGGCGGCCAGCGGGTGGACCGTCTCCTCGATCTCGTCCGCGACGCGGGTGAAACACTGGTCGCCGCGACCCCAGGGGTCGTCGAGATCGTCGGTGGGCAGCGCCGAGGCGCCCAGTCGTTCGTCGTGCGCCGCCGCCACCAGGGCCACGCCACGCGCGTACACCGCCTCCGGGGTGGCCTCGGCCGTCGGCAGCGCGGTGACGTCCACCGCGGCCAGCAGCCGGCCGAACTCACCCAGCACGAAGGTGCGGGCCGCCGCGTCCGGGCGGAGCGCCACCACGTACTCCTGCTGGTCGGCCGTCGCCGTCAGGACCAGGTCGGCGGCGTCGATGTGGTCCGAGCGCAGCTTGCGCGCCGCGAACCCGTCGACGTCACCGCCACGGTCGATGACCTGCCGCGCCGCCGGCGGGTTCATCTCCTCGCCCGCGTGCCAGCCGCCGGTGCCGGCGCTGTGGCTGTGCAGCAGCTCCTCGGCCGTGGCCGGGTCCTGCGAACGCCGCGCCAACCGCTCCCGCACCGCCAGGGCCAGCAGTCGCTCGGCCATCGGCGAGCGGCAGATGTTGCCCATGCAGACGTGCAGGACGGTGAACGGGGGCACTCAGGCCCCCTGGCCGACGTCGAGAAGGTCCGGTACGACGTCGCGCAGCTTCTCCAACGGGATCGCGCCGGCCCGCAGCAACTGCGGCACCTCGCCGGTCAGGTCGACGATCGTGCTCGGCACCGGATCGGGACAGGGCCCGGCCTCCAGGTAGGCACGCACCGAGTAGCTGAGCTGGTCGCGCGCCTCCTCGGCGGTCACCGCCGCCGGCTGGCCCGTCTTGTTGGCCGAGGAGACCGCCATCGGGCCCGTCTCGCGCAGCACCTCCAGCGCCACCGGGTGCAGCGGCATCCGCACCGCCACCGTGCCGCTCTTGTCGCCCAGGTCCCACTGGAGGCTCGGCGAGTGCTCGACCACGATCGTCAGCGCACCCGGCCAGAACGCCTCCACCAGGTCCCGCGCCGCCGAGGGCAGCGAGAAGACCAGGCCGTCGAGGGTGTGGCGGGAACCGATCAGCACCGGCGGGGGCATGTGCCGACCCCGGCCCTTCGCGTCCAGCAGCGCCTTGACCGCGTACGGCGTGAACGCGTCCGCGCCGACCCCGTAGACGGTGTCCGTCGGAAGGACGACCAGCTCGCCGTTCTTGACCGCCTCGATGGCCGCAGCGATGCCGCGGTCCCGATCGGCGGGCGATCGGCAGTCGTAAAGCATCACGGGGAGTCAGTCTGCCACGCCGGCCCGGACCCGGTGCGCTGGCCGTCCGCCCGTCGGGACGCGGTGGCGTACCGGGGGCGGCCGGTGAGGTCCGGATGCTCCGTGACGGCGTCGAACCGGCCGTCGCGGGCGAACAACTCCGGCACCGCCCCGCCGTGCGTGTCGTCGTGCTCGACCCCGATCACGCCCCCGGGTCGCAGCAGCGCCGCCGCCCGGTCGATCACCGGTCGGATCACCGCCAGGCCGTCGGCGCCCCCGAAGACCGCCTCCGCCGGATCGTGCGCGGCCACCTCGGGCGGCACCACCACGTCGACCGGCACGTACGGCGGATTGCAGAGCAGCACGTCCACCCGACCCACCAGGTCGGAGAGCAGGTCGGGCGCGGTCACGTCGGCCTCGACCACCTCGATCGGCCGGTCCCCCGCCGCCGCCCGCTCGGCCGCGTTGCGGCGTAACCACGCCAGCGCCGCCGAGGACCGCTCCACCGCGACCACCCGCGCCCCGGGCAGCTCCTGCGCCACCGCCAACGCGATCGCGCCGGTGCCGCTGCACAGGTCCACCACCAGCGGCTCGGATCTGCCCCGGCCCTGCTCGACACCCCATCCGGCCAGCAGTTCCGTCTCCGGGCGGGGCACGAAGACACCCGGACCGACCGCCAGCTCCAGGTGCCGGAAACCCGCTCGACCGGTCAGGTGCTGCAACGGCTCCCGGCCGGCGCGACGCCCGACCAGCTCGTCCAGGCGGGCCAGTTGGGCGTCGTCCAGATCGCCGGCGAGGGCCAGCCGACCCCGGGGCACGTCCAGCACGTACGCCGTCAGCAGTTCGGCTTCCACGCGCGCCGGGCCTACGCCGGCCGCGGCGAGTACGCGGGCCGCCCGGGCCACCGCGGCGGACGGACGGGTGCGGCCTGTCCCTTCGGGGGGGTGTTGCGGCAGAGTGGTCACACGATAATCATGGGGCGTCGCGGGGCGACGCCATGAACGGGTGCGTCGAGGCGCACACGACAGGAGGTTGTGGGTGGGCTGGCTCGACCGGGTCCATGACCAGGTTGACACTCTCTCGCACGCCCGCGCTTTGCAGGAAGCAAGTCGCTCCGCGGAGTCGTACACCCTTCTGGAGCGTGTGATCCGCACCACGTCGGACCCGGCGGCCCGCGCGGACGCCATGGTCCAGCGTCTCTCCGCCTTGATCAATCTCGGTCGGACGGCGGAGTTCACCCGGGCCATCGAGGAGGCGTCGGCAGCGGTCCGCGACCTCGCCGAGCCCTACCTGCACGGGCACCTCAACGCACTGGCCGCGCTCGCCGCCCACCACCAGGGCGCGCTGGACCGGTGCGTCACCCACCTCGTCAAGGCAGCGCGGGCCCTGAACGCCGTGGACGACCCGGACCGGGACACCGCCTGGGGCTGGCACGACCTGGCGATGGCCTACAGCTACCTCAGCTTCCACGGGTACGCCCTGGGCGCGATCGAACGCGCACGGCAGCTCGGGTTGACCGCCGGGATCCCGGAGGAGACGTTCGCCGCGCCGGGCATCCGGCTGCGCAACGCCGTGGCGCTGGACCACAACGGTGACAGCGACGGCTGCCTGCGCGTGCTGCGGGACGTGGCGACCGACCTGGCCCAGTTCGTCCACAGCGGGCGGGCCGGGCGGCTCCGTCCCAGCAGCCTCGCCGCGTACGGGTACTCGGCGGCACGGCAGGCCGCGCTCGGCGACACCCTGGAACCGATCGGCGACGCCGTCCCGTCCCGGCTGCTCACCCACGGCGGTGACAGCGCCCGGGCGCGGGACCTGCGGCAACTCGGCATGGTCTGCCTGGCCGTCGCGGACGGTCGGCCCATCGAGGCGGTCGCCCGACTGGACACCATCCGGGTGTCCACCGAGACGCTCGGGGCGGCCGAGCCGGCCCGGCTGCGCAGCATCGCGCTCGCCCGCGCCGGCGACCATCCCGCGGCCCACCGGGCGGACCGGCTGGCGTTCCGGCTCGCCGCCCAGCGCAACGACCGGCTGCGCGACGTCTACATCGACGGCATCGCCGCCCGGATCGACCACGAGGAGATGCGTCGGGAGGCGGCACGGTACGAGGGTGAGGCGTTGACCGACCCGCTCACCGGCCTGCCCAACCGGCGTCGCCTGGAGCGGTACATCACCGCCGTCGTCACCCGGGGCGAGCGGGTCGTGATCGGCGTCTGCGACCTGGACGGCTTCAAGGCGGTCAACACCCGGCACGGCCACCACTCCGGTGACCTGGTGCTGCAACGCATCGCCGGGGTGATCAACCGGGTGATGCGCCGGGGAGACTTCGTGGCCCGCTACGGTGGCGACGAGTTCGTCGTGGTGCTCCCGGACACGGGCATGACCGAGGCCGCCGAGGTGGCCCGCCGGATCGAGGCGGCGGTACGCAACGAGGACTGGGAGTCGCTGGTGCCCGGCACCCCCGTCGGGGTGAGCATCGGCTTCGCCGAGGTCTCCGGCGGTAGCGGGCTGCGCGACGCGCTCAGCGTCGCCTTCGAGCAGGCCGACCGGGAGATGCTGCGCGCGAAATCCCGCCCCCGAGCGAGCTGACGACCCCGCCCCTTCCACCACTGCATGATCGGAGCGGAGACGGCGCCCCGGCGGGGGCGGTTAGCGGCGGGTCAGTTCCGTGTCGCCGGCCAGGCGGGCGGCGCGGTCGGCCTCGGCCAGGGCGTCCAGGACGCCGTCGAGGTCGCCGGCGAGCGCCAGGTCCAGGTTGTACGCGGTGTAGCCGATCCGGTGGTCGGTGATCCGGTTCTGCGGGAAGTTGTAGGTGCGGATGCGCTCCGAGCGGTCCACGGTGCGTACCTGCGCCTTGCGGGCGTCCGAAGCGGCGGCGTCGGCCTGCTCCTGGGCGGCGGCGAGCAGCCGGGCCCGCAGGATCCGCATCGCCTGCTCCCGGTTCTGCAACTGGGACTTCTCGTTCTGGCAGGACACGACGATGCCGGTCGGCACGTGCGTGATCCGTACCGCCGAGTCGGTCGTGTTGACCGACTGGCCACCCGGGCCGGACGAG
The DNA here is from genome assembly GCF_044454415.1 of Micromonospora sp. NPDC051543. Classification (NCBI taxonomy): domain Bacteria; kingdom Bacillati; phylum Actinomycetota; class Actinomycetes; order Micromonosporales; family Micromonosporaceae; genus Micromonospora; species Micromonospora sp. NPDC051543. The sequence goes on from NZ_JBITDT010000017.1 coordinate 27,480, forward strand.
CGGAACACGTCGATGCGCAGGTCGTTCTGGTCGATGGTGACGTCGACGTCCTCGGCCTCCGGCAGCACCAGCACCCCGGCCGCGCTGGTGTGGATCCGGCCCTGCGACTCGGTCACCGGGACGCGCTGCACCCGGTGCACGCCGCCCTCCCACTTGAGCCGCGACCAGACACCGTTGCCGCCGTCCGGCACACCCTTGGTCTTGATCGACAGCGAGACGTCCTTGACCCCGCCGAGGTCGGAATCCTGCGCGTCGATCACCTCGGTGATCCAGCCGTGCCGCTCGGCGTACCGGGTGTACATCCGCAGCAGGTCGCCGGCGAACAGCGCCGACTCCTCGCCGCCCTCACCGGCCTTGATCTCGACGATCACGTCCTTGGCGTCGTGCGGGTCGCGCGGGATGAGCAACTCGGCGAGGCGCTCCTCCAGGGCCGGCAGGGACGCCGCGATGGAGTCCGCCTCGGCGGCGAAGGACGGGTCCTCGTCGGCCAGCTCGCGGGCCGCCGCCAGGTCGGCGCGGGCCTGCTCCAGCTCGCCGGCGGCCTTGTGCAGCGGCACCAGCGCGGCGTACCGGCGACCCACCCGGCGCGCGGTGGCCTGGTCGGCGTGGATGGCCGGGTCGGCCAGCCGCTTCTCCAGCTCCGCGTACTCGTCGAGGAGTCCGGCCAGACGCTCGCTGCTCATGCTGCGGATGCTCCTTCGACGATGCGGCACCGGGAGGGCCGAGGGTGTTGACGGGCGAAACGCGGACGGCGCCCGTGTCCGGTACAAAACCGGACACGGGCGCCGAACGGGGAGTTACTTGGCCTTCTTGGCCTGAACCTTGGCGTACTTCTGCTGGAACTTCGCGACCCGGCCGGCGGTGTCGAGAACGCGCTGCTTACCGGTGTAGAACGGGTGGCAGGCGCTGCAGGTCTCGACGTGGATCGCCCCGCCCTTGGCGGTGCTGCGGGTCGTGAACGTGTTACCGCAGGAGCAGCTGACCTCGGTGGTCGTGTACTCCGGGTGGATGTTTGCCTTCATCTCGCCTCGGTCCTCTCGTTGGTGGTCGCCGGGTCGCCGTCATCACTCGTCGCGCCGTACGCGACGGGCTCGGGCGTGAACCGGAACCGGTGTGGCCGATTGACCAGTGTGCCATGGGCCTGGGCCGACCCGGTAAGCGGGCCGCACACCTCGTCCGGCATCGTCAACACGGGCCTACCTGTCCGCATTCCCGCCGTCCGGGCAGGCATTCACTCCGCCGTCGGGTACCCCGACGGGGGAACGGTGTGGCTTGAGGCGGGAACGAGGAGAGGGGGGGGGGGGGGCGGGGGGCCGCCCCGGCCCGACCCCCCGGGGACCCCCCCGCCGCAGCCCGCCCCCCCCCCCGCGACGCACCGCTCAAACCCAACAAA
>NZ_JBITDT010000017.1:28882-139593 GCF_044454415.1 Micromonospora sp. NPDC051543
GGGGATGCATACCCCGCCGCGGGGGGGCCCCCGGGGGGGTCTGGGGTGTGCGTGGGGGGGTTTTGGTGGTGCGGGGCGCCCGCACCGCCCCCGCCTCTCCTCGTCGGTCGGTCACCGACGGAGGGTCACTCCCCCGGCGTCGACTTCGCGATCTGCATCAGGAACTCGATGTTGGTGCGGGACTGCTTGAGGCGGTCCAGCAGCAGGTCCATCGCCGCCTGCGAGTCCAGCGAGTGCAGCACCTTGCGGAGCTTGTGGATGATGGCCAGCTCCTCGGGCGCGAGCAGGACCTCTTCCTTACGGGTGCCGGACGGGTTGATGTCGATGGCCGGGAAGGTCCGCTTGTCGGCGATCTTCCGGTCCAGCTTCAGCTCCGCGTTACCGGTGCCCTTGAACTCCTCGAAGATGACCGTGTCCGCCATCGAACCGGTCTCCACCAGCGCCGTGGCGATGATGGTCAGGGAGCCGCCGTTCTCGATGTTGCGGGCCGCGCCGAGGAAACGCTTCGGCGGGTAGAGCGCGGTGGAGTCGATACCACCCGACATGATCCGGCCGCTGGCCGGCGCCGCCAGGTTGTACGACCGACCGAGCCGGGTCACCGAGTCGAGCAGCACGACGACGTCGTGCCCCAGCTCGACCAGGCGCTTGGCCCGCTCGATGGCCAGCTCCGCCACCGTGGTGTGGTCCTGCGGCGGACGGTCGAACGTGGCCGCGATGACCTCGCCCTTGATCGACCGCTGCATGTCGGTGACCTCTTCGGGCCGCTCGTCGACCAGCACCACCATGAGGTGGCACTCCGGGTTGTTGCGGGTGATCGCGTTGGCGATCGCCTGCAGCACCATCGTCTTACCCGCCTTGGGCGGAGACTGGATGAGTGCCCGCTGGCCCTTGCCGATCGGCATGACCAGGTCGATGACCCGGGTGGTCAGGATGTGCGGCTCGGTCTCCAGCCGCAGGCGCTCCTGCGGGTAGAGCGGCGTGAGCTTGTAGAACTCGGGCCGACGCCGCGCCTCCTCCGGCTCCATTCCGTTGATCGTGTCCAGCCGCATCAGCGGGTTGTACTTGTCCCGCCGCTGGTCACCGCTGTTGCCGCCCTCGCGGGCCGCCCGCACGGCGCCGGTGATCGCGTCACCGCGACGCAGGCCGTACTTCTTGATCTGGGACATCGAGACGTACACGTCGTTCGGGCCGGCCAGGTAGCCGGTCGTCCGTACGAAGGCGTAGTTGTCGAGCACGTCGATGATGCCGGCCACGGGGACGAGCACCTCGTCCTCGCCGACCTGCGGCTCACGGCCGCCGCCGGTGTCCCCGCCGGTCTCGCCGCGCTCGCCACGACCACGCCGACGGTCCCGGAAGCGGCTGCGCCGGCCACGCCGACCGCCGCCCTCGCCGTCCTCGTCGTCGCTGTCGCGCTCGACGCGCTCGACGCGCTGACCACGGTCGTTGCGGTCGGCGCGCTCCGAACGGTCGTTGCGGTCGCCCCGATCGTTGCGGTCGTTGCGCTCGCCCCGCTCGGCACGATCGCTGCGGTCGTTGCGCTCGGCACGCTCGCCCCGCTCGGAGCGCTCGCCCCGATCGTTGCGCTCGGCCCGCTCGCCCCGATCGTTACGGTCGCCCCGCTCAGCACGGTCGCCCCGCTCAGCACGCTCGCCCCGGTCAGCACGCTCGCCCCGGTCGTTGCGGTCGCCCCGCTCGTTGCGCTCGGCACGCTCGGAGCGGTCGTTGCGCTCGGCCCGGTCGCGGCGGTTCTCGCCACGCTCGGACCGCTCGCCGCTCTCGACCTCGTCGGTGCGGGCCTCGGCGCCACGCGGCTCGGAGGTGCTGACCTCGGAGGTACGGGCCTCCGCGGCAGCGGTCCGGCTGCGCCGCGAACGACCGCGGCTCTCGGTCTCGGTGGCCGGCTCGGCCGGCGCCTGGTCGGTGCTGCGACCCTCGGCCGCCGGGCGGTCCACGGTCTCCCGCACCTCCTCACGGGCCGGAGCGGCCGCCGCGGCGACCTCGGCCCGCGGTCGAGGGGTTCCGGCGGCGTTGCCGCCCTGCCGCTCGGAGATCGCGGCGATCAGCTCACCCTTGCGCATGCGAGCAGTGCCGGAGATGCCGAGCGACGCGGCCAGGCTCTGCAGCTCTGGCAGCAGCATCGCCGACAGGCCGGTACCGCTGCGCCGACGACGGGCGGGAGCGGCAGCGGTGGCATCGCCAGCGACGTTGGAAACATCCGACGTCACGTCGGTGGTGTCGCTCAATGGATTCCTTCCCTCGATAAGGCCGGGACTGCCCGGAGTCGGAGCTCAGGTGGCCGGGCGGCCTCGGTTCACCCGCCTCGCAAGGACGCGTCGCGGGAGTCTGTGACACAGCAGCCGGTGGTTTCCCGACCCACCAAACGTCGGTGGGTAGGTCTCGCCGTCTGCGGCGACCTGTGGAAACTGCGGTGCGGCGTGGGCCTTGGCAGGGGTGACGGGCTGACCGCCGAGAGCTTCGGGGGTGTGCCGCCCCGCAGGAGATCGCGTGCTTCGCGGCTGTGCTAGGTCTAGAGCGTAATCAACTCTTCCGACCTGCGGCAACAGGGTCCCGCTCGGCGTGTCCCAGTCTACCCCGGGCGACCCGGGCACCGCTGACGTCTATCGGTAACTTCCAGATCTGCCAGTCTGTTCCCGTGTCGAAGCCCGCTGGCGGCTCGCCGAACGCCAGCACACTCGGCCCGGCCCCGGAGACCACAGCCGCCACACCCGTCTCACGCAGCGCGCTGACCAGCGACGATGTGCCCGGCATCCCGGCCGCGCGGTAATCCTGGTGCAGCCGGTCGACGGTGGCCGGCAACAGCAGCGCCGGCTCCGTGGTGAGCGCGTGCACCAGCAACGCCGCCCGTCCGGCGGTCAACGCGGCGTCGGCGTGGGGCACGGTGGCCGGCAGGGCCGCCCGCGCGGTCGCGGTCAGGCCGCGTTCGGAGGGCACGAAGACGGTCGGCCGTACGGCGTCGGCGACCGGCAGGGACACCGCACGAGCGCCGTCCGGCTCGGTCCAGGCCAGCGTGAAGCCGCCGAGCAGGCACGGCGCGACATTGTCCGGATGGCCCTCGATCTCGGCGGCCAGCCGGAGGAGAGCCGGCTCGTGCAGCCGCTCTTCGCCGTCGGCGACCAGGGCACGGGCCAGCAGCACCCCGGCCACGATGGCAGCCGACGACGAGCCGAGGCCGCGCGCCTGCGGTATCCGGTTGACGCACTCCACGCTCAGGCCCGTGGGCTGCGCGCCGAGGACGTCGAACGTGGCACGCATGGCCCGCACCACCAGGTGCTGATCGTCTGCCGGCAGCTCACCGGCGCCCTGACCGGTCACCGTCACCTGGACCCCGCCGGACGACACCTCGGCGGCCAGGTCGTCGTAGAGCCCGAGGGCGAGCCCCAGCGCGTCGAAGCCCGGACCGAGGTTGGCGCTCGTCGCGGGAACCCGGACCCGGACCGGCCCGGCGGTGAAGTTCGTCGGCACGCGCCCATGCTAGGCGTCGGCACCGACGATTCGGCCGCTCGCCCGCACCATGGGACCGCCGGATCTCAGCTCGCCGGGTCGGGGACCGGTTCGGCGGACGGGTCGGTCAACGAGAGACGACGGGTGGCGATCCGCCAGCCGACCGCGTACACGACGGTGACCAGCCCGCAGCCGGCCAGCACCACCCGCTCGTCCACCACGTCCACGACCAGGGCCACCGCCAGTTGACTCACCGAGATGGCCAGCGTCGCGAGCATCATGTCGGTGGCGAACACGCGTCCGCGCAGCCGGTCCGGCACCTCGCCCTGGAGGGCGAAGTTCGACATCACCCAGTTGCTGCCGCCCGCGAAGTGCGCCACGAACACCAGCAGCAGCACCAGCGGGAACCAGCGGACGACCGACACACCCACATAGGACAGACCGTAGAGCGACATGGACAGCGCGAGCCCGGGCAGCAGCCAGGCCCGGTTGGTCAACACCCGACGCATCAGGATGGGCCCGACCAACGCACCCGCGCCGCGTACCGCGAAGAGCAGACCCGCGCCCAGCGAACCAACCCCGTACACGCCGGCGAGCAGCGGAAACACGGTCAACACCCCGTTGCCCAGGCCGACCGCCGACTTGACCGTCACCAGCGCCAGCACCCGAGGTCGGTGCCCGATGTAGCCGAGCGCCTCGCGGACCGCCGACCAGGTCCGCTGCGCCGGCAACAACGGGTCGCGGGCCATCTGCAACGGCCGGCGGATCCGCGTGGCGAGGCCCGCGGCCAGCGCCAGGCCCGCCGCCGCCACCCAGAAGCAGGCGTACGGGCCGGCGGCCGAGCTGAGCACTCCACCCAGTGAGGCGCCCACCACCGTCATGGTGCCCCAGGCCGAGCCGGCCACGGCGTTACCGGCGGCCAGCTCGTGCGGCTCCAGCACGTTGGGCAGCGCGGCCTGCGCGGCGGGCGAGTAGAACGCCTTGGCGACGGCGACAGCCCCGATCGCCACCAGCGCCAGCCAGGCCGTGCCACGGTCGCGCACACCGAGCAGCAGCAACACACCGGCCAGCGCGGCCACGTTCGCGACAATCATGATCTTGCGCCGATCGAACCGGTCGGCGATGGTGCCGGTGTACGGCAGCAGCAGCGCCACGATGCCGGTGTCCACCGCCAGCACCAACGCGCCCCAGACGCCGCTTCCCGTCAGGTGGGGCAGCAGCACCAGCAGCGGCACCATGACGAACCAGTCGGCTCCGAAGACCACCAGCTCGGCCAGGAAGAGGTTGCGGAAGCTCCGATTGCCGGTAAGGACCGAAAGGGTGGACGCCACGGACCGGCACCCTACCCGGTGGGTGTGGGGGCTACACCCGCTCCCAGCAGCGACGAGACGGTGACGAAGCTGTATCCGCGCTCCCGGAGCCCGCGAATCATGTCGGGGAGGCCGCGCAGCGCGACCAGGCGCCGCCGCTGACCGACGTCGTGCCCGAGCAGGATCGTCCCGGGCCGGACGCCGTCCACGATCCGGCGGGCATGACCGGCCGGGTCGTCGGGAAACTCCCGCTCCACCATCTGCAACGACCAGAGCACCAGCCGGTAGTTCAACCGGGCGGCCGCGTGCAGCACCGCCCCACCCAGGTGACCGTACGGCGGGCGGACCAGGCGGGGGGCCCGGCCCGTCACGTCGGTGATCACGTCGTGGGTGCGGCTCAGGTCGTCGTACGCCTCGGCGGCGTCCAACTGGGCGAGGTCCCGGTGCGCCCAACTGTGATTGCCCACCTCGTGCTCGCCGAGCCGGTCGCGTACGAGATCGGCGTGCTTACGGACCTGGCTGCCGACCAGGAAGAACGTGGCGGGCACCCGGTGCTGGGCGAGGGTGTCCAGCACCATGGGCGTCCACTGTGGCGCCGGGCCGTCGTCGAAGGTGAGCGCGACCAGCCGCTGGGTGGTCGACACCGACCAGACGACCGGCAGGACGCCTGCGCCGACGTCCTGCGCCCCATTGCCGACGGTGGCGCTGGCCGGGCCGCCGGCGAGCGGCAGCCGCCGGTGGCTCAACCAGACGTCCGTGACGCCCGCCCCGGCGGTCGCTCCGGCCACCACCAGGGCGCTTCGGCGCAGCAGGTCGCGCCGGGACCACCCGCGCCCACCCTCGCTCATCCGCCTGCCCCGCTCATCACCGCCGACATCTACCAGGAGTATGCAAGACGTGACGCGAAGCCGAGGTCAGGTCGTTCGATCGGTGTGGGCTACAAAGAGCAGCGCCCCCGACAGGAAATCCTGCCGGGGGCGCTGCCCGCGATGTCGGTCGACTACTCGGTCGGCTCCGACGGGGGCAGCGGCGACCTGCGGCTACGGGGCAGCCGCAGCACCTCGAACTGGTCCGTGCCGTCCACCAGCGCACCGGACGGCGCGGGGCGCGTCGCCGAGGGCTGCGCGCTCTCGGCCGGCGCCGCCGCCGGTGCGCCCGACGGCACCGCCACCTGGTTCGGACCGTCCGGCTCGACGTTCTCCGACCCGCTCGGCACGGCGTCGCCGGAGCGCCGCCGATGACGCCGCTCCCGCAGCGACTCCTTGGTGTGCTCCACCATCGAGTAGAGCGTCGGCACCAGGACCAGCGTCAGCAGCGTCGAGCTGAGCAGGCCACCGATCACCACGACCGCCAGCGGCTGCGAGATGAAGCCACCCTCGCCGGTCAACCCGAAGGCCATCGGCAGCAGGGCGAAGATCGTCGCGACCGCGGTCATCAGGATCGGTCGCAGCCGACGCCGGCCGCCCTCGACCACCGCCTCCTGGACTCCCATGCCCCGCGCCCGGTACTGGTTGATCAGGTCGAGCAGCACGATCGCGTTGGTCACCACGATGCCGACCAGCATCAGCACACCGATCAACGCCGGCACGCCCAGCGGCGTACCGGTGATCAGCAGCAGACCGATCGCGCCGGTGGACGCGAACGGGATGGAGATCAGCAGGATCAGCGCCTGGGTGAGGCTGCGGAACGTGGCCACCATGATCAGGAACACGATCGCGATGGCGACGAGCACCGCCAGGCCCAGGTCGCCGAAGGCGTCCGACTGGTCGGCGCTGACGCCACCGATGGTGAAGGTCGCTCCGGGCACGTCGATGCCGTCGAGCCGCTTCTGCAGCTCCTTCGTGGTCGCGCCCAGGTTGGAACCGGTCGCCGCGCCGGTCACCGAGACACTGCGCTCACCGTCGATCCGGGTCACCTGCTGCGGCCCCTCGGCCTGCGTGACGTCCGCGATGTCGTCGAGCTTCACCGGCCCGACCGGAAGGGCGCGCAGCTCCTCCACCGACACCGGAGCGGTGGCGCTCAGCCGCAGCACCACGTCCTGCTGACGCCCGTCGAGCGCCACCTGACCCAGCGGAGCGCCACGGAACGCCTGTGAGACGAGCTGACCCACGGCGGCTTCGGTGAGGCCGACCCGACCGGCCGCGACCCGGTCGACGGTCACGTCCACCCGCGGCACGCGCGCGGCGAGGCTCGTGGTGACGTCCTCGACGTCCGGGACGTCGTCCATCGCCGTACGGGCCGCCTCGGTGGCGCGGGTCAGCACCTCCGGGTCGCTGGCCTGGACGATCACCTCCAGCTGGCTGGTCGACGCGTCCTGGCCACCGCCGAAGCTGACCTCGCCCACGCTGGTGCCGAGCTTGTCGAACTCCCGGCGCAGCTCCTCGCGTACCTGCTTGGCGTCCTTGTCGCCGCCGAGCGCCAACGACCAGCTCGCGACGTTGTTACCGCCGCCGCCCGCCCACGGCGTGTCGCCGCCGCCGGCCGTCACCTGGTACGTCTCGACCCCGTCGATCCGGCCGAGGACCGCCTCGACCTGCTTGGCCGCCGCGTCGGTGGCGGCCAGGCCGCTGCCCGCCGGCAGCTCCTGCCGGAAGCTGAGCGTGTCCTGCCCGGAGTCGTCCAGGAAGTTCGTCTCCAGCTTCTGCGCCAGCCCGAAGGTGGCGAAGAGCACCAGCAGGCCGAGCCCGACGGTGATCCAGCGGGTCGACCGCTTACGGGTGGCGAAGCCGATCACCGGCAGGTACGCCCGCTGCAACGGGTTGTGCAGCTCCTTCTCCTCCGCGTCACGACGCACCGCCTCGTCGTCGACGGTGCCGCCACGCGGCTTGAGGAACCAGTACGCCAGCACCGGGATCACCGTCAGCGAGACCAGCAGCGAGGCGAGCAGGGCCACCGTCACGGTGATCGCGAACGGCGCGAAGAGCTGCCCCACGAAGCCGCCGACCAGCGCGATCGGGGCGAACACCGCGACCGTGGTGAGGGTGGACGCGGTCACCGCGCCGGCCACCTCACGGACGCCGGTGATGATCGCGTGCTGCTTCTCCTCGCCGTACTCCAGATGGCGTTTGATGTTTTCCAGCACGACAATCGAGTCGTCCACCACCCGGCCCACCGCGATGGTCAGCGCGCCGAGGGTCAGCAGGTTGAGCGAGTAGTCGCCGATCCAGAGGGCGATCAGCGCCACCAGCACGGAGAGCGGGATGGAGACCGCGGTGACCACGGTCGAGCGCACCGACAGCAGGAAGACCAGGATGACGATGACCGCCATCACGAGGCCCAGCAGACCCTCGGTGGTCAACGACTCGATCGACTTCTCCACGAACGGCGCCTGGTCGAACACCACCGTCAGGTCCGCGCCGGAGGCGTTCTTCAGGTCGGCCAACCGGTCGCGGATCTCGTGGGAGATCTCCACCGCGTTTCCGTCCGGCGAAGCGGTGACGGCGATACCGAGGCTGTCCTTGCCGTTGGTCCGGGTGATCGCGGTGGCCGGGGCGAGCTGCTGCTCGACCGTCGCCACGTCACCGAGGCGCACCGGCGCCGCGCCGGGCGCGACGATGATGCCGCGCAGGTCGTCCACGGTGGCGACGGGCGTTCCGACCTGCACGGGTAGGGCCAGACCCCCGGAGGTCACCGCGCCGGCCGGGATGGAGACGCCATTGGTCTTCAGGGCGGTGCCGATCGCGGTCGGCGCGAGCTTCGCCGCGGCCAGTTTCGCCGGGTCCGGGGTGACCACCACGACGTCGTCGCGGGTGCCGGTCACCTCGACCGTACGGACGCCCTCGATGCCCTCCAGCTCCGGCACCACCGTCGCGCGCAGCTTCTCGGCGAGCGCCCGCTCGTCCGCGCCGCCGGCCGCGGCCAGCACCACCGCCGGCAGGTCGTCGGTGCTGCCCGCGATTACCTGCGGGTCGACGCTGTCCGGCAACTGGGAGTCGATCCGGCTCAGCGCGGTCTGCATCTTGTTGACCACGTCGTCCAGGTCGGTGCCGAACTCGTACTCGACCTGGACCGTGGCCGACCCCTCGCGGGACGTGGAGGTGACCTTGTCCAGCCCCGGAATGCCCTGCAGGGCGTTCTCGATCGGCTCGGTCACCTGCGACTCGACGATCTCGGGTCCGGCGCCGGGGTAGGCGGCCACGATGAACGCGGCCGGGAACTCGAGCGACGGCAGCAGTTGCTGCTTCAGCGACGGCACGGCGAACGCTCCGAACGCCGTGGTCACCACCGCGATGAGGGCGACCAGCCCTCGGTTGGCGAGGCTGAATCTGGCGAGCAGCGACATCGGCCTGGCTCACTCCTGAAAGAGAATGCGGGCGGGGATACCTGAAAGTGTGCCGGACTCGATCACCGGAACCCCCGCCGCCCCCAGGGGCGGCCCACCGCCGGCGGCGGCGACGCCCTCAGGCCAGGTCGAGGGCCCGGGCCGCGGCCAACGGATCGTTGCCGATGGTGAGCGGGGCGGGCGCGGTGGAGATCGCCCACTCCGGGTCCTTCAGGCCGTGACCGGTCACCGTGCAGACCACCGTCGAACCGGCCGGCACCGCGCCCGCCGCGGCCTGCTGGAGCAGGCCGGCCACGCTGGCCGCGCTGCCCAGCTCGACGAACACGCCCACCTCACGGGCGAGCAGCCGGTACGCCGACAGGATCTCCCGGTCGGTCACCGCCGCGATGAGGCCGCCGGAGGCTTCCCGCGCGTCGAGCGCCTTCGTCCAGCTCGCCGGGTTGCCGATCCGGATCGCGGTGGCGATGGTGGATGGCTCCGGCACCACCTGGCCGGTCACGATCGGCGCCGCGCCGGACGCCTGGAAGCCGTACATCTTGGGCGCGCGGGTGGTGACGCCGGCGGCCTGCTCCTCCGAATACCCCATCCAGTACGCGGAGATGTTGCCGGCGTTGCCGACCGGCAGGCAGTGGATGTCCGGCGCGTCGCCGAGCGCCTCGACGATCTCGAAAGCGGCCGTCTTCTGCCCGTGCAGGCGGTCGATGTTGACCGAGTTGACCAGCGCGACCGGGTGATCCTGGGCGAGCTTGGCGGCGAGCGCCAGGCAGTCGTCGAAGTTGCCGCTGACCTGGAGCAGCTTCGCCCCGTGCACCAGCGCCTGGGCCAGCTTGCCCAGCGCGATCTTGCCCTGCGGCACCAGCACCGCGCAGGTCAGTCCGGCCCGGGCCGCGTACGCCGCGGCGGAGGCGCTGGTGTTGCCGGTGGAGGCGCAGATGATCGCCTTGTTGCCGGCCTCGACCGCCTTCGACACCGCGAGGGTCATCCCCCGGTCCTTGAAGGAGCCGGTCGGGTTGGCCCCCTCCACCTTCAGGTAGACGTCACAACCCAGCCGGGCCGAGAGCACGGGCGCCGGCAGCAGCGGGGTGTTCCCCTCGTGCAACGTGACGACCGGCGTGGCCGCGGTGACGGGCAGCCGATCCCGGTACGCCTCGATCAGACCCCGCCACATGTCGCTCTCCTCGCCTCTCCGTCGCCGGACGACCCGAGCCTCTACCGCTGCGCCGACCCGAACACCCGGTCACCCTGGACCACCCTGCCGCAGCCATCGATGGCACACCCCGGGTAACCCACCTGGCGGGACACCCGCACCCCCGATGGTCCAACGAGTCAGGCGCCGCCTTCGACCCGCAGCACACTCGTCACCGACCGGACGATGTCCAGACCGCGCAGCTCGCCGACGGTCGCGGCGAGCGCGGCGTCCGGTGCCACGTGGGTGACGATGACCAGCTCGGCGTCGCCGTCGCGGCCGGGAGCGCCACCGGCCGAGCCCTGGCGCACGGTCGCGATCGACACGTCGTGCCGGGCGAACACGCTCGCCACGGCGGCCAGCACACCCGAGCGGTCGGCCACGTCCAGGCTCACGTGGTAGCGGGTCAGCGCCTCGCCCATCGGCCGCACCGACAGGTCGGCGTACGCGCTCTCGCTGGCCGCGCGGACACCGGCGAGCCGGTTGCGGGACACCGCCACCACGTCGCCGAGCACCGCGCTGGCGGTCGGCGCGCCGCCGGCGCCCCGGCCGTAGAACATGAGCTGCCCGGCCGCGTCCGCCTCGACGAAGACCGCGTTGAACGCGTCGCCGACGCTGGCCAGCGGGTGGCTGCGCGGGATCATCGCCGGGTGCACCCGAACGCTGACCGTCTCCTGACCGGCCGCGTCGACGCCCCGGGCCGCGATGCAGAGCAGCTTGATCGTGCAGCCCATCGCCTGGGCGCTGGCCATGTCCGCGGCGGTCACCTCGGTGATGCCCTCGCGGTGCACGTCGGCGGCGCCGACCCGGGTGTGGAACGCCAGCGAGGCGAGGATCGCGGCCTTGGCCGCGGCGTCGAAGCCCTCCACGTCGGCGGTGGGGTCGGCCTCGGCGTACCCCAGCTCGGTGGCCTCCTCCAAGGCCTCGGCGAAGCCGGCGCCGGTGGCGTCCATCGCGGACAGGATGAAGTTGGTGGTGCCGTTGACGATGCCGGTGACCCGGTTGATCCGGTCGCCGTGCAGCGACTCGCGCAGCGGGCGCAGCAACGGGATGGCGCCAGCAACGGACGCCTCGTAGTAGAGGTCCCCGCCACCCTCGGCGGCCGCCTCGTGCAGCGCGACGCCGTCCTCGGCGAGCAGCGCCTTGTTGGCGGTGACCACGCTCTTGCCGGCGCGCAGCGCCTCGACCAGCCAGGTCCGGGCCGGCTCGATCCCACCGACGACCTCGATGACCACGTCCACATCGTCGCGCTTGATCAGCCCGAGCGCGTCGGTGGTGAACAGGCTCTCGTCGATCGGCAGGTCACCGCGGTCGCGGCCGAGTCGGCGGACGGCGATGCCGGCGATCTCCAGTGGAGCGCCGATGCGGGCGGCCAGGTCGGCCGACTGCTCGTGCAGTAGTCGGACCACCTCCTGGCCGACCGTGCCGCAGCCGAGCAGAGCCAAGCGCACAGGTGACGTCATCCCACATCCAATGCCAGCAGGTCCTCTTCGGTCTCCCGCCGGACGATCAGGCGTGCCTGGCCGTCACGTACCGCGACGACCGGCGGCCGGGGCACATGGTTGTAGTTGCTGGCCATGCTCCGGCAGTACGCGCCGGTGCCGGGCACCGCGACAAGATCTCCGGGCTGCACGTCGGCGGGCAGGAATTCATCCTTCACCACGATGTCCCCGGACTCACAGTGCTTTCCCACCACGCGGGCGAGCAACGGCGCCGCGTCCGAGGCGCGCGAGGCCAGGGTCGCCGAGTACGAGGCGTCGTAGAGCGCGGTACGGATGTTGTCGCTCATCCCGCCGTCGACGCTTACGTACGTCCGGATGCCGTCGAGGTCCTTGACCGTACCGACCTCGTAGAGGGTGAACACGGCCGGCCCGACAATGGCCCGGCCCGGCTCGATCGACAGGTGGGGCACGGCCAGGTTCTCCGCCGCGCACTCCGAGTCGACGATCTTGCGCAGCCGCTTGGCCAGGTCCTGCGGGGTCGCCGGGTCGTCCTGGGTGGTGTACGCGATACCGAAACCGCCGCCCAGGTCCAGCTCGGGCAGCTCCACCCCCCGGGCGTCGCGGATCTGCGCCTGCAGGGCGAGCACCCGACGGGCCGACACCTCGAAGCCGCTGGCGTCGAAGATCTGCGACCCGATGTGCGAGTGCAGACCGCGCAGCTCCAGCACGTCCTCGTCGAGGATCTTGAACGCGGCGCTGGCCGCCGCACCCCCGGCCAGGGAGAAGCCGAACTTCTGGTCCTCGTGGGCGGTCGCGATGAACTCGTGGGTGTGCGCCTCGACGCCCACGGTGACCCGGACCAGCACCCGGGGGCGGACGCCGCGCTCGCGGGCCAGCGCGGTCAGCCGGTCGATCTCGGTGAACGAGTCGACGATGATGCGGCCCACCCCGGCGTCGAGCGCCCGGCCCAGCTCGGCGGCCGACTTGTTGTTGCCGTGGAAGCCGATGCGCTCCGGCGGCATCCCGGCCGAGAGCGCGGTGGCCAGCTCGCCGCCGGTGCAGACGTCCAGGTGCAGGCCCTCCTCGGCGATCATCCGGACCACCGCCCGGCAGAGGAACGCCTTGCCCGCGTAGTAGACGTCCTCGGTCGGGAAGGCCGCCCGGAAGTCGCGGCAGCGCGAGCGCAGGTCGGCCTCGTCGAGCACGTACACCGGGGTGCCGAACTCGGCCGCGATGTCGCGGACGCTCAGGCCCGCGACGGCGACCGCGCCGTCCGCTCCGCGTGCCACGCTGCGCGGCCACAACGCCGGCACGAGGGCGTTGACGTCGACCGGGGTACGAAGCCAGGCCGGCCCCTGGTTGCTGATGTCGGCGTGCAGCGCACCGGCCTCGTGAGCCCGCATGTCACATCCTCTCGGGGGCGGAGACGCCGAGCAGGTGCAGACCGTTGGCGATCACCGTGCGGGTGGCGTTGTTGAGCCACAGCCGGGCGCGGTGCAGGTCGGTGACCTCCTCGTCGCCCAACGGCAGCACCCGGCAGCTGTCGTAGAACCGGTGGTACGCCTGGGCGACGTCCTCCAGGTAGTGCGCCAGCCGGTGCGGCGCGCGCAGCTCGGCGGCCGCGGCCACCACGGCCGGGAACTCGGCGAGCGCCTTGAGCAGCTCGTTCTCCTTCTCGTGCTCGAGCAGCTCGGGGCGGAACGCGTCGGCGTCGCCCGGAACCAGGCCCACCTCGGCGGCGTTGCGGGCCACGCCCGCCGTCCGCGCGGCCACGTACTGCACGTAGTAGACCGGGTTGTCGCGGGTCGCCCGCGTCCACAGCTCGATGTCGATGTCGATCGGGGAGTCGCTGGAGTAGCGGGCCAGCGCGTACCGCGAGGCGTCCACGCCGATCGCCTCGACCAGGTCTTCGAGGGTGATCACCGTGCCGGCCCGCTTGCTCATCCGCATCGGGGCGCCGTCGCGCAGCAGGTTGACCAGCTGCCCGATGAGGATCTCCAGGTTGCGCTCCGGGTCGTCGCCGAAGCAGGCCGCCATCGCCTTCATCCGGCCGATGTAGCCGTGGTGGTCGGCGCCCAGCATGATCACGACCCGCTCGAAGCCGCGCTCCCGCTTGTCCAGGTAGTAGGCGCAGTCCGCGGCGAAGTACGTCCACTCGCCGTTGGACTTGCGCAGCACCCGGTCCTTGTCGTCACCGAAGTCGGTGGTCCGCAGCCAGGTCGCGCCCTCGGACTCGTACAGGTGCCCCTGCTCGCGCAACCGCGCCAGTGCGAGATCCAGCTCGCCCCGGTCGTGCAGGTCCTTCTCGTTGAAGTAGGTGTCGAACTCCACGCCGAAGTCCCGCAGCGACGAGCGGATCTCGTCGAACATCAGCGCGACACCCTCGACGCGGAACACCTCCTGGGCGGCTGCGTCGTCCAGGTCGAGCACGTCGGGCCGGCGGGCCTGCACCTCGGTGGCGATCTCCGCGATGTACGCGC
Source organism: Micromonospora sp. NPDC051543 (assembly GCF_044454415.1). Taxonomy (NCBI): domain Bacteria; kingdom Bacillati; phylum Actinomycetota; class Actinomycetes; order Micromonosporales; family Micromonosporaceae; genus Micromonospora; species Micromonospora sp. NPDC051543. The sequence goes on from NZ_JBITDT010000017.1 coordinate 43,045, forward strand.
CGCCGTAGCCGTTCTCCGGCACGGCCTCGCCCTTCGCGGCGGCCAGCAGCGACTGGGCGAACCGGTCGATCTGCGAACCGGCGTCGTTGAAGTAGTACTCCGTGCCGACGTCGGCGCCGGTGGCCCGCAGCAGCCGGCTCAGCGCGTCGCCGACGGCCGCCCAGCGGACGCCGCCGATGTGCACCGGGCCGGTGGGGTTGGCCGACACGAACTCCAGGTTGATCTTCTCGCCCGCGAGCCGGTCGCTGCGGCCGTACTCCGCGCCGGCCTCGACGATCACCCGGGCGAGCTGACCGGCGGCGGCGGCGTCCAGCCGGATGTTGAGAAAGCCCGGCCCGGCGATCTCCACCGACTTGATCCCGGGCGCCCGACCCAGCTCGTCGGCGAGGGCGCTGGCCAGCTCACGCGGCGGGACGCCCACCTTCTTGCTCAACTGCAGAGCGAGCGTGGAGGCGTAGTCGCCGTGCTCGGGGTTGCGCGGTCGCTCCACCACCGTGCGCTCCGGCAGCGCGGCGTGATCCAGGCCACGGTCGGTGAAGACGGCGTGGGCGGCGGTGAGGACGACCGAGGCGAGTTCTGCAGGAGTCACCCAACCATGTTATCGGGGGTAGACTCGGGCACTCGGCGGCTACCCTGCGCGTCAACCGGCCCGCCATCTCCCCTGACCGACCGACTTGACGAGGCACGATGAGCATCAGTACCCCGGGTGGCCCAGAGCGCCGCCCGACCGTGGTCAGCACCGGCAAGAAGCCGGCCGCGGGCCGGCCGGCGCCCGGCGCCAAGGCCGGTTCCGGCAAGCCGACAGGCTCCCCCCGGGCCGGTGGCAAGGGCCCGCGCAAGCCGGTCGCACCGGTCAAGGTGAGCCAGGGCCGGGCGTGGGGTCCCATCGCGCTCTTCGTCGCGGTGGGCGTGCTCGCCGCCGGCATCATCGGGTACGGCGCCTGGGCGGCGGTCCAGGGCTCCAAGCCGTGGGACAAGCGGGCCAACGCCATCGACGGCATCACCAACATCCGCAAGTCCGACCCGGAGAGCCTCAAGTACGAGGCGCACAAGGCCGGCCCGCTGACCTACAAGTACTCGCCGCCCGTGGGTGGCGTGCACAACGCGGCGTGGCAGAACTGCATGGGCGACGTGTACGACGCCCCGATCGCCAGCGAGCACGCCGTGCACAGCCTGGAGCACGGCGCGGTGTGGATCACCTACCGCCCGGACCTGCCCAAGGACCAGGTCGACAAGCTCGCCGGCAAGGTGCGTGGCGTCGAGAAGATGCTGATGAGCCCGTACGAGGGCCTGGACAAGCCGATCTCGCTCCAGGCGTGGGGCTACCAGCTCAAGGTCGACAACGCCGACGACAAGCGGATCGACGACTTCATCAAGGACCTGCGGGTGAACGCCTCGGTCGAGGGCCCCACGGCGCTCTGCAACCAGGGCGTCACCGCCACCGGCACCACGCCGCGTGAGCTCCAGCAGCAGCCGCCCACCCAGTAAGGACCTCGATGACAGCCCCCACCACCACGGACAGCGAGTACGACGAGACCCAGGCCGCCCCGGAAGAGGACGGCCGGGCGCCGGCACGGCGCTACGGGCTGCTCGCGTTGACCGCCCTGCTGGTGGTGGGGCTGTTGCTCGGGTACGCCGGCGGTCTGCTCACCCCCCGGCTCACCCGCCCCGGTGACGCCTCGGTCGAGGCGGGCTTCGCCCGGGACATGACGACCCACCACACCCAGGCCGTGGAGATGAGCCTGATCGCGTACCGGTCGGCGACGCTGCCCGAGGTCCGCCAGATCGCCGTCGACATCGCCACCGGCCAGCAGGGTGAGATCGGCGCCATGCAGACCTGGCTGCGCGAGTGGGGGCTGAGCCCGACCGGCTCGCAGCCGCCGATGTCGTGGATGTCCGACGGCGCGGCGGTCAAGGACGGGCTGATGCCGGGCATGGCCACGCCGCAGCAGATGGCCGCCCTGCGCGACGCCAAGGGCATCGAGGTCGACCGGCAGTTCCTGACCCTCATGTACAACCACCACCTGGGCGGGATCCACATGATCGACGCGGCGCTCGCGGAGACCGACAACGCCGAGGTGGTACGCGTGGCCGAGACCATGAAGTCCACCCAGCAGTCCGAGCTGAACAACCTCCGGCAGCTCCAGGCGCAGGCCAAGGGCTGATCCACTCCACGGGCGCACCGGGCCCGCGTCACCGCCGCACCTCGGCGGGGCGCGGGCCCGGCCCGTATCCGGCCGCCACCCCGGGGCGCCGCGCGCGGGCTCGATGATCGACTCGGTTTCCTGCAAAGAGGGCTGTCGGCACAACCGGGACGCCCCGGCTTCCAAGATCCCGAGTCGATCACCTCCCGAAGCCTCCCTATACGTGCCGGTTAGTCCGTTATTAGCGTTTAGCGCTGGACGGGCGATTACGTTGCTTAGAGAGTTTTCTCCACACATATCGTGACCAGTTGTGATTCGGGCTCGTTGCCCAAGACGTGGGGGTTGCACTCAGAGACGCACGGCGCTCGGTCACCAGTTGGTGCCGACGCCACACCATCGGCGGTGACGGGGCGGTGGCAGCCGTCCGTCGCGGACAGCGGCAGGGCGAGCCGGGAATGCTCAGCCGCGAGCAGGAACTCGAACTGATCGACACACTCCGGGGCGTCCACCCCGACGAGTTCGGCCTGGACGAGGAGCTGTGGACGCGGCAGAGCCTCACCACGCTCATCCAGCGCCGGTTCGACCTTCCGCTGGACGTGGGCGCCGTCGGGGCGTACCTGCGGGCCTGGGGGTTGGGTCCCCGCGAGCCGCGCGAGCGGGCCTGCGGGCTCTGCGTCAGCGCGGTCGAACGGTGGGTACGCAGCGAGTACCCGGCGATCACCCGGACCGCCCAGGAGCACCTCGCCGAGGTCTACTGGATCGGGCGGGTACGACTGCGCGGCACGATGCCGGCCGCCGACGTGATCTCCGCCGTGTCGTCCCGGGGTCGGGTGCGCTTCATGATCACGACGCCGACGGTCGACCCGCCGCTCCCCCGCGACTTCGTCCTGCGACTCAGTGGCGAGGAACAGCGCACCGTGCACCTGATCGTGGACGGGTCCTGGCCCCGCAACGAGTGGCCGCGCCGCCTGCCCCGGCGGATCGTCCTGCACCCGCTGCCCAGTTGCGGACGGGCGGTCGCGGCCTGAGTACCGGGTGGGCCGGTCGCCGACACGATCGGCCCACCCGATACCGATTCGGCGTACGCGGAGGAGGTTTGCTAGTCTTCTCCAGTCGCTGAGCCCCCGTAGCTCAGGGGATAGAGCACCGCCCTCCGGAGGCGGGGGCGCAGGTTCGAATCCTGCCGGGGGCACAAGCTTTCGCGCTCCATGTCCGCTGAGAAGCGCGGACCTGGGGCGCTTGTCATTTCTGTCCCGGGGCCGAGCCCCGGACCCCACGCTCCCGGTGCCGGCTCGCGTCGAACCGTGCCCGCTCCCGGACCCCACGCTCCCGGTGCCGGCTCGCGTCGAACCGTGCCCGCTCCCGGACCCCACCTGCCCCACCGCGCCCCGCCCCAGGCCCCGAACCCCTCGACTCCGCGATCTTGCAGTTTCGGTTGTCGTTTTGGGTGAGATGCGCGTTTTGTCGCCACCGAAAGTGCAAGATCGCGGAGAACCTGGGGACGCGGGCGCGAGGCGGGGCGGGGCGGGGTTAGGCGTTTACGTACTTGGCTAGGTGTTCTCCGGTTAGGGTGCTGCGCGCCGATACCAGGTCTGCCGGGGTGCCTTCGAAGACGATTCGGCCGCCGTCGTGACCGGCGCCCGGGCCGAGGTCGATGATCCAGTCGGCGTGCGCCATGACGGCCTGGTGGTGCTCGACGACGATCACCGACTTGCCGTCGTCGACGAGCCGGTCCAGCAGGCCGAGCAGTTGCTCCACGTCGGCGAGGTGCAGGCCGGTGGTCGGCTCGTCGAGGACGTAGATGCCGCCCTTCTCGGCCATCCGGGTGGCCAGCTTGAGCCGCTGCCGCTCGCCGCCGGACAGGGTGGTCAGCGGCTGGCCGAGGCTCAGGTAGCCGAGCCCGACGTCGACGAGCCGGTCGAGGATGGCGTGCGCGGCCGGCGTACGGGCCTCGCCCGTGCCGAAGAACGCCTCCGCCTCGGTCACCGACATGGCGAGCACCTCGCTGATGTCGCGGCCGCCGAACCGGTACTCCAGTACGGACGCCTGGAAACGCCGCCCCTCGCACTCCTCGCAGGTGGCGGCGACACCGGCCATCATCCCCAGGTCGGTGTAGATGACGCCGGCGCCGTTGCAGCCGGGGCAGGCACCCTCGGAGTTGGCGCTGAACAGCGCGGGCTTCACACCGTTGGCCTTGGCGAACGCCTTGCGGATCGGCTCGAGCAGGCCCGTGTACGTCGCGGGGTTGCTCCGCCGGGAGCCACGGATCGCGCTCTGGTCGACCGACACCACACCGTCGGTGCTGGACACCGAGCCGTGGATCAGCGAGCTCTTGCCCGAACCGGCCACGCCGGTGACCACCACGAGCACGCCGAGCGGGATGTCGACGTCGACGTCCCGCAGGTTGTGGGTGTTCGCGCCCCGCACGGCGAGCGTGCCGGACGGTGTACGCACCGACGACTTCAGCGCGGCCCGGTCGTCCAGGTGCCGCCCGGTCAGGGTGTCGCTGGCGCGCAGCCCCTCGACGGTGCCCTCGAACACCACCTCACCACCGCCGGTGCCGGCGCCCGGACCGAGGTCGACGACGTGGTCGGCGATGGCGATGGCCTCCGGCTTGTGCTCCACGACCAGGACGGTGTTGCCCTTGTCGCGCAGGCGCAGCAGCAGGCCGTTCATCCGGGCGATGTCGTGCGGGTGCAGCCCGATCGTCGGCTCGTCGAAGACGTACGTGACGTCGGTGAGCGACGACCCGAGGTGGCGGATCATCTTGGTGCGCTGCGCCTCGCCACCGGAGAGCGTGCCGGACGGCCGGTCGAGCGACAGGTAGCCGAGCCCAATCTCCTCGAAGGAGTCGAGGAGGTGTTGCAACCCGCTGAGCAGCGGCGCGACCGACGGCTCCTGGATGCCCCGGACCCAGGCCGCGAGGTCGCTGATCTGCATGGCGCAGACGTCGGCGATGTTCTTGCCCGCGATCTTCGACGAGCGGGCCTCGGCGCTGAGCCGGGTGCCGTCGCAGTCGGGGCAGGTCGTGAACGTGACCGCCCGGTCCACGAAGGCACGGATGTGTGGCTGCAACGTGTCGATGTCCTTGGAGAGGAACGACTTCTGGATCTGCGGGATCAGGCCCGAGTACGTCAGGTTGATGCCCTCAACCTTGATCTTGGTCGGTTCCCGGTGGAGCAGGTCCTGAAGCTCCCGCTTCGTGTACTTGCTGATCGGCTTGTCCGGGTCGAAGTAGCCGCAGCCCCGGAAGATCCGCCCGTACCAGCCCTCCATGCTGTAGCCGGGGATCGTGATCGCGCCTTCGTTGAGCGACTTGCTGTCGTCGTACAGCGCGGAGAGGTCGAAGTCGGTGACCGCGCCCATCCCCTCGCAGCGCGGGCACATGCCGCCCAGGCGGTTGAAGGTCGCCTTCTCGGTCTTCGTCTTGCCCGCGCCGCGTTCCACGGTGATCGCGCCGCTGGCCCGGACCGACGGGACGTTGAAGGAGAAGGCGTTCGGCGAGCCGATGTGCGGCTGCCCGAGCCGGCTGAACAGGATGCGCAGCATCGCGTTGGCGTCGGTGGCGGTGCCGACGGTGGAGCGGGCGTTGGCCCCCATCCGCTCCTGGTCGACGATGATCGCGGTGGTGAGGCCGGCCAGCACGTCGACCTCGGGCCGGGTCAGCGTCGGCATGAAGCCCTGGAGGAAGGCGCTGTAGGTTTCGTTGATCATCCGCTGCGACTCGGCGGCGATGGTGCCGAACACCAGCGAACTCTTACCCGAGCCGGAGACACCGGTGAACACCGTGAGGCGGCGTTTCGGCAGCTCGACCGTCACGTCCTTGAGGTTGTTGACGCGAGCGCCCTGCACCCGGATCAGGTCGTGGCGGTCGGCGACGTGTGCCGCGGGCGAGTCCGCTGCCTTGCTCATCGTCTCTCCATCTGCTCGGGTGGGCGGGGCCCCGGTCACGCTAGAGGTGGCCGCGTGACCTGCGCTTCTCGATTCCTGATGGGTCTGGTGACCTGCTTCGCCGTACAGGACGGCAGCCCGGCGGTCGACAGCGCCGCCTCCCGGCGGTAGGTGCTGGGGGGCATCCCGACCAGTTCGGTGAAGCGGGTGCTGAAGGTGCCGAGCGACGAGCAGCCGACCGCGAAACATACATCGGTGACGCTCATGTCACCACGACGCAGCAGGGCCATCGCGCGCTCCACGCGCCGGGTCATGAGGTAGCTGTACGGGGACTCACCGTAGGCGAGCCGGAACTCCCGGCTGAGGTGCCCCGCCGACATGTGGACGCCCCGGGCGAGCGCCTCGACGTCCAGCGGCTGCGCGTACTCCCGGTCGATGCGATCGCGGACGCGACGCAGCCGCGCGAGGTCGCTGAGGCGCTGGCTCTCCGTGGATCGGCTGGTCACCCGGAAAATCGTGCCACAGAACCCCGACAAGAAAGGACCGCCGGACGGCCGAGCCGGACCCGAGCCGCGTGGCGGCTGTTGGGGCAGTCGTCGGGGCGTACCGTCAGGTGGTTTCGCGGCGGGCGCGGGCCCGGCGCTTGCCCTCGTGCATGGCCTGGACGCGGGCGACCGGGATGGCGCGGCCCTCGGTGACCAGGTCGGCGGGGATCTGCTGGGGGTCCGGCAGCCGCGCGACCCACGGGTCGGTCCCGGCGAGCAGCGCCGGAACCGTCCGGATCGTGAAGTCCGCCGGGGTCACCTGGGTCAGGTCGGCCCAGTCGACCGGGAAGGAGACCGGCATCCCGGGCCGCAGTCGCGGGCTGTACGCGGCGACGACCGTCGCCCCGCCGGAGCGGGTGGCGTCCACGAACACCTTCCCGCCCCGGTCCTCGCGGATGTACGCCGTCGTGGCGAGCGCCGGGTCGAGCCGTTCGGCGCGGACGGCGAGTGCCCGGGTGGCGGCGGCCAACTCCTCGGCGGTGGCCTCGCCCGTGACCGGGACGAAGACGTGCACGCCCTTGGCGCCGCTGGTCTTGACCGCTCCGACCAGGCCGGCGTCGGCGAGCGCCTGGCGGACCAGCAGGGCCGCGTCGACCGCCGCCCGGAACCCGTCGCCCTCGGGCGGGTCCAGGTCGAGCACCAGGTGGGTCGGTCGGTGCAGGTCGGCAACCGTGGCCAGGGTCGGATGGTACTCGACCGCGCGCTGGTTGGCGAACCAGAGCAGGGTCCGCCGGTCGTCGCAGAGGGCGTACGAGATCTCCCGGTGCGACGCTTCGGCCCAGACCGGCGTCCGGCGTACCCAGTCCGGGGTGTAGCGGGGCAGGTTTTTCTGCATGAACGGCGGCTGGCCGGGGCGGACCCGGATCACCGACAGCGGCCGGTCCCGGAGCTGCCCGAGGATGGGCTCCCGGACCGCGTCGAGGTAGTCGACGAGGTCGCGCTTGGTCGCGTCGTCACGGTCGGACAGCGGCTGGTCCAGGTTGGTCAGGGCCACGCCGTCTCGGGTCTCGTCAGCCTCACTCACCCGATCACCCTCGCGGCCTCGGCGTCCTCGGTCAACCGGACGCGGCGCTTCGACCCCGAACGATTGCGCGGCCCGCCGTCGCCGGACCGCCCGGCGGCCGACCGCCGCGGCCCGGTGACCAGAGCCACCAGCAGCGCGGCGAGCACCAGGGCGGCGGCCACCGCGAACGCGACCCGGTAACCGCCGGCCAGCGCGGCCGCCTCGGCCTGACCGGCGGCCCGCAGGCCGTCGCTGCGGGCCGCCGCGAGGGTCGCCAGCGTCGCCAGGCCGAGCGCTCCCCCGACCTGCTGGGTCGTGTTGGCCAGACCGGAGGCGAGCCCGGCGTCGGTGTCGGTCGCGCCGGCCATGGCCAGCGTGGTGACCGCCGGCAGGGTCAGGCCGCCGGCCACCCCGAAGATCAACATCGCCGGGAGTACGTCGGCGACGTAGCCACCGTCGGCGGACAGCCGGGCGAGCACCAGGAAACCGACGGCGGCCAGGCCGAGTCCGGTCAGCAGCACGGTTCGGGCGCCCCAACGGGCGATCAGCCGACCCGCCAGGCCGAGCGACACCACCGCGATCACCACGGGGGTGGGCAGGAAGGCCCAGCCGGTCGCCGCCGCGTCCAGCCCGAGCACCAGTTGCAGCTCCACGGCGAGCAGGAACTGGAAGCCGAAGTACGCGGCCACCATGAGGAACTGCACGGCGTTCGCCGCGAGCAGACCGGGCACGCGCAGCAGTCGGGCCGGCAGCAGCGGGGTGGACGCCACGCGCTGGCGTACCGCGAAGCCACCGAGCAGCAGCACGGCGAGCGCCATCGCGCCGAGGGTTCGCGGGCTGGTCCAACCGTGCTCACCCGTACCCACGATGCCCAGCACGGCCGCCATCAGGCCGGCGGTGGCGAGCACGGCGCCCGGCACGTCGAGGCCGGCCCGCAGGCCGATGCCCCGCTCGGCGGGGAGCCGGCGGACGGCGGCGACCAGGATCGCCGCCCCGATCGGGAGGTTCACCAGGAAGATCGAGCGCCAGCCGGCCACCTCGGTCAGCACTCCCCCGGCCACCGTGCCGACGGACGCGCCGGCCGCCCCGGTGAAGCTGTAGACGGCGATGGCGCGGGCCCGCTCGGCCGGCTCGGGGTAGAGCCGGACGATCATGCCGAGGCTCACCGCCATGGCCAGCGCGCCGCCGACGCCCTGGGCGAACCGCGCGCCGACGAGCAGGGCCGGCCCGCCGGCCGCCGCGCAGGCCGCCGAGGCCACGGTGAACAGCGCGACGCCGGCCAGGAAGACCCGGCGTCGGCCGAGCAGGTCACCGAGACGGCCGGCGAGCAGCAGCAGCCCGCCGAACGCCACCAGGTAGGCGTTGACCACCCAGGCCAGCCCGGCGGCCGTGAAGCCCAGGTCGCGTTGTACGGCGGGCAGCGCCACCGACACGACACTGCCATCCAAAATGATCATGAGAGTGCCGGCGCACAGCACCAGCAGCGCCGGCCAGCGGGACGGGGTCGCTCGGTCCACGGAATCCTCCTTGGTGCACGGTTTGTTACCGACGCCATCGTCTGTGACCATGAGCGGGAGCGGAAGGAGGCACTGTCGTGTCCCAGAGGAACAGCGATGTGTCCGCCCTGGTGGAGGCCGAGCTGACCTGCTCGGCGGAGAACGTGCCCTTCACCCCCGGGCAGGCCCGGGCGTGCACCGTCCGCGAGGTCCTCGACCGGGTCGGCGGCAAGTGGAGCATCGGCATCCTGGTGGCCGCCTCGCACGGCCCGGTGCGCTTCACCGAGTTGGAGCGGCACATCGAGGGCATCAGCCGCCGGATGCTCACGCTGACCCTGCGCAACCTGGAACGCGACGGCCTGCTGCACCGCACCGTCTATCCGACCGTGCCACCGAAGGTCGAGTACGTGGCCACCCCGATGGCCCTGGAGCTGTACGAGTCGCTGGTGGCCCTGACGAGTTGGGCGGAACGGCACCGCCGGGCGATCGCCGAGGCGCGGACCAGGTACGACGCGGAGCACGCGGACTAAAACAGAAACCGGGTGTGGGGAACGCCACCCGGTTCGTCTGACCGATCGGTCAGGGTCTGACCGATCGGTCAGGCATGCTGGTTCGCGGAGGTGGACCGGTGATGGCGAGAGCGGTGTCCGAGACGCACGGCGAGATCCTGGCCGCAGCGGCGCGACGGTTCGCGGTGACCGGCTACCGGGGCACCTCGTTGCAGGACATCGCCCGCGAGGTCGGCTGCTCCAAGGCCACCGTGCTGTACCACTTCGCCAACAAGGAAGCCCTGCTCGCCGAGCTGATGGCACCGGCCATCACGGTGCTGACCGACCTCGACGACCAGCTCAGCGGCCTGACCGGCGCGGCCGCCCAGGACGTCGCCGCGGTCGGCTTCGTCGACCTCGCGGTCCGGTTCCGGCGGGAGATCGCCGTCCTGCGCGGCGAGTTCCCGGAGCTGCTGTGCCAGCCGGCCTTCGCCCACATCCAGCAGATCTCCGAACGGCTGCGCGACGCGCTGGCCGGCCACTCCGACCGCCCCGGCGCCCGGATCGCCGCGCTGGTGCTGTTGGCCGGCATCTCCGAGGCGTGCGCCGAGTTCGTCGACATCCCCGACGACGAGCTGCGTCCCGCCCTGCTCACCCTCGCCCGGCGGGCCGTCGAACCCGTCGGAACACCCCAGCCCCAACCACCCACGACCGAGGACAAGGACTCCTGATGGCCACCCTGCTCTACCGGCTCGGCCGGGGCGCGCTGCGCCGGCGACGGCTCGTCGTCGCGCTCTGGCTCGTCGTACTCGTCGGTGCCGGCCTCGCCGCGGCCACCCTGCGCGGACCGACGGCGAGCAACTTCACCATGCCCGGAACCGAGAGCCAGCGCGCGCTGGACCTGCTCAGCGAGCAGTTCCCCGCGGCCAGCGGCGCCACGGGCACGATCACGCTCAAGGCGCCCGGGGACGGCCAACTGGCCACCCCGGAGGGCCAGGCCGTGGTGCAGGAACTGGTCCAGCAGGCCGGGACGCTGCCCGGCGTCGTCGGCGCGGTCAACCCGCTCCAGGTCGGCGCGGTCTCGCCCAACGGCCGGTACGCGCTGGTGCAGGTCCAGTTCGCCACCGGAGCGGACGAGGTGACCGACGAGCAGAAGACCGCGTACGAGGAGGTCGGCGCGGCCGCCAAGGCCAAGGGCTGGCAGGTCGCCCCGGGCGGTGAGGTGCTGGGCGGGGAGCCGGAGATCGGCTCGACCGAGGCGCTCGGCGTCCTGGTCGCCGCGATCGTCCTGATCATCACTTTCGGCTCGCTGGTGGCCGCCGGCATGACCATGCTCAACGCGCTGATCGGCGTGGGCGTCGGCATGGCCGGCCTGTTCGCGCTCAGCGGCGTCATCGAGTTGACCAGCACGGCACCGATCCTCGCGCTGATGCTCGGCCTCGCCGTGGGCATCGACTACTCGCTGTTCATCACCTCCCGGCACCGACAGAACCTGCTCGACGGCCTGCCGCCGGACGAGGCCGTCGGCCGGGCCGTCGGCACCGCCGGCTCCGCAGTGGTCTTCGCGGGCGCCACCGTCGTCATCGCGCTCGCCGGACTGGCCGTGGTGGACATCCCGTTCCTCACCGTCATGGGTCTCGCCGCCGCCGGCACCGTCACCGTGGCCGTCCTCGTCGCCATCACCCTGCAGCCGGCGCTGCTCGGCTTCGCCGGTCGCCGGGTGCTCCCCCGCCGGCTGCGGGCGCTCGCCAACGAGGGCACGCCGGGCACCGACGCGGACCTCGACCGGCCGGCCCCGGCCGAGGACCGCACCCGGTTCGGCTTCCGCTGGGCCCGGTTCGTCACCCGTTTCCGCGTACCCGTCATCCTGGTCGGGCTACTCGGCCTGGGGCTGCTCGCGCTGCCCACGCCCGACATGCGGCTGGCGTTGCCGGGCGCGGCGACGGCCGCCGTCGGCTCTCCCGCCCGGGTGGCGAACGACCTGACCGTCGAGGGCTTCGGCCCGGGCTTCACGGGCCGGCTCGCGGTGGTCGTGGCCGGCGACGACGCACAGGCGACCGCGGCCGCCGTACCGCAGGTCACCGCGCTGCTGCAACGTACCGAGAACGTCCTCGCGGTGGCGCCGCCGCAGCTCAGCCCGGACGGCCGGACGGCGCTGCTCGGCGTGGTGCCCAAGACCGGCCCGACCGACGAGGCCACCGAGACGCTGGTGCACGACATCCGTGGCTCGGTCAGCGGCATCCGAGGCGCGGACGTCCTGCTCACCGGCGTCACCGCGATCGGCATCGACGTCTCCGAGAAGCTGTCCGACGCGCTGCCGGTCTACCTGCTGCTGGTGGTCGGGTTGTCGGTCCTGCTGCTGATGCTGGTGTTCCGCTCGCTGCTGGTGCCGGTCAAGGCCGCGCTGGGCTTCCTGCTCACCGTCGCCGCCACGTTCGGCATCACGGTGGCGGTGTTCCAGCAGGGGCACCTCGCCGACCTGGTCGGCCTGGACACGCCCGGCCCGCTGATCAGCTTCCTGCCGATCCTGCTCATCGGCATCCTCTTCGGGCTCGCCATGGACTACGAGGTGTTCCTGGTGTCCCGGATGCGGGAGGACTTCGTGCACGGCGAGAGCGCCCGGGCGGCCACGATCAGCGGCATGGGGCACGGCGCCCGGGTGGTCACCGCCGCCGCGCTGATCATGATGTCGGTGTTCGGGGGCTTCGTCTTCCTCGATGACCCGGTGATCAAGTCGATGGGCTTCGCGCTCGCCATCGGTGTGGCCATCGACGCCTTCGTGGTCCGCATGACCATCGTCCCGGCCGTGATGTCCCTGCTCGGTGACCGCGCCTGGTGGCTGCCCCGCTGGCTGAACCGCGCCCTGCCCAACGTCGACATCGAGGGCGAAGGCCTCCGCGACCACCTCACGACCCAGGAACCCACGAGGGTCTAGGCCCCAGCCTGGTCGATCATGGAGTTGTGGTGCCCGTCGCGCCCTGACTCGGGCACTTCGTCCGGCACCACAACTCCATGATCCGCGCTGGCCCGGTCACACGCCGGCCGGGTACGTCTCCATCTCGCCGGGGGCGGCGGGGACGGCCAGCGGGTGCAGGGCTGTCGTCTCGTCGCACCAGATCAGCGCGTCGTAGCGGGCGGCCAGGCGGGTCGGCACATAGTTGCCCCAGGACTCGAACGACGGGTCGTAGACCACCCCGATCGCCCGGTGGTCCGCCGGCTCGGTGACCCAGCCCGGCTGGTCGTCGCCGCCGAAGACGAGCACCGCCCGCTCGGGCATCAGCTCGTGCAGCCGCCGCTCCACCGAGCCCTCCCGAGCCGGCGGCACCACCATCGCCTCCGAGGGCGAGCCCCACCGGGGAGCGGCGATCACCGTGCCCCGGTAGGTGCCGAACCCGATCAGCGCCACCGCGTCGTCGCCGTGCCGTTCACGGGCCAACTGACCAATGTTGACCATCCCGTCGGCGGCCATGTCGGTGGCCCGCGCGTCCCCCACGTGCGTGTTGTGCGCCCAGACGATCCCTCGGGCGTCCGGGCCGTAGCGGTGCAGCAGCCGGTCCAAAGTGTCCTGCATGTGGGTGTCGCGGATGTTCCACGAGTCCGGACCGCCGGCCACCATCGCCCGGTAGTAGCGCTCCGCGCCGGCCACCACCTCCGCGTTCTGCCAGGCCGAGAAGCGGTCCGGGCCGTCCGACATGGCCTGTTCCCGGGTACGCGCCAACAGCCGGACCACCTCCTCCTCGCACCGGGCGGAGACGAACCGGCTGGCCGCGCCGTACTCCTCGACCCGCTTGCCGTACGGCTCGAAGCACCGGTACGCGTCCTGCGCCGCCTCCAGCGAGGTCGGGTCCTCCTCCCCCAGGTAGTCGAAGATCGCCTGCATCGACTCCCAGAGGCTGTAGACGTCGAGCCCGTGGAACCCGGTCCGCTCGCCCTCGGGCCGTTGCAGGTTCCACGCCCGCAGCCACCGACAGAAGCGCGCGACCTCGGCGTTGGCCCACATCCAGGTCGGCCACCGCTCGAAGCCCTCCAGCGCGCTCTGCGGATCGAGGGCCCCGCCGGGCGCGGCGGTGACCGAGCGGTGCACCCGGTCGCAGTCCGGCCAGTCGCCCTCCACGGCCACGAACGAGAAGCCGCACTCCGCGATCAGCCGACGGGTCAACTGTTCACGGAGCCGGTAGTAGTCGTAACTGCCGTGCGTGGACTCGCCGATCATCACCACCCGGGCGTCCCGAACGCGCTCCAGCAACGGGTCGAAGTCGCTCGGCGCGCCGAGCCGCTGAACCAGCATGGGAGCGGCTACCCGGCGCTCACGTCGACAAACCGTCGGCGCGTCGCGAGCCGACACGCCGTCAGCGTGTACGCCTGACCCGAACGGGTAGCCATCCGACATGACCGTGTCAGGCGTGCAGTTGCAGGAGTACCTGGCCGGGCTCGACTACCCGGTCTCCCGCGAGGACCTCGTCCGCTGGGCGCAGGAGAACGGCGCCGACACGACCATGCTGCACCTGCTCCAGGCCCTACCACCCGAACAGTTCGACAACCCCGAAGAACTAACCGACGCCCTAACAACCCCCACCTGAACCCCACCCCTCCGGCCCCCACACCCCAAACCCCAGACCCCAGACCCCAGACCCCGTTGATCATGAAGTTATTGCCACCCGGCCCGGCGTGTCGGAGCAATAACTTCATGATCAACGGGGTCAGGCGAAGGGGGAGGGTGGGACGGGGTTAGGGGAGGGGGATCGTGCGGGATTGTTGGCGGGCCTCCTCGGCGGCGGCGATGATCGTGACCACCTCGCGGCCGAAGCGGACGTCGCAGCGGTGGTCGCGGGCACCGGACTGGACCTGCTCGACGAGCTGGTCGATCGCCACACCGAACGCCGTCGCGGCGTCGTTCTCGCCGTGCGGCACGGTCTCGATGCCGTTCTCGCCGTAGAACACGAACTCCCGGGCCATGGCCTCGGTCGGCGCGTCGAGGGAGAGCGAGACGCTGCTGGTCGCGCCGCCCTCGTGGGTGAGCAACAGGTGCACCATCCCGCTCGGGCCGTCCATCGCGGCCACCTGGGTGACCTTGCCCAGCACCGGCAGGAGGATCGAGAGCGCGTGCGGGGCGATGTCCCAGAGCGCGCCGTGCTCGCGACGCCACAGCGAGCCGCCGTACGGGCTACCGTCCTGGAAGATCGACGCGAACGCCGTGGTGCGGCCGTGCTGCCAGCCACCGGCGGCGGCGGTCGACGCGAGGAACGCGGTGACGTTCGGCTGGAACCGCTGGGTGAAGAACACCACGGAGGCCACTCCCGACGCCTCGGCGGCGGCGACCACCCGGTCGGCGTCGTCCACGGTGAGCGCCAACGGCTTGTCCAGCAGCAGGTGCCGGCCGGCATTGGCGGCCCGGACCGCGATGTCGGCCTGGACGTCCGGGGGCAGCGCGACGGCGACGGCCTCGCACAGCTCGATGAGGGCGTCGACGTCGGCGTACGCGGGCACGCCGTACCGCTCGGCCAGCGCGGAGGCCCGCTCCGGGTTACGCCCCCACACCCCGACCAGCTCCGCGTCCGGGTGGGCGTGCAGCGCCTTCCCGTGCGTCTCGATCGCCCAGTGACCGGTGCCGAACAAGCCGAACCGCAGCACGTGTACCTCCGCTGTTTCCCCCCACCGTGGCGACGCCACGGACGTGATCCACGCTAGTCGCCCTGCTGGCCACGCCGATGGCGGGTCGCCAACCGACGAGTCGGGTGGTTCGCCGGCCGTCGTCCGGCGTGCTCGTGATGTCCCTGGTCTGGCGTCGCCCGCGTCGCCCTGCGCCGGGTGGCAAGGGGGTAGGTGACGTCCGTCCTTTGCTCTGCTTCAACCCAGGAAACACCCGACGTCCGATAATCGGACGCCAGGTGTTTCCTTGAGTGAAGCAGAGCAAAGGACGTCAGGTGGAGGGTGCCGGGCCCGCGCGACGGCAGCCGAGGGGCGCGACGGCCAGGCAGCGCGCGGCGGGTACTACGACGGTTAGTAGGCTGTGCCGGTGACCGAGGCGACGACCGGGTGGGGCCGATGACCAGCGCGGCGGCCGGCTCGCCGGTGGACGGGCTCCTCGCGACGGTGTCGATCGTGCTGTCGCTGCTCGTCGCCGTGTGGGCGCTGGTCGTGGCGGTACGCCACCGGCCGCCGGACCGGGTGCAGTTCGCCGGTCTGGCCGTACTCGAGTTGGTGTTGCTCGCGTTGGGTGTGCTGGCCCTCGTGGCGGTCGGCGGCGGCGACCGGCCGGGCGAGCCCGGCGCGTTCTTCGGCTACCTGGTCACGCTGGTCTGCCTGCCACCGCTGGCCTGGGTGCTGGCCCGGATGGAACCGACCCGGTGGGGGTCGGCGATCGTCTGCGCGGTCTGCCTGGTGACGCCGGTCGTGGTGGTGCGGTTGCAGCAGACCTGGGAGGTCCTCGGTGGTTGAGACTCGTCCGGCCCGGCAACGCACGAACTCCGGCCCCGGCCGTCTGTTGATCGCGGTCTACCTGCTGTTCGCCATCGCGGCGACGAGTCGGGCGGGCCTACAGATCGCCACGAAGTTCGACGAGGCGCCGGTGGCGTACCTGCTCTCCGCCCTGGCCGCGCTCATCTACATCGTGGCCGCGGTGGGTCTGGCCCGGGCCGGGCACACCGGCCGACGGGTGGCGCTGGTGTGCTGTTCGGTGGAGCTGGTCGGTGTCGTCGCGGTCGGCATCCTGAGCCTGGCCGACAAGGCCCTCTTCCCGGACGAGACGGTGTGGTCCCAGTTCGGCAGCGGGTACGGCTACATCCCGCTCGCCCTGCCGGTGCTGGGCCTCTTCTGGCTCTGGCGCACCCGCCGCGACCCGGCCTGACCGGCCGGGCCGCGGAACGGAAGCGGAGCAGGTCAGGCCCGTGGGCCGCCGGCCACGTAGATGACCTGGCCGGAGACGAAGCCGGCGCCCTCGCTGGCCAGGAACGAGATGGTGTGGGCGACGTCCTCCGGGCGTCCCGGCCGGCGCACCGGGATCTCGGCGGCGGCGTGCTTCTGGAAGTCCTCGAAGTCGACCTTCATGCGAGCGGCGGTGGCCGCCGTCATGTCGGTGACGATGAAGCCGGGCGCGACGGCGTTGACGGTCACCCCGAACGGCCCCAGCTCGATGGCGAGCGTCTTGGTGAAGCCCTGGAGGCCCGCCTTGGCGGCGGCGTAGTTCGCCTGCCCCCGGTTGCCCAGCGCGGAGGTGCTGGACAGGTTGACGATCCGCCCCCACTTGCGGTCCACCATGTGCTTCTGGGCGGCCTGGCTGAACAGGAACGCCCCGCGCAGGTGTACGCCCATGACCGTGTCCCAGTCGGCGTTGGTCATCTTGAACAGCAGGTTGTCGCGCAGCACGCCGGCGTTGTTGACCAGGACGGTGGGAGCGCCCAGTTCGGCGGCGACCCGCTCGACGGCGGCCCCGACCTGGTCACGGTCGGACACGTCGGCACCCACGCCGAGCGCGCGACCACCCGCGCCGGCGATGGCGTCCACCGTCTCCTTGGTGGCCGCCTCGTCGATGTCGACGACCGCCACTGCCATCCCGTCGGCGGCCAGCCGCCGGGCGGTGGCGGCACCGATACCGCGTGCGGCTCCGGTGACGATGGCGACGCGCTGCTCCTCCGACATGATTACCTCCGGGTAACTTGGGGTGATCGGAGGAGCCTAACTCCTGACCGGCAGTTACCAGCGATGACCATCGCTTTACACAAGCGATCTGTACCAGATGATCTTCCGCGCGTAGCGTCCCGTTCGCTGTCACCCCGCCAGCGAACAGACGACGAGGCAAGGAACGACATCAGTTGAAGTTCTCGCGTACCCGTGGAGCCTGGCTCGCCGCCATGGTCTCCACGGCCCTCGCGGCGACCGGTGGCACACCCGCCCTGGCCGCCCCCGGTGCACCGGCAAACCCCGGCTCGCCCCCCGTGACAGATCTGCCCACCCCGCCCGGCGCCCACTCGGTCACCCTCATCACCGGCGACGTGGTCACCACCCGGCAGGGCGCCAACGGCGGCACCCTCGACGTACGCGGTCCCGGCGGCGCCCCGACGGCCGTGCGGGTGGTCGAGGCCGGCGACGACCTGTACGTCTACCCGCAGTCCGTGCTGCCCTACGTGGCCGCGAACACCCTGGACAAGCGGCTGTTCAACGTCACCCGCCTGATCGCCGACGGGTACGACGACCGGGGAACGGACCACCTGCCCCTGATCGTCTCGTACGACGCCGGGAGCGCCGGCCTGCGCACCAGCGGCGCACCGGCCGGTGCGACCCGCACCCGTACCCTGAGTAGCATCTCCGGTGCCGCGCTCAGCGAGGACCGCGACCGGGCCGACGAGTTCTGGACCGCGATCACGGCCGCCCCGGACGCGAGGGCGCTCGCCCCGACCGGCGACAAGGGACGCTTCTCGGGCGGGATCGCCAAGATCTGGCTCGACGGACGCGTACACGCCGACCTCGCCGACACCACCGCACAGATCGGCGCTCCCGCTGTCTGGGCCGGCGGCGACACCGGCGCGGGCGTACGGGTCGCCATCCTGGACACCGGCATCGACGCGGCGCACCCGGACCTGACCGACCGGATCAGCACGTCCGCCGTGTTCGTGCCGGGCGAGGAACTCACCGACCGGGTCGGGCACGGCACCCACGTCGCCTCCACCATCGCCGGAACCGGCGCCGCCTCCGGTGGCCGGGAGAGGGGTGTCGCCCCCGACGCCCGGCTCGCCATCGGCAAGGTGCTCAGCGACAACGGCTCCGGGATGGACTCCTGGATCCTCGCCGGCATGGAATGGGCGACGCGGCAGGCCGACGCCAGCATCGTCAACATGAGCCTCGGCTCCAATCAGCCCGGCGACGGAACCGACCCGCTGAGCCAGGCGGTCAACACGCTCAGCGCCGAGACCGGCGCGCTGTTCGTCATCTCCGCCGGCAACGCCGGGCTGCCCGGCAGCGTGAGCGCACCGGGTGCGGCGGACGCGGCGTTGACCGTCGGCGCGGTCGACGGCGACGACCAGCTCGCCTCCTTCTCCAGCCAGGGTCCCCGGATCAGCGACGAGGCCATCAAGCCCGAGCTGACCGCGCCCGGCGTCGCTGTGCTGGCGGCCCGTTCGCAGTACGCGCCCGGCGAGGGCCCGTACCAGAGCCTGGACGGCACCTCGATGGCCGCGCCGCACGTCGCCGGTGCCGCTGCCCTGCTCGCCGCCCGGCACCCGGGCTGGACGGGACAGCAACTCAAGGACGCCCTGGTCAGCACGACCAAGGCCACCCCGCAGTACGACGCGTACCAGGCCGGCACCGGCCGGGTCGACGTCGCCGCCGCCGTGCGGGCCCCGATCGTCGCCACCGGAGCCGTCTCCACCAGCGTGCGACAGGGCACCACGAGGGCCACGCACCCGCTGACGTACACCAACACCACCGGGCAACCTCGCACGCTGGCCCTGTCGGTGGACGCGCCGAACGCGCCGGCCGGGCTGTTCAGCCTGTCGGCGGCGCAGCTGACCGTGCCCGCGAACGGCACCGCCAGCGTCACGCTGACCACCGACACCTCCCGGGCCGCCACCGGCAGCCGGTACACCGGCCAGATCGTCGCCACCGGACCGGATCGGGCGGTGCTGACCCGCACGGCCGTCGCGCTGGGCACCTACACGCCGTACCACCAGCTCCGGTTGGAGATGACCGACCGGGCCGGCAAGCCCGCCAGTGGCATCGTCGAGCTGGGCCAGCCGGGCAGCTACGACATCAGCTTCGTCGAGACCGACGGGGACGGAGTCGCGCAGCTCTACCTGCCGGAGGGCGTCTGGTCGGCGATGAGCTTCCTGAACGTCACCGGCAGCCACGGACCGAACTCACTCGGCGTGGCGCTGCTCGGAAACCCCGACATCAACCTGAATGCGGACACCACGGTCCGGCTGGACGGGAAGGCGGCCCGCCAGGTCGAGTCGTCGGTGCCGCAGCAGACCGCCGACACGTTCACCCGGCTGGACTACTACCGGTCCCAGGGTGAGGGCCGCTGGCGCTCGTTCATCGCCGGCGGGGTGTTCTACGACAGCTTCTGGGCGCAGCCCACCAGCCGGGACGTACGGCACGGCGACTTCTACCTGGGTGCCCGGTGGCGCAAGGAGCAGCCGGTGCTGACCGTGGGCACGACGAAGGTGAACTTCGACGACGTGGTACGTCAGCAGGGCACCACCCAGTTGCCGAAGGGCAGGTGGACGTTGCCGACGGTGTTCGCCGGCAACGGCGCGGCGGGCGACTACGCCGGGTTGAACGCCCGGGGCGCGGTGGTCGTGGTCCGGCGCAACTGGGACGTCACCGACGCCGAGCAGGCCGCCGCGGCGACCGCCGCCGGGGCGAAGATGATGCTGGTCGTCAACGACTTCCCGTGGCGCGAGGTGCGCGACTACTCGATCGACTTCTTCACACCCACGCCGATCGAGGTGGCGATGCTCAGCACCGACGAGGGTGAGGCGTTGATCCGGCAGGTGCAGCGCGGATCCACGAGGGTCGAGGTCGTCTCGCAGCCGGTCGCGGACTACGTGTACGACCTGGTCCAGGCGTACCACAACCGGATTCCGGGCAACCTGAGCCGGACCGAGACCCCGAAGACGCTGGCCCGGGTGGACGTCGGCTTCAACGTGCCGACCCCGCAGACGCGGGGTGGCGAATTCCGCTACGACTGGCCCTCGTACAACAACTGGGGCATCGGCCAGACCAGCAACCGGCCGCTCGCGCCGACCCGCACGGACTGGGTGTCCACCGGCGACCTCTACACCTGGGGCCAGGAGGCGTACCTCGACTCCACCACGTACCAGATCGACCCCCGGACCAGCTTCCGCGCCGGCAGCAGGAGTCAGGAGCGGTTCTTCACGCCGATCGAGCGGCCGCACCTGAACAACAACTTCAAGCTGCCGACCCGCTCCGGGGACAGCCTCAACCTGGACGTGCCCGGCTGGGGTGGCGACGACCACGTCGGCATGGCGATGAGCGCCGCGGGGCAGACCAACCGGCTCTACCAGGGCGGGACGCTGCTCGGCGAGAGCACCAGCACGTGGGTCAGCGGCACCGCGCCGAGCGCGGGCGACCTGCCGTACCGGTTGGTGGTCGGTACCACCCAGGACCCGACCGTCGGGGCGTACTCGACCAGCACCACCACCGAGTGGACGTTCCGTTCGAAGGCGCCGGCCGCCGGGGTGGAGTCGAGCGTGCTGCCGTTGCTCCAGCTCGACTACGGCGTCGACACCGACGCCGCCGGCACCGCGAAGGACCGGACCGCGCTGACCCTCTCCGCCGCGCACCTGCCCGGCGTGACCGGGTGCGCCAGCATCCGGCCGGTCCGGCTGGAGATCTCGTACGACGACGGCGCGCACTGGCAGCGACAGACGCTGGACCGCGCCAAGGACGGCGCCTGGACGGCGACGCTGCGAGCGCCGAAGGGTGCGCGGTACGTGTCGCTGCGGGCCGACGCCGCCGACGGCTCGGGCAACTCGGTCCGGCAGACCGTGCTGCGGGCATTCGGGGTGCGCTGACCGGCCATCGTTCAGACCGAGGGGACCGCGCCGATCGGCGCGGTCCCCTCGTGGTCAGTAGCCGCGCCCCCGGCAGAGGCGAATCCACCGGTACCCGTACCCGGAGACCTTCACCGCGCCGAGCTTGCCCAGCTCGCCGTAGCCACGGTCGGTGAGCACGTCGATCGGCAGGTCGGCCTCCGCTTCGAGGCTGCTCAGGTCCACATCGACGTCGTCGGTACCCAGGTTGTGCAGGAAGACCATCGTGCCGGTCGGTCCGTCCGCGCGGTGCGCCAGTACCCCGGGCGGCATCTCCACGTCGATGTGCGTGGTGGAGCCGGAGCCGATCTCGGGGGCCTCCCGAAGGGTACGGATCATGCGCTCGAACCAGGCGAGCAGCGACTTCGGGTCGCCACGCTGGGCGGTGACGTTGACGTTCTGGTAACCGAACTCACCCTTGTCGATCACCGGGCGGACCAGCTTCTCCGCATCCGCCGTGGAGAAGCCGGCATTCGGCTTGTACGACCACTGCATCGGCGTACGGATCGCCTCCCGCCCGGGTAGCGACAGGTCCTCGCCCATCCCGATCTCCTCGCCGTAGCGCAGCACCGGAGTGCCGCGCAGGGAGAACTGCAGGGCGTACGCCAGCTCGATGCGCCGCCGGTCGTTGCCGAGCATCGGGGCGAGCCGGCGGCGGATGCCCCGGTCGTAGATGCGCATGTTCTCGTCCGGACCGAACTCGGCGTACACCTGGTTGCGCTGTTCGGTCGTCAACCGGGACAGGTCGATCTCGTCGTGGTTGCGCAGGAAGGTGGCCCACTGCCCACCGACCGGGAGCTTCGGTGTGTCACGCAACGCCTCGATCAGCGACTCCGGGTCCTGCCGCGCGAGGGCGAGCACGAGCCGGCCGTTGAGCATGAAGTCGAAGAGCATGTGGATCCGGTTTCCGGAGCCGCTGGCATCGCCGAAGAACGTCGGAAGCTGGTCCGGTTCGACGTTCGCCTCGGCGAGCAGGACGGCGTCCCCGCGCCGCCACTGCACGTGCTGGCGCATCTCGGTGAGGAACTCGAAGTCCTTCGGGGAGTCCGGGTTGCCCGGCTCGGTCAGCTCGATGATGAACGGCACCGCGTCCATCCGGAAGCCGGAGACCCCGAGCTGGAGCCAGAACGACATGATCTTCTTGACCTCGGCCCGGACCTCGGGGTTGGCGAAGTTCAGGTCCGGCTGGAACTTGTAGAAGCGGTGGTAGAACCACGCCTTCGCGGTGCGGTCGTAGCTCCACGTCTCCTTCTGTTCCCCGGGGAAGACCATGCCCTGGTGGCGGTCGTCCGGCTCGGTGTCGGACCAGACGAACCAGTCCCGGTACGGCGAGTCGGGCGAGGAGCGGGCGGACTGGAACCAGGGGTGCTCGTCCGAGGTGTGGTTGACGACCAGGTCGATGATCACGCGGATGCCCCGGTTCTGCGCCTGGTGCAGCAACTCGGCGAAGTCACCCAGGGTGCCGAAGCGGGGGTCGACGTTGTAGAAGTCGGTGACGTCGTACCCGTCGTCGCGGTTCGGCGACGGGTGGATCGGGTGCAGCCACAGGCACGTCACGCCCAGCCGGGCCAGGTAGTCCAACCGGCCGATCAGACCACGGATGTCGCCCACACCGTCGCCGTCCGAGTCGGCGTACGTGTCGATGTCGAGGCAGTAGACGACGGCTTCGGAGTACCAACGGTCACCCATGCCGCGAAAATCTCTCCAGTTGATCTCCACGGCAAACCTGACGGACGGCGGCGGTCGGTACCCTGCCCGGCATGGAGACCGACCTCGTACCGCCGAGCGATGAGTTGGACTGGTCCCGGGGCCGGTGGTTGCACCCGCCGGTGCGCGCCGAACACGGTCCGGCCGGTGAGCTGGTCGTCGAAGCCGGGGCGGAGACCGACTTCTGGCGGCGGACCAGCTACGGCTTCGTCCACGACAACGGGCCGGCGCTGCTCGCGCCGCTCCCCGTCGGCGCGGCCATGGAGGTGAGCTTCCGGCTCGACTTCTCCGCGCAGTTCGACCAGGCCGGCGCCATGGTCCGGGTGGACGAGGGGACGTGGGTCAAGGCGGGTGTCGAGGTGAGCGACGGCGAGTCGCAGCTCGGTGCCGTGGTGACCCGGGAGTTCTCCGACTGGTCGGTGGCCCCGGTGCCGGGGTGGGCGGGTCAGGAGGTGACCGTGCGGGTCAGTCGGGCCGGTGACGCGCTGACCGTACGGGCGCGGGTGGCCGACGCGCCGTGGCGGCTGGTCCGACTCGCCCCGCTGGACCCGGAGGCCGAGGCGATGGCCGGCCCGTTCTGCTGCGCGCCGACGCGCGGCGGCCTGACGGTGAGTTTCACCGCCTGGCGACAGGGCCCGGCCGACACCGCGCTGCACCCGCAGGACTGAAGCCGTTCGTGGCGCGGGTCACCCGCAGGTGTGCCACGCCGATCATTGGGTATGACAACCCGATCCCCCCGTAGGCCCGTCGGAAGGATGACCAATGGCGTACGCCCAGGCTGGTGACCCCTCCGAGTTCACCGGCCTGACCGGGTGGGTGGCGTCCGTCATCGAGGCGATGGGTCCGGTGGGCGTGGCCCTGCTGGTCGCGTTGGAGAGCATCGTCCCGCCGATCCCCAGCGAGATCGTGCTGGCGATGGCGGGTTTCCTGGCCCACGAGGGTCAGTTCAACGTCGTCCTCGTCATTGTCGCCGCGACCGTCGGCTCGCTGGTCGGCGCGCTGGTGCTCTACTGGCTCGGCGCGGCGCTCGGCGAGGAACGGCTCAAGCGCTGGCTGGACCGCATCCCCCTGGTGGACCGCGACGACCTGGAGAGGGCCGACCGCTGGTTCGAGCGGCACGGCCGTTGGGCGGTGCTGATCGGCCGGGTGGTGCCGGTGGTCCGCAGCCTGGTCTCCGTTCCGGCCGGGGCCAACCGGATGCCGCTGGGCCAGTTCGTCCTGCTCACCACGATCGGCAGCGGCGTGTGGAACGCCCTCATCGTCGGGGCCGGTTACGCGCTGGGCAGCCGGTGGCAGAACGTCGAGCGGTACAGCGACTGGTTCAACTACGCCATCGGCGCGGTCTTCGTCGTCATGGTGGTCAGCTGGGTCGCC
The DNA here is from genome assembly GCF_044454415.1 of Micromonospora sp. NPDC051543. Classification (NCBI taxonomy): domain Bacteria; kingdom Bacillati; phylum Actinomycetota; class Actinomycetes; order Micromonosporales; family Micromonosporaceae; genus Micromonospora; species Micromonospora sp. NPDC051543. The sequence continues at coordinate 67,242 of NZ_JBITDT010000017.1, forward strand.
CGGAAGATCCGCCGTCGCCGGCAACGCGACGACCGGCGGTCGGTGACCGCCGGTCGCTGATCCGCGTCCTCGCCGTGATCAGGGCACCTGATGCCCCACGGCGGGTGCCGGCGCTGCCTGCGGCCGGCGCAGCACCACCTGCTCCAGCGCCGACCAGGCCGTCGTCGTCACCAGGTAGATCACCGCGGCGAGCGGCAGCACCAGCGCCACCACCACGGTCGTGAACGGCAGCAGGGGCAGCAGCCGACCGAGGGTGGCCGCCCCCGGCCCCTCGGTGGGCGTACCGGCCACCGTGCCGACCGCCGCCGACGCACGCCGCGCCCGGCGTGACGACCACCAGGCCAGCGCCAGCAGCAGGACCAGCAGGCCGGCGAAGAGCGGTCCGGCCGCGCCGGCCAACCCGTCGCTGAGGTGGTGACCCAGCGGTACGCCGGCCAGCCGCTCGTCGAGCAGTCCCGTGCCACCCTCGTCGGTGGCGAACAGCCGGTACAGGACCAGCAGGAACGGCGCCTGGATCAGCAGCGGCAGGCAGCCGGCGACCGGATTCGCGCCGGCCGAGCGGTACAGCGCGAACACCTCGCGCTGGAGGGTCGCCGGGTCGTCGGCGTACCGCTGCTGTAGCTCGCGGACCTGCGGGGCGAGCGCCGCGCGGCGTCGCTCTCCGCGGACCTGCGCGACGGTCAGCGGGGTGATCAGCAGCCGGACGGCGACGGTGAGCAGCACGATGGCGGCGACGGTCGCCGTGCCGTCGGCCAGCGGTTCGAGCAGATCGGTGAGCCAGGACAACGCGCTGCCGGCGACGCCGACGACGGTGGAAAGTGGTGCGAAGGCGAGCATGGGAAACCCCTCGGTCCGATTCCGGTGGGTCCTGGAGCCGTCGTGGACGGCGCGTAGGACCGATGACGGTGGGATCGGCCGCGCGGCGAGGTGTCGCTACGCGGCGCGGGGGCGTCCGGGTGCGCGGGGGCGGGGTCGTCCGGCGGCGTCCGGATCGATCTGGCGGGGTGTCCGGCGGCTGCGGGCCCGGGCGCGAAGCCCGGCCCAGCGTCGGGCGACACCGGGTGCGCGGGACGGGCCGAGCGGGCGCGCGGCGAGCAGCGCGGCGACGAGGACCAGGGCGGTCAGCGCGGCCCCGGCGAGCAGGTCGGCCGGACGATCGGCGAGCATGCCGAGCTGGGCGAACGCGGACATCCACGTGGCCCAGAGAAATCCCAGCAGCACCGGCACGGGCTCAGCATAGAACCCGGTGTCACGTCCCCCGGCCGGATCGCCGACGGTCCGGCCGACACGCCGGGAACGCCGTGCCGTCACCACGTTTCCGGGCGTTACCACCGTGGGTAACCACACGTCCGACCGGCGCGGACGGACCGCGAGCGGCAGAACGGACGGTGGTGCGCGATGACGGGGCAGGTGGCGGAGGCGCACGGGACGACCGCGGGGACCGATGCGCTCACCGTTGGCGTCGAGGAGGAGTTCCTGCTCGTCGACCCACACACCGGCGCTGCGGTGCCCGCCGTCGACCTCGTGCTGGAGCAGGTCCCGGCGGAGCTACGTGGTCAGGTAGAGCGCGAGTTCCAGACCAGCCAGATCGAGATCGGCTCGCCGCCCGGTCTGGAGCTGTCCTCGATCCGGCACTCCCTCGGCGTACTCCGTAAGGCCCTTGCCGACGCGGCCGAGCGGGCCGGCGTACGGCTGCTGGCCATCGGCACCGGCCCGGTGGACGGCCCGGTGCCGCCGGTCGTCGACAAGCCCCGCTTCGACCGGATGATCGAACGGTTCCGGCTGCTCGTACCCGGTCCCGGCAACAACGGCATGCACGTGCACGTGGGCGTCCCCGACCCGGAGACCGGCGTGCAGGTGCTCAACCACGTCCGGCCGTGGCTGCCGACGCTGCAGGCCGTCACCACCAACTCGCCGTTCTCCCGTGGCGAGGACACCGGCTACGCGAGCTGGCGGTCGGTGGAGTGGGAGCGCTGGCCGTCGGTCGCGCCGACGCCCTTCCTGGAGTCCCCCGAGCACTACCAGCGGCTCATCCGCCAGTTGATCTCCAGCGGGGTGATGCTGGACGAGGGGATGCTCTACTGGTACGCCCGGCTGTCGGCGAAGTACCCGACCGTCGAGCTGCGGATCGGCGACGTCTGCCCGACCGTGGACGACGCGGTGCTGGTCGCCGCGCTGGTCCGCGCTCTCGTGGCCACCGCCATGGACGACGTCGAGGCCGGCCGCCCCGCGCTGCGGACCGACCACCACCTGCTGGTCGGCGCGCACTGGCGGGCCGCCCACGACGGCCTGGAGGGCGAGGGCGTCGACGTCACCACCGGCGAGCCGAAGCCCGCCTGGGAGCTGTTGGACCGGTTCGTGGAACGGCTACGGCCGGCGCTGGAGCGGCACGGCGACTGGGCCGAGGTGTCCGACCTGCTGGGCGGGCTGCGCCGCCACGGCACCGGCGCGGCCCGGCAGCGCGCCGTGTACGCCCGCACCGGACGGCTCGTCGACGTCGTGCAGGACGTGGCGCGACAGACCCGCGGCTGAGCGCCGCGTGACAGGATGATCCTGTGGCGCAACGATTGATCGTCATCGGCGGGGACGCCGCCGGCATGTCGGCGGCGTCCCAGGCACGCCGCCGCCGCGACCGGGACGACCTGGAGATCGTGGTCTTCGAGCGGGGCCACTTCACCTCCTACTCGGCCTGCGGCATCCCCTACTGGATCTCGGGGCTGGTGCCCGGCCCGGAGCATCTGATCGCCCGCGACCCGGAGACGTTCCGCACGAAGTTCGACATCGACGTGCGGATGCGCCACGAGGTGACGGCCATCGACCTCGAACGGCGCCAGGTGGTCGCCCGGGACCTGGACCACGGCGGCGAGGTCTCCGAAAGCTTCGACGAGCTGATGTACGCCACCGGCGCGACACCGACCAAGCCCCCGTGGGCGCAGTCGGACGTCGCCGGCGTGTTCGGGGTGCAGACCCTCGACGACGGCGCGGCGCTGCGCGACTGGCTGGACGCCGAACCGAAGCCACGCCGGGCGGTGGTGGTCGGCGGCGGCTACATCGGCGTCGAGATGGCCGAGGCGATGATCCAACGCGGCCTCTCCGTCACGCTCGTCGAGCAGGCCGCGCAACCCATGTCGACGGTCGACGCCGACATGGCCGAACTCGTCGCCGAGGCCATGCGTGGCCTCGGCGTCACCATCCGCGCCGGCCTGCCGGTCACCGGCCTCGACCAGCGGGACGGCCGGGTGTCCGCCGTGGTCACCGCCGAGGGGCCGATCCCGACCGACGTCGTGGTCCTGGGCCTGGGCGTACGCCCCAACGTCGCGCTCGCGGAGGCCGCCGGGCTGCCACTCGGGCCGACCGGCGCGATCCGGGTGGACCGGCGCATGCGGGTCCCCGGCTTCCCCGGAATCTGGGCGGCCGGCGACTGCGTGGAGACCCTGCACCGGGTCAGCGGGATGCCGGTCTACATCCCGTTGGGCACCCACGCCAACAAGCAGGGCCGGGTGGCCGGCATCAACATCGGCGGCGGGTACGCCACCTTCACCGGCGTGATCGGCACGGCCGTGACCAAGGTCTGCGAACTGGAGGTCGGTCGCACGGGCCTGCGGGAGCGGGACGCCTCAGCGGCCGGCTTCGACTTCGTCTCGGTGATCGCCGAATCGACCAACCGGGCCGGCTACTACCCGGGCGCCCGGCCGATGACCGTCAAGTTGATCGCCGAACGACCCAGCGGCCGTCTGCTCGGCGCGCAGATCGTCGGGTGGTCCGAGGCGGCCAAGCGGATCGACACTCTGGCCGTCGCGTTGTGGAACGGCATGACCGTGGACGACATGACCGCACTGGACCTGGGCTACGCTCCGCCGTACGCGCCGGTCTGGGATCCGGTGCTGATCGCCGCCCGCAAGGCGGTCGACGCGCTCGCCGCTCTCGATCGCTGACCCGCGCCCGCCGTGGAGGTCCACCCCGTGACCCAGACCCCGACCAGGCCCGCCGCGCGCCGACGACCGACCATGGTCGACGTCGCCCGGCACGCCGGAGTGAGCCTGAAGACGGTCTCCCGGGTGGTCAACGACGAGCCGGTGGGTCAGGAGCTGCTCGGCCGGGTGCTGGCCGCCATCACCGAGTTGGGCTTCCGGCGCAACGACATCGCGCGCAACCTGCGCTCGCGGCAGCTCAACGCCACCGTCGGGCTGTTGATCGAGGAGATCGCCAACCCGTTCTACGCCACGATCGCGAGCGTGGCCGCTGAGATCGCCGCCGCACACGGCACGATGCTGATCACCGCCTCCTCCGAGGAGGATCCGGAGCGCGAACGCGCCGTCCTGCAGGACTTCACCCAGCGCCGCGTCGACGGGCTGCTGGTCGTACCGGCCGGCCCGGACCATTCGTTCCTGCGCCGCGAGGTCGAGCTGGGCATGCCGGTGGTCTTCCTGGACCGGCCACCGCAGGGGCTGCTCGCCGACACCGTGCTGCTGGACAACTCCGGTGGCGGCCGAGCCGGGGTCGAGGCCCTGCTCGACGAGGGGCACCGACGGGTGGCACTTCTGCTCGGCGCGCCCAGCGTGCCCACCATGCGCGAGCGGCTGGTCGGCGCGCGTACGGCCCTGATGGCAGCCGGCATCGAGTCGGACGAGTCCCTGGTCCGCGACCGCCTGATCGCCCCCGAGGACGCCGGGCGGGCGGTCGGCGCGCTGCTCGACTCCCCGAACCCGCCCACCGCCTTCTTCTGCGGCAACAACCGGCTGACGGTCGGCGCGTTGCAGGAGTTGCACCGCCGCGGCAGCGACGCAGCGCTGGTCGGCTTCGACGACTTCGAACTGGCCCACCTGATGCCCCGACCGCTGACCGTCGTCGCCTACGACACACGCGAACTGGCCCGGGTGGCCACCGAGCGCCTCTTCGAGCGGATCGCCGGCGACGACTCCCCACCGTCGACGACAGTCCTCCCCACCCGCCTCCTACCCCGAGGCCTCCCCTAACCCCGCCGAGCCCCGCGCCCGGCCCGCGCCGAGCCCCGCGCCCGGTCCGCGCCGATCTTGCAGTTTCTGTCGCCGTTTTGCGCGGGTCCAGGTGTTTTGTCGGGACAGAAAGTGCAAGATCGCGGAGATCCTCGTGTGGACCGGGGCGGGCGCGGGGGCGGGGGGGTTAGTGCTGGGCTGCCAGGAGGGCTTTGACTTCGGCCTGGGTTGGGGGGTTGGCGCCTCGGCGGGCGCAGGTCAGGGCCGCCACGGTCGCCGCTTGGCGCAGCACCGTCGTCCACTGCTGCTCGGTGACGGCGGCGAGCCGTTCGGCCGGCCGGGCGCCGAGCGCGTCGATGTCGGCCAGTGCGGCGAGCAGGCCACCGGTGAACGAGTCGCCCGCTCCGACGGTGTCCACCACCGTGGTGCGTACGGCCGGCTGCTCGTGCAGCACCCCGTTCGGGGCGAGCAGCCACACGCCCTCACCACCGCGGGTCACCACCGCGCAGGACACTCCGGCCTCGCGCCACTCGGCCATCACGTCGGCGATCGACCGGTCCGGGTAGAGCCAGGCCAGATCCTCGTCGCTGGCCTTGACCAGGTGCGCGAGGGGCACCTGCCGGCGTACCCGCTCCTGCTCGGCGGCCCGGTCCGTGACGATGCTCGGGCGCAGGTTGAGGTCGATCGAGAGGGTGAGCCCGCCGCGGTCGCGTTCGCGGGCGAGCAGCCCTTCCAGCGCCTGCGCCCCGGGGGCGAGCGCGAGGGCGAGCGACCCGCTGTGCAGGGCCGTCGCCGAGGAGTCGGCGAGGTCGGGTAGTTCCTGCGGCGTCCACTGCCAGTCCGCCGCGCCGTCGAGCCGGAACTCGTAGCTCGCCTGGCCGGTGGCGTCCAGGGTGGCGACCGCCACCGAGGTGGGCTCGGACGCGTGGACGGCCCAGCGCAGGTCCACCTGGTTGGCCGCCAGGTAGTCGGCGATCTGCCGGCCGTACTCGTCGGAGCCGAGGCGGGCCAGCAGCCGTACCGGCTGGTCGAGCCGGGCCAGGGTGACCGCCACGTTCGCCGGCGACCCGCCCGGGACCGCCCGCTGCCCGTCGGCGGTGACCACCAGGTCGATGAGGGCCTCCCCCGCCACGACGATCATGCGGTCACCGTGCCCGGGGCGAGCGGGCCGGGGCCACCGAGGCCGTCGGCCGAGCGGGACAGCAGCACCGCCTGGTACGCGTGGTACACGTCGGGTCGGCCGTGCCAGACCGTGTCGGCGGGCAGGTTCCGCGCGTCCAGCTCGTGCCGCCAGCCGGTGCCGTCGATCAGGTAGCGGCGCGCGTACGCCCAGAAGACCCGGTACCAGTCGGCGTAGACGGCGTCCCCGGTGCGGCGGTGCAGGGTGACCGCCGCGCCGATGGCCTCGGCCAGCACCCAGTGCATCCGGGAGCGGACCACGGGCCGGTCGTCCCAGTCGATCGTGTAGACGAAGCCGTCCGCGCCGTCGACCGCCCAGCCACGTCGCAGGGCGGCGGCGAAGAGGGTACGGGCGTCGGCGAGCAGCCAGCCTGGCGGCTGCGGCAGGACGGCTTCCAGTTCGAGCAGCAGACGGGCCCATTCCAGCCAGTGGCCCATCGTCGAGCCGTACGGCCGGAAGGGGTCGGCGGGCTGGTCGCGGTTGTAGTCGAGCAACGGCGTCCAGTCGGTCGTGAAGTGCTCGGGCAGCCGCCAGTCGTGCCGGGCGGCCTCGGTGTGCACCAGGTGGTTGGCGATCCTCAGCGCCCGGTCGGTCCAGCTCGTGTCGCCGGTGGCGGCGGCAGCGGCGAGGAACGCCTCGACCATGTGCATGCTGCTGTTCGCGCCCCGGTAGTCCTCGGTGACCGTCCAGTCCCGGTTCCACGACTCGCGGACCGCGCCCGCCTCGTCGTCCCAGAACCGGTCCAGGACCACGCTGAGCGCGTCCGCGAGCAGCCGGTCCGCGCCGGGTCGTCCGGCCCGGGCGGCGCTCGACGCGGCGAGCAGCACGAACGCGTGGTCGTACCCGGCCTTGCGCTCGTCGATCGGCGTGCCCTGCTGGTCGACAGCGTTGAACCAGCCGCCGTACCGGTCGTCGCGCAGCAGCGTGTCGAGCGCGGCGAGGCCGTGGTCGACGATGGCGGCGGCGTCCGGGTCGCCGTTGCGGTGGGCGAGCGCGGCCACGTGGGTCATCCGGCAGGTGATCCAGGTGTAGACGGCCTCGCCCCGGTCCGGGGTGCGGTCGTCGGTCAGCCACCAGAAGCCACCCTCGGATCGGACCGAGCGGCGGGCCGTGTCGAGCAGCGTGCGGGTCTGGTCGGCGAGGAACCCGTCCAGGTCGGGCAGGTCGGGCACCCCTGCCGGGGCAGGGGTCGGTTCGGCGTCGAAGCGGGGCGCGTCGGTCATCTCAGCTGGTCACCGTCGAGGAGCGAAGGGGCATACGGCAAGGATCGGCGGACGGACCGGGTCCGCGCCGGCAAACCCGCTAACGGTACGCCCGGAGCTGGTCGACCGAAGGGGACGCGGCGCAACAAGGATCATGAGGAACATCATCCCGTTTGCCCGTTGACATCGTTGTCACCCCTCAACCCTGCTCCGACCGCCGGCTCACTGTCAATTCGCGTCCCGTGCTAGTAGTGGTCGTCGATCGGTCGACGCGCCTCCTCGAACAGCGCCGGCCCCTCGTAGCGAACCGGAGGCAGCGGCGGGGTGGCCGGCTTGACCTCCTCGAACTGCTCGCTGGAGAGCGCGTACACGACCCGGCCGAGGCCGGAGCGGTCGATCGCCGTCGCGCACATCGGGCAGGGCTGGCAACTTGTGAACATGGTGGTGCCGGCGGCCACCTCGGCGGACAGCTCCCGGGCGGCCCAGCGGGCCAACTTCAGCTCCGGGTGGGCGGTGATGTCCGAATCCGAGACCACGGTGTTGTGATCCTCGACGAGGACGACGCCGTCCGCGTCGACCAGCAACGAGCCGAACGGCCGTTCGCCGGACGCACCGGCCTGGCTGGCGATCTCCACGGCGCGGCGGAGGAACTTCTCGTCATCGGGTGTCACATGGCCTCCCGGGTCACGTCCTGCTGCGGAACGGGGCGAGCGTGGCGCGGATCTGGTCGCCCGCGCCCCAATCGTCGTCGAACTGGGCCAGCACCGCGAGGTGCTGTCGCAATTGGACGATCGGCATCCGGGCCTGCCAATCGTCGTCGAGCGACGTCAGCTCGGCATAGAGGTCGAAGAACCGCCGCGCCTCGGGCGGGGGCGACGTCGTCCAGACGTGGGCGAGGTCGACCTCGGCCCACAGGTAGGACACCGCCGGGTCGATCAGCGCCGGCTCCCCGTCCGGCGTGGCCAGGACGTTCTGCGCCCACAGGTCACCGTGCGTGAGGCACGCGGGCCGGGCCGGCAGCAACTCGGGCAGCCGCGAGCAGAGCCGTTCCAGCGCCGCCCGGTCCTGCCGGTCGAGCGCGGCGTCGACACGGGGCTCGCCGAGCCACCGGAGCAGCCGGTGCTGCGCGAAGAACGCGAACCCGTCGTCGTTCCAGGTGTTGACCTGTCGTCGACGCCCGAGCCAGTTGTCCCGGTACCAACCGAAGCGCGGATGGGTCGTGCTCAGGTGCAGGTGGGCCAACAGATGCGCGAATCGCTCCCAGAACGCCTCGCTGCTCGGCCTCGGCCGCAGCAGCGACAGCACCAGCACGTCCCGGTCCGCGAGGAGCACCTCGGGCGTCGGCACGCCGCCCAGGTCGCGCAGCGCTGCCAACCCGTCGGCCTCGGCGGGGAAGACGTCGTCGGCCGGCGGCTCGGCGAACGCCTTGACGAACACCGACGGCGCGTCCCGACGGGTGGCGATGCCCGCGAGCGCCGCGAGCCCGCCCGCCGCCGGCTCGACGGCGACGACATCGCGCATTCCGGCGCGCAGCAGGCTTTCCCGCAAGAACGGCCCCGGTCGCATCAGGACAGGCTCCCGGATGTCCGATCCGGTGTCCACCCGGGGTGCCAGCCGCCCTGGACGCGGGCACGATGGCGGGATGGAACTGCCCGAGGGGCTTGGTTGGGTACGAGCGTCAGCGATGGGCCGGGCCTGGCTCACCGCGCTGCCGACGCTGGTGGCGGAGTGTGCCGAGCGGTGGTCGCTGCGGCTCGGTGCGCCGTTCCGGTACGCGTACGCCTCGCTGGCGCTCCCCGCCGATCTGCCCGACGGTACGGCGGCGGTGCTCAAGGTCCAGTTCCCGGACGAGGACAGCCGGTACGAGGCCCACGCGCTCGGCCACTGGGCCGGCGACGGCGCGATCCGGCTGCTCGCCCACGACCCCGAACGACGCGCGCTGCTGGTGGAGCGCCGTCGACCCGGTACGCCCCTGCACGAGCTGCCGATGGACCGGGCGCTGGACGCGGCGGTCGACCTGCTGCCCCGGCTCTGGCGACCGGCCGGCGCACCGTTCACCCCGCTCGCCGAGGAGGCGGCCGGCTGGCTCGACCGGATGCCGCGCAGTTGGGAACGGGCCGGCCGGCCGTACGAGCGCCGGCTCCTCGACGCGGCGCTCGCCCTGCTGGTCGACCTGTCGGCGAGCCAGGGCGAGCAGGTGCTCGTCAACCAGGACCTGCACGCCGGCAACGTGCTCGCCGCCGAGCGCGCCCCCTGGCTGGCGATCGATCCCAAGCCGCTGATCGGCGAGCGGGAGTTCTCGGTGGTGCCCCTCGTACGCGGTCCGGAGCTGGGTCACTCGCCGGCCGCCGTCCGGCACCGGCTCGACCGGCTCGGCACCGACCTCGGGCTGGACGTCGACCGGGTCCGGGGCTGGACCATCGGCCACTGCCTGGCCTGGAGCATCGCCGACCAGGTCGTCTTCGCGCACCAGGTCGAGGTGGTCCGCTGGCTGCTCGGCGGCGACTGACGCCGGAGGTCAGCCGGCCTGGCAGGTACGGCACCAGTAGAGGTTGCGGCCGACCAGTTCGCCGCGACTGACCTCGGTGCCGCAGATGTGGCAGGGCGCGCCGGCGCGGCGGTAGACGTACACCTCGCCGCCGTGGCGGTCGACGCGCGCCGGCCGACCCATCGCCTCGGGCAGGTGGGCGTCGCGGACGGTGTCGATCCGACCGTGTTCCAGGGCGAGCCGCATCAACGCGACCAGGCCGACCCAGAGGGCGTCCCAGCCGGCCCGGGCCAGCGTCCGACCGGGCATCGTGGGCGGCAGCCCGGCCCGGAACAGCGCCTCGGTCACGAAGATCAACCCCGTGCCGGCCACCACCGACTGGTCGAGCAGCAGCGCCGCGAGGGGCGTCGGGCTGCGGGAGATCCGGGCGTACGCCCGCTCGGGGTCGGCGTCGGCGCGCAGCGGATCCGGACCGAGGCGGGCCCGCAGGGCGTCGACCTCGGGCGGGGTGAGCAGTTCGCACGCGGTCGGACCGCGCAGATCCAACCAGTGCCGGTCACTGGCCAGCCGCAGCCGCACCTGGCCGACGGGCTCGGGGGGTGTTCCGGAACCGTCGGTGAACCTGCCGTACAGCCCGAGGTGCACGTGCAGGGTCACCTCGTCGGCGAAGTGGTGCAGCAGATGCTTTCCGTACGCCTCGGTGCTGTCCAGGACGGTGCCGGAGAGCCGCGCGGCGCCGTCGGCGAAGCGGCCCTGTGGGCTGGCGGCGTGCAGCTTGTCACCGGCGAACAGCTCGGCGTGCCGGGCCGCCAGGCGGTGGATCGTATGTCCCTCTGGCACGGGTGCCAAGGATAGCCAGCCCGCGTAGGTACGCCGAGCGCGTCGGGGGCCAGCGGTCCAGAGGTATCTATTGACTTCTATTACTAAGGAATATTAACTGTTAAGCACGCCGGCCGGCACCGACCACACCGCCGCGCGAGAGGAAGACCTTCAATGCCCGTCTCCCCCGTACCCCTGCCGTCAAGTGACCGTCAGCGGCCCCGACGCCGAGCCGTCCCGGCGGCCCTGCTCGCGATCTGCACCGCGACGGCCACCGCCGCGTTCGGGCTGCCGACTCCCGCCGCAGCCGCCGGCGAACAGGTCAACATCTGGCTGACCACTACCTCTGACTCGGGTGGCCGCCAGGTCAGCCGGGGCCTCGCGCAGCAGACCCCGATCGCCTTCGCCGCGAGCAGCGGCGGTGCGACACACACGATCACGGTCAACGAGAACACCCGCTACCAGCAGTTCGAGGGCGGGGGCGCGTCGATCACCGACAGCACGGCGTACCTCTTCCGGGGTGGCGCCATCAGCGCCACCACCCGCGACACCGTGATGAGCAAACTCTTCTCCCCGACCGACGGCATCGGGCTCTCCTTCGTCCGCAATCCCATCGGCGCCTCGGACCTTTCCCGACCCGGCAACGTCTCCCTCGACGACACCTGCTGCGACCTCAACGACTTCAACACCAACGGCTACGACACGAACGTCCGCCTGTTGACCGCGCAGGCCCGGGCACTCAACCCGGCGCTGCGGGTGATGGGCGTGCCATGGAGCGCGCCGGGCTGGATGAAGGACAACGGCCGGATGGACCAGATGGGTTGGCTCAAGGCCGAGTACTACCCGATGTACGCCCAGTACCTGGTCAAGTACGTGCAGGCGTACCAGGCCGCGGGCATCCCGGTGAACTACCTCTCGGTGCAGAACGAGCCGAACTGCTGCCAGGCGGCCAACCCGACGGCGATGACCTACCCGGGCATGAGCTGGAACGGTTCCGGGCTGGTCGAACTCACCAAGAACCACCTCTACCCCGCGCTGCGCGCCGCCGGTCTCAGCACCAAGGTGCTGGTGCACGACTGGAACTACGGCGACAACCCGAACTTCGGCGCGGTGCTGCTGGCCGACACCGGCGTCCGCAACGACCCGCTCTTCGGTGGCATCGCCTGGCACGGCTACTTCGGCGACCCGGCGGTCGGCACCCAGGTGCACAACCAGTACCCGGCGGTGCGCCAGTTCAGCACCGAGCACTCCGGCGGCACCTGGATCGGCAACCAGCACAACGAGGACCTGGCCGACATCGTGAACTACGCCCGGAACTGGAGCGGCAGTCTGGTCAAGTGGGGTCTCGCCCTCAACCAGTCGATGGGCCCGCACAACGGCGGCTGCGCCACCTGCACCGGTCTGGTCACGGTGCAGGAAGGCGGCTCCCGAGCCGGCCAGGTCGACTACACGATCGAGTACTACACGACCGGGCACCTGACGAAGTTCGTCCAGCCCGGGGCATATCGGATCGACTCGACCGCCAACGGCACGGTGCAGAACGTGGCGTACGTCAACCCGAACGGATCCAAGGCCCTGATCGCCCACAACGGCGGCACCAGCGCCCAGTCGATCAAGGTGGTCTGGGGCGGGCAGTCGTTCACGTACTCGATGCCGGCCCGGACCACGGCGACGTTCACCTGGTCGGGCACCCAGTCCGGCGGCGGAGGCGGTGGCCGGACCGGCGCGATCGTCGGCCTCGGGGGCAAGTGCCTGGACGTGGCGGCGGCCAACAGCGCCGACGGCACGGCCGTCCAGTTGTACGACTGCAACGGCAGCGCGGCACAACAGTGGACGATCGGCAGCGACAGCACGGTACGGGCACTGGGCAAATGCCTGGATGTCCGGGACAACGCCACGGCCGACGGCGCGCGGGTGCAGATCTGGTCCTGCACCGGGAGCCTCAACCAACGCTGGACCGCGACGGCCGCTCGTGACCTGGTGAGCGCAAGCGCGAACAAGTGTCTGGACGTACTGAACAACACCTCGGCCAATGCCACCCCCACCCAGATCTGGACCTGCACCGGTGGCGCCAACCAGAAGTGGACGGTGCCCGCCTGACCCGACGCGAACGCACCACGGGCGCTGGGTCGTCGGGACGGCGACCCGGCGCCTGTTGGGGTGAGTGTCGGAAATCGAGCATCTGGGTATCTCCGTGATGTACCGCGTGGGTGCCATGCGAAACCTCGGCCACCACGCATTCATCAGGAGGTGTGTAGTGGTCAGGATTCCTTCGTTGTCCCGGCGGTCCGAGCAGACGCCGACGCGGGACGAGAACCTTGACGGCCGCGTCGACGGCCGCGACACCCCGGTCACCGAGACGGGCCGGACCGACACCACGAGCGGTCAACCGGTCGTCACCGATCGGGATGCCGAGCAGACGACGTACCGCAGCAAGACGGCGACCGACGAGACCGCGGCGACCACCGGGCAGACCGGGCGCACCGGCGAGGCCGAGCGGCGGGCCGCGGAGCGCGCGGCCGTGGCCCGCGCCGCCACCGCCCGGCCGGCCGAGACCGACACCGCTCGCACGACGGAGGGCGAGGCCCGGCCGCTCGCCGCGAAGACGGGCACCGCCGCCGTCCCGACCATCGAGCGCGACAAGGACCTCGACGGTACGACTCGACGGTCGGAGCGCGACACGGACCTCGACCGGACGACGACCCGGCGGCCCGACGTGACCGACAGTCCGGTCGACACGACCCCCGCTCGCGACACCGAGCCGGAGCCGGTGACGCGCGGCCCGAAGCCGCGGGCCAGCCTGCTCGCCACCCTCGGCCTGATCGTCTCCGTCGTCGGCGCGCTGTTCGTGCTGAGCGGCACCCTGGCCGGGTACGGCATCGGGCTCGGCGCGTTCGGCGCGGTGCTGTCGGTGCTGGGCCTGATGGCGACCCGCCGCCGGCACGTCGCCGGCAAGACCGACGCGCTGTTCGGCATCCTCATCGGCCTGGCGGCCGTGGTCGTCGGCGTGCTGGCGATGACCGGTCAGTTCGTCTGGCCGACCACGGACGGCGACTGGGTGCAGCGCCTCCGTGAGTGGCTTGACTCACAGTTTGTGGATCGTTTCTAGCGGGCACTGTTCCGCTCGCCGGTGGTGCACCGGCGAAGAGCCGGCGGTTCGCCGGCAGCCCGACGGTGGTTCACCAGCAGGGCGACACCCTTTCAGGGGCGGCGATTCGCCGCCCCTGAAGTGTGTCCGGAGTTCATTCGCACTTCCCCCCACGCAACACCGTGCGTCCGATTACCGGACGCCAGGTGTTGCGCCCGTGGAAGCAGAGCAAAGGGTGCGCACCCACCACCCGCACCCCGGACTCGACCGGGTGACCCAGAGCACGAACCAGCCCCCACCGGCTTACCCACGCAACGAATCCCTCCCCAGGTGCGCCCAGACGCAACGAATGTTCGGTCTGCGCAACTCTCGGTGGTGGATCCTTTCGCCGACGCCGCATAACGTTGAGCAACGGCGCCAGCCCGTGGGCCACGGTGGCCGGGCGCGCCCGACCCCTGGGAGCAGGACAATGACGATGGACGCCACCAGCCAGCGCCTCTTGATGTGCCGGCCGACGTACTTCGCCGTCGACTACGCCATCAACCCCTGGATGGACCCGAGCGCGCCGGTCGACCCCGCGCTGGCTGTCCGCCAGTGGGAGCAGCTTCGCCAGACGTACCTTGACCTGGGCCACACCGTCGAGGAGATCACTCCGGTGCCCGGCCTGCCCGACATGGTCTTCGCCGCCAACGGCGGCACCGTGATCGACGGCAAGGCCATGGCCGTGCAGTTCCGCGACCCGCAACGCGCCGACGAGGCGCCGGCCTACCGGGCCTGGTTCGAGGCCGCCGGCTTCGAGATGTACGACCCGAAGCACGTCAACGAGGGTGAGGGCGACGTCCTGCTGGCCGGCGACCACCTGCTGGCCGGCACCGGCTTCCGGACCGCCCACGCCGCGCACGCCCAGTTGCAGGAGGTCTTCGGCTACCCGGTGATCACCATGCAGCTCGTCGACCCGCGCTTCTACCACCTGGACACCGCGCTGACCGTCCTCGACGAGCGGACCGTGGCGTACCTGCCGGAGGCCTTCTCCCCCGGCAGCCAGGCCGTGCTGCGCCGGCTCTTCCCCGACGCCGTGCACGCCACCATGGCCGACGCCGAGGTGCTGGGCCTGAACGCGGTCAGCGACGGACGGCACGTCGTGCTGCCGGCGCAGGCCACCGACCTGGCCGCCAAGCTGCGCGACCGGGGTTACGAGACCATCGGTGTCGACCTGTCCGAGCTGCGTAAGGCCGGCGGCGGACCGAAGTGCTGCACGCTGCGACTCCGTCAGGGAAAGGCAAGCAAGTGATCGTGGACGACAAGCTGCGGACGCCGGGAGCGGTCCGGGACGCCGAGCGCTGGACGGCGCACAACTACCACCCGCTGCCGGTGGTGATCTCGTCGGCCGAAGGCGCGTGGCTCACCGACGTGGACGGCAAGCGCTACCTGGACTGCCTGGCCGGCTACTCGGCGCTGAACTTCGGCCACCGGCACCCGCAGCTCATCGCCGCCGCGCACGCCCAACTCGACCGGCTGACGCTGACCAGCCGCGCGTTCATCCACGACCAGTTCGCCGACTTCTGCCGGGAGCTGGCCGAGCTGTGCGGCAAGGACCTCGTGCTCCCGATGAACACCGGCGCCGAGGCCGTGGAGACCGGGATCAAGGTGGCCCGCAAGTGGGGTTACCAGGTCAAGGGCGTACCGGCCGGTCAGGCGAACATCGTGGTGGCCGAGGGCAACTTCCACGGCCGGACGACCACCATCGTCAGCTTCTCCACCGACGAGGACGCCCGCGCCGACTTCGGGCCGTACACCCCGGGGTTCACGGTCGTGCCGTACGGCGACCTGGACGCCCTCGCCGCCGCGATCGACGAGAACACCGTCGCCGTGCTGCTGGAGCCGATCCAGGGTGAGCAGGGCGTGGTGGTGCCGCCGGAGGGTTACCTGCCGGGCGTACGCCAGGTCTGCACCGAACGGAACGTGCTGTTCATCGCCGACGAGATCCAGTCGGGTCTGGGGCGTACCGGCCGGACCTTCGCCTGCGACCACGAGGGCGTCGTGCCCGACATGTACCTGCTGGGCAAGGCGCTCGGCGGCGGCATCGTGCCGGTCTCCGCGGTGGCCGCGAACACCGACGTGCTGGGCGTGCTCAAGCCCGGCCAGCACGGCTCCACCTTCGGCGGCAACCCCCTGGCCTGCGCGGTCGCCACCGAGGTCGTACGGCTGCTGGCGACGGGCGAGTTCCAGCGCCGCTCGGCCGAGCTGGGCGAGCGGCTGCGGGCCGGCCTGGAGGGACTGGTCGGCAAGGGCCTCGTCGGCGTCCGCGTCCGGGGCCTGTGGGCCGGTCTGGACATCGACCCGGCGCTGATGAGCGGACGCGAGGCGTGCGAGCGCCTGATGGAGCGCGGCATCCTCGCCAAGGACACCCACGGGTCCACCATCCGGCTAGCCCCGCCCCTGGTCATCACCGAAGAGGAGATCGACCAGGCCATCAAGGTCCTCACCGAGGTCCTGGCCGCGTAACACCGCCGCCCCGCGTTGATCATGAAGTTATTGCCCGCCACCTCGGCGTGTCGTGGCGATAACTTCATGATCAACCGGGGTGGGCGTGGGCCGGCGGCACGGGGCCGTCAGGGGCGGGGTAGGCGCATCGCCATGGTGGGGGCCTCGGCCATTACCGAGGTGGGGGTGAACGGGGCGCCGGTGGGCAACTCCTCGGCGCGGCCGATCTGCACGCCGGGGTACAGCTCGATCATGTCGTTCTCGCCCAGCACCCGGGACTGCTGCGGGGCCAGCGGAATCCGGTCCGACTCGGCCATCGACCCGGCCGGTCGGATGCCCGAGCCGTTGGTGCTGATGTCGGTCACGATGACCTCGCCGACCCGCAGCTCGAAGTGGACGTGACCACGGCTGATCCACCGCCGGGCCTCGTCGTTGAGCCACTGCCCGAGCATGATCCCGCCCTCCTGCTCGGGTGCCCGGCCGGCCACCACCGGCTGCTCCTCGCTGAGCACGAACCGCCGCCGGACCAGGCCGCCGACGCGTACCGCGAGCACCTCCGTACGCGGACGCGGGCCCACGTCACCGAGCCGCGCGCCGTGCCGGGGACAGGTCGGTACGCCGTTGCGCAGCGAGGGCGGCGGCTGCGCGGCCGGACTGCGGTCCGCGCCACCGGCGAGGTCGGCGAACGCGCCACCCCCACCACCGCCGCCGAACAGCGCGCACCCCGACTCCGGGCACCGCCACTCACGGGCCAGCAGCTTCGCCCCGGTGGGCGAGCGCTTACCGGCGACCGGGGCGTGCCCGCCGCCGACGTGCGCGATGAACACCGGACCACCCGCGCCCGGCACCGGGGCGACCACCCGACCCGGCTGCTCGACCAGCCACGGGAACCGTCCACGCAGCCCGTCGAAACGAACCCGGGTGAGCACCGGCACGCCCAGCAGGTCCGCCACCTCCAGCATCCGGTCACCGGGATTGTCGAGCACCTCGACCAGCCCGTCGTCCGCCCAACGGCGGACCACCATCCGCTCGTTGGACGTCAGGTCGGCGTCGGAGAGCAGCGCGCGGTGCACCACCGCGTACACCTGGACGCTGTCCTCCTCCAGTTCGCGGGAGAGCGCGTCGATGACCATGCCGAGGCGCAGCAGGCTCGCCGGCCGACCGCCGTCGATGTCTTGGTAGCGGATAATCTCGGCCAGGTCGAGCACCGCCCGGACCAGCGACGGATCCGTGCAGACCCGCCCCTCGATGGCGTCGAGCACCTTGCTGATCTCAAATCTCATGCCGCGCTCCGGACGATGTCGTCAATCCGCCTGGCCAGCTCGATGTCCCGGTGGGTCACCCCGCCGGCCGAGTGCGTGACACAGCGGAAGGTCAGGGTCCGCCATCGGATGTCGATGTCGGGATGGTGGTCGAGTTCCTCGGCCACCGCCGCCACCCGGTCCACCACCGCGATGGCGTCCGGGAAACTGCCGAGCTGGGCGGTACGGCCGATGCCGGTCGGGTCGCCCGACCAGTCGGACAACCCGCCCAGCTCTTTCCGCACCGCGTCCGCGGTGAGCAGGTCTGCCATGAGCAGACCCTACCGGTGGCGCGTCCGCCGGGTCGGACACGCCACCGGTGGACAGCACAGCGGGACGCGTCAGCCGCGCAACGGCCGGCCCACCTCGTGCAGGTGAGCGAGCGCCTGCCGGTACGACTCCACCAGACCCGTCTCCGCGTACGAGATGCCCTGCTCGGCGCAGTAGGCGCGCACGATCGGCTGCGCCCGGCGCAGGTTGGCCCGGGGCATGTTCGGAAACAGGTGGTGCTCGATCTGGTAGTTGAGCCCGCCCAGCGCGGTGTCGACCAGCCGGCTGCCCCGCACGTTGCGTGAGGTCAGCACCTGCTTGCGCAGGAAGTCCAACTCGTCCTCGGCGGTCGGCATCGGCATGCCCTTGTGGTTCGGCGCGAACGCGCAGCCCATGTAGAGGCCCCACAGCGCCTGGTGCACGGCGGCGAAGAGCAGCGCCTTACCCGGCGACATGACCGCCAGCAGCAGCGCCACGTAGCCGACGGTGTGCACCAGGAGCAGCGCCGCCTCGACCGCGCGGTGCCGCATCGGGGTGGCGTACCGGCCGTCCGGCCCCCGGCCGACGATCGCCCGGATGCTCGCCGCGTGCAGGTTCAGACCCTCCAACAGCAGCATCGGAAAGAACAGGTACGCCTGCCGCCGCGCCAGCCAGCGACCGAACCCTCGGGTGCCGAGTGCCTGCTCGTACGTCCACACCAGGGCGCCCGCGCCGACGTCCGGGTCCTCGTCCTCGTGGTTCGGGTTGGCGTGGTGCCGGTTGTGCTTGTCGACCCACCAGCCGTAGCTGAGCCCGACCGCCGCGTTGCCGGCGACCAACCCGACCAGCTCGCTGGGAAGGCGACGACGGAACATCTGGCGGTGTCCCGCGTCGTGGCCCAGGAACGCGACCTGGGTGGTGGCCACCGCCAGCACGACAGCCAGCGCCACCTGCCACCAGGAGTCGCCGACGAGGACCACGGCGACCCACCCGGCCACGAACGCGCCGAGGGTGAGCACGATCCGGGCCACGTACGAGGCGGGCCGCCGCTCCAGCAGACCGGCTTGACTGACCCGTCGGGACAACTGTGCGTAGTCACTACCCCGCCGTCGTGCGGGCCGTTCCGCCACCGCTCCGAGCGCCATCGCTGCTCCCCGCTTCATGTGGATCGGACCGGACGGTCCGGGCTTACCGTCAACCCTGCCCAAAAAAGTCGCGCTGAGTAACCCTGGGAACCCCCGTACGGGGGGTAGGGCGGGCCCTACCCCCGACCTCGACTCAGCCCAGCCGGGCCACCACGGCGCGCAGTCGGGCCAGGTCACGCCGCCGCCGCTCGTAGCTCGCGGCCAACCCGATCAACGCCAGCCCGCCGACGCCCAGGTAGATCCACCGGGGCAACAGGTCCCAGCCACGGGCCAGCTCGTGCAGCGCCAGGACCGCCAGCACCGCTCCCCCGACCAGCACCGGCGCCTGCCAGCGACGGCGGGCGCCGGCCAGCACGACGCCCAGCGCCGCCGCCCCGAGCAGCAACCGCCGCCACGGCTGTGGGTCCGGCCCGGCCAGCACCGACACCAGGCTCGGCACCAGCGCCGCGACCAGCCCCGGACCGAGCGCCGGCCAGCTGGTCAGCCCCGACCGGGTCCGCATCACCAGCAGCCCTGCCCCGACGGCGAGCGCCGCCGCCGGCAGGGTGTACGCCTCCAGCACGGTCACCCCGCCCGCCGCCAGCAGCACCCACGCCCCGAGCAGCTCGCTGCCGGCGGCGACGGCCGCGAACCGCCACCGTCGACCGGCCGGCTCGCCCCGCCGCAGCAGCCGCAGCGCCACGGCCACCCCCCACAGCACGCAGACGGTCGCGAGATGCCGGGCCGACTCGACGGCGAGCACCGCCGCCACCAGCGCCACCGCCTGCGCGGCGGCATCCAGCACCCGGCCGACGACCACCCGCCGGCCGCTCGCGGCGGCAGCAACGGCGAGGACCAGCACGGCCACCCCCAGCAGCGGGTACGCCGCCGCCCGCACCGGCATCCCGCCGGCGAGCGTCGCCGACACCGCCAACGCGCACGCCGCGCCCACTGCCGCGACGCTGCCGGCGACGCGTACCCCGGCCAGCCGCGCCCCGACGCCGATGACCACGGCCGCCACGACGAGCGCGCTCTCGGCCACGAGCGTGCCGGAACGGGTGGCCAGGAACCCCGTCACCCCGGACACGGCCAGCACCGCCCCCGTCGGCGCGACGAGCGACGCGAGCGCCCACCGGGGCGTCAGCAGCGCGGCGAGCAGCAGCGCGGACACCCCGGCGAGCAGGGTGGCCGCCGGCAGCACCGGCCAGGGCGCGCCCACCGCGACGAGCAGCACCGGCAGCGCGGCACCGACGAATGGCACGGCGGCCAGCACGGGTGGGCGTACCCGCCATCCGGCCAGCACCGCCGCCACCGCCAGCGTGCCGAGCGCCAGCCCGGCGGGGAGCAGCCCACGGTCGGCGACGACGGCCGGCGCGCCGGACCAGACCGGCCCGGGGATGCCGTACGGCGCGAACAGCGCCCCCCACACCGCCGGCAACGCGGCCAGCACCGCGACCCCCGCCAGCACGGCACCCGCCGCCAGCACACCCGACGCGCCGACCACCGACGGCCCCCCGACCGACGGCTGCTCCCCCGCCCCGACCGGCTCGTCACCGGTCGTCGACAGGCCGCCCCAACGGACGACGAACGCGACACCGAGCGCCGCCAGCGCGGCGTACAGCGTGACCGGCTCGTCCCCCGCCGCCAACAGCGGCGCGACCCCGGCCGCCAGCGCGGCGACCACCGAGCCCGTCACCGCGTACCCGAGCAGGTCGGTCCGGCGGCGACGCACCGCGAGCGCCGCGACCAGCGAGAGCCCGGCGGCGGCCAGGGCCGCCCGGGCCTGCCACCACGGCGGCGCACCGGCCGCGAATACCGCCGTCGCGGCGACGCCGGGCAGCGCGAGCTGCGCGACCACCACACCCACACCCGCCACCCGGCGGTACGCCCCGACCCCCCGCCGCGACGCGAGGGCCACCCCGAGCACCCCCGTGGTGCCCAACGCCACCGTCACGCCGACCGGATCGGCGAGCGCCACCAGCAGGGCGTGCCCGAGCAGGACCGCGCCGCCGGACGCCCAGCCGAGCAGGATCGCCGCTCGGGTCGCCGGACGGGCCAGCACGGCGAGCAGCAGCACGGACCCACCCACCAGGTCCACGGCCACCACCGTCGCCCACGACGCCGTCCAGCCGACCGGGACGGCGAGCAGCACCGCCACCGCTCCGGCCGAGGCGAGCACCGCCCACAGGCGTCGGGGCAGCAGCGACACGGTCGCGGCCAGCGCCAGTGCCACGGCGGGCGCCACCTGCCAACCCCACCTCAGGTCCGGCCCCCAACCGGCCCCGTGCCACGGTGGCAGCGACCGGGCGGCGGCGGCCACCGCCAACGCGCCGGTGATCAGTACGGTGATCTGCGCCGTGCCGGCGGCGACCAGCAGCGCGCCGGCTCGCGGCCCGGCACGCCAACCGGCGGGCAGCAACCGCACCGCCCCCGCTAGGACGAGCGCCACCGTCGACGCCGCGAGCAGCAGCAGCGACGGACGCAGCTCGCCCACCGGGCGCAGCAGCGCGGCGGCGAGCACCGGAACCAGCAGCCCCGCGGCCACCGCCCGCAGCGCCGCGCCGCCGACCAGCCACGCCGCGCCGACCCCCGTCACCGCGACCAGCAGCAACGGCGCCCCGGCCAGCAACGGCGTACCCGCCGCCCGCCCCAGCAGCAACGGCACCAGCGCACACGCGGCGGCGGCGACCAGCGCGCCGACGTGACCCACCCCGGCGAGCACCCGACCGGCCAGCCGGGCGCCCGCCACGCCGTCGCGCAGCGCGACCAGCACCCCCAGGTCGAGCAGGGCCACCCCGAGCAACACCAGCGCCCAGCCGTCCGCGCCGACCTCGGCCTCCACCGCGAGCAGCGGCAGCACAGGCTGGGCCGCCACCAGCGCGGTGAACCAGGGCCCGGCCAACCCGCTGAGCCGCCCGTACGCGACGGCGACCACCGCGCTGCCCACCCCGACCAGCGCGGCGTACCGGGTGCCCGGCCAGTCGGACACCCCGGCCAGGTCCACCGACCAGGCGGCGTACCCGTCGAGCAGCACCAGCAGCAGGCCCACCGCGGCGAACGTCTCCGCCGTCCCCCGTAGACCCCGCCGGACCACCAGCAGCGGGACGGCCAGGACCAGGGCCGTGACCGCCGCCAGGATCAACGCCCGGCCACCGACCCCCACGGCCGCCCAGGCCACCGCCGTGAAGACCACCGCCGCCGTGCCGAGCAGCAGTCCACCCAGGACGAACAGCAGCCCCTGGACAGTCCGCGTCGAGGTCTCCGCCACGCCGGGTGCCGGCGTAGCCACCGCTGGCGTCGACGCTGCGAGCGGCGTCGCCGGCACGACCGGAGTCCCCGCCGCCCGCTGTGCCCGCACGGCGGCGGCCAGCTCGGCGCGCCGTCGCGAGGTCGTCGCCAGCAGACCCGCCAACTCGGTGTACGTCCGGCGGGCCCGCTCGACCTCGGGTTCGAGGCGAGCCACCTCGCGGCCGAGTCGGACCACCTCGGCCGCCGTCGGGTCCGGTGGGCGGTGGCAACTGGCGCAACCGGCGCTCAGGTCGGCCGGGCCGCCGCAGGCGGGGCAGGGATAGCGGGTGTCGTCCACCCGGTCATCATCGAGAAACCGGTGGGGTACGGCCCAGAGTAGGCGTACCTAGGGGCGGGTGTGGTCGTGCACCCAGGCCGCGTAGGCAGGGTTCCCGCTCTCCACTCTCGACACGAGGATCTCCGGAACCTCGTACGGGTGGCTGGCCCGGATCTGGTCCACCAGCGCGGCCAACCGGTCTGGCGCGGTCTTGAACTGCACGGACCACTCGGTGCTGGTCTCCACCCCGGAACGCCACCAGTAGGTGCTGTCCACCTGACCGCCGACCTGGGCACAGGCGGCGAGCCGCCCGGCGACGGCCGCGGCCGCCAACACGTCCGCGACCGAACGCGCATCCACCACCGTCGTCACCACGCAGATCTGGTCCACGAGCGCACCCTACGCGGCAACCTCACGGTTGGCGGCGATCCACGTGTCGATCTGCGCCCACCAGTCGAAGAGCCAGTCGATGCGCTGCTGCCGCTCGGTCGGCACCTCCTCCGGCGGCACCGACCAGAACCGCATCACGATCCGCTTGTCCATGGGCAGTTCCCGCCACACGTCGCCGATGGTGAGCATCTGGTCCAGACCGGTGTGGGCGACGAAGATGACCCCGGCGTCCGGTGCGGCGTCCAACGCGGCGAGCACCCCACCGGGCTGCGGGGCGAGCACGTGGCGCATCCGTTCGGCACGCCTCGCCATGCGCTCCAGGCCGAGCGAGCGGAGCCGGGCGATGGCGCGCAGTCGCCGCCTCGGGGTGAAGTTGCCGCCCTCCGGGAAGATCACGAACGCGTCGTTGTCGTCCAGGCCGGTAGCCAGGTGCCCGACCTGGCGTACGGTCTCCTCGCCACGCTCCGCCGTGGGCGCGATGAACCGGTTGGGCAACCTGTTGAGCAGCACGTCGATCGCCGGGTCCCACTGGAGGCTGTCCTTGAGGACGATCCGCGGCTCCCGCTTGAACCAGTTGACCAGCCCGTGGATCAGGATGAACGAGTCGCCCGGCCCGGCGTGCCGGCACAGCACCAGCTCGGGCCGCCCGGGCAGGGCAGTGTCCGGGTCGGTGCCGACCACGTCGATGCTCAGCCGCAGCGACCAGCGGGCCTGCCAGAACAGCACCCGCAGGAACCAGCCGGCCAGCACGTAGTGCGCGCGCTGGAAGGCCGGCGACCGGCTGCGCCAGCCGAAGCCGGAGGCGAGCCAGAGGACGAACAGGGCGAGCAGGGCGGCGGCGTCCCAGACCAGGTAGACACAGCCGATCCAGAGCACCCGCAGGGGACGCAGCCGGCCCGGGACCAGCGGCGAGGCAGCCGCGGCCAGCAACGCCCAGACCGGCAGCGTGGTCACCACGACGACCGCGAGCAGCACCACGCCGGGAGCGATCAGCAGCCGCCGCAACCACCTGGGAGGAAGTGGCATCAGCGTTCCACGTGGGTGGCGAGGTAGCGGCGGGAAGCGGTGTACGCCCGGCTGATCCGGCGGCCCACCGCCGCCATGTCCCGGTACGCCCACGGCGTGTCGTCGCGCGGATTCAGCCCACCGGTCGGGAGGACGTGCACCTCCAAGCCCTCGGGCAGCGCGGCCATCTCCCGGAAGAATCGGTGCCGGCGGGAGATCTCGAACGCCACCTGCGCGATCTCCCACGGCCGCCGGGGCGGCGTCAGCTCCCGTTCGATCCGGCCCACCTGGAGGACGAAGACCTGACTCGCGCCCGCGGCCACCGCCTCGCCGATCGGGATGGAGTTGACGATGCCACCGTCGATGTAGTGCGCCCCGTCGATCTCCGTGGGTGGGAGCAGGCCCGGCACCGACGCCGACGCCAACACCGCCGGCACGACCGGGCCGCTGGTGAACCAGTGCTCGGCGGCCCGCTCGATGTGGGCGGCGCAGCAGCGGAACGGCACCCGCAGGTCGGCGAAGGTGGTGTCCACGCCCAGCTCAGATTCGAGCAGCCGGCGCAGCGGCCGGGGCGAGTGCAGATGGGTACGGGCGGCGAAGCGGCGCAGTTGCCGGGCGACCGAGTCGCCGTACACCTCGCTGGCCTCGGGTGACGCCCAGAGCCGGACCAGCCGGTCGGTCACCGCCTCGGACGGGTCGGCGGCGACCAGCGCGCCGTTGACCGCGCCGATCGACGTGCCGAGCACCATGTCGGGCTGGATGCCGGCGCGGAACAGGGCGCGCAGCATGCCCACCTCGACGGCGCCGAGCACCCCGCCGCCGCCGAGTACGAACGCCACCGGTCCCGCAGCCATGTCCTCATCCTGGCACGGGCCCGCCGCCCACCCACGGGCCGCCGCCACCGGACGGTCGGCGCACCCCAGCCACCGTCCGCCGACGATCCTCACCGTCGGCGTTGACAGGGTGGACACATTCGCGCAACCTGATACCGCTCCCACCCCGAGGGCAGGTGCGATCCGTGAAGGCAGCATTGCATCCGGGCCGCTTGCTGGCCCGCAGGTACCGACTCATCGACCAGATCGGTGCCGGCGGCATGTCGGTCATCTGGCGAGCGCGGGACGAGGTGCTCGACCGCTTCGTGGCGCTGAAGGTGCTCGCCGCCTCGCTGGCCGCCGACGCGCGGTTCCGCGACATGGTGCGGGAGGAGGCGCGCGCCGCCGCCCAGTTGGTGCACCCGCACGTGACGTCGGTGCACGACTACGGCGAGACGGTCGACCCGGACGGCTCCATCACCTCGTTCGTCGTGATGGAGTTGCTGAGCGGCGAGGAGTTGGAGCTACGGCTCACCGAGGGGCCGCTGCCGTGGGCCGAGGCCGTCGAGGTGGGCGCCCAGGTCGCCGACGCTCTGGCCGCCGCGCACCGGCTGGGCATCGTGCACCGGGACATCACCCCGGCCAACGTCATGATGACGGCGATGGGGGTGAAGGTCCTCGACTTCGGCATCGCCACCCGGATCGGCGCACCGGACGAGGACGAGGACGGCGGCACGTTCGGCACCCCGGCGTACGTCGCCCCGGAACGCCTCGACGGCGCGCCCGCCCAGCCGGCCACCGACGTCTACTCGCTCGGCGTGCTGCTGTACGAGGCGTTGACCGGGCGGGTGCCGTACCCGGCGGACACCTGGGAACAGCTCAGCGCCGCGCTCGCCGGCGGCCCCGCGCCGACGCTGGCCGGCGTGCCGGAGCTGCCCACCGAGGTCGCCCGGATCTGCCTGCGCAGCCTCGCCCGCGACCCGGCCGACCGACCGACGGCCCGGCAGGTCGCCACCGTGCTGCGCGGCCACCTGCTGACGCCCGACCCACCGAACGCCACGATCGCGGTGCCGGTCCCGACCCCGTCGGGCTCGTTGCCGCAGCCGACCGTCGCTCCGGCCGCGCGGGCGGGCGTCGTGACGGTGGTACGCGTCGACGACGTGGCCCGGCCGCTGACATCGCCCGGCGACGGTCCCGGCCGGTCGTTCCGACGTCCGGCGCTGCTCCTGATCCCGGTGGTCCTGGCCGTCGGCGTGGCGCTGGCCGGGGTGGCCCTGCTCCCCGACGACCAGCCTCGTCGCCAGGCGCGGCCCAGTGCCGGCCCGACGACGCCCGCACCCAGCGGGCCGCCGACCGATCCGCCCGCCACCCAACCGTTCCAACCGGCGCCGGCGAGGTCGTCAGCGCCGCCCAGCGCCGCGTCCACCGCCGGGCCGGGCACCCTCGCCGAAGCTGGCATCCGCGTCAACGCGCTCGTCGACGCCGGGGTACGCGACGGGGAGATCCGTAGCGATGTCGGCCTCGACCTGCGCCAGTCGCTGGGCAATCTGCTCGTCGCCGTCAGCTCCGGCCAGGACGAGCTGGCACCATCGGTGGCGCGGCTGCGGGCGAAGGTCGCCGTCCGGCTCGGCGAGGGAGGGATCAGCCCGGCGTACGCGCAGCGGCTCGACGCCGCGATCGCCGAACTGGGCGCGGCACGTGTCTGATCCGGGCGGGGCGGTCAGCGCACCGCGACGGTGGCCGTGCGCCGCACGTCGGCCCGGCCGAGGGCGAAGCGCTGGTAGACCTCCTCGTAGCCGTACGCCATCCGCTCGACCGAGAAGTTCTCGGCGACATGCTCGACACAGTCGCGTGGGTCCAGCTCCCGGGCGGCCAGCAGCGCGGCGGGCAACTCCGCAGGCCCGCGGCAGATCAGCCCGGTACGTCCCGGACGCACCAGTTCCGGCACCGCACCCCGGTCCAGGGCGACCACCGGCGTACCGGTCGCCATCGCCTCCAGCATCACCATGCCGAACGGCTCGTCCCACTGGATCGGCATGATCAGGCAGCGGGCGTCCACGAGCATCCGCAGGGTCTCGGCACGGTCGGCGTTGAGGACGACTGTCACGTCCTCGTCGAGAAGCGGCTCGACGACCTGCTCGTAGTAGCGCCGCTCGGCCGGCTCGTTGCACTTGCCGGCCAGCAGCAGCGGTAGGCCCGCCTCGCGGCAGGCGCGGATGGCGACGTCCGGGCCCTTGTCCGGGCTGAACCGGGCCAGCCACAGCACCGGCCCGGGGCCCGGCTCGGTCTTACGCGGAAAGCCCCGCAGGTCCAGTGCGTTGTGCACGGTGCCGGCCCAGGGCAGGCCCATGTTGAGTCGACGCTGGGCGTGCGAGATGGCCACCAGGGCGACGTTCTCGTCGGCGTCGCCGAGCACGTCGCCGTACTCCCCCACCGGGTTGCCGTGCACGGTCGCCACCGTCGGCACCGACCGGCGACCGGCCACCAGCGGGCCGATCGTGCTGTGGTCGTGGATCACGTCGAAGTCGGCCGGCGTGATCAGGCGGTTCACCCGGGCCAGGTGCGCCAGCTCCGGCAGTGACTCGCCGAGCCGTTCGTACTGCACCTCCGCCACGGTGGAGACGAAGCCGCTGGCGGCGGTGCCATGGTGATCGCCGGCCCCGAACAGGGTCAGCGCGTGACCGTGCGCGGTCAACGCGTCCACCAGGCCGGCCACCACCTGTTCCAGGCCGCCGTAGCCGGGCGGCGGCACGGACAGCCAGGGCGGGACCACCATCGCGATGCGCAACGACCGCTCCGGCGGGCGGTCGGCGGGCGGGTGGTTCACGGCCACGAGTCCTCCCCGTTGGTCCCCCGGTCGGCATGGTTCGCGAGGGTTCCCCCCGCGACCACCGATAAACCGGACAAGACGGACGCTCACCCGCCGACCAGGAGTTGGTCGTGCACGACCCGCACACCCGGCGTGGACCACGCCACCCGCTCCACCTGGTCCCGTTCCCACCACGAGCGGACCACCCCGGCGAGGACCAGCGTGTCGCCGTCCACCTCCACCGTCACCCGTTCGCCGCCGAGCGTCCGCGCCAGCGCGCGCCGGACGTCCTGCCGTGTCCGCTCGTCCGGCGGCGGCGTCGACGGTCGCACCTCGACGAGGTTCGTGACACCCCGTACGCCGTCCAGGCGGCGCAGCTCCCCCTCGGCGGCACGGCGCTGCCAGCCGAACTCGACCTCGCCACGCAGCATCAGCCAGCCGTTGGCCACGCTGACGTCCAACCGCTCCGCGGGCACGAAACTGTCCCATTCGAGGGCGCGGGACGCCGCGAGGGCGATGTCACCGTCGGTACGCCCCGGCGTCCCCGGAAGCCGTACCTCGATCTCGTCGGCCACCGCCCGTACGCCCCGCACCCGCTGGGCGCACCGGGTGGCCGCCCAGCCACGGGCAGCGCCGTCGACGTACCCGGTGAGGGTGACCACCCCCCGATCGACGGTCACCCCGATCTCGTTCGGCAGTACCTGCGGATCCCAGGCCAGCTCGGCCAGGACGTCCCGCTGGATCCGCTGGTCGTCCTCGACATCCACCGTGCTCATCGGCCTACCCCCGTACGCTCGCCGGCTCGCCCGACGAGCCTTCCGGGCGTACGGGTGACGGCGGCTCACCCTCCTCGGGTGAACCGCCGTGGAAAAAGCGGCGGGTGACGGAGCCAACCCCCTTGGCTCCGCCACCCGCCGCCGGAGGGAGGCAGGTTCGGTGGACGGTCAGGACGTCTCGGTGAGCGTCACCGTCGCCGTCTTCTCGGCCCCGTTGCGCTTGAAGTGCAGCTCGACCCGGTCACCGACCTTGCCGGCCTGCACCGCGCCCACCAGGTCGTCGGAGTCGTTGATCGGCTTGTCGCCGAAGCGGGTGACGACGTCGCCCTGCTGGAGGCCGGCCTTCTCGGCGGGGCTGCCCGGGGTGACCGAGGCGACCAGCGCGCCGCCGCCCTCGGCCTGGTTGACGCCGACCCCGAGCGACGGGTGGGAGACCTTCTCGCCGCGCTGGAGCTTGCCCGCCACGTCCTTGGCCTTGTTGCTCGGGATGGCGAAGCCGACGCCGATGTTGCCGGTGCTCTGCCCGGAGGTGGCGATGGCGGTGTTGACGCCGATCACCTCGCCCCGGGTGTTGACCAGCGCGCCGCCGGAGTTACCCGGGTTGATCGGCGCGTCGGTCTGGAGCAGCCCGGAGATCGAACTGACGGCCTGGCCCTGCTGCCTCGGGTCCTGCTGCTGGCCCTCGCCGGCCCGGATGGTGCGGTCCCGGGCGCTGAGGATGCCGGCGGTCACCGAGCCCTGGAGGCCGAGCGGGCTACCCAGCGCGAGGACCTGGTCGCCGACCTGCATGGCGTCGCTGTCGCCGAACTTCGCCGGCTTGAGGTCGCTCACCCCGTTGGCCTTGACCACGGCAAGGTCGGTCTTCGGGTCGGTGCCGACGATCTTCGCCTGGACGTTCCTGCCGTCGGCGAAGACGACCTGCACGGTGTCCCCACTCGCGGAGGC
This sequence comes from Micromonospora sp. NPDC051543, assembly GCF_044454415.1. NCBI lineage: Bacteria > Bacillati > Actinomycetota > Actinomycetes > Micromonosporales > Micromonosporaceae > Micromonospora > Micromonospora sp. NPDC051543. The sequence continues at coordinate 96,434 of NZ_JBITDT010000017.1, forward strand.
GACCACGTGGTTGTTGGTGAGCACGTAGCCGTCGGAGGTAAGCACCACGCCGGAACCCTCACCGCTGTCGGTGGCGATCGAGACGACGCTGTCCTGTACGGCGGCGGCGATCTTCGGCAGGTCGGCGCTGTTGAGCACCGGCGCTGCCGTGTAGGTGCGGGTGACGCCGCCACGGTCGCCGTCGAGGGCGAGCGCGAGCGCCCCACCGGCCACGCCGGAGCCGAGCATCAGGGCGAACACCGCGACGCCGGCGCCGGCGAACTTGGCGATCCGGCCCGGCCGGGGCCCGGAACCGGGCGGCGTGGCCTGCGGGCCCCAGGGCGGCACGGGCTGTCCCGGGTGCTGGGCGTGCTGCGCGTGCTGTCCCGGGTGCTGGGCGTGCTGTCCCGGGTGCTGCGGGTAGGCCCCGCCCGGCTGGCCCCCGCCGGCCCAGCCGGACTGCTGGCCCGCGTACCAGGGGGCGCCCGGGTAGCGACCGTCGGTCGGCTGCGGGTAGCCGTGCTGGCCGGGCGCCGGGTGGCCGGAGACCGGGTACGGCGGCGCGGACGCACCGGCGGTCGGCGGCTGATACCCGGTGGGCTGGCCGGCGGCCGGCTGGTACCCGGCGGTCGACGGCTCGTACCCGGTGGGCTGCGCGGCGGTCGACGGCTCGTACCCGGTGGGCTGCGTGTCGGTCGGCGGCTCGTACCCGGTGGGCTGGCCGACGTGCGCGACGGGCGCGGTCGGCGCGTCGTCGGCGGCCGGGATGGCGGCGGTCGGCGTCGCGTCCCCGTGGGCCGCAAGGGAGGTGGTCGGAGAGTCGGACTGCGCGCGCTCGTCGCGCGGCAGCTCGGCGGTGGGGTGCGACGGCTCGGCGTCGGTGGGGGCCGGCCGGCGCTGCGGGTCGGACTCGAACTCGGTCATGTCCCTACCTTCTCCCTCGGCACTGCAATCAAGCTGGAACCGTCCTGGAAGTTGGCTGAAAGTCACTCACCGCTCTCCTCGGTCGACGGCAGCAGCGGCAGCCGGACCCGGAAGGTCGCCCCACCACCTGGCGTCTCCGCCACCTCGACCGAGCCGTGGTGGGCGGTCACCAGAGCCGCCACGATGGCCAGGCCGAGGCCCGTACCGGTGTTGCCGTCGGCGCGTCGGGTCCGCGCCGCGTCGGCGCGGTAGAACCGCTCGAACACCCGCTCCGCCTGCTCCGGGGAGAGCCCCGGGCCGGTGTCCGCCACCTCGATGACGGCGAGGTTGCCCGTCTCGGCGCGCAGTCGCAGGCGAATCTCGGCGTCCGGTGGGGTGTGGGTGAGGGCGTTGGTGACGAGGTTGCCGATGACCTGGCGCAGGCGTGCGTCGTCGGCGAAGACGACGAGCGGACCCGATCCGGGCTCGATGTCCAGGTCGATCCGCCGGTCCGGGGCCATCGCGCGGGCCGCCTGGACCGCGTCGGAGGCGAGCACCGGCAGCTCCACCGGGGCCAGCGAGAGCGGGCGTTCCCGGTCCAGCCGGGCCAGCAGCAGCAGGTCCTCCACCAGCAGACCCATCCGGGCCGCCTCGTCCTCGATCCGGCGCAGCAGGCCGGCGGTCTGCTCCGGCGCACGGGCCGCGCCCTGCCGGTACAGCTCGGCGAAGCCGCGGATGGTGGTCAGCGGGGTCCGCAGCTCGTGCGAGGCGTCCGCCACGAACTGCCGCATCCGCTCCTCGGAGCGCCGGGCCCGCGCCTCGGACGTCTGGGCGGCGGCGGCCGCGTCCCGGGCGCTGCTCTCCGCCGAACGGGCGGCTGTCTCGGACGCCGCGCGAGCGGTGAACGCCGCCTCGATCTGGGTGAGCATCGCGTTCAGAGCGCGGGACAACCGCCCCAGCTCGGAGGTGGGATGCTCCTGGCCCTGTTCGGGGTCGGGCACCCGGCGGGTGAGGTCGCCACCGGCGATGGCGGCGGCGGTCTGTTCGATCTCGACGAGGGGCTTGAGGCTGGTCCGGACGATCGCCGCGCCGACCGACGCCAGCATGATCAGCACCGCGCCACCGACCAGGAGGTCTATCCAGACGAGCTGCTTGACCGCCCGGTCCACGTCGGTCAGCGGCTGGCCCACGGCCAGCACGGAGCCGTCCGGCTGGGGGGCGTAGAACACCCGCCAGCGGGTGTAGCCGTTGTGGGCCAGGACGGTCTGCGGCTCGCCCTCCGCCGCCTCGAAACCCGCGCGGCTGGTGGGGAACGCGGGCAGCTGGTCGGGGTCGTAGCTGAGACGGTCGTATTTGGGCTGGTACACCTGCTGCTCGTCGGCCACGATGACGACGTAGTCGCTGGGCAGCATCGCGCCGACCTCACCGCTGCGCAGCTTCGGGAGCAACTGGCCGAGGCCCTGGGCGGTCGACCTGACCTGCCCGTCGACCTGGCCCTGCAGGTAGTTGCGCAGGAAGTAGGCGGTCAGCGAGCTGATCACCAGCAGCGCGACGGCGACCAGCGTGAGCACCGAGGTGACCAGTTTCAGCCGCAGCGGCACGCTGCGGACCCGCACCTTCGCCTGCTGGACCGGGTTCACGCCGCCGGCTTGCGCAGCACGTACCCCACGCCCCGGAGGGTGTGGATCAACCGGGGCTGCCCGGTGTCCACCTTGCGGCGCAGGTAGGAGATGTAGGACTCGACGATGTTGTCGTCGCCCCGGAAGTCGTAGTTCCAGACGTGGTCGAGGATCTGCGCCTTGGACAGCACCCGGTTGGCGTTGAGCATCAGGTAGCGCAGCAGCTTGAACTCGGTTGGGGAGAGCTGCACCCGCTGCCCGGAGCGGTGCACCTCGTGGGTCTCCTCGTCCAGCTCCAGGTCGGCGAAGGTGAGCCGGGACGGGGTCTGCTCGCCGGTGGTGGTGCGACGCAGCACGGCGCGGATCCGGGCGGTCAACTCCTCCAGGCTGAACGGCTTGGTGACGTAGTCGTCGCCGCCCAGGGTGAGCCCGCGGATCTTGTCGTCGGTGGCGTCCCGCGCGGTCAGGAAGACCACCGGGGTACGCGTACCGCCCTCGCGCAGCATCCGGATGACCTCGAAGCCGTCGAGGTCCGGCAGCATCACGTCGAGCACGACGAGGTCGGGCCGGTGGTCCTTGGCGGCGTTCAGGGCCGCGCTGCCGCTGGTCGCGGTGGCCACGTCGAAGCCCGCGAAGCGCAGGCTCGCGGAGAGCAGTTCGAGGATGTTGGGGTCGTCCTCGACGACGAGAAGTCGCGCCTCGGTCTGGGTAGCGGCCATGGGCCCAATCATCGGTGACATCACTGCGCCGACGCTGGACGCTTCCTGGAAAAATCCTGTGAGTCGCCGAACGGTCAGCGCAGCAGCCGGCGCAGCCCGTCCAGGGCTCCGTCGAGCAGCCGGATCGCCGTGCGCAGTTGAGTGTCGCTGAACTGCCGCCCGCGCGCCAGGCGGCTCACCTCACCGGTGAACGAGGCCAGCCGCTCGTCGAACTCGTCGAGCAGGGCGGCGCGTGGCGCGTCGGGCGGTGGCGGTCGGTGTGACGACGCGGAGGGTGCCCACCGCGCCCGCCGGGTCTGCCGGGCGGCCTCGCTCAGCTCCCGCTTGAGGTCACGCGTCGAGCCGCGCACCTCGCTGCGGATCTCGCCGGCCAGGGTGGAGAGGTCCGCCACCGAGGCCGCGATGTCCGCCTCCAACGCGGCCAGCTCACCGGCGCGTTGGCGCAGCTCGTCGAGGCCGGCGTCGGTGATGGCGTACGTCTTGCGGCCACCGGCGGCGGTGTGGCTGACCAGCCCTTCGGCCTCCAGCCGTTGCAGCCGGGGATAGATGGTGCCGGCGCTGGGCGCGTAGAGCCCGAGGAACCGGTCCTCCAGGAGGCGGATCAGCTCGTAGCCGTGCTTGGGACCGTCGTCCAGGAGCTTGAGCAGGTAGAGCCGGAGCCGTCCGTGGCTGAACACGGCGGTCACGGCAGCTCCTCGGAATCGTCGTCGACCGCTCGGGCGAGCAGGGCGATGCTGCCCGAGGTCGCGGAGGCCCAGAGCTTACCGTCACCGCTGCCGAGCACCCCCTCGCTGCTCGGCAGCGGGTATGTCGAGCTGCGGACCTGCGGAAAGCCGCTGGTGATCCGGCCGGCGGCGGTGTTCAGCCGGACGGAGAGGTCGCTGTCCTCGCGGACCCGGACGGTGATGCTGCCGGAGATCGTGGCGAGCCGGATGTCGCTGCGTCGGGGATTGTCCAGGTCGCAGGTGATCGCGCCGGAGACGGTCTGCGCCCGCACCCGCTCGGCGGCGCTGTCGGCGAGGATCACCTCCCCGGAGACGGTCTCCAGGGTGAGGTCGCCGCGCACCCCGAGCGCCTCCACCGGCCCCGAGGTGAGCTTCGCGAAGGTGGTGCCGCGCAGACCCATGAGAGTGATCTGGCCGGCGGCGAGGTCGACGGTGGTCTGCCGGCGCAGCCCGGAGACGACCACCGAGCCCGCGCCCAGGCCCAGGTCGGCGAGGACATCGGCGGGGACGGCAACCGACACGTCCACCCGGGGGAAGCGGTGGATCGCCCGGAGGCCGCGCAGGAAACCCGGCCAGCCCCATTCGCGCTCCTGGCGGATGCTGAGGTGGCCGTCGGAGTGGTCGATCAGGACGGGTCGACGGCCGATCTCGGTGATGTCGATCCGGGCCGGCCCGTCGGTAGCGACCACGTTGAGCCGTCCGCTGACGAGGCGGACGTCCAGCCGGGTGACCGGACCGTCCAGGGTGAGCCGCTGCGGCGTCTCGACCGTCCATCCGGCCATGGCTGTGCTCCTCTCGACGGCACGGAGCGTGCCTCTCGAGAAGACAGTAACGCGATACATCGCGATACGACAAGACTGTCGCGAGACGTTGTGCGACGACGCCCGCCAAGACCCGGGGGAGCCTGCGAGCGCGCCGGTTCAGGCGGCCAGGTCCAACTCCCGGCCGGGGTCGGGCGTCGGCGCTGGAAGGGCCGGGGGCAGGGTGGCGACGGGCCGCAGCCGGGTCCGCGCCGGGGCGGTCGCCACCAGGTGTACGGCCGACTCGGCGGCCCGGGCCAGCAACCGCCGGTCGGCGTCCTGCCCCGGGTGCAGCGCGGCGGCGATCGTCACCGACACCACCAGATGCCGGGCCGCGACCACCCGGGCCACCGAGCGCAACAGGGTGTCCGCGCCGAGGAACGCGGCGACGGTGGTGCACGCCCCGGTGTCCGCGATCCGGTACCCGAGCCGCAGCGGCACCACCGGAGCGCCCGCGTCGATCGCCGCCTGGAACATGGCCGGACGGAAGCCGCCCCCGGGGCGACACTCGGCCGTGCCGTTCCCGGCACACCAGGTCGTACCCTCGGGAAAGACCGCGACCGACCGGCCGGCGCGCAGCGTGTCGGCGAGCCGGCGCACGGTGGCCGGAAGCGCACGCGGACGCGACCGGTCCACGAAGACCGTGCCCGCGGCGGCGGCCAGCAGCCCGACCACCGGCCACGATCGGATCTCCCGCTTAGCCACCATCCGGGTGGGCGCGACCGCCAGCACGGCGAGGATGTCCAGCCACGACACGTGGTTGGCGACCAGCAGCGCGCGCCGCCGGGGCAGCCGTCCCTTGATCACCAGCCGGACGCCGAAGGCGCGCACGGTGCCACGGGCCCAGGCGCGCAGCAGGGCCTGCCGCTCCGGCGCCGGCAGTACGGGGAGCAGCACCGCCACGCCCACCCCGGCCAGCAACATGCCGCCCGCCGCGACCAGCCGGAGCGCCCGACGGGCCACCGACACCGTGGGCACCTCGCCGGCCGTCGGCAGGCAGTCGTCGTCGCAGCCCGACGAGGGCCGCCACAGGTCCTGCGCCGCGACGCTCACCGCTCGTCCCCGCCCAGGAAGTGCCGCAGGTAGCGCGGGTTCATCCGGTCGAGGGAGAAGAGCACGTAGAAGTCGGCGCACCCGAAGTCGGGGTCGTACGACGGCTCACCGCAGATCCACGCGCCGAGTCGCAGGTAACCGCGCAGCAGCGGCGGGACCGCCACCCGAGCACCCGGATCGGCGGCGGGAGTCAGGGCGGCGGCCGGCTCGGCGAACCACGGACGCAGCGGCCGGACCCGCAGCGGCGGCGGCGACAGGTGCCGGGCCTGGGCCTGGGCCCACACCCCGGCGACCGTACGACCGCCGTCGTCGACCGGCACCGAGGCGCAGCCGCCGAGCCAGCGGGAGCCGCGCAGGTGCAGGTAGCGGGTGAGACCGGCCCACATCAGGTTGATCACCGCGCCGGAGCGGTGGTCCGGATGCACGCAGGAACGGCCCGTCTCGACGAGGTCGTCGCGCAGTGGGTCCAGCGCGGCGAGGTCGAACTCGCTCTCGGCGTACCGCCGGTCGGTACGCCCCGGCGGCAGCAGCCGGTACGTGCCGACCACCTGCCCGGTGCTGTCCTCCCGGACGATGAGGTGGTCGCAGTGGGCGTCGAAGGGGTCCACGTCCAACCCGGCCGCGCCGGGTGCGAGGGTGGCGCCCAACTCGGTGGCGAACACCTCGTGGCGCAGGCGTTGCGCGGCCGCGACCTGGGTGGGGTCGTCAGCGATCAGCAGGGTGTATCCGCTGGTCGTCATTGGCGTGCCAGCGACATGCAGAACGGCCATGGGATCTGTGTAAGGGCCCCGGGTGCCATCGGCGGGCACCGCTGGTGTCGGACGGATGAACGCCGGCCGGCGGATGCCTGCGGGATGCCTTCGTGCGAGGCTGCGGGACGGACCGGCGATGACGCCGCTCCACGCCAACCGGAGGTCACCCATGCGCGTCGAGTCCCGCTACAACGGGCCCACCGGCTCCGGCAACGGCGGGTGGAGCGCCGGGCTCTTCGCCGCCGCGGCGGGGTTCGGACCGGTCGAGGTGACGCTGCGTCGGCCACCGCCGCTGGAGACGGAGCTGACCCTCGTCGACGGCGAGGTCCGGGACCCGGCCGGCGACCTGGTGGCCGAGGTCCGCCCGGCCGGTGTCGTGGACGCGGTCGTACCACCTGTCGACGCTCCGACGGCGGCGGAGGCGGCCACCCGCTACCCCGGGTTCGTCGCGCATCCGTACCCCGGGTGTTTCGTCTGTGGTCCGGGCCGGACCGACGGCTTGCGGATCTTCCCCGGACGGCTGCCGGACGGCCGGACCGCCGCGCCGTTCCACGCGCCCGAGCAGGTCGACGACGCCACCGTCTGGGCCGCGCTGGACTGCCCCGGCGGCTGGACGGTGCTCGCGTCGGACCGCCCGTACCTGCTCGGCCGGATCGCCGCCGTGGTCACGGCCCGGCCGGCGCCCGGCGACGAGTGCGTGGTGACCGGCGCGCTGATCGGTGTCGACGGCCGCAAGGCGCTGGTACACACCAGCCTGTACGGCCCGGACGGCGCGTTGCTCGGCGCGGCCCGGGCCACCTGGATCGCCCGCTGAGGTCCGTCGTCGTCCCGGACGTCGTTCCCAAGGAGGACCACGCCGTAGGTACTCGGGCTGATTGACCTTGTTGCTCGGTACCGTCACGCTGTGCCACGGCGTACCTCGACGCCACACGGGAGGAGAACGATGACTGACGGGCAGCGAAGCCCCACCAGCGACGGTCAGATCGTGGTGTCCGGTCTGACAAAGCAGTACAAGAACGTGCGGGCGGTGAACAACCTGTCCTTCACCGTGGCACCGGGGCGGGTGACCGGCTTCCTCGGCCCGAACGGCGCCGGCAAGACGACCACGCTGCGCATGCTGCTGAACCTGGTCACGCCGACCGGGGGCACGGCCACCATCAGCGGCCACCGCTACGCCGACCTGAGCGACCCACTGCGGCACGTCGGCGCGATCCTGGAGGCGTCCAGCGCGCACAAGGGCCGCACCGGCATCAACCACCTGCGGGTGATCTGCGCGGCGGCCGGTCTGCCCCGGAACCGGGCGGACGAGGTGCTGGAGCTGGTCGGGCTGACCCCGGCCGCGAAGCGCAAGTTCAAGGGCTACTCGCTGGGCATGAAGCAGCGGCTCGGCATCGCCGCCGCGATGCTCGGCGACCCACGGGTGCTGATCCTCGACGAGCCGGCCAACGGGCTCGACCCGGAGGGCATCCGGTGGATGCGCGGGTTCCTCAAGAACCTCGCCCACGAGGGCCGTACGGTGCTGGTCTCCAGCCACCTGCTGTCCGAGATGCAGCTCCTCGCCGACGACGTGGTGATCATCGCGGCCGGGCAGCTCGTCCGGCAGGGACCGGTCGAGCAGGTGCTCGGGTCGATGGCGCAGGGCGCCCAGGTCCGGGTCCGCACCCCGCAGGCCGAGGCGTTGACCACCGCGCTGAAGGCGCAGTCGGCGACGGTCACCACCGACGAGCACGGCGTCCTGCTGGTCTCCGGGGTGGACGCCCCGACGATCGGCCGGGCCGCCCTGGCCGCGGGCGTGGAACTGCACGAACTGACCACCGAACGGCCCGACCTGGAACGGGTCTTCCTGGAGCTGACGGCCGGAAAGGCGGGCATCCGATGAACCTGGTCCGATCCGAGCTGCTCAAGATCCGTACCACCAACACCTGGTGGATCTTCGCGCTGATCAGCCTGCCGCTGTGGGCGCTCACGCTGCTCATCAACTGGTTGCAGGCCGACGCCCTCACCAGCACCGACCCCGCCCAGGTGGGCGATCAGGCGGACCAGTTCGCCGCGGCGGCCACTCCGGACGCGCTCTCGTCGAACCTGTTCACCACCGGGCAGTTCTTCGGCCTGCTGATCGTCATGCTGCTCGGCATCATCGTGGTGACCAGCGAGTTCTTCCACCAGACGGTCACCACCACGTTCCTCACGAGCCCGCACCGCACCGCGGTGATGCTCGCCAAGCTGGTCGCGGCGGGGGTGCTGGCGCTGCTGTTCTGGCTGGTCACCACCGTGCTCAACCTGATCGCCGGGTCGGCCGTGCTGAGCGCGGTCGGGGTGGACGGGCAACTGGGCAACGACGCGGCCTGGCGGGCCATCGGGTTGAACCTGCTCGCGTACCTGCTGTGGGCGGTGTTCGGCGTCGGCATCGGCGTGCTGATCCGCAGCCAGATCGGCGCGACCGTGACCGGCATCCTGCTCTACCTGGGCGGCTCGATCGGCGCCATCTTCGTCATCGCCATCCTGGCGGACCGCTGGGGTGACTGGATCAACAACCTGCAACTGCTGGTGCCGTCGCTCGCCTCGTCGCTGATGGTCACCGGGGCGGACATCCCCGGCAACCCGCCGCGCTGGGCCGGCGCGGCCGTGCTGATCGGGTACGCGGTGGTCACCGGCGTGGCCGGCTCCCTGCTGATCCGTCGGCGCGACATCTCCTGACCGACCGGATTCCGGGGTGGCGGCGGCACGGCCGCCACCCCGGGACCTGTCCGCTCGTCAGCCGCCGGGGCAGCCCCGGCCGCCGCTGATGGGTATGCACTGGGTGATCTGCGGGGCCGGCTCCTGGTCGGCGGGGACGTGCCCGATCAGCGCGCTGGTCGCCATGCCACCCACCAGCGCGACCGCCACGTAGATCAGCACCACCCCGGCGAACGCGCCGACGAAGTGGCGACGCCACAGCCCCTCCCCGGCCAGCCCGGCCAGCAGCAGACCGACCACCGGAAGCACCGCGTTGAGCAGGAGCCCGGTCGTCAGCAGGGCGTCGCTGGTCGCGCCGAAGGCCTTGGCTTCGGCGTACGTCGGCGTGTAGGGCGCGGAGACGCGCCGGATCAGCCCCACCAACAGCAGGAACGGCACCCCGTAGAGCCAGGCGAAGAAGAGCCCTCCGAGGCCGAGGCGCTTCATGCCAGCCCCGCGAGGACGGCGCCGCAGAGCGTGAGGCTGACCACCGCGGACAGCGTCCCGGCGACCACGGCCGACGGGACGAGCCGGGCGGCCAGCCCGGCCACCAGCGCCGTCACGAACATCACCCCGACGAATATCGGTGCTCCCCACACCAGCGCGACGAACGCCAGCGACTCCCCCGGCGACAGGCAGCTGAACCAGGCCGCGCAGTCGTCGTCCACCGGTGTGCTCGGCACGCTCGTGGTGCCCACCGCCACGGCCGCGATGGCGGTGACGTACCAACCGGCCGCCACCCCCATGCTCCTGCCGTAGCGCCCCCGTGCCCCGTGTCCATCCATGCGCCCGATCCTGGCGGAGGAGGGCCGGCCGAGACATCCGTCGGGATACTCAATCTCGCCGTACCAGCCGGCGGCGATCGCCGCAGGGGTTGCCGAACTTCTGGCATCTTCTGTGAATCGGGCCACCCGACCGAGGCGGAAATGCCGGGGCGATCCGTACGGCGTAGCCTGGGAGTCGTCTGTCCGTTCTCCTTGATCGGCGTGACGGACACCGCGTGACACACAAACCCGCGTGAAAGAGGCGATTACCGGCCGTGTCGACCCAGCAGACTTCGCAGGAGAACCCACTGGCGGGTTTCGGCCCGAACGAGTGGATCGTCGAGGAGATGTACCAGCGGTACCTCGCCGACCCCACGAGCGTCGATTCAGCCTGGCACGACTTCTTCGCCGACTATCGACCAGCGCCCGGCGCCGCCACACCGCGCCCGGAGAGCGCCGGCAAGCCGGCCGCCGCCCCCGAGCCGGACGGCCAGCCCGAGGCCGCGGCCAAGGTGACCCAGCCCGCCACGAAGCCGGCCGCCGCCGCGCCGGCCAAGCCGGCCGCCGCCGCGCCCGCCCCGGCCAAGAGCGCCCCGGCACCGGCCGCCCAGGCCCCGGCCAAGCCGGCCGCGAAGGCGCCCGCGCCGACCGCCGACGGCCCGCAGACCACGCCGCTCCGGGGTGTCGCCGCGAAGATCGTCCAGAACATGGACGCCTCGCTGAGCGTGCCGACCGCGACCAGCGTGCGCGCGGTCCCGGCGAAGCTGCTGGTCGACAACCGCATCGTGATCAACAACCACCTCGCCCGTGGGCGGGGCGGCAAGGTCAGCTTCACCCACCTCGTCGGCTACGCGATGGTCCGCGCGCTGGTCGAGCACCCCGAGATGAACAACTCGTTCGCCGAGGCCAACGGCAAGCCGGCCGTGGTCCGCCCGGCGCACGTCAACCTCGGCATCGCCATCGACCTGGCCAAGCCGGACGGCACCCGCAACCTGGTGGTCCCCTCCATCAAGGGCTGCGAGCAGATGGACTTCCGGCAGTTCTGGCAGGCGTACGAGGACGTCGTCCGACGGGCGCGGCGCAACGAGCTGACCATGGAGGACTACGCCGGCACCACGATCTCGCTGACCAACCCGGGCGGCATCGGCACCGTGCACTCGATGCCGCGGCTCATGCAGGGGCAGAGCGCGATCATCGGCGTCGGCGCGATGGAGTACCCGGCCCCCTACCAGGGCATGTCCGAGGCCACCCTCGCCGAGCTGGCGGTCAGCAAGGTCATCACGCTGACCAGCACGTACGACCACCGGATCATCCAGGGCGCGCAGTCCGGCGAGTTCCTCAAGGTGATGCACGAGCTGATCCTGGGCGAGCGCGGCTTCTACGACCAGATCTTCACCTCGCTGCGCATCCCGTACGAGCCGGTGCGCTGGATGCGGGACGTCGCCGTCAACTCCGAGGGTCAGATCAACAAGACCGCCCGGGTGCACGAGCTGATCCACGCGTACCGCGTGCGCGGCCACCTGATGGCCGACACCGACCCGCTCGAGTTCAAGATCCGCAAGCACCCCGACCTGGACGTCCTCCAGCACGGGCTGACCCTGTGGGACCTGGACCGCGAGTTCCCGGTCAACGGCTTCGCCGGCCGGCAGCGGATGAAGCTGCGTGAGATCCTCGGCGTGCTGCGCGACTCGTACTGCCGCCGGGTCGGCATCGAGTACATGCACATCCAGGACCCGGAGGAGCGGCGCTGGATCCAGGAGCGGATCGAGCGCAAGTACGAGAAGCCGTCCGCCGACGAGCAGAAGCACGTGCTCAACCGGCTCAACGCCGCCGAGGCGTTCGAGACCTTCCTGCAGACCAAGTACGTGGGCCAGAAGCGCTTCTCGCTGGAGGGTGGCGAGTCCCTGATCCCGCTGCTCGGCGAGGTGCTGGAGTCCTCCGCCGAGAACGGCCTGGACGAGGTCGTCATCGGCATGGCCCACCGTGGCCGCCTCAACGTGCTGGCCAACATCGTCGGCAAGCCGTACGAGAAGATCTTCTCGGAGTTCGAGGGCCACCTGGACCCGCGCTCCACGCAGGGCTCCGGCGACGTGAAGTACCACCTGGGCCAGAACGGCAAGTTCACCACCCCGGACGGCGAGCACGCGGTCAAGGTGTCGGTGGTGGCGAACCCGTCGCACCTGGAGGCCGTCGACCCGGTGCTGGAGGGCATCGTCCGGGCCAAGCAGGACCGGATCGACCTCAAGCTGGAGGGCTACACCGTGCTGCCGCTGGCGGTGCACGGTGACGCCGCGTTCGCCGGGCAGGGCGTGGTCGCCGAGACGCTCAACCTGTCGCAGCTGCGCGGCTACCGCACCGGCGGGACCGTGCACGTGGTGGTCAACAACCAGGTCGGCTTCACCACCGCCCCGGAGTACAGCCGGTCCAGCCTCTACAGCACTGACGTGGCCCGGATGATCCAGGCGCCGATCTTCCACGTCAACGGTGACGACCCGGAGGCCGTGGTCCGGGTGGCCCGGCTGGCCTTCGAGTACCGGCAGACGTTCAACAAGGACGTCGTGATCGACATGGTCTGCTACCGCCGGCGCGGCCACAACGAGGGCGACGACCCGTCGATGTCGAACCCTCAGATGTACAAGATCATCGACTCGAAGCGTTCGGTGCGCAAGCTCTACACCGAGGAGCTGATCGGGCGCGGCGACATCACCGTGGAGGACGCGGAGGAGCTGCTGCGCGACTACCAGGCGCAACTGGAGAAGGTCTTCAAGGCCACCCGGGACGCCGCCGCCGCGCCGCGCCAGCTCAACCGGCCGCGCCGCGAGGAGGAGCCGGAGCCGGCTGTCGACACCGCCACCGACGCCGCCGTCGTCAAGGCGATCGGCGAGGCGCACGTCAACCTGCCGGAGGGCTTCACCCCGCACAAGCGCATCCAGCAGCTGCTCGACCGCCGGGCCAAGATGTCCGTCGAGGGCAACATCGACTGGGGGTACGGCGAGATCATCGCGTTCGGGGCGCTGCTGCACGACGGGGTGACCGTCCGGCTCGCCGGTCAGGACTCGCGTCGTGGCACCTTCGTCCAGCGGCACGCGTCGGTGGTCGACTCCCGCACCGGGGACGACTACCTGCCGCTCAAGTCGCTCACCGGCGACGGCGAGCGCTCCCGGTTCTTCGTGCACGATTCGCTGCTCAGCGAGTACGCGGCGATGGGCTTCGAGTACGGCTACTCGGTGGAGAACATCAACGCGCTGGTCGCCTGGGAGGCCCAGTTCGGTGACTTCGTCAACGGCGCCCAGTCGGTGATCGACGAGTTCATCTCGTCCGGTGAGGTGAAGTGGGGTCAGCGCTCCGCGGTGACCCTGCTGCTGCCGCACGGCCACGAGGGCCAGGGCCCGGACCACACCTCCGGCCGCCCGGAGCGGTTCCTGCAGATGTGCGCCGAGGACAACATGCGGGTCGCCATCCCGACGACCCCGGCGAACTACTTCCACCTGCTGCGCCGCCAGGCCCTGTCGCCCAAGCGCAAGCCGCTGGTGGTGTTCACGCCCAAGTCGCTGCTGCGGCACAAGCTCTGCGTCTCCTCCGTGGAGGACTTCACCACCGGCACCTTCCAGCCGGTGCTGCGCGACACGGCCGCCCCGGCGCCGGAGGCGGTGAAGCGGGTGCTGCTCTGCTCCGGCAAGGTCTACTACGACCTGTTCCAGGCCCGGCAGGAGCGCGGCGTCACCGACACCGCGATCATCCGGATCGAGCAGCTCTACCCGCTACCGGTGGAGGAGATCCGCGCCGCCCTGGCGCAGTACCCGAACGCGGAGGACTTCGCCTGGGTGCAGGAGGAGCCGGCCAACCAGGGCGCGTGGTCGTTCGTGGCGCTCAACCTGCTGGAGCACCTCACCGACGTCCGGCTGCGGCGGATCTCCCGCCCGGCCGCGGCGGCCCCGGCGGTCGGCTCGGCCAAGACCCACGAGGTCGAGCAGACCGCGCTCATCGAGGCGGCACTCCCCCGCCCGTGACCTGACCGCGCCACGCGAGCCGGGGCAGGGCCGTCGACCACGGTCCTGCCCCGGCTCGCGTCGGCCCACCGCCCGGCCCGCGCCGGGTCGAGCGGCCGGAACAACCCGATCCAGCCGCCCGGCCCGCGCCGGGCTGGGCCGAGCAGAGGACGTACGCCGTGTACTTCACCGACCGTGGCATCGAGGAGCTGGTCGAACGCCGGGGCGACGAGCAGGTGACCCTGGAGTGGCTGGGCGAGCGCCTGCGCGACTTCGTCGACCTCAACCCGGAGTTCGAAACCCCCATCGAACGCCTGGCAACCTACCTGGCCCGCCTGGACGACCCCGACGACGAAGACGCCTAACCCCCGCCCCGCCACGTTGATCATGAAGTTGTGCGCGCGTGTCGTCGGCGTGTCGAGCGATAACTTCATGATCAACGGGGCACGGGCAACGGGGCGGGGCGGTGGGGTGCTCGGGAGGGGCCGGGTGGGGAGACCGGCGATCTTCTAGGGTGGGGGCGTGGCTCGCAGCGTGTACCTGACCAGCGTGGGTTCGGGCGGGGGTAAGTCGACCATCGCTCTCGGGCTGGCCGAACTGCTGTCGCGGCAGGTGGGGCGGATCGGCGTGTTCCGGCCGCTGGTCGCCGACACCGGCCCCGATTCGATCCTCGCCCTGCTCAGCGAGCGGTACCGGGTCGAGGTGCCGGTCGCCGAGCTGGCCGGGGCCACCTACGCCGAGGCGGCCGCGCTGGTCGCCGACGGCCGGCGCGAGGAGCTGATCTCCGCGATCGTGGAGCGCTACCGGGCGGTCGAGCGGCAGTGCCCGGCGGTGGTCGTGGTGGGCAGCGACTTCGATGAGCCGGGCGACCCGGCGCACCCCCGCGAGCTGGCCTTCAACGCCCGGCTGGCCACCGAGTTCGGCAGCGTGGTGGTGCCGGTCGTGGACGGCTACGAGCAGGAGCCGGCGGCCGTCGCGGCGGCCATGCGCGGGGCGTACCACGATGTGGCCGATCTGGGTGCGACAGTGCTCGCGGTGATCGCCAACCGGGTGCCCGGGCCCATGACGCTGCCGGAGCTGCCGGTGCCCGCGTACGCCATCCCGGAGGTGCCGAGCGTGTCGGCGCCGACGGTGGCCGAGGTGGCGGCGGCGCTCGGCGCCACCCTGCTGGCCGGGGACGACGCCGCGCTCGGGCGGGACGTGCTGGACTTCGTGGTCGGCGCGGCGCACGTGCCGACCCTGTTGGGCCACCTCACCGAGGGGGCGCTGGTGATCACCCCCGGCGACCGGGCCGACCTGCTCGTCGCCGCCAGCGCGGCCCACGTGGCCGGGCAGGTGTCGGTGGCCGGGTTGGTGCTCACCCTGGGCGAGCAGCCCGATCCCCGGGTCATGCGGCTGGTGGAGGGGTTGAACACCGGCCTGGCGGTGCTGTCCGTGAGCAGCGACAGCTACGACACGGTCGAGGCGTCCAGCCGGATCGAGGGGCGGCCCAGCGTGGCCAACCCGCGCAAGGTGGAGGCCGCGCTGGGCGCGTTCGAGCGCTGCGTGGACACCGACGACCTGGCCCGCCGGCTCCGGGTGAGCCGCTCGACGCGGGTCACCCCGCTGATGTTCGAGAACGAGCTGATCGACCGGGCCCGCTCGCAGCGCCGCCACCTGGTGCTTCCCGAGGGCACCGACGACCGGATCCTGCGGGCGGCGGAGATCCTGCTGCGCCGGGGCGTGGCCGACCTGACGCTGCTCGGTCGTCCCGACGACATCGCCCGGCGCACCCGCGAGCTGGGCATCGACCTCGGCGACGCGCGGCTCGTCGACCCGACGAGCAGTGGGTGGCGCGACGAGTTCGCCGCCGAGTACGCGCGCCTGCGCGCCCACCGGGGCGTCACCGCCGAGCTGGCGTACGACATCGTGGCCCAACCCAACTACTTCGGCACGCTCATGGTGGCCACCGGCCACGCCGACGGCATGGTCTCCGGCGCCACGCACACGACCGCCGCCACCATCCGACCCGCGTTCGAGATCATCCGTACCGTCCCGGACGTCTCGGTGGCCTCCAGCGTCTTCTTCATGCTGCTGCGCGACCGGGTGCTGGTCTACGGCGACTGCGCGGTGAACCGCGACCCGGACGCCGCCCAACTCGCCGACATCGCGATCTCGTCGGCCGACACCGCCGCCCGGTTCGGCATCGAGCCCCGGGTGGCCATGCTGTCGTACTCCACCGGCAGCTCCGGCGCGGGCGAGGACGTGGAGAAGGTCGCCGCGGCCACCGCGCTCGTCCGCGAACGCCGGCCCGACCTGCTGGCCGAGGGGCCGATCCAGTACGACGCGGCGATCGACCCGGCGGTGGCGGCGACCAAACTGCCGGAGAGCAAGGTCGCCGGGCACGCCACGGTCTTCATCTTCCCGGACCTCAACACGGGCAACAACACGTACAAGGCGGTGCAGCGCTCGGCCGGGGCGGTCGCCGTCGGGCCGGTGATGCAGGGCCTGCGCCGGCCGGTGAACGACCTGTCCCGGGGCGCGCTGGTGCCGGACATCGTGAACACGGTGGCGATCACCGCCATCCAGGCGGCCGCCGGGGAGGCGTCATGAGTCGGGTCCTGGTGCTCAACTGCGGGTCGTCGTCGGTGAAGTGGCGGCTCTACGACGGGGACCGCACGCTCGGGCAGGGCACCGTCGAGCGGGTCGGCGAGGCCGGTGGCGGCCCGGCGGACCATGCCAGCGCGGTCCGGCAGATCCTCGACGGGCTGGACCTGACCGGGCTGACGGCCGTCGGGCACCGCGTGGTGCACGGCGGCCGGACGTTCACGGCCCCGACGCTCGTCGACGACGCGGTGCTGGCCGCGATCCGCGACCTGGTCCCGCTCGCCCCGCTGCACAATCCGGCCAACCTGGCCGGCATCGAGATGGCCCGGGCGGCCCTGCCGGACGTGCCGCAGGTCGCCGTCTTCGACACGGCGTTCCACCACACCCTGCCCGAGGCCGCCGCGACCTACGCCATCGACCGGGACACCGCCGAGCGGTACGACATCCGCCGGTACGGCTTCCACGGCACCTCGCACGCGTACGTCTCCCGGCGTACCGCCGAGCTGTTGGACCGGCCGTACGGGCAGCTCAACACGATCACCCTGCACCTGGGCAACGGGGCCAGCGCCTGCGCGGTGGCCGGTGGCCGCAGCGTCGCCACCTCGATGGGGATGTCGCCCCTGCAAGGGCTGGTGATGGGCACCCGCAGCGGCGACCTCGACCCGACCGTCATCTTCCACCTGCGGCGCGAGGGCGGACTGTCGGTCGACGAGATCGACGACCTGCTCAACCACCGCAGCGGCCTGCTCGGCCTGAGCGGTGTCAACGACATGCGCGAGGTGCTGCAACGCCGGGCCGACGGCGACGCGGCCGCCGCCCTGGCGTTCGACGTCTACTGCCGGCGGATCACCGAGTACGTCGGGGCGTACTACGCGCTGCTCGGCCGCGTCGACGCGATCGCGTTCACCGCCGGGGTGGGCGAGCACGCCGCCGAAGTGCGGGCTGCCGCGCTGGTCGGCCTGGACCGGCTCGGCATCAGCGTGGACGACACCCGCAACGACGGCCAGGGTGACCGGGTGATCTCGCCCGACGGCGCCGAGGTGAGCGTGTGCGTCATCCGCACCGACGAGGAACGGGAGATCGCCCGGCAGACCCGGGACGTGGTGGGGAAGCTCTAGGCGAGCCAGACGACCAGGGCCACCAGCAGCACCACGACCACCGCCGCGCCGACGATGAGGGGCAGCCGGGACGGCGCGTCGGCCGGGGCGGTGGCCTCCGGCGTCTGGGTGAAGGCACGGAACGCCTCGGTGTTACCGCTGGGGTCGGTGTAGTTCTCAGCCATGCCGGTGACCCTAGCGAAGCCCCGGCCGACGCACCGCCCCCACCTCCCGTGGTCGCATCGGGTCGGGCCGGGCGGCGGAGGCGACCCGACCGGGTGGCGGGCAGAGGCAGGCCGGACGGCGGGCTCGTCGCGCAGGTCCCGACGCCTACGGTGAAACAGTGGGGGCGGGACGGCTGGTCGCCGTACTGGTGACAGCGTTGCTGGCGGGGTGCGCGCCGGCCTCCGCCGTGGCCGGCGGGTCCACCGGGCCACCGGCCGCGCGCCGAGCGCCCGAGGGGTCGTACACCGTCGGCGTGCGTACGCTCACCCTCGATCCGCGCTCGGCGCGCCCCCTGCCGGTGACCGTCTGGTATCCGGCGGGCACCGATGGTGTGGCCGCCGGACGGTTCCCGGTGGTCGTCTACAGCCACGGGCTACACAGCCGGCCCGAGCTGCACGCCGGGTTGACCACCCGCTGGGCGGCGGCCGGTTTCGTGGTGGCCGCGCCGGCGTACCCGCACACCCGCTCGGACGCCGCGCACTTCACCCGGGCCGACGTCCGCAACCAGCCCGCCGACGGTTGGCGGCTGATCCGGCACCTGGGACGCCTCGACCGCGACCCGGGTGATCCCTTCGCCGGCCACCTGGATCTCGCGTCGGTCGCCGCCGCCGGTCACTCGGCGGGCGGCTTCACCACCTCCGGCATGTTCACCGAGGGCCACCCGACCCGGCTGCGCGCCGGCATCGTGATCGCCGGCGGCGGACTGCCCGGCAGCTTCGCCGGAGCGAACGCCCCGGTGCTGTTCGTGCACGGCACGGCCGACCCGGTGGTGCCGGTGACGGTCGGCCGGGCGGCGTACGCGCGCACCCGGGGTCCGGCTGCCTTCCTCAGCGTCGTCGGGCAGGGGCACGGCGAGTACCTCACGCCGGACCGTCCCGGGTTCGCACCGGTGTTGACCACGACGACGGACTTCCTGCGCTGGACCCTCTACGGCGACAACGCGGCCGGCGCACGCCTCCCCCTCGACGCCCGCACGGCGCTGACGCGCTACGAGTCACGCCCGGCCCGCTAGCGTCCCTCGCCCGATACCCGGCCGAGCCGTCCGATCACACCTTGAGGACGTCCACGTCGTACAGCGCTATTGACGCGTCGCGGGTAGCGAGGGTCAGCCCCTCGGTGATCGCCTGTGCCACCAGCATGCGGTCGAACGGGTCACGGTGATGTGGTGGCAGGCGGCCTGCGGCGATGGCGTGGGCATGGGTCACCGGAAGGTCCCGGAAACCCATGTCCCGTACCCGCTCCGCGAGGTCAGGTGGTCCGGCGAGTTTCCCGACGCTCTGCTTTCTGGTGATCTCCCACAGGGTGACCGGGGAGAGAAAGATGTCTGGCTCGTGGCGTAGTTGGTCGAGTAGCTCGGGGCCGAGGGTCGGATCGCCGGTGATGGCCCAGAGCGCGACGTGGGTGTCCAGCAGCAGGTTCATGCGCCGATGCCGAAGTCCTCGGCGATCTCGGCGTTGGTCTGTGGTGAGTCCCAGTCGCCGGAGAGGTCCAGTTGGCCGGCGAGCGAACTGATCGCGGTGCGGTTGGCCCGCCGGACCAGGGGTACGACCTTCGCCACCGGGGTGCCCGCCCGGTCGATGATGATCTCCTCGCCGCGTTCCACCCGTTCGATGATTCGCGACAGATGGGTCTTGGCATCATGCATGTTGTAGTGCACGGCCTCAGCCGACATGGCGCAACCTCCTCGCTTAGCTAAGTGATTAGTCTAGCCTGCTCGGCCGCCTACGTCAGCGGCCTTGCCGGCTCGGGCCGGGGGTCCGCCGCGTACGCCTCTCCGCCGGTACCGTGGCCCGATGGACGATCTCGCGCGGCGTCAGTTGGCGAGCATCGCCAAACTGGTCGAGGTCTGCACATCGGCTGGTATCGCGGTGTGGCTGCGCGGCGGCTGGGCGATGGACTTCCACCTCGGCGCGGTGACCCGCCCGCACGTCGACGTCGACTGGTACTGCTGGCACGAGGACGCACCACGACTCGCCGCACTGCTGCTGGCCCGGGGCTGGCGTCCCGACCCGAGGATGCCGGCGGAGCTACAGCTCGACCTGTTCGCCGGAGACGTCGAGGTCAGCGTCGCGTACCTGGGGCGGGACGACAGCGGTCGGCCGACCGTGGGCGCCGGCCCCTGGGCGGGCACCCCCCTGCCGGCCGGGATGCTGGACGCGCCGCCCGGCCGGATCGGCTCGTTGGTCGTGCCGGCGATCTCGGTGGCGGCCCAGATCGAGTTCAAGCAGATGTACCCGGTGTGGATGCCGGAGCGTCCCCGCCGTCCGAAGGACGCGGCCGACCTGGCTCGACTGCGCGCTGGGCCTCGTCGAGCAGATCCTCGTACAACCCGACCTTGAAGCCGATCAGGTCCAGGCACTGCGTGAGTCTGCCGATCTGGCTGGTGACTCGCGCGCGGTGCTCGCGCAGAAGCGCGAGCCGTTCCTCCTCGTTGCCGGAGCCCGCCCGGACGAGGTCGGTGTACCGGCGGAGCGCGGGCAACGGCATGCCCGAGGCACGGAGAATGATGCAGACGGTGAGCCAGTCGACGTCGTCCTGGCTGTAGACGCGACGCCCGCCGGGCCCCCGGCGGACCGGATCGACGAAGACGCCCTCCTGCTCGTAGAAGCGGAGGGCGTGCACGCTCAGGCCGGTGCGTTCGGCGACCTGCCCGATGCTCAGACTCGCGATGTCCTCGGCCATGTCGAGCAGGGTAGCGGGGCTTGACCTAGAGCCGACTCGAGCTCCTAGGGTCCCCCTGATCGTTACGACACGCCAGGGGGGACATCGGCATGCGCTACCGCACGCTCGGCGGCACCGGCATCGAGGTGAGCACCCACTGCCTCGGAACCATGATGTTCGGTGCCGTCGGAAACCCGGACCACGACGAGTGCGTCCGCATCATCCACACCGCGATCGACAGCGGCATCAACGCCGTCGACACCGCCGACATGTACGGCCGGGGTGAGTCCGAGCAGATCGTGGGCAAGGCGCTGCGGGGGCGTCGCGACGA
Source organism: Micromonospora sp. NPDC051543 (assembly GCF_044454415.1). Classification (NCBI taxonomy): domain Bacteria; kingdom Bacillati; phylum Actinomycetota; class Actinomycetes; order Micromonosporales; family Micromonosporaceae; genus Micromonospora; species Micromonospora sp. NPDC051543. Next base: position 117,352 of record NZ_JBITDT010000017.1, read on the forward strand.
CGTCGTCCTCGCCACCAAGGTCCACTTTCCGATGGGCGAGGGGCCCAACCAGGGCGGCAACTCGCGGCGGTGGATCCTCAAGGCGGTCGAGGGGAGCCTCCGGCGTCTGGGTACCGACTGGATCGATCTCTACCAGGTCCACCGCCCCGACCCCTCGACCGACATCGAGGAGACGCTTTCGGTGCTCACCGACCTGGTGAGTCAGGGAAAGATCCGCGCCTTCGGATGTTCGACGTTTCCCGCCGAGGAGATCGTCGAGGCACACCAGGTGTCCGAACGTCGCGGCCTCGGCCGGCTGCGCACCGAGCAGCCGCCGTACTCGATCCTCGCCCGTGGGGTGGAGGCGTCGATCCTGCCGGTCTGCCAGCGCTACGGCATGGGGGTGCTGGTCTGGAGCCCACTGGCCTTCGGTTTCCTCAGCGGCAGGTACCGCAAGGATCGGGCCGTCGACCTGTCGACCGGGCGGGCGGTTCTCCGGCCGGCGCAGTTCGATCCCACGATCGCGGAGAACGTGGCCAAGCTCGACATCGTCGAGCAACTCGTCGACCTCGCGGCGGACATCGGGTGCACGCTGCCACAACTCGCCATCGCCTTCACCGTGGCCCATCCGGCGGTCACCTCGGCGATCATCGGACCACGGACCATGCAGCACCTGGATGACCTGCTCAAGGGTGCGAGCCTCGCCCTCGACGACGCGACCCTCGACCGGATCGACGAGATCGTGCCACCCGGGACCAACCGGTACGAGCCCAACGCCGCCTTCCGCCCGCCCTCCCTGACCGACCCGGCGCGGCGGCGGCGTCCGCTCTCCGAACGCGCGGCGGCCGGAGACGACCGGTGACAGCGTGGGCCGGACCGTCCCGAGCCACCGGGGCGGCACGGCACAATTGAGGCCATGTCGCGTCGTGTCACCCCCACGCTGCTGGCCAGCGCCCTGCTCCTGGCCGGTCTGGTCGGCTGCTCCACGGACGCCCCGAAGAAGGAGACCCCGCCGGTCGCCGTCGAACCGCCGCCGGCCGCCACGCCGACACCGCGGGTACCCGCCGGGTCCGCGCCCGAGAACGCCTTCGGCGTCGGCGTACGACAGCTCAAGCTGAACCGGGACGGCCGTGCGCTGCCGGTGACCGTCTGGTATCCGGCGGCCGGGAAGGCCGGCGGCGGGGCCCGGCGGTCCGCGGCGGCGGCGGACGGCCGGTTTCCGGTGGTGATGTTCAGCCACGGCCTCGGTGGGCGGCCGGAGGACTACGCCGCGCTGCTGACCCGCTGGGCGGCGGCGGGCTTCGTGGTGGCCGCGCCGGCCTTCCCGCACACCTCCGAGGGCGGCGACGGCAACGTGCTCGACGTGCTCAACCAACCGGCCGACGTGTCGTACGCGCTGACCCAGGTGCTGGCGCTCGACGGCAAGGCCGGCGACGGGCTGCGCGGCCGGTTGGCGACCGACCGGGTGGCCGCGGCGGGGCACTCGGCCGGTGGGGTGACCACCATCGGCCTGTTCACCGCGAACCGGGACGAGCGGCTGGACGCCGGGGTGGTGTTCGCCGGTACGGCCGTCGGCGTGGGTACGGCGTTCGCGGGCGCGACCGCGCCGCAGTTGTTCGTGCACGGCGAGTTGGACGAGGTGGTCGACTACGCGGCGGGCAAGGCGGCGTACGACAAGGTGCCGTGGCCGAAGGCGCTGCTGAGCCTGCCCAAGGGCGACCACGGCCGGACGCTGCTCGGCGACGCCGCGATGCTGCGGGTCGTCTCCGACACGACGGTCGAGTTCCTGCGCTGGTCCCTCTACGGCGACCCGAAGGCCAAGAAGCGCATCGCCACGGACGCGACCCGCGACGACATCGCCACCTTCGACGATCACCTCTGAGCCTCCCGCGCCCCTCCCCTGCGCGATCTTGCACTTTCTGTCGCGGCATAACGGGACAATTACCGCTAATCGACAACAGGAGGTGCAAGATCGCGGGCGCGGGTGCGGGGGCGGGGCAGGCGCGGGGGCGGGGCGCTCAGGCTGTGTGGTCGATGACGACCTTGCCGAAGGCCTCGCCGGAGTGGAGGCGAGTGAAGGCTTCCTCGACACGGCTGAACGGGACCACGCTGTCCACCACCGGGCGGACCTCGCTCTCGGCGCAGAACGCCAGCAGCTCGTACAGCTCCCCGGGCGTGCCCATCGACGTGCCCAGGATCTCCAACTGCATGGCGAAGACCCGGCGCAGGTTGACCGTCGGCTGGTGGCCGGAGGTGGCGCCGGAGACCACGATCCGGGCCATCGGGGCGGCCGACTTCATCGAGTGCTCGAAGGTCGCCGCGCCGACCGTCTCGATCACCACGTCGACCCGCTCCGGCAGCCGGGCGCCGGGCTCCACGGCGGTGGCCCCGAGAGCGGAGATCCGGTCGCGCTTGGCGGCATCGCGGCTGGTCGCGTACACCCGCTTGCCCATCGCGACGGCGAGCGCGACGGCCGCCGTCGCGACGCCGCCGCCGGCGCCCTGCACCAGCACGCTGTCGGCGTCCGCGACGCGGCCCTTGGTGGTCAGCATCCGCCACGCGGTCAGCCAGGCCGTGGGCAGGCACGCGGCGTCGGTCGCCGCCATGCCGTCGGGCAGCGGGACCAGGTTCGACCGGGGTACGGCGACCCGCTCGGCGAGGGTCCCGGCGAAGTGCTCGGAGAGGATGGAGACGCCGCGCGGGTCACCGGGAGTGACGACGACCGGGTAGACGACCACCTCGTTACCCTCGGGGTCCACACCCACCGCGTCGCAGCCGAGGATCATCGGCAGCTGGGACTCGGTGAGCCCCACCCCGCGCAGCGACCACAGGTCGTGGTGGTTGAGCGAGGTGGCGCGCACCCGCACGGTCACCCAGTCGTCCTCCGGGTGGGTCGGCTCGGGTCGCTCACCGACGGTGAGGGCGGCGAGCGGATCGGAGTCGTCGAAGCGGGAGACGAAGGCAGCACGCATGATCGGCACGGTAACAAGCTGAGCGCTCGTTAAGAAGGGCTCACCGCCCGGCCACGCCGCACGCCGGTCACGCCGTCGCGGTCACCATGCCGGTCGCGGTCACCGTCGGTCGCGGCGTCGCGGTCACCGCCGGGCCACGCCGTCGCGGCGGGCGGCCTCGGCCACCGCCTCGGCGACGGCCGGAGCGACACGCGGGTCCAGCGGCGACGGGACGATCGCCTCGGGGGTCAACGACTCAGCCACCACCCCGGCGATCGCGTCCGCCGCGGCGACCTTCATCGCCTCGGTGATCCGGGTGGCGCCGGCGTCCAGCGCGCCCCGGAACACGCCGGGGAACGCCAGCACGTTGTTGATCTGGTTGGGGTAGTCGCTGCGGCCCGTGGCGACCACCGCGACGTGCCGGGCGGCCACCTCCGGATGCACCTCCGGGGTGGGGTTGGCCAGCGCGAACACGATCCCACCGGGTGCCATACCGGCGATGGCGGCCTCCGGGATCTCGCCTCCGGAGACGCCGATCAGCACGTCCGCGTCACGCAGCGCCTCGGTGATGTCGCCGTGGCGGCCGTCCGCGTTGGTGCTCGCCGCCAACTCGGCCTTGCCACCGGTCAGCTCGGTGCGGTGCGCGCCGATGATGCCCTTCGAGTCGCAGACGACGACCTGGTCGGGGTTGACGCCACCGGCGATGAGCATCTTCGTCACGGCCACGCCCGCCGCGCCCGCGCCGCTCACCGCGACCCGCAGGTCGCCGAGCTTGCGGTTGAGCAGGGTGGCGGCGTTACGCAGCGCCGCGAGCACCACGATGGCGGTGCCGTGCTGGTCGTCGTGGAAGACCGGGATGTCCAGCGCCTCGTCGAGTCGACGCTCGATCTCGAAGCAGCGCGGCGCGCTGATGTCCTCCAGGTTGATCCCGCCGAACGAGGGGGCCAGCGCCCGCACCACCGCGACGATCTCGTCCACGTCCTGGGTGTCCAGGCAGATCGGCACCGCATCCACTCCCGCGAACTGCTTGAACAGCACCGCCTTGCCCTCCATCACCGGCAGGGCGGCGCGCGGGCCGATGTTGCCGAGACCCAGCACGGCCGAGCCGTCGGTCACCACCGCGACAGCGTGCGACACCCACGTGTACTCATCGACCAGGGCGGGGTCGGCGGCGATCGCCTCGCACACCCGGGCCACCCCCGGGGTGTACGCGAGGGAGAGGTCCTCGCGGCTGGTGAGCGGCACCGTCGAGGCGACGACCATCTTGCCGCCGAGGTGCAGTTGGAAGACGGGATCAGCGGGGTCCACGGTGGATGAAGACATGGCGGTGACTCCAGGATCTGTCGAGCAGATGTGAGGCGGCGGGCCCGGCCGCGAGGTGGGCGGCGAGCGATGGCACGCGGCGCGGGGGGTCACCCGGCACTTTCCGAGCATAGTGTCGACCCTGCCCCTCGGATGTGAGCAGGGTCATATAACCCGACGAGGCACCCGTCCGGGGCGCGGCCAGTAGCGCGCCACCACCCGACCGCGTACGTCGGCCACGCCGTACGCCCGGGAGTCGTCAGTGATCAACTCGTTGTCACCGCGCAGCCACCAGCCGCCATCCTGCGGCCGGACCGCCCGCTTGACGACCAGCAGTTCCGGCCGTGTCCGGAAGACCGCGACCACCACGTCGCCGGGTCGGATGGGACGCCCGCCCGAGCGGACCAGCACCGCGTCGCCGTGCCGCAGCGTCGGCGCCATGGACGGGCCGGCCACCGCGACCGCCGTCAGCGGGCCGCGCAAACGAGGCGGCTCACTCGGGTGATCGGCGCGCACCGGTTTCACCTCCACCCGGTTCGGGGAGCATTCCCAGGAGTAATGTCGCCTTTGATCATCGCAAACTTCCCATGGAGGATCCCGATGCGACTTCCGCGCATCCTTGCGCCCCGCGTCACCGCGAGCGCTCACTGCGACCTGCCGTGCGGCGTCTACGACCCGGCCCAGGCCCGGATCGAGGCCGAGTCGGTCAAAATGATCTGCGAGAAGTACCAGGCGAACACCGACCCGGAGTTCCGCACCCGGGCGGTCATCATCAAGGAGCAGCGCGCCGAGCTGGTCAAGCACCACCTGTGGGTGCTCTGGACCGACTACTTCAAGGCGCCGCACTTCGAGAAGTACCCGAACCTGCACACCCTGTTCAACGAGGCCACCAAGCTCGCCGGCGCGAGCGGCGTCAAGGGCAGCCTCGACCCGGCCACGGCCGACCAGCTCCTCGCGAAGATCGACGAGATCGCGAAGATCTTCTGGGAGACCAAGAAGGCGTGACCAACCCGGTCACCCCGACGATCCGGCCGGTACGTCCCGCGGACGTACCGGCCGTCGTCGCCATGGTGCACGAACTGGCGGCGTACGAACGCGCCCCCGACCAGTGCCACCTCACCGAGGAACAGCTCACCTCGGCGCTGTTCACCACCGCTCCGGCGCTCTTCGGTCACGTCGCGGTCGACGAGCACGACGTGCCGGTCGGCTTCGCCCTGTGGTTCCTCAACTTCTCCACCTGGGCGGGCGTGCACGGCATCTACCTGGAGGACCTCTACGTCTCCCCGGCGGCCCGGGGCACCGGCGCGGGTCGACTACTGCTCGCCACGCTGGCCGACATCTGCGTACGTCGGGGTTACCGCCGGCTGGAGTGGTGGATGATCGAGTGGAATCCGGCCGCCGGCTTCTACGCCTCGATCGGCGCCGAGCAGATGAACGAGTGGGTCCCGTACCGGCTCAGCGGGGACGCCCTACGGGATCTGGCGGCTCAGGCAGAGGCCGCCGAGACGCGCCCGGGCGACTGACCGGGTAGAGTCCCCGACCGGGGGGATGAGCGTGACTCAACTGACCGGCCAGCCAACGACCGACGACGACGTGGTGCACCTCACGGTGCCCGCCGACGGCGGCTACCTCGGCGTGCTCCGTACCGCCACCGCAGGCCTCGCGGCCCGGCTGCAGTTCGCGCTCGACGAGATCGAGGATCTGCGGATCGCGGTCGACGAGGCGTGCGCCATGCTGCTCGCCATCGCCACCCGTGACGCCGAGTTGGAGTGTCGGTTCGCTGTCACCAACGACGCGCTGACCGTCGAGGTGACCGTGCCGACCGTCCGCGGTGCCACGCTGCCCGCCGAGTCGTCCTTCGCCTGGAAGGTGCTCACCGCGCTGACCACGTCGGCGTCCGCCACGGCCAGCGACGGCCGGGCGACCATCTCGTTGCTGACCCGCCGCTCCGGCGGCTACTGACCGGCACGCCCTGCCGCGCTGCGCCGCGAGGCGCGGTGTCGCGGGCGGGGGCCACCACTCGCGCCAGCGGGCTGCGTCGGGCTGCGTCGAGCCCGCCGGTCGGACGTCACTCGAAGCCGAGGGCCTTCGTCGTGGGCGGGCTGACGAGCAGCCAGCCGACGCCCAGACCGAGCGCCATCAGTGGAATGCCCAGCCAGCCCATCCCGCCCTGGATCATGAACCAGCCGATCGGCAGCAGCATCAGCTGAAGGACGATCGCGGGGGGCCGTGCGCCGGCCCGGCGGCGCAGCAGCGCGCGACCCAGAGCCCACAGCGCGACGGCCGCTCCGATGGCGAACGCGGTCACCAGCAACGCCGACGCGAGATCGGTGGTGTCGGCGGTCAGGTCGGCCCAGACCAACCAGACCGCGATCAGCCCGACGGCGACCGCCTCCGCCCACAGCAACCGCACCGCCCAGCGAAGCGTGCCGGGAATCCGGGCCGAGTCGATGGTCACGCGCGCCACGATACCCGTGCTACCGAGAGGTACAGTGCCGCCCATGCGGGCCGTCCTGGTGGTCAATCCGAAGGCCACCACCACCAGCGAACGCAGCCGAGACGTGCTTGTCCGTGCGCTGCGCAGCGAAGTCGACCTCAGCGTGCGCTACACCCGCCGGCGGGGGCACGCCATGGCGTTGGCCCGGGAGGCCGCCGCCGAGGGCGTCGATCTCGTCGTCACCCTGGGTGGTGACGGCACCGTGAACGAGGTGGTGAACGGCCTGATGACGGCCGAGCCACCGGCCGGCGGCGAGGGCGCCTCGATGGCGCAGCGGCTGCCCGCGCTGGCCACCGTTCCGGGCGGTTCGACGAACGTGTTCGCCCGCGCGCTGGGTCTGCCCCGGGAGTGGCCGGACGCCACCAGCATGATCCTGGAAGGGCTGCGGCTGGGCCGTCAGCGCACGGTCGGGCTGGGCCGAGCGGACGACCGCTACTTCACCTTCTGCGCCGGGTTCGGGCTGGACGCCGCCGTGATCCACCGGGTGGAGCAGGCCCGGCGCAAGGGGCGGGTCTCGACGCCCGGGCTCTACTTCCGCTCGATCATGGGCCAGTACTTCTTCGCCTCGGACCGGCGGCATCCCGCGATCAGCCTGGAGCGACCGGGTGAGGAGCCGGAGGGCGAGCTGGCCACCGTCATCATCCAGAACACCGCCCCGTGGACGTACCTGGGTGATCGGGAGGTCAACCCGAATCCGGAGGCGTCGTTCGACCTCGGCCTCGACGTGCTGGCGCTGCGTCAGCTCCGGGTGGCTAGCACAACACGGACAGTCACTCAATTCATGGGTCGGCGGCCGGATCCGAACGGACGTCAGGTGTTACGCCTCCATGACACTGCGGAGTTCACGCTGGTCTCCAGCCGCCCGCAGGCGTTCCAGCTCGACGGCGACTATCTTGGCGAGCGGGAGAAGGTCAGATTCACCTCCATTCCGGCCGCACTGAGAGTAATCTGCTAGGTCTCGGGTACTGCCCTTGGTCGACGCGGCGCCGCAACCGCTTCGACAGGCGCCGCCACACCGAGGGGCGGGTGCCGGAAATGTCAGCAATGTCACGCGGACTGTACTATATTGATCCTCGACTGTGGCACGGCGGGTAACCAGGAAGGCACTGGAACCCGGACAAATGGGTTGTGGGCTTGCTCACCGCGCGGAGTTTTTCCGAGCGTCACCCTTGACATCGCGAGCGTTCGTGAAAGTATTCACAAGCGAACTTGAGTTACCGGGACATTGCCTGGATATGCTCGTCAGGTTGAGCTGTTCCAGCAGGTCCCCGGGGCTGACTGCCTGCTCACGCACTGCCGAATGGTCAGACGCGAACGGTCACCATAGGCACTGCGGATGCATATAGGAAAAGCACGACCCGCAATTAATTGCCACCCATCCAGAATGAGGAGTGTTGCCGCCATGGACTGGCGTCACCATGCTGTCTGCCGCGACGAGGACCCGGAGCTGTTCTTCCCGATTGGGACGTCCGGACCGGCTCTCCTTCAGGTCGAGCAGGCCAAGGCCGTCTGCCGGCGCTGCTCCGTCACCGACCAGTGCCTTCAGTGGGCGCTCGAGTCGGGTCAGGACGCCGGCGTCTGGGGCGGGATGAGCGAGGAGGAGCGGCGCGCTGTCAAGCGGCGCGGCGGCCTCCGGGTGCTGCGCGCTCACTCCGCCTGATCCCCCAACGACACAGCAGTACGCCCCGGCAGGTCCGCCTGCCGGGGCGTACTGCTGTCCAGGACCGAACGGGTCGGACGAGCGGTCAGGCCGGCTCGTCGACCCGGCTGAGCACCAGCTCCGCCAGCTCGGGCGCATCCGTCAACGGGGCCGCCACCGCCACCGCGCCGGCCGCCCCCGCCGAGGCGGTCACCGCGTCGTGGAACAGGCCCGGCGCGAGGAAGTACGCGGACACCGCGACCCGATGCGCGCCCGCCGACCGCAGCCGCGTCACCGCCACACCCGTCGCCGGCGGGGCCGCCGAGGCGTACGACACCCGGCAGGGCACCCCGAACTCGACGCCGAGCGCATCGGCCACCCGGCCCACGGAACCGCGCGCACGCGCGTCCCGGGTGCCCGCGGCGGCCAGCACCAGGGCGTCGAAGCGGCCCGGAGCGACCTCCGCGAGCCGACGACGCAGCCCCGCCAGCAGCGTTGGCGCGACCGTCCCGTCCGCCGGGCCGAGCACGTCGGTCACCCGTACCGTCAGCGCTGCTCCGGCCGTCGTCGCGGCGGTCACCGCCGCCGGGATGTCCACCCGACGGTGGTACGCGGCGGTCAGCAGCAGCGGCACCACCACCGCACGCCGGTGCCCCGCCCGGGCCAGCGTGCGCAGCACCTCGGTCGGCCCCGGCTCGGTGTGGTCCAGCCAACTCGCCCACACCGACAGGCCGGGCCGGGCCGCCGACACCGCCCGGGCCAGCGCCCGGGTGGCCTCGGCGGCTCGTGGATCCCGGCTGCCGTGCGCCACCAGCACCACCGGGGCCGCCCCGCCGGCCGCACCGGGGCCGGTCGGGGTCGTCGACGACGAGGTCAGACGTGCAGCCCGCACTCGGTCTTCTCGAACATGGCCCAGCGGCCGGCGCGCGGATCCTCGCCGGCCTTCGTCCGGCGGGTGCACGGCCAGCAGCCGATCGAGCCGTACCCCTGCTTGAACAGCTCGTTGACCGGCACGTTCCAGCGGGCGATGTAGGCGTCCACGTCCCCCTGCGACCAGGCCGCGATCGGGTTGACCTTGACCTTGCCGCGCCGCGCGTCGAACGTCACCACCGGCGTGTTGGCCCGGGTCGGCGACTCGTCCCGACGCAGACCGGCGGCCCAGGCGTCGTACCCGGACAGGGCCCGCTCCAACGGCTCCACCTTGCGCAACTGGCAGCAGTCGTCCGGCGACTTGTTGAACAGTCGCGGACCGTACTGGCCGTCCTGCTGCCCCACGGTGAGCCGGGGTCGGATCGACCGGACGTTCACCGGCAGCGTACGGGCGACCTCGTCGCGTACGCGGAGCGTCTCGGGAAAGTGCAGACCGGTGTCGAGGAAGACCACGTCCACGCCCGGGGCGACCCGGGACACCAGGTGGGCCAGGACGGCGTCGGCCATCGAACTGGTGACGCAGAACCGGTCGCCGAAGGTCTGCGCCGCCCAGCGGGCGATCTCCAGCGCGGGAGCGCCCTCCAGCTCCCGGCCGGCGTCCTCGGCCAGCACGCGCAGCTCGTCCGGGCTGCGCAGGGACGGGTCGGCGGGCTTCGGACCACCCGGGCCGACCAGGCGCAGGCTTGCGGCGGAGACGAGGCTCATCGGGTCACCGTCCGGGAGAGCAGCCCGGTGAACTTCACCGAGAAGACGCGGGCGCAGGCGTGGCACTCCCAGGCGCCGTGCCCCGCCTCGTGCGGCCGCAGGTCCTCCTCGCCGCAGTACGGGCAGTACAGGGGTGCCGCTCGGTTCTCGCTGCTCACCGCAGTTCCTCCTCGTCGACTCTGATCACCCAGTTGGCGAACGTCTCGCCCTCGTCGCGCCCGGCCAGGTAGCGGCGGGCCAGCCGTTCCACGTACTCCGGAAGCTCCTCGGCGGTGGTCTTCAGGCCACGCAGCTTGCGGCCGAAACCGGCGGTCTGCCCCTGCGCCATGCCCAGGCCGCCGCCCAGGTGCACCTGGAAGCCCTCGACCTGCCGGCCGTCCGGGCCGACCACCAACTGCCCCTTGAGGCCGATGTCGGCCACCTGGGTGCGGGCGCAGGCGTTCGGGCAGCCGTTGATGTGGATCGAAATGTCCGCGTCGAAGTCGCGCAGCCGCTGCTCCAGCCGGGCCACCAACTCCTCGCCGCGAGCCTTGGTCTCGACGATGGCGAGCTTGCAGTACTCGATGCCGGTGCACGCCATCGTGCCGCGTCGCCAGGCCGACGGCCGGGCCTCCAGGCCGATGCCGCGGAGCGCGTCGACGAGCGACTCCGTCCGCGCCGTCGGCACGTCGAGCACCAGCAGCTTCTGGTACGGGGTGAGCCGCACCCGGTCACTGCCGTGCGCCTCGACCACGTCGGCCAGTTGGCGCAGCTGCGCGCCGGAGACCCGCCCGACCACCGGGGCGGCACCCACGTAGTGCCGCCCGTCGGCCTGCTCGTGCACGCCCACGTGGTCGATCGGCTTCGACGGCAGGGTCGGCGCGGGGCCGTCGAGCAGCGTACGGCCGAGGTAGTCCTTCTCCAGGACCTCGCGGAAGCGCTCGACGCCCCAGTCCGCGACCAGGAACTTCAGCCGCGCCCGGTTACGCAGCCGGCGGTAGCCGTAGTCACGGAAGATGCCGACCACCCCGGCCCAGACGTCCGGTATCTCGGCCAGCGGCACCCAGACGCCGAGCCGCTGGGCGAGCATCGGGTTGGTGGAGAGGCCGCCACCGACCCAGACGTCGAAGCCGGGGCCGTGCTCGGGGTGGTCGACCCCGAGGAACGCGATGTCGTTCGACTCGTACGGCGTGTCGACCAGCCAGGAGATCGACGTCTTGAACTTGCGGGGCAGGTTGGAGTACTGCTTGTCACCCACGTACCGGGCGACGATCTCGTCGATCGCCGGGGTCGGGTCGAGCAGCTCGTCGCGGGCCACCCCGGCGACCGGGCTGCCGAGAACGATGCGCGGGCAGTCGCCGCACGCCTCGGTGGTCTGCAGGCCGACCGACTCGAGCCGGCGCCAGATCTCCGGCATGTCCTCGACGCGGATCCAGTGGAACTGGATGTTCTGCCGGTCGGTGATGTCGGCGGTGTCCCGGGCGAACTCGCGTGAGATGTCCGCGATGACCCGCAACTGGGCCAGGCTGAGCTGGCCGCCGTCGATGCGGACGCGGAGCATGAAGAATTCATCCTCCAGCTCGTGCGGCTCCAGCACGGCGGTGCGCCCGCCGTCGATGCCCGCCTTGCGCTGGGTGTAGAGGCCCCACCAGCGGAACCGGCCGCGCAGGTCCTGCGGGTCGATGGAGGCGAAGCCACGGTGCGCGTAGATGTTCTCGATACGGGCCCGGACGTTGAGCGGGTCGTCGTCCTTCTTGATCCGCTCGTTGGGGTTGAGCGGCTCACGGTGGCCGAGCGCCCACTGACCCTCGCCCCGGGGCCGGCGCGGCGGCCGGGCCGGCCGGGCCGTTGGGTCCTCGGGCCGGGCCGGGATGCTGCTGACCGCCATCGCGGCGTCCTCCGTTGTCTGCTGTGCCTCGGGGCACGCGCGGGGCGCGACGGCCGGCCCGACGAAGCGGGCGGGACAACGGTGTCAGAGACAGCCGGCGCGGAGCGCGCCCGAGACAGATTGGTCGGGCGTCGTCAGTGAGCCGGACAGATCGCGCTACGCACGCGGCCGTAGTCGACGTGGCGACGAGCCACGAAGCGGCGGACGACAGCGGCGGTCATGCGCCCATGCTGCCACACCAGGTAAGGCCCGGCCAATGTCCACGTGCGGGATCCCACATCACGGGCCAACCCTCTCCCCTTCCCACGATCTTGCACTTTCTGTTGCGACACAAGGCGCACGACACCCATATCGGCAACCGAAACTGCAAGATCGACGCGGGTTGGTGCGGCCGGGGGCCCCGGCGGCGTGGCAGGCTCGGGGCTGTGGGCGGACTGTCCGGGAAGGCGATGGGGGTCGCGCGCGGCGTGCCGGTCTGGCTTCTTCCGGCGCTGCTGACCCTGGCGGTCACTCTGACCGGGATCGGTTCGGCGCAGCTCTGGCGCGACGAGCTGGCGACCTGGAGCGCCGCCACCCGGTCGCCGGACGAACTCGCCCGGCTGGCCGGGACCATCGACGCCGCCACCGGCCCGTACTACCTGTTCATGCACGTCTGGGTCCTGGTCGTCGGTGACTCCACGATCGCCCTGCGGGTGCCTGCCGCGCTCGCCATGACCTTCGCCGCGGGGCTGCTGGCCGTGCTCGGGGCGCACCTCGTCGACCGGCGCGGAGGTCTCCTCGCCGGACTGCTGTTCGCGGTGCTGCCCAGCACCTCCCGGTACGGGCAGGAGGCCCGCCCGTACGCCCTGGCCACCGCCCTCGCGGTACTCGCCACGCTGCTGCTGGTGGCCGCGCTGCGCCGGCCGGGTTGGGCCCGCTGGACCGGGTACGGCGTCGCCGTGGCCGCGCTCGGGCTCACCCACCTGGTCGCGCTCACCCTGCTGGCCGCGCACGCGCTGGTCGTGCTGGTCGCCTGGTGGGGTGGCCCCGGGGTGGCCGGCATCGCCGCGACCGGCGGTCGGGATCGGCGGGTGTGGCGGTGGGCGGTCGCGCTGGTGCCGGTCGCGCTGGTGGTGACACCGCTGCTGCTGTATGCCCGCGCGCAACGCTCCGAGCAGTTGAACTGGGTCGGCCTGGCACGGCCGGACGACCTGAGCGCGCTGCCGGGCGGCGTGGCCCAGAGCAGCGTGGTGGGCGGCCTGCTGGTCGGGGTGGCGGCGCTCGGCGCGGCCCGACTCCGACGGCGCGCCCTGCTACCGCTGAGCGCGGTGCTGCTGCCGGTCCTGCTGCTCTTCGCGGCCGGCACGGTCGTACCGCTGTGGGTGCCCCGCTACCTGGTGTTCGTGGTGCCGTTCGCCTGCGTGCTGGCCGGCGCGGCGCTGGCGTCGGTGCCCGCGCCGGCCGCGCTCGCCGTGGTGGTCCTGGCCGGGCTTCTCGGCCTCCCCGACCAGGCCGCGTTGCGGCGGACCCACGAGTGGCCGCGCAGCGCGCCGGTGGACTACGCGGGCGTGGCCCGGGTGATCGCCGACGGCCAGCGCCCCGGGGACGCCGTGGTCTACTCCCCCCGGCACAGTTGGCTCTTCCTCGATCTGGGCATCGAGTACCACCTCCACGACCCGCCACGGGACGTGCTCGTCACCGAGGACGAGGTCGCCCGGGGCGATCTGTGGGCCGCCGAGTGCCCGCGACCGGCGCAGTGCCTGGCCGGCACGGCACGGGTCTGGCTCGTGGTGGCCGGCCGGCACGCCGAGCCGCTGGCCTCCGTGCCGGACGCCAAGGGCGACGCGCTGCGCGCGCAGTTCACCGTCGCCCAGGTCTGGCAGCGCCCCGGCCTGACCGTCGCCCTGCTGACCAGCCGCTGACCGGCCGGCCACCGCGCGGACCCGCCCGTCGGCCTGATCGCTCGCAGGCGAGGCCGACCGTGGGCCCGACCGAGCAGCAGGCGGGCGGACCGACGCGGCGTCGGCTGACGACCTCATCGCCCAGGAGGCGTGGCCGGCCCACTGCGATGAGCGTGATGCCGGTGAGTCATCTTGATGACTGACCGGCATCGCGCTCATCCACATATCCGCTTCCCGGCAGGGCCCGCCGGCAACGGGCCGCTCAGCCCTGGGAGCGGCCGTCCGAGGCGCTGCGGCCCAGTGGGACGACCAGCAACGCCTCGGTGCCTCCGTTGACGCCCGCGCGCAGCTCGATGGTGCCGCGCAACTCCCCCGTGACCAGTGCCCGGACGATCTGGAGGCCGAGCCGGCTGCCGCGTTCGGCGTCGAACTCGGGCGGCAGCCCGCGTCCGTTGTCGGTCACCGAGACGTGCAGCATCTTGCGGAACCGGTGCGCCGAGACGACCACCTCGGGTCGCAGCGACGGATCGACCTCGGGTGCGGCCACCGGCACCAGGCCCGAGGCGACGACGCCCGCGGCTGGCTCCTCCGCCTCGTCCGCCGGTGGGAAGCCGTGCTCGACGGCATTGAGCAGCAGTTCGTTGAGCACCATCACCAGCGACGTGGCGATCTCGGCCGGCAGCACCCCGAAGCTGCCCTGGCGGCGCATCCCGACGCTCACCTCGGTCGCCGCGACCTCGGTCGCCGCGCTGGCGACCCGGTCGACGATGCCGTCGAATTCGACCGCCTCGTCACTGGACATCGACAACGTCTCGTGCACGAGAGCGATCGACGCGACCCGGCGGACGGACTCCTCCAGGGCCACCCGGGCCTCCGGCATGGCCACCCGGCGGGCCTGCAAGCGCAGCAACGCGGCCACCGTCTGAAGGTTGTTCTTGACCCGGTGGTGGATCTCCCGGATGGTGGCGTCCTTGGTGATCAGCGCCCGATCCCGGCGGCGGACCTCGGTGATGTCCCGCACCAGCACCAGCGCGCCGATCGGTACGCCGGCGGGCATCAACGGCAGCGCCCGGGTGAGCATCGTGGCCCCGCGCGCGTCGATCTCCCGGCGGGGCGGGGCCTCGCCGCGCAGCGCGGCCAGGATCCCGGTCGCCGCCTCGGTGCCGTCGAGCGGGTCGCCGGCCAGTCGGCGGTGCAACGCCGCCAGGTCCTCACCCACCAGGTGTGAGGCGTAACCCAACCGCCGGTACGCCGACTGGGCGTTCGGGCTCGCGTAGGTGACCTTGCCCCCGGCGTCGAGGCGTACCAGGCCGTCACCGACGCGGGGCGCGGACGTTGTCTCGCCCGGGTGCCGGGGCGGCGGGAAGGTGCCGTCCGCGATCATCTGGGCGAGGTCGTCGGCCGTGGTCAGGTAGTTGAGTTCGAGCTGGCTGGGCGTTCGCGCGGTGGAGAGGTTGGTGTCCCGGCCGACCACGGCGATCACCTCGCCGGCCTCGCCGTCGGCGGTGCGCAGCCGGACCGGGATCGCCTCGTGCCGGGCGGGCACGTCGCCGTACCAGACCGGGTCGCCCTCGCGCCAGATCCGCCCCTGGGAGTAGGCGACCGCCAGGTGGGCCACCTCCGAGCCGCCGATGATCCGGCCCACCTGGTCGTCCTGGTACGCGGTCGGCGCGGTGGTGGGGCGCACCTGGGCGACGCAGAGAAACGTGCCCTCGGCGTCGACGGGCACCCAGAGCAGCAGGTCGGCGAAGGACAGGTCGGAGAGCAACTGCCAGTCACCGGCGATCCGGTGCAGGTGGTCGATGTCGGCCGGACGGAGGTGGGTGTGCTCCTCGGCGAGGTCGCGCAGCGTGGACACGGTGACCAGGGTGCCACGCCGCGCCGCGCCTCACATCGTCGCGGTGACCTTCTTCAGGCCGCGCGGCGCGTCCGGGTCCTCGCCGCGGGTCAGCGCCAACGCCAACGCCAGGCGCTGCAACGGCAGGATGTCCAGCAGCGGGGCGTACCGCTCGTCGACCTCGGGGACGGCGAGCCGCGCGGTGCCCGGCACGTCGGCGGAGCCGACCACCACGACGTCGGCGCGGCGCTCGCCGAGCCGGGGCAGCACCTCGCCCATCGACCGGCCGCCGGGGCCGGAGCCGACCACGGCGAGGACCGGGACCTCCGGATCGGTCATCGCGAGCGGGCCGTGCAGCAGGTCGGCGCCGGAGAAGGCGAGCGCCGGCAGGTACGAGGTCTCCATCAGCTTCAGCGCCGCCTCGCGGGCGGTCGGGTAGGCGTACCCCCGGCCGGTGGTGACGAGTTGGCGGGCGAAGCGGTAACGCGGCGCGAGCTGGGCCGGGGTGTCGTCGGCGAGGGTGCGGGCGGCCAGGTCGGGCAGCGCGGCGAGCGCCTCGCGCTCGGCCGTGGGGAGTACGCCGTCGCCGGCCCGGATGCCCTCCACCAGCATCAGCAGGGCGAGCAGCTCGGCGGTGTACGTCTTCGTCGCCGCCACCGCGCGCTCGTGCCCGGCGGCGATGTCGATGCTCAACTCGGCCGTCTCGACGAGCGGGGAGTCGGGGGCGTTGGTCACCGCGAGGGTGAGCGCGCCGGAGGCCCGCGCTGCGCGCAGCACCTCGGCCAGGTCGGGCGAGCCACCGCTCTGGCTGACCCCGACGACGAGGGCGTCGGACAGGTCGGGGCGTGCGCCGAAGAGGGTGACCACACTCGGCGAGGCGAGCCCGGCGGGCAGGCCGAGCCGGATCTCGGTCAGGTACGCCCCGTAGAGGGCGGCGTGGTCGGAGGTGCCCCGGGCGGTGAAGACGACGTGTCGAGGTCGACGCTCGGCGACGACGGCGGCCACCCGTGCGATCGCCGCCGTGTTGGCGGTGTCGAGCAGGCGCGCGTAACCGGCCGGCTGCTCGTCGATGTCGGCGGCCATTCCGGACCCTGCACGTGACACGGACACTCCCCTCCTGCGCGATTGCCGCGCGTTTCCTGCTCAGTCTTGCACCCTTCTGTTGGTCAGAGCAATTATTCGAGCACGAGTGCGCAGTTGATCACTTGATCATCTCAATATCAACTACGCTGGCCCGGCCGAGAAACTGCGACGAGAGGACACCGTGCCCGAGGGAAGGGACAACCCCGCGCTCTCCGCGACGGAGGAGCTGGCCCTGGCCCGGCTGGCACTGGACGAGGGGGACCTCCACCACGCCGCCCGCCACCTCGCTGGCGCGTTGGCACGAGCGCCCACCCTGCCCGAGGTGCACGAGACGCTTGCCCGCCTCGCCGCGGCCGACGGAGGAGGCCTCGACCTCTTTCCGATCAACCACCACACCTTCGTGGGCGCGGTCGTCGCCCGTGCCCACCTACTGGCCGCCGCCGGCCGCCCCGCCGAAGGGCTGGAACTGCTCGCCGCGGCGACCGGCCACGCGCCCGGCGCCGAGTGGGCGGGCGTGCCCTGGGTGACCGCTCCCGAACTGGCCGAACGGCTGGACCCGGACCGCCTGGCCCGCGTCCTCATGCAGGTCTGCGCGGCGCTCGGCGACCCGGTGCCGCGCGCCGGCCGGGCCGCCCTCACCCCGTACCTCACGCTGGCCCGCAACGCCGTCACCGTCCATCCGGAGAACGGGACGCTGCTGGGCGCGGCGTCCGCGCTGGCCCGGCGTCTCGGCGAGGTCGCGCTGGCGATCCGCTGGGCCAGCCGAGGGGTACGGAGCCAGCCGTCGAAGATGGGCGAGGTCTGGCTCGGGTACGCGTACCGCAGCGCGGGCCGGACCCGCGACGCCCTCGCGGCCCTGTACCGGGCGGTCGACCTGGACCCCGACGACCTGGCCGTCTATGCCGACATCGCCGGCACCCTGGCGGACATCGGCCGGCTCGACGACGCGCTGGAGTGGACCGAGCGGGCGCTGGCCCGGGACCCGACGTTCGACTGCGCGGTGCACACGACGCACCGCCTGCGGCACCTGCGCGACGGCGACGTGTCCCACCTGGTCGCGCTCGCCGACTTCATCCGTGACCACCCGGACGACAGTCACGAGCACGGCGACCTGGCCCAGTGCTGCCGTGCGCGGCCCTGGCTGGGGCAACTGACGCCGGCCGGCGGGCCCCTGCTGGACGCGCTGCGCCAGGCGGTCGCCGACGACGACAACGGCATCGGCGGCGTCGTACACCTCACGGCGGCAGCCCCACCGAGCGCCCTGCGGACGGTGACGTCCGTGGCGCCCGGGCTGCGCGTCGAGGTGGAGGGCGCGGTCGAGCCGGACCCGCGCGAGCCCCGGCGCGCGTCCGCGCGGCGGCTCTGGACCTTCACGGGTCACCTGCCGACGCCGGCGCTTGCCGGGCCCTCGGCGGTGGCGGTCGAGCGGATCGGTCAGGTGGCCCAACCGGCGTGGCCGCACCCGCCGGCCGCCTACGACGCGGCGGTCGGCCTGGCCGGCCTCGACGTGGACGACCTGCTCGGGCTGCTGGTACGCCCGCCCGCCGCGCCGGCCAACGCGCTGGGCCGGTTGCTGGCCGCGCAGGATCCGTCGATCTGGGTACGCGCCGTTCAGGTGTGGGCCTGCCTGGGGCTGCTGCACCAGCGCACCGACGAGCCCTGGGACGGCTCGACGAGACGACAGGTGCTGCTCGACCTGGTCTGGGGCGTGGAGGACTGGGTCACCGAGGCGGCGCTGTTCGCCCTGGTCACCGCCGCCTGGGTGGACCCGGCGGCGCGGTCGGACGTGGCCCGGGTGGTGGCGGAGCGGTTGGCCGACGTGGCGACGGTGGCCCAGACGCGGCCGGTGCCGATCGCGACCTCGCTGGCCCACCTCGCGCTGGCCGCCCCCGCCGTCGATCCGGTCACCACCGCCCTGGCCACCCGGATGCTCGACGAGCGGGCCCCCCGCCTTCCCCGCCCCCGCAACCCGCTACGCCGTCTCTGGCAGCGCCTGACCCACCGACGCTGAGTTTCCCGCGCCCCGCCAAAAAGCGCCCCGCCGAGGATCGGCGGGGCGCTTCTTCGGGGGAGGGTCAGGCCACCGGGGCCTTGCCGAGGGCGACCTCGGCCTCTTCCTCCGGTGTCGCCTGCGCCGGCGCCTCGTTGGCGGTGCGCAGCGGAATCTCCTTGATGAACCAGGCGAGCACCGGGATCGCTACGGTGAACAGCACGGCCCAGAGGAACACGTGCGAGATCGCGTCGGCCAGGCCGCTGAGGACCAGCTCCTGCGCCTGGGCGGGGAGCTGCTTGAGCTTCTCCAGGTCCATCCCACCGCCGCTGGACTCACCGCCGAAGGCCGCGCCGGCGGCGGAGTCGGCCAGCCGGTTAGCGAAGATCGCGCCGAACAGCGAGATGCCGAACGAGCCGCCGATCGACCGGAAGAACGTGGCCGCGCCACTCGCCGCGCCCAGGTCCTTCTGCTCCACGCTGTTCTGCGCGATCAGCATCGAGGTCTGCATGAGGAAGCCCATGCCGACGCCGAGCACGACCATGTAGAGCGAGGACGTCAGCTTGCTGGTGTT
Source organism: Micromonospora sp. NPDC051543 (assembly GCF_044454415.1). Taxonomy (NCBI): domain Bacteria; kingdom Bacillati; phylum Actinomycetota; class Actinomycetes; order Micromonosporales; family Micromonosporaceae; genus Micromonospora; species Micromonospora sp. NPDC051543. Next base: position 136,586 of record NZ_JBITDT010000017.1, read on the forward strand.
GGTGTCGAGCATGGACAGCAGCGCCATGCCGCCGGCCATCACCACGCCACCGACGATCGGATACGCGCGGTACTTGCCGTTCTTGGTGATCGCCCGCCCGATGGCCAGCGAGACGACGAGCATGCCGAACATCAGTGGCAGCAGCAGCAGACCGCTGTTGGTGGCCGAGGCCCCCTGGACGGTCTGCTGGTACAGCGGCAGGAAGTTCATGGCACCGAACATCGCGAAGCCGAGCAGGAAACCGACCACCGAGATCAGCGCGAAGTTGCGGTTGGCGAAGAGCGTCAAGGGCAGGATCGGCTCCGGGACCCGACGCTCCACCAGGCCGAACGCCACAAGCGTCACCAGCGCCAACGCGGCGAGGCCGAAGATCTGCGGCGAGGTCCAGTCGTACTCGTTGCCGCCCCACGTGGTGATCAGGACGATCGCGGTGATGCCCACCGAGAGCAGCCCGGCGCCGAGCCAGTCGATCCGGTGCTCGGTCCGGTACTTCGGCAGGTGCATGGTCGTGATGAGCACGAGCAGCGCGATGCCACCCAGCGGCAGGTTGACGTAGAACGCCCACCGCCAGGAGAGGTTGTCGGTGATGAAGCCACCGACCAGCGGGCCGGCCACCATGGCGATGGCCATGATGCCGGCGATCATGCCCTGGTAGCGCCCGCGCTCGCGGGGCGGGACCAGGTCGCCGATGATCGCCATGACGCCGACCATCAGGCCGCCCGCGCCCAGGCCCTGCACGGCCCGGAAGGCGATGAGCTGCACCATGCCGTCCTCGGGCCCGCCGAAGATGCCGGAGCCGGCCATGCCGCAGAGCGCCGAGCCGACGAGGAAGATGACGACCGAGGTCAGGAAGACCGACTTGCGGCCGTAGAGGTCACCGAGCTTGCCCCAGATCGGGGTGGAGACGGTGGTACCCAGGACGTACGCGGTGACCACCCAGGTGAAGTGGTTGAGGCCGCCGAACTCGCCGACGATCCGCGGCAGCGCGGTGCTGACGATCATGTTGTCGAGCATCGCGAGCATCATCGCGATCATCAGCCCGAACAGCACGACCCGTACATTGGGTCGCACGTCGGCCTGGGTTGCCTGAGTCATGGGTAAGCCCCCCCCGAGGTTTGTCGTACTTACTTGCCGCCCGGCTAGTCACCTTACTAGCCGCACGGTAAGTTGGATACCAGCACGCGGTCAAACGAATTGGAGGGCGTGGGTGAGGGAGAGCACAGGCGGCACCCGAGAGCGGATCAAGGCCGTCGCGTTGGAGCTCTTCACCGAGCAAGGGTACGAGAAGACCTCGCTGCGGGAGATCGCCGAACGCCTCAACGTCACGAAGGCCGCGCTCTACTACCACTTCAAGAGCAAGGACGACATCGTCGCCAGCTTCGTGGAGGATCGGCTCGACCAGATGGACGCGCTGACCGCCTGGGGCGAGTCACAGCCGGCGACCCTGGAGACTCGGCGCGAGCTGATCTCCCGCTACGCCGACACGATGTTCGGCGGCGACATGCCCTCGGTGATGCGCTTCTTCGAGCAGAACCAGACCGTGCTCAAGAGCCTCTCCTCCGGCCAACAGATGCGCGGCCGGATGATGCAGCTCGCCAACGCGCTCTGCCGAGGCGACGACTCCCCCGCCGCCCAACTCCGCGCCGCGCTGTCCCTCTTCGCCGTGCACACGAGCTGGTTCGCCGTACGGGCGCCGGGCATCACCGACTCCGAACGCCGCCGGCTCGCGCTGGAGGTCGCCGACGAGTTGCTGGCCGCGATCGGCACTCGGCAAGACGGGGACGCCACTCCCACCAGCCCGGCCGACGCTCGCGGCTGACGGGCCGACGGTCAGCCGCGGGGCAGCTCCAGCCGCAGGCCGAGCAGGGCCACGCCCGCCGCCGGCGACCAGTCCTTCTCCGGCGTCCGCACGAAGCCGAGACGCTCGTAGACCCGGTGGGCCGACACGGCCATCCCCGCGCGGACGCAGATCACGACGGCTGAGCAGCCCAGCTCGGCGGCCCGGTCGACGCACGCGCGCGCCAGTGCCGCGCCGACACCCCGCCCCTGGGCGGCCGGGTCGACGGCCAGCATGCGGAACTCCGCCTCGCCCGGCCCGGACAACTCGGCGAACGGGGTGCCCGGCAGCACGAAGGTCACCGAGCCGAGCACCGACCCGGTCACCTCGTCCACCGCGACCAGCACCTCGCCGGCGGCGGCCCGGGTCGACACGTCGGCCAGTACCGCCGCGTACCCGTGCTCGCCCTTGAGCTGACCATCCGCCTCGTACGCGGCCACGGTCAGTCGGGCGACCGCCGGGAAGTCGGCCGGGTCGGCGAGCCGGACCAGCGGGCCGGTCAACCAATCACCGCGATCAGGTCGCCGTCCTGCACGACGTCGCCCTCGTGGACGGCGAGCTGCTGGACCACGCCGTCCGCCTCCGCGACGACCGGGATCTCCATCTTCATCGACTCGAGGATCACCAGGGTGTCGCCCTCGGACACGGTGTCGCCCGCCGACGCGACGACCTTCCAGACGTTCGCCACCATCTCGGCGCGGATCTCCTCGGCCATGTCCACGGCCCTCCCTTTTCGCGATGTACCTGCCGACGTATCCAATCACGCGAGGCTGGAGCATGGGTGCGCAGCGGCGCGGATCGGCCCCGGCGGCAGGGACGGGGTGTCGGTCGCACTACCATCAGCGGGTCGGACCCGACGCCGGGCGGCCGGTGGATGCAACCGGCGCGAGGCCGCGCGCGAGACGGATCCGACCCATCACGAGGAGGTCAGCATGGCGAAGAAGGCCCGGAAGAAGAAGGCCCGGAAGAAGAGCAGCGCGAACCACGGTAAGCGCCCCAACTCCTGAACGTGCCGACGGGCCGACAGCCCGTCGACGGTCAGCTCACCTCGGCCGAGGCCGGGTACACCGGTGGGGGGGGGGGGGGGGGGCGCCCCCCCCCCCCCCCGGGGGGGGTGGGTGGGTGGGCGCGCGCGTGGGCCGGAAGGGGGCGCGCGGGGTGGCTTGTGCAA
>NZ_JBITDT010000018.1:0-120156 GCF_044454415.1 Micromonospora sp. NPDC051543
ATCTGCTCCCGCTCCAACGCACTCAACCTCGACGCCATAACCACCCCAACGACAACCACCAACAGGGGGTGTTGCAACCACCGGTTGAGCCCAAGCTGCTAACGGAAATTGTCCAAGATTTGCACGGATTGGCGCGAGTGGACGGTCGGCTAGCGGGGGGAGCCAGGTGATGAAGCGGTCGGTCAGGTCGATGGGTGGATTGTCGGGATTGAGTGCCGAGAGGTGAGCGGCGGCTCCTGACTGAAGCACGGCCAGGTGGTCCAGCAGGGCCGGGCGTTCCATCCGGTACGTCGCCAGGAGGCGGAGCTTGGCGGCCGAGCACGGCCAGGCGACTCCGCAGGTGCCGCAGCGCCATGTCGGGCGGACCGGTTGATGGTCGGAAGGCACTACGCTCGGAAGGCGTTTCGTCGCTCCGGTTGAGCTGGCGAAGCTTTCCACGCCGGGCAGTGGCGTGAGTAGTCGATCTTCCGGTTTGGGGAACACTGAATGGCCGATCTGCCGCACTCGCTCGCCGCGTTCATCGTTGCCGAGATCCGTCGCGCCCGAGGGGCCGCCGGGATGACGCAGGAATCGTTCGGTCGGGGTGCCGGGTTCAGCGCCTCGCACGTCAGCGCCGTCGAGAGCGAGACGCGGGCGCTGACGATGGACTTCATCAAGGGCGCCGACCGCGCCCTCAAGAACAACGGCCTGTTCGAGCGCATGGTCGCGAAGCTCGGAGCGCCGTCCTGGTTCCTGCCGTGGCTCGATGCCGAACGCACCGCGACCCAGCTCAGGTGCTTTCAGCCGAACCTCGTCCCGGGTCTTCTGCAAACCGACGCTTATGCCCGAGCGGTGATCCGCTGCAACGAGACGCTGAGCGAAGACGAGGTGGAAAAGCGGCTGGCACACCGGATCGACCGGCAGGCAATCCTGACGAAGGCGAACGCCCCGCATGTGGTCGCCGTGATCGCCGAGGCGGTGCTGCGCCGCGCCGGTACGGACTTCCGCGACATCATGGCGGGACAGATCAAGCAGTTGACCACCCTCGCAGAGCAACCCAACATCAACGTTCACCTGCTGCCGGACGAGGTCAGCATGCACGTCGGCCTGACCGGGCCGTTCAGCCTGGCACGCCTTCCGGAGCACAAATGGGTGGCAGAGATGGAGAACCAGCTCGGCGGGGTCGTCATCGATCGAGACGAAGATGTAGATACGCTCATGTCGAGGTGGGAGATGGTTCGCAGCGAAGCACTTCCCCGCCGTCAGTCGATCGAGCTGATGAAGGATGTGGTGACGTCATGGACCTGATCGGCGCTGTGTGGCGTAAGTCCGTCCGCAGCGGCTCTGGCGGCGGCAACTGCGTCGAGGTTGCCGACAATCTTCCGGGTGTCGTAGGCGTGCGGGACTCCAAGGACGCCGACGGGCCGACCCTGGTCTTCGAGCCGGCCCGGTGGCGGACGTTCGTCGCCGAGATCGCCCGCCGGCCGTAACCGGCAGCCCCAGCAACAAGCGCCCGCCCCTTCGAACGAGAGGGGCGGGCGCTTTCGCTGTGCGGGGGAGCGGTCAGGCGACCACCGACCGCAACGGCACTCCGGCGGCGCGCAGCGCGCGTACCAGATCGTTCGTGAAGGGGTGTTCGTCGGCCTGGAGGCCCTGCGGGTTGGGGATCACGACGTACGCCGAGGTGTCCTTCGCGGCCGTGCGCGCGTCGGTCGTGAAGCGTTCGACGACGGCCCGCGCGCGCGGCAGGTCGGCCGCCGCGACCTCGATGGTGATGGGCCGCCAGCCGCCGCCCAGGTCCGCCGCGACCGGCGCGGCGGCGGCGCTGGCGCGAGCCGCGTCCCCGCCCGGCGTGCGTCGGGCGTCCGGCGCGCCCGGCGGGTAGAGCAGCGCGTTGGCCACCAGGTGCAGACCATTTTCGTTATACGCCCGAAAGAGCGGGTTGAAGGCGAACAGCACCGCCCGACCGGCGCCGGTGGGTTCGTCGACGACCGCGGCCGTGCCCTTGAGCGTGTCCGCGCCGACGGTGTAGCCGTTGGCCCAGAACGTGTCTCCGCTGGGGTAGCTGAGCACGTTCGTCCCGGTGCTGCTCGGGGTGAGGATCGGGTCGCTGTTGTTGAACTCGAAGTCCTCGGCGGGGCGGCCCAGGGCGACCGGGTTGTCGGTGTCGACGTCGACCCGCAGGTGGGAGCCGATCACCAGGTAGTCGGCCGGTTTGGTCTTCTCGGTGGTGGAGGTGAGGCCGGCGGCGCGGGCCAGCCGGGTGCCCTCGTTGCGCAGCCCGAGGTAGGTGTGGCCCTGGGCGATCCAGTCGCGCAGGTTGGCCTGCCCGGCGGCGGTCAGGCCGCCGGTGGGGCTGCTGCCGTCGGGGACCAGCAGCACGGTACGTCCGGTGAACGCCTCGGTGTTGTCGTTGATGTCGGCCGTGGTGACCGGCTTCAGGTCGAGGCCCCACCGCTTACCGAGCACGTAGCGGGCCTCGCCGTGCGAGCCGGACGTGGTGGAGATGCCGGTGCCCTGGAACAGTCCGACGTCGGGCCGGGCGAGTGGGGTGCCGGCGGGGCGTCCGCCCGGTGCGAGGGTGACCCCGGCGGCTCTCGCCAGGTCGTCGACCGTACGGCTCAGGCCGCGCGCCGGGATCGCGACGCGGCCGGTGTCGAGGTCCCGCACGAGCGGTACGCCCCGGCCGAGCAGGGTGAACGTGAGCTCGGCGGCGGCCGCCGAGTCCAGCGGGTAGGTGTAGGAGCCCCACGGCCAGGCCAGCCCGCTGCAGCCGCCGGTGATTCCCCGCACCAACTGCGCCTTCGGCCGGACGTTGTCGCCCGTGTAGATGGTGGAGACACCCATCAGCAGCGGGTTGCTCCAGGACGACACGTCGTAGAAGTACGGGAACGGCACGTACGGGTCCTCGCCCATGATCGCCTGGATCCAGTGCTTCTGCGGCTGGTCCATCGGGATCCAGTACGCGCCCTTTGGCACCGTGACGTCTGTGGCGCTGCGGCCCCCGAAGACGCGGGCGGTGGGCACGCGGGTGGGCTTCTGCACCTCGTACACCTCGACGTCCATGCGGCGCAGCCGCTCGACGAGCCGGCGGACGTCGGCGAGCTGCCGGTCGGGCAGCAGGAAGTACGAGCGGATCGTCACGTCGGGCACCGGGAACTGGACCTCGTTGGTGGGCTGCACCACCTCGTTCGGTTCGAGGGTGCCCGCCCGGCCCTGGGCGAGCGCGTCGGTCCAGATGTCGAAGTAGCCGTCCAACACCTCGCGCCTGTTGGCGGCGGCCCAGCCGAGCGTCGACCACTGGGTGTGGAACTGCTGCTGCACCCGGTCGGGGACGGCCGAGGCGCTGCCCTTCTCGTACGTCATGCCGGCCGCCCCGAAACCGGTGGTCGGCACGGTGTCGCCGTAGCCCATGAAGAACATGTCGTACGTGTCGTAGTTGAAGTAGCACTCGGTGGTGACGGTGTCGCCGCAGGCGCCGTTGTAACCGAAGCCGGCCTTGTTGGCCTCGCCGATCCGGTTGATCCAGTCCACGGACTCACCGGCGATCTCGTGGTGGATCGGGTCGGCGTTGGGCGGGAAGAAGTACTGCCGGCCGCCCATCTCGTGCGCGTCCACGAACACCTGCGGCGGGTAGCGGCGCAGCAGTTCGAGCTTGCCGTCGGTCTCCTGCTGGGTACGGGAGAACCAGTCCCGGTTCAGGTCGAAGCCGAACTCGTTCTGCCGCCGGGTCGCGTCGCGGCCGTCCGGGTTCTGCGTCGGCACGATGACGGTGACCAGGTTGTCGTTGCGCCGGGCGACCTCGCAGGACAGGCCGGCGGCCAGCTCGTACAGGGTCTTGAGGGCCGCGTCGGTACCGCTCTTCTCGCCGCCGTGCACGTTCGCGGTGATCCAGACGATGGCCGGGCTGTCCTTCGCCGTACGGGCGGCCGTCCGCGCGCTCGTCCGGCGGGGATCACGCAGGTCGCGTACGTCGCCGGCGATCTTGCGCAGCGCGGACGGCCGCACGTGCCGCTCGTTGGACACCACCGCGTACGGCAGGGGTTGGCCGAGGACGCTGGACGCCAGCACTCCGGTGACGACCCGCTCGGAGGCGCGGTCGACGGCCCCGAGGTACGTGCGGACCTCGTCGTTGGTGACGACCCGCTCCTGGCCGGCGCCGAGGGGGAAGCCGAGCGCCGCCTCGGGGCTCGGCACGTCGGACAGCCGGGCGGTCGGGTCGCTGCTGCACGTCGACGGTGCGGCGGCGCTCGCCGGTGCGGTGCCGCCGAGCAGGGGAGTCGTGCCGAGCAGGAGCGTGATCGCGGCGGCGCCCGCCAACCGTCTCGCAGGGACCGTCCAGAACGGACGCGACGATGGGGCCATGTCTCGGGTTCCCTTCTTGGGGGAAAGCCTCGCAGTGGCCGGAGCCTATGGATCCGTCGAGGCGGCGGTCAAGCTCTGATCGACTTCGGTGAGTGCGTGGGATGCCCTGCGCGGATCCGGCTGGCAGGATGGTGGCGTGACTCAGCGTCGTCCTGGAGGGAGCAGAACGTGCCGGAGACGATAACGCTCGCGGTTCGTCCAGATCTTCCGTCTGCCGACGCCCAGCGTTCGCTGGCGTCCTGGCTGCGCGCCGACGACCGGCTGCGCGCCGGGGTGGCCCCGACACCACCGGAGGGTGCGCCCGAGGGCGGCGTGGACGTACTGCGGGTGGCGGTCGAGGACGCGGGCGTAGCCATGGTGCTCGTCCAGGCGGTCGCCGGGTGGCTCACCCACCGCCGCGACGACGTGTCGGTGGGGTTCAGTCGGGGCGACGACTGGTCCGCCGAGCTGGACGTGCCCCGCGCGCGGGACATGACCGAGGTGACCGCGCTCATCGAGGCCACCGTGCGGGCCGTGACGCCGTAGGAGCGACGCCCGTGATCCCGTGCCGCTCGCGCAGCGCGTGATCACGGGCGTCCGGACGCCTACCAGGTGGTCAGGCCGAGGCCGATCGTCTTGGTGAGGGTGGCGTTGTCGTCGTCACCGTCGAGGGACCAGATCATCGCGCCACCCAGACCGGTTCGCCGGATGTAGAGCGTCTTCTGCAACACGACCGCCGGGTCGTCGTACGTCCAGAGGGTCGTACCGTCGAACAGCCAGGCGTGCCCGGCGCGCAGGTCGCGGTGCACGGTGTAGCCGTTGCCGGCCAGGTTCTTGAGGTTCTTGTAGTCCTCGTACCCGGCCTCGAAGGTGGCCGGCGCGGGCCCGGCGGCCGGCTGGAACAGGCCGTTGCCGCCGCCGGTGACGCCGGTCCAGCCGCGACCGTAGTAGGGGATGCCGAGGACCAGCTTGTGCCGGGGCGCGCCCCGGGCGATCCACCCGTCGACGGCCACCTCGACGGAGAAGTCCGGGTTGTCGGGCGAGCCCGCCGGTACGCGCAGCGCCGACTGTTGGTTGGCGCGGGCCTCCCAGCCGCCGTGGAAGTCGTACCCCTGCACGGTGCCGAAGTCCAGGTACTTGAAGATCTTGCGGCCCTCGAAGCCGGCGTCCATGGCGGCCGGGTTGGCCGGCAGGAAGGCCGTCAGCGGGTGGTGCACGCGGGTGGTGCGACCGTACGCGTCGAGCTGCCGGCGGAACTCGGCGAGCAGTTTGGTGAAGTTCTCCCGGTCCTCGGGGCGGATGACGTTGCCGGGCTCACCGTCCCAGTTGGGCCACTCCCAGTCGAGGTCGACGCCGTCGAAGACGCCCGCCCCGGCGCCCGGCGCGCCCGGGAGGTTGCCCTTGAGGTACAGGTCGATGCAGGAGGCGACGAACGCCTTACGGGAGGCGTCCGTGCGGGCGGCGTTGGAGAAGTACGTCGACCAGCTCCACCCGCCCAGCGAGATCAGCACCTTGAGCTGGGGGTGCTTGGCCTTCAACTTGGCGAGCTGGTGGAAGTTGCCGTTGAGGGCCTGGCCCGGGGCGTCGGCGACGCCGTCGACGCTCTCCTCGGCGGGCACCGGTCGCTGGTAGTCGGCCCAGGCGTCGCCCTCGCCCGGCCCGCCGTCCACATAGCAGCGGCCGTCCTCGCTGATGTTGCCGAAGGCGTAGTTGACGTGGGTGAGGCGGCTCGCCGCCCCGGACGTGTCGAGCTTCTTGACCGGGAACGCCCGACCGTAGATGCCCCACTGGGTGAAGTAGCCGACCCGGTGGTAGCCGGGCTGGCGGTCGGGCTTGGCGCTGGCGTTCGCGGCGCCGGGCGGGGCAGCGGTGATCAACAGGGTCGCCAGGGCGACGACGGCGGTGAGGCGGCGGTGGCGCAATGGACGCATCGGCACTCCCACGAGGGATCAAAACAGAATTAGTAAAGACACTTATCTGATTGATGAAGTTAAGCCGATCACGCTCTGCGGTCAAGAGCCGCCCGTCCGCCACCGCCGCCTTGAGTCGGTCAACCGACCTGGTTGTTGTCCTTCATCGACCCCCAGCCGTGCCAGCGGTCGATCTCGATCAGGGCGCTGACCCGACCACGCTCCCGCCGCGGGTAGGCATTGCCCGTGTAGTGCCGCGACAGCCGGTCGATGTCGGCCAGATCCTCGTCCACGCGCAGCTCGGCGACGTGCCCGACGATGCTCACGTGGGTGTACCACCCGGCCTCGTCCAGCACGGTGAGGGAGACCCGGGGATCGTTGCGGACGTGCTCCAGACGGCGGCGGCTCTCGTCCATGTTCACCAGGATCCGGCCGTCCTCCCACAGGTACCAGGTCGCGGCGGACACCGGCTGACCACCATTGCGAAGCGTGGTCATGACAGCCGGGTTCGGCTTCTTGAGCATCTCGACCGCGGCCTCGGGAAGCGGTGGCTTGGACATGGTTTCTCTCCTCACACGAGCGTCTACCCCCTGCACGGTACGCACCCGGCCGGCCCCCGCACGCCAGGACGCGGATCGTCGGGTGACTCAGGCGAGCCAACTGCCGTCGCGCATGAGGAGGCGCCCCTTCAGCTCGTTCGCCTCCCGCCAGGCCAGGACGCGCCGCGGCCGGATCACGAAGTACTGGTAGGGCTCCGCGCCCGCGCTCGGGTCGAACCCGGTCTTGGCGGCGAACGCCGCCCGCCGCTCGTGGCCGAGGTCGGCGGTGTCCACCGCCTCGGCGGCGCCGTCGACGATCACGACGTCGCGGGTCGTTCCCAGGCTGAGCCGCACCCGGCCATCCCCGAGCAGGTTGCGGCCGGTGACCGAGGCGCGCGGCGTCGAGATGAGAAACACGGTCCCGTCCCAGAGGAAGGAGAGGGGGACGAGGTACGCGCCGCCCGGGGAGCCCGACGTGGCGACCCAGAGGTCGACGTCGTCGTCCAACCTCCGGCGGGTGTCCCTCAGCCGCTCTTCACGGTTGCGCGGCGGGGCGCTCGCCATGTCGTCCCCCTTCGGCCTCGTGATCCGTGAGCGGTTCGCCCGCCCCCGCCGCGACCAGCGGCACGTCCGGCACGCGACGCAGTCGCGCGAGCTCGTTCAGGCGCTGCTCCTCGGCGCGTGCGCGCCCCCAGGCGGCGAGACACACGGGCTCAGCGCAGTTCCTGGATGCGGACCATGTTGCCGGCGGGATCGCGGAACGCGCAGTCCCGCACGCCGTACGGCTGCTCCGTCGGCTCCTGGACGACCTCCACGTCACCGGACTGGACCTTCTCGAAGGTGCCGTCCAGGTCCCGGGTCGCCAGCAGGATCCACCCGTACGTGCCCTTGGCCATCATCTCGGCGATGGTGCGCCGCTCGTCCTCGCTGATGCCGGGATCGGCGGCCGGGGGCGCCAGCAGGATGGACGTGCCGGGCTGCCCGACGGGGCCGACGGTGATCCACCGCATCGTGCCCTTTCCGACGTCGCTGCGAACCTCGAAGCCGAGGGCGTCGCGGTAGAAGGCCACCGAGGCGTCCGGGTCGACGTGCGGGAGAACGGTCGTGTGAATGGTGATGTCCATGCTGGTCATGCTAGGGAGGGCCGCCAGCGGTGACTTCTCGATTCCTGATCGGTGCGGCGGGTGGCCCGCCGGTACGCACCCGCGTGCGGGCCGCCGGAGCGGTCCGGCGAGGATGGGTCCATGAGCGATCCCGTACTCCCCGCACGTGTCGTCGTCACCGGCGCCACCGGCAAGCTCGGCCGCGCCGTGGTCGCCCACCTGCGCGGCGTCGGCGTCGACGTGCTCGCGGTGGACCGTGCGGGCGGGCGCGACCCCCGCGACGTCGACGGCGAGTTCCTCCTCGTCGACCTGACCGACTACGGGCAGGTCGTCGAGGCGTTCACCGGGGGCGCGGACGAGCACGCCGGTGGCATCGAGGCGGTCGTGCACCTGGCCGCCGTCCCGGCGCCCGGGCTGATGGCGAACGCGGTCACGTTCGCGAACAACTCCGCCGCGACGTACAACGTCTTCGCCGCCGCCCGGGCGGCCGGCATCAGGCGGGTGGTGTGGGCGTCCAGCGAGACGGTGCTCGGGCTGCCGTTCGACACCCCGCCGCCGTACGCGCCGGTCGACGAGGAGTACGCGCCCCGGCCGGAGTCGACGTACTCGCTGAACAAGGCCCTCGAGGAGGAGATGGCGCGGCACTTCTGCCGGTGGGACCCGGAGCTGGTCATGGTGGGTCTGCGCTTCTCCAACGTGATGGACGTCGAGGACTACGCGCCGTTCCCGTCGTTCGACGCCGACCCGCGAGCGCGGCGGTGGAACCTGTGGGGCTACATCGACTCCCGTGACGGCGCCCAGGCGGTGGAACGGGCCCTCGCGTACGACCGGCCGGGCGCGGACGTCTTCATCATCGCCAACGCCGACACCGTCATGACCCGCTCCAGCGCCAGCCTGCTGGCCGAGGTCTACCCGGGCGTCGAGGTCCGCAAGGAGTTGGGCGAGCACGAGACCCTGCTCAGCATCGACAAGGCGCGGCGGGTCCTGGGTTACGAGCCCCGGCACTCGTGGCGCGACCACGTCGGGCCCGCTGCGGGCGATCCGGCCTGACGAGTGGGCGTACCGGGATAAAGTTCCCTAAACCGGTACGAGGGGGTGCGGCCATGCTGACGCGCACCTGGATGCGCGGGCTGGCCGAGAGCACGAGCCCGCGTTCGGCGACCGTCCTGGAGCTGTTGTTCGACATCGTCTACGTCTTCGCGCTCGCCCGTCTCGCCGGGCGGGTCGCGGACGACCTGACCATCGTCCGGCACACGCTGCTGTCCGAGGCGGGGCAGACGCTGCTGATCTTCACGGCGATGTGGATGATCTGGTCGCTGAACGCGTTGCTGGCCAGCACCTACGACCCGCGCCGGGTGGACGTCCAGGTCGTCCTCCTCATGACGATGTTCGGCACGCTGGTGCTGGCGGTGTCGCTGCCGCAGGCGTTCGGCCAGCGGGGCATGATCTTCGCCTGCACGTACGTCGCCATCCAGCTCGGCAGATCGCTGTACCTGGTGTTCGCCCTACAGGGTCATCCGGCGCAGACGTTCTCGTACCGGGTGCTGGCCTGGCACACGGTCACCGGCGTGCTCTGGATCGGCGGCGGTCTCGACGGCGGCCTCGGCCGTGGTGTCCTCTGGACGCTCGCCCTCGGCATCGAGGTCGTCGGCGCGGCCATCAACTGGCCTGTGCCGCTCATCGGTCGTGCGCCGATCGCCCGACTGGCCGGGGTCTCCGAGGTGCACCTCGCCGAGCGGTACAACCAGTTCTTCATGATCGCGCTGGCCGAGGTGGTGCTCGAAGCCGGCGCGGCCGTCAGCTTCCCGGGCTTCTCGACCGACCGGACCATCACCCTCGTGGCCGCCTTCGTGGCGACGGTCTCGTTCTGGCGGATCTACTTCTACCACGTGGGACCGGGCAAGCAGGCCAGCGGCAGCCCAGCCGGGGAGGGCCTTCAACTCTCCCGGCTGGCGAGCTACAGCCTGCTGCTCATCGTCGGCGGCATCATCTGCACCGCCGTCGGCTTCGGGCAGGTCATCGAGGATCCGCACCCGCCCATCGACTGGGCGCTGGTGGCCATCATCTTCGGTGGTCCGGTGCTGTTCCTGATCGGCCGCAGCTTCCTGGAGCGTCGGTACCAGTCCGCGCCGCGCTGCCAGATGTTGTTTCTCGGCGCGGCGGTGCTGGCGGTGGCGGCCCTGCCCAGCGTCCTGCTCCCGCCGGTCGCCGTGACCGGCCTGGCGGCGCTGATCCTGGCCGGGATCGCCGTCGCCGACGGGCACGCCCACCGGCGCGGCGCGCAGACCAACCCGACGCTGTGACCTGGCGGCGTTGAACGCCGAGGACGCCTCCCGTATGGTGGCGGCACGCCGTCGAGCCGGAAGGAGGTCAGAACAATGTCCGATGTTCTGCGCCCCCTCCGCGTACCGGCGTCCACGCGGATCTGACCCGGGGCGCGCGCTTCCCGGAGGTCCGCCATGACCAGTCTGGTCATCCGCCCGCTCGTCGCGGGCGAGGAAAACCTGTTCGACTCCATGACCGATCCGCTGCCCCAACTGCGGCAGATCCCGTACGCCGACGGCATCGCCGGCGGCGGCTATCGACCCGAGACCACCTGGATCGCCCTGCGCGGCGGCCGGGTCGTCGGCCGGGCGGCCTGGCTCCTCCCGCCCGGGGCCGTTGGCGCCCCCTGGCTGGAGCGGTTCGACCTGGCCGCCGAGCCGGAGGTGGGGGCCGCGCTGCTGCGCGCCGCCCACGAGGCGCTGGGAGGTCCCGGCCGCTACTACGCGGCCCTGCCCGCGCACTGGCGGCGTCGACCCGAGGTGCTGGCCGTGGTCACCGCGCCGATGGAGGCGGCCCGACTCGCCGGCCTGCTCGAGGTGGGTGAGCGGCTGCGCTGCTCGTGGACGGGCACGCCGCTGCCGGCGACCTCCGGCCGCTACGCCTTCCGGCCACCCGTCGACGTGGCGGAGATCAACGCCCTGGTCGCCCAGGTCGCCGAGCCCGACGTCCTGACCGTCAGGGAGATCGCGCGTGCCGTCGGCGGCGTCGACCTGGCCAGCGATCCGGTGGCCTGGGTGGGGGAGTCTCCCGACGACTGGCGGGTCGGCGTGGCGGACGGGCGGCCGGTGGGCCTGGTCGGCACGGCCGGCGACGCCTGCTACCCGCTTCTGGCGTACCTCGGCCTGCTCGACGACGCGGCGCGCGGTGAGCTGCTGGCCGAGGCGGTCCGGGTGCTCGCCGCCGGTGGCGCGCGAGAGGTGATCGCCGACGTCGACGCCCACCGCGTCGCGGTGCTCGCCGAGCTGGAACGGACCGGCTTCCGGCAGCTCCGCGCCCGGGTGCTGTTCGCGCCACCGAGCGAGACGACCGAGACGGCGTAGTCGCTTCGGGTGCGCCCCGGGTCACCGGGGCGCGCCCCCGCGGCCGTGCCCACGTCACCTCCTGTCAGGATCTGCCCATGCCGGAGTTCCTCACCCTCGTCGTCGGCGGGGCGGCGCTGGTCGCGGCGGCGGTCGCCGGGCTCTACCTCTGGCCGCTGGGGCACCGGAAGCTGCGGCTCGCGCCGGCGTCACCGCTCGACTTCGACGCCGCCACCGCCGCCGCCGGGAGAATCACGGCGGCGGAGGCGACCGATCCGGAGGTACGGCCGGAGTCGCGCAGCCGTCTGCTGAGCCACGGCACGCGTACCGCCCGGGCCGTCCTGCTGCTGCACGGCTACACCATGGCGCCGGAGCAGTACGACGCGCTGGCCGAGGTGTTCTACGCCCGGGGCTACAACGTGTGGATACCGCGCGCCCCGCGCCACGGCACCGTCGACCGGCGGGTCCACCACCGGGTCGAGGCCGGCGAGCTGACGGCGTACGCCCAGCAGGCCGTGACGGTTGCGGCGGGCCTGGGGGACGAGGTGGGTGTCGTCGGCATCTCCGGTGGCGCGGTGCTGGCCACCTGGCTGGCCCAGACCCGGGGGGACGTCGTACGGCGGCTGTTGGTGCTGTCGCCGTTCTTCGGCCCCCGGCAGGCACCGGCGTTCGCGGTCCGGCCCCTCATCACGCTGTACGGGCGGCGGGTCCTGCGCGACCGGGTCACCGCTCGCGGCTACTCGCTCGTGGCGGTCACGCGGTACCTGACGATCGTGCGGTCGTTGCCGCGTCGTTTCCACCGGACCGGCCTCGTGGGCGCGGCCGTGGCGATCAGTCCGCTCGACACGGTGGTGGACCCCGCCGCGGCGGTGCGGGTGCCCCGCCGGATCGCGCGGGCGAACGGCATCGACCTGCGGGTGTACGCCCTGCCCGAGTCGCTGAGCGTCCGCCACAACACCCTCGACCTGACCGCGCTCGACGACCGGGCCGCCGACGTGTTGCGGCGCTACGTCGACCTCTACGAGGGCGCTCCGACGCCGACGTCCGGGACCGCCGACACCGCCACCGTCGCCGGGTGACGACGGTGGCGGCGGTCATCGGGCGAGCACCGCTGTCACCTGCCGCCCGGGATCCGTTGGCGGTCGTCGGGGCGTTGGATGCAGCGAGCGCGTGCAAGGGAAGCCCCGGCGGCGCGTTCGGTGACGAGGACGCCCTCTTTCTACGCCCTGTCACCAACGTCCCTGGACAGCACACCTAGGCCGCGTTGACGACCTGCGGGGCGTAGCCGGCCGGCTTGTCGCCGATGTGCAGGCCCGGGCTCACCACCCAGGACTGGTACTGCGGGGTGAACATGCCGTACGGCAGCCCGAGGTTCGGGGCGCTGGCCTCGTCGAGCCGGCGGCGGGCGTCGGCCGGGATCTCGAAGTCGAGCGCCTCGAAGTTGCTGGAGACCTGCCCGGCGCTGCTCGCCCCGATGATCACCGAGCCGACGGCGGGCTGGGTGACCACCCAGTTGATCGCGACCTGCGCCATGCTGCGTCCCAGATCGGCGGCCACGCTCTCCAGCGCGTCGATGACCGTCCAGTCGTTGGGGCTGATCTCCCGACCCGCGGCGTTGGGGGTGGTCAACCGGCCGGTGCCGCTCAGGCCCTCGCTGGTGCGTCGGTACTTGCCGCTGAGCAGGCCGCCGCCGATCGGGCTGAACGCGGTGATGCCCATGCCCAGGGTCTGGGCCATCGCCACGTACTCCGCCTCGATGTCCCGCATGACCAGGGAGTACGGCAGTTGCAGGTTGATCAGCGGGGCCAGGCCGTGCGCCTCGGCGTAGCTCTGCGCGCGGGCCGCGTACCAGGCCGGTACGTCGGAGAGGCCGGCGTACCGGATCTTGCCGGAGCGCACCAGGTCGTCGAGGGTGTGCACGACCTCCTCGACCGGGGTGATCCGGTCCCAGGTGTGCAGCAGGTACAGGTCGATGTAGTCGGTGGCGAGTCGGCCCAGTGACGCCTGGACGGCCCGGATGATGTGCTTGCGGCCGTTGCCGCTGGCGTTCGGGTCGCTCGGGTCGATGGTGTTGGTGAACTTGCTGGTGAGCACGAGTCGCTCGCGGACACCGGCCCGGTCGATCAGGCGGCCGAGGATCTTCTCGCTCTCTCCGGCGGTGTAGAAGTCCGCCGTGTCGACGAAGTTCCCGCCCGATTCGAGATACTGCCGGAAGATCGGTTCGGACTCCTCCTCGGTCTTGCCGTACGCGGCGTGGAAGCCGTCGACACCGAAGTTCATCGTGCCCAGCGCGAGTCGGCTCACCCGCAGGCCGGACCGTCCGAGCAGGTAGTACTGGTTCATCGTCGCGTCCTCCTGGTCGCTGTGCGGTCCTCGGAGCGGGCCGCGCGTTCACGACCTTGGCTCGCCAGAAATGGACCTGCAAGTCCAAAACCCCAGCTAGGGTGGGGCCATGACTCGCGCGTTGACCCGCAAGGGCGAGGCGACCCGAGCGCGGATCGTCGCCGGCGCCGCCGCCGAGATCCGTGAGCGCGGCGTCGACGAGGTACGCCTCGAAGATGTGATGGCCCACACGGGCACCAGCAAGGGCCAGCTCTTCCACTACTTCCCCGACGGAAAGGAGGAGTTGCTGCTCGCGGTGGCCCAGCACGAGGCCGACCAGGTGCTCACCGACCAGGAGCCGATGCTCAGCAACCTGACCTCCTGGCTGGCCTGGCAGGCGTGGCGGGACCGGCTCATCGAGCGTTACCGCGCCCAGGGCGTGAAGTGCCCGCTCAACGGGCTGCTCGGCCAGACGGGTCGGCGCGCGCCGGGCGCCCAGGCGATCGTGACCGGGCTCATGTGGCGCTGGCAGGACAAGATCACCGAAGGCGTCCGGCACATGCAGTCGACCGGTGACATCGCTCCCGACGTGGACGCCGAGCGCACCGCCGCGGCCCTGCTGGCCGGCATCCAGGGTGGCGTCCTGCTGCTGCTCTCCACCGGCAGGATCGACCACCTGGAGGCGGTGCTCGATGTGACCATCGAACGCCTGCGGGCGGCCCGCCGAGATGATCGAAGACCGGAAGAGGTACGGCAGTGAACGACGACGACAACCGACCGCCACTGGTTCTGATCCACGGCCTGACCTACGACAGGAGGCAGTGGGACCCGGTGCGGCGCGAGCTGGCGGCGATCGACCCCGACCGGCGGGTCCTCGCCCTCGACCTGCCCGGTCACGGCGACGCGCCCCGGCGGAACTCCTACCGGATGTCCGAGGTCGCCGACGTCGTGCACACCAGGGTGACCGAGGCGGATCTCGGCACGCCGATCGTGGTGGGGCACTCGGTGGGCGCGGTGGTCGCCACGACCTACGCGGCGCGTCATCCGGTGCGGGGAGTGGTCAACCTGGACCAGATCCTGCTGCCCGGCCCGTTCGGCGCCGCCGTACGCGAGGCCGAGCCGACGCTGCGCGGCCCGCAGTGGCGGCAGGTGTGGGACCGCATGCTGGCCGGTATGGGCATCGAGTCGTTGCCGGCCGAGGCGCGTGCGATCGTCACCACCGCGACCGACCCCCGGCCGGATCTGCTGCTGGGGTACTGGGGCGAGATCCTGCACTCCTTGGACGAGGGCGTCGCCGCCGCGCGGTCCGGTGACCTGCGATCGATCGCGGAGCGCGGAGTTCCCTACCGCTGGGTGACCTCGTCCGAGCCGCCGGCTCGTTACCTCGCCTGGCTGACGGGAGTTCTGCCGGAGGTGGAGGTCACCGTGCTGCCCGGCAGCCACTTCCCGCACCTGGCGGAACCGGCGACGATCGCCCGGCTGCTGGCGAGCTGAACTCGGCGTCGGGCCCGGACCGTCAGGTCGGCCGGGGCGTCGCCGGTGGTCGGTCGAGCTGGTCGAGACGGGCGAGATCGCCGTCACCGGCTCGGATCACGGCTGCGGCCAGTGCGGTGGTGTCCGGGTGGACGCCGGCCCGCTGCTCGGCGGCGGCGATCTTGACCGCCTGCGCGAGGTGCGCCCGCAGATGGGTGGCGAGCAGCCGCTGGAACGCCTTCCCGGTGGTCGACCGGAGCGCGGCCAGCTCGTCAGCGGTGATCATGCCGGGCATGTCGTGACCCTCGTGGGGATTGGTCGTCGGCGCTCCGGCCTCGCCGAGCAGGTCATGGGAGCGGGCCAGGTCGGCCCGGTTGCTCGCCTGGACCCGCGCGGCCAGCCCGTGCCAGGTCGGGTCGGTGGTCTGGGTGGGCACCAGGTCCAGCACCGGGATCAGTCGTTGCGTCATCGCCGCCGTGAGCTGCAGCCAGGCGATGTCGGTGGGGCTGAACGCGCCGGTCGACGGGGTGGCGGCGGCCGGCGTGGGAAGCGGTGGCGTCGACTCGTCCGTGGTGCTCGACGGTCCGCCGGCACAGCCGGCGGCGAGTACCGCCGTCATGAGCAACGCGACGTGAACGCGCATGCCTCCTCCTTTCCGGCGCGGCCCCCGAGGGGCAGGGGACGGCCCGGCAGGACCGGGCCGCCCCCACGACGACTCAGATCGGTCGGCCGTCGTGTCCACACTTGACGACCGGACGGATGCAGTCCTGGACCCGGCGAGCCATCTCCGCGGTCGGCCAGGCGTTGAAGAAGTCGCCGTGCATCGTGTAGCCCGGCCCGGAGGCGAGCCGGAAGTGCGACGGGTCGCCGTTGACCGGGTACCGCAGCACCTGCCGCAACTTCGGCACGTGCACCGGGTGGGTGCTCGGGCAGGCCTGGTTCACCGGGTACGCGAGGTGGCTCTTGTGGTCCGCGGAGTCCAGGTCGCGGCCGTTCCAGCACTGCGGGAAGTCGAGGTACGACTCCAGCATCGTGCCGGCCGGGCAGTTGACGAAGTCCTTGGACGGTGGCACCTGACCGGCGTGCAGGCAGGACCAGCGGGCGATGCTGTCGTTCGGGCCGGTGGCCTTCGCGTTGCCGGCGACGAGCCGCAGGCCCTGCGGGATCGGTTGGGTGTTGGCGACGACATCGGAGCGCACGCCCTCACCGAGGTAGTAGAACGTGGCGATGGCCGGTTCTACCGCGACGTTGTCGCGGTAGAGGGTCGGCACCCAGTACGACGAGACGTCCACCGCCGGGTTGCAGGTGGTGGTGGATTTCACCAGGTCGGGCAGGGTGGTGGTGGCGTTCGTCGCCGTGCTGCCGAAGAAGCTGTGCATGTGTGAGGCCCCCGGCAGTCCGGGGAAGACGATCGGGTCGTCCGGCAGCCGGTGACTGTACGTGCAGTCGGCGGGGAACTCGGCGACCCGGATGACGTTGGCGACCGGGGCGGCGTCGGCCCGGTCGGTGGTCGAGACCAGGTAGGTGCCGAGGAGGGTCAGCAGGGCGCCGATCGCCACGGTGAGGCGTAGCCGGCGGGGGACGTGGGGTGCGGCCCTGTCCATCTGGTAACTCCTGTCGGGGGGACGGGTCAGGGGCAACTCCGGTGCCGCCGCCGAAGACAGCGGAGTGTGCCCTGGCCAGACTGGTGGTGGCCCGGTGGGGCCGGTGCGAGAGAGCGCTCTCAGCAGTCCAAGCCTCGCCCTGATGTCGAAAGTTGTCAATACGTCCCGCAGTTGCTGGAAAAATGACGACGACAGCACACCGGCCGGGCCCGTAGCGGACCCGACCGGCTGCCGCGGTGAACTATCTTCCTAGGACGCGTTAGAGGGTGTGCCCGCCACCCCGAACGGTGTCAGCGTTGGCGACCGGGAAGCATCGCCAGGGCCTTCGAGCGCTGTGCGACGAGGTCGGCGTAGGTGCCGTCGCGCTCGGCCCAGCGGTGCATGTGTACGCCCTTCACGAGGATCTCGCTCGGGGTGGGGTTCGCCGAGAGCAGCAGCATGACCTCGGTGGCGAAGTCGTCGAGCGGCAGCGCGCGCGGGTTCACCGTGTCCTGACCGGCGGTCGCGACGGCCGGGGGGACGAGTTCGACGACGTCGACACCGGTGCCGTCGAGTTGCGCGCGCAGTGCCTCGGAGTAGGCGTGCACCCCGGCCTTCGAGGCGGCGTAGCTGGGCATGGGCGGGAACGGCAGGAAGGCGATGCCGGAGGTGACGGTGATGAAGGTGCCCGCACCCCGACCGACCAGATGCGGCGTGAAGGCGTCGATGACCCGGATGGTGCCGACCAGGTTGGTGTCGATCGTCGTCTGCGCCGCCGCGAAGTGCGCGGGGTCGCGAAGGTCTTCCAGGAGCATGGCACCCGACATCGTCACCACCGTGTCCAGCTCGGGGTAGCGGGCGAGGACGGCGTCCCGGGCAGATGCGACAGAGGCACCCTCGGTCACGTCGATGCCGAACGTGCCGAAACCTTCCGCGGCGAGTTCCGCGCGGGCCTCGGGGTTGCGACCGCCAACGGCCACGGTGCTGCCCGCCGCGGCGAACCGCCGGGCCAACTCCCGCCCCATACCCGAGGTGCCGCCGACGATGAGAACTGTGCGGTTGGAGAGATCCACGAGATCTTCCCTTCGATCCAGAGGGCGCCGGCGGGTGAGCTCGCGGGCGCTTACGGTGCTGCTCGCTGTCCTTGCCGAGCAGGGCGATCACCAGTCTTGACCGAGCCCGGTGGAGGTGGCAGGGCCCCCGTTTTCCCAGGTCCCACCAGGGCCCCCTCTGCGGCACGCGCGCCGCACTACCGTGGTGACCATGAGTGAAGAGGAGTCGGGCGGCGGCCACCGGCTGGGCAGCTACCTGCGGGCCCGCCGGGAACTGGTCTCACCGTCGCAGGTAGGGCTCCCGACCGGCGGCCGGCGCCGCGTGCCCGGCCTACGACGCGAGGAAGTCGCCCTGCTCGCCGGGATCAGCCCCGACTACTACCTGCGGCTGGAACGGGGCCGGGACAAGAACCCCTCACCGCAGGTCCTCGAATCGCTCGCGCGCGTCCTGCAGCTCGACGACATCGAGCGGATGTACCTGCTCGACCTCGCGGCGGCGCGCCCACGGACGCCGCGCCGCAAGCGCACCGAGCACGTACCAGCGCGGGTGTACGAGCTGCTTGCCCACCTTCAGATCCCCGCGTTCGTCGAAGGACGCGCCTTCGACGTGCTGGCCTCCAACCCGATGGCCGTGGCGTTCTCCCCGCGCCTGCGGCCCGGTGAGAACCGGCTGCGGTCGCTCCTGCTCGATCCCGAGGAACGAGCCTTCCACCAGGACTGGACGAAGGCCACCGCCAACTTCATCGCCACCCTCCGTACGACCATCGGGGACGACATCGACAACCCCCGGTTCGTTGAGCTGGTGGGCGAACTCGCGCTGTCCAGTCAGCGGTTCCGCACCCTGTGGGCCCGCCACGACGTCCGCAATCTCGACGGAGGCACGACGACGGTGCACCACCCCGTCGTCGGTGACCTACGCCTGCACCGGGACAAGCTCCCCATCGATGACGTCATCCTCGTCGTGTACTACCCCGACAAGGACAGCGACAGCGACGAGAAGCTGCGGCTCCTCGCCGCACTCGCCCACACCGGGACCGCCGACGACCAGACGCGGGTGGGGCGGCCCGACGCTTCGTCGGACCGCCCCACCCGTTGACGGAGTCGATCAGAAACCGAGTACGCCCCGACCGCCCACCACGGGCAGCCGCAGCTCACTGTCGTTCGGGGCGACCCGCAACTCAGTACCGCCCAGCGGCAACAGCGTGTACTCCTGGTCGGAGGAGAAGACGACCACGCCGATCCGGTGGCCCGCCGGGAAGACGTAGTCCTTCGGCTCCATGGTCCACCGGTAGTCGTACAGCTTGCCCTGCTTGACCGGCGCGGTGCGCGCGGCGCTGACGCGGTTCTGCGGGTCCATCCAGCCGCGCGTCACCACGACGGGCGTGGCGGTCGACCCGGCCGGGCCGTAGTCGACCAGGTAGGCCGTGAGGTTGGCGTCGGGCTTGTTGTCGATCGCCATTCGGAGCCGCATCTCGGGGCGGCCGGAGATGCGGACGCTCTGCGCGAGCGCGGGGGAGCGGTAGGCCAGCCGGTTGGCGCTGGCCGTGTCCGGGTCGGCGACCAGGGTGTCCGGGTGGATCGTCCGTCCCTCGTCGACGAAGCTCTGCTCGATGCGGGCCTTCGGCAGCTTGCCCGTGGTGAGCGTGCCCGGGGCGGTGGCGTCGGTGGCGGCGAACCGCAGCCCGACCTCGCGGGCGGCCGGGTCGGGCCAGTTGGCGTACGTGGTGTACGCCCGGTCCTCGCGCTGGAGCACCGCCGTCGGCTCGTCCATGATGCCGTTGCGCACGTTCCACAGCCAGTAGTCGAACCACCGGTTCTCGGTCTGCTTGTACGTCCAGGTCTGCCCGCTGGGCAGGGTCACCGAGGCGCTGCTGCCGGGCCCGCCGTGCCCGCCCTGGTGCAGCCAGATCTTGCGCGGCACGTGGCGCTTGGCCAGCTCGTCCCACCAGCCGGCGAAGTGCTCGGTCTTGACGTTCCAGTCGTTGAGGCCGTGCACGACGAAGACGCTGGCCTGGACGTTGCGGGCGTCGAGGTAGTCGCGGTCGCGCCAGAACGGCGAGTAGTCGCCGGTGACCCGGTCCTGCTCCTTGGTGATCTGCGCGAGCTCGTCGGCGCACTGGCCCTCGGCACGTGCCTGCCCGGCCGTGTACTGGGCCAGGATGTCGAGGTCCTCGCCCTGGAACGTGCCGGGCGCGACCACCAGACCGTTGGCCCGGTAGTAGTCGTACCAGCTGCTGATCGCCGAGACCGGCACGATGGTCTTCAGACCCTTGACCCCGGTGGTGGCCACCTGGTTGGGCAACGTTCCGTTGTAGGAGACGCCGGTCATGCCGACCGCGCCGGTGGTCCAGCCGGCGGTGACCGGGGCGCCGTTGGCGTCGTACCCCTTGGCCCGTCCGTTGAGCCAGTCGATGACGGCCTTGGTGCCGAGCGTCTCGGCCTGGTCACCGCTGGTCGGGCAGCCGTCCGAGTCGCCGGTGCCGACGCTCTGGCCGAGCACCACCGCGTACCCGCGCGGCACGTAGTAGTCGTCGAGCGAGCCGGGCAGGTTGGCCTTGGCCTGGGCGCGCTGCGTGCCGGCGTCGAGCGCACGCCGGCCGGAGTGGTCGGTCAGGCCGTTCTGCGGCAGGTCGTCGACCAGCACGCTCGGGTACGGCACGTCGCCCCAGGTGCCCTTGCGGTACGGGCTGTGCTCGAAGATGACCGGCACCTTGAAGCCCTCGGTGGCGGTCTCCCGGGGCCGGGAGATGTCGATCGCCACCCGGTCGGGACGACCGTCGTGATCGGTGTCCACCGGGGTCTGGACGTACACCCGCTCCTCGATGGCGTCGGCGAGCGAGAACACCGGTTGGGTCATGCCGTCGGCCACGACGATGCCGGTGGGCGCGGACGCCGTGGGGCGGGCGGCTGCGGGTGTCGGTGTCGCGCTCAGGACCAGTGCGCCGGACACGCCGACGCTCAGAAGTGCCAGATGACGGGGTCGACGCACGCGCGTCTCCCTTCGGTCGGGCTGGTTGCCGGGTCTCGGCAGGGGCCAGTCGCGAAGATCCATTCGTCGCCATGCTAGGTGCGGGTGGACGTCGGCGTCGATCCCTTCGGGTGGTCACCTCCGGCCGTTCTCCCGACCGGGATCGCGGCGGTAACCGAATCGACATCGAACCAGGTAGGCCGTCGACACATGGCAGGCAACGTTGTCTCGGTGGACGAAAAAACTGTCTTCGCGACCTCCCGAAGATCCGTCGCGCAGACCTATGATCTTGCAAATGTCGCCCAAGAGGCGCCATTTGTCCACATGAGACAGGAGCGACATGCTCAGGAGAACACGCTGGCTGCTGGCCGTCGCCGTGACGGCCACGGCGCTGACCGCCGTGCCCGGCGGCACCGCCACGGCCGGCCCCGGCGGTATCGCCGGCACCGACACACCCCGCACCTCCCCGGACGGCAAGACGCACACTGTCACCCTGCTGACCGGCGACGTGGTGACCGTCCGCAGCACCGGCTCGGGCTGCCCGCAGGTCACGATCCGGCCGGTCGACGAGAACGCGGTGATCGACCAGAGCTGCGGTCCCGACGGGCACCTGCACGTCGTCCCCGCCCGTGTCGCGTCCCAGATCGGCTCGGTCCTCGACCCCGACCTGTTCGACGTCACCGCGCTGATCGCCGACGGGTACGACGACGAGAGCACCAGCCAGCTGCCGGTCATCGTGCAGCCCGCCACGGCCTCCGCCCGGGTGGCCGCGCTCGCCGACGTGCAGACGCTGTCCAGCATCGGCGCGGTGGCCGGCCACGTACCCAAGAAGAGCCCGGCCACCGCGAAGCTCGCGACCAACTCGCTGCTGGCCGGCGCGAAGAAGGTCTGGTTGGACCGCAAGGTCCGCGCCACCGCCCTGCCCGCCGCCGCGAAGCCCGCCGGCCTGGACCGTAACCTGACCCAGATCGACGCGCCCGACGCCTGGAAGGCCGGCTACACCGGCAAGGGCGCCCGGGTCGCGGTGCTCGACACCGGCGCCGACTTCAGCCACCCGGACCTCGCCGGGCGGGTCGTCGAGCGGGCCGACTTCACCGCCGAGGGCGGTGACGCCGTCGACCACAACGGCCACGGCACGCACGTCGCCTC
The DNA here is from genome assembly GCF_044454415.1 of Micromonospora sp. NPDC051543. NCBI lineage: Bacteria > Bacillati > Actinomycetota > Actinomycetes > Micromonosporales > Micromonosporaceae > Micromonospora > Micromonospora sp. NPDC051543. The sequence continues at coordinate 21,767 of NZ_JBITDT010000018.1, forward strand.
GACCATCGCCGGCACCGGCGCGGCCTCTCACGGTCAGCGTCGTGGCGTCGCGCCGGACGCCCAGCTCGTGATCGGCAAGGTGCTCGACGACCACGGCTCCGGCGAGGACTCGGGCATCATCCTCGGCATGGAGTGGGCGGCCACCCGGGCCGACGTCATCAACATGAGCCTCGGCGGCAGCCAGGCCGACGACGGCAGCGACCCGCTCTCGCTCGCCGTCGACGCCCTGAGCGAGCAGACCGGCACGCTGTTCGTCATCGCGGCCGGCAACAGCGGCGCGCAGATCTCCTCACCCGGGTCGGCCGCCACCGCGCTCACCGTCGGGGCCGTCGACCGCGACGACAAGCTCGCCGACTTCTCCAGCCGGGGACCGCTGATCAACAACAACGCGGCCAAGCCGGAGCTGGTCGCGCCGGGCGTCGACATCGTCGCGGCCCGTGCCGCCGGCACCAACCTCCAGGACCCGATCGACAGGTACTACGAGTCGCTCAGCGGCACCTCGATGGCAACGCCGCACGTCGCCGGCGCCGCCGCGCTGCTCGCCCAGCGGCACCCCGACTGGACCGGCGCGAAGATCAAGGCCGCCCTGGTCGGCGCGGCCGACCCGCTGACCGGCTTCGACCCGTACGCCATCGGCGCCGGCCGCCTCAACGCGGCCCGTGCCCTCGGCGGCCCGACCAGCGACCAGCCGGTGATCAACCTCGGCACGTTCGCGTACCCGCAGTCCGGGACCAGCGAGACGAAGCTGAGCTGGACCGGCGGGTCCACCCCGGCCACGACGGTCCTCGACCTCGACGTCTCGATCGTCAACCACGACGGCCAGAGCGTGCCGCGCGGCGCGGCGTCGCTGTCGACGAGCCGGGTGACCCTCAAGCGGGGCACCACCGGGGCGGCGACCCTGCGGATCAACCGCACGGCGCTGGCCAGCCGGCCGGGCCTCTACCTTGCCACCGTCACCGCTCGCACCGGCCACAACGTGGTCGCCACGACTCCGGTGAGCTTCTCCGTCGAGCAGCCCAGCTACGACCTGACGATCCACACCAAGCCGATGCCCGGCCTGCGGGAGGGCGCGGACGCCTGGATCAATCTCATGGTCGCCAACCTCACCGACCCGCTGCTGTTCTACGGCGGAGCCGGCGGCACCCAGGGGGACACGTTCACCCTGCGGGTGCCGGCCGGACGGTACTCGGTGCTCGGCGCGTCGATCGCCTACTACGTCGACAGCGACGTGCAGGAGAGCACCCTCACCGCGGCGGGTGACCTGGACGTGCACGCCGACCGGAGCGTGACCCTCGACCCGGCGCAGGCCCGGCCGGTCACGGCGACCGTCGACGGGGCGGCCACCCGGACCACCCGGACCGACCTCACCACCTTCCAGACCGCGGTGAACGGCCTGCCGTGGTGGCACCAGATCAGCGGGTTCGGTGTGGCGGCGGCGATCCGCAGCGTGGCGGTCCCGAAGCCCACCATCGGATCGCGGCGCACCTGGGCGGCCGTCAACATGGACTCGCCCGCCGGCACCGCGAAGCCGTACCGCTACAACATCGTGCACGAGTACACCGCCGGCGTACCGGCCGACCCGTCGTTCCGGGTGACCAGGGCGGAGCAGGCCCGGCTGGCCCGCATCGACGAGCGGTTCCACCAGACCGACTCGCCGGAGATGTACACCACGTTCGTCCGCCTCGGCGAGACCGCCGACGGAGTGCCGGTGACCCAGACCTTCGAGGGCGTCATGCCGCCGAACCGGACGTCGTACCTCTCACCGGAGATCGTCTGGGCCGACCAGGGTGTCTACGGCGGACTGGGGGCCATGGAGGCGCCCCGCCAGTACCGGCCGGGCAGCCAGCAGTCCAAGGTCTGGGCACGGCAGCCGCTGCACTCCGACTGGTACGACGACCCGGCCGGTGACGGCTGGAGCTGCGCCAGCCCGCCGTCGCGGACCCAGGGCAACCTGCACCTCGACATGGTGACGCTGACCGACCAGCACCAGCGCGCCGACTGCCTGCAGGGTGAGGCGATCGGCGTGAAGCGCACGCTGTCGCTGTACCGCAACGGCAAGCTGGTCGAGCAGAGCGACCGGCCGATCGCCGACTTCACGGTGCCGCAGGCGATGGCCGACTACCGGCTGACCTTCGACGTCGACACCAGCCTCATCCTGCCGATCTCCACCAAGGTCAACACGTCCTGGACGTTCCGGTCCGCCGGGCCGGCCGGGACCGGTCGCGTGCCGTTGCCGCTGCTCGCGGTCGACTACGCGCTGCCGATGGACCACGACAACCACCCCGTCGGCGGTCCGGCGGAACTGACCGTCCGGCAGGCGCACGGCGTCAAGGCGCAGAAGGTGACGTCGATGCAGGTCTGGACGTCGACCGACGACGGCGTCACCTGGAAGTCGGCCCGGGTCACCGGAAGCGGTGACAACTACCGGTTCGACCTGCCGAAGGTCGCCTCCGGGCAGGCCGTCTCGCTGCGGGTGAAGGCCGCCGGCAACGGCGGTAGCGGCATCGACCAGACCGTCATCCGGGCGTACCACGCCGGCTGACGAGTGACGTGGTGTCGGCTCGGCTACGGCCGGGCCGACACCACCGCCGTCACTGACCCTCCCAGACCGCCTTCGCGCCGGAGTCCCCGGTACGGACCACGTAGTACACGGCGACGGCGGCGGCCACCACCGACAGCACCTGCAACGCCAGGGTCACCGTCCGGTTGGCGGGTACGCCCTCGGCGGCGCGCGGCGGCACGAAGCGGACCAGGGCCAGCGCCACGAGTCCCAGCGCGATCGTCGCGTACAGGGTCAGGTCACCGAAATCCTGGTGCGCCTCCAGCTTCGGGACGAACTCCGGCGTCACCCGGTTCGCCGAGCGCAACCGCTCGAAGAAGGCGTCCCCGGTGAGCTTCGCCAGCAGCGCGCAGATGGGCGCGCCCACCGCGAGCAGCGCCAGCACCCAGCGCGTGTGCGGCCGGATCGGCGCGACGAGCGCGTAAGCGATCGCCAGGAGCGCCAGGAGCGGCACGAACACGACCGCGGCGTGCAGCACGAGCGGATGGGCGGGGATGCCCTGGAACTCTTCGAACATTCGGCGACTCCTCCGGCCACGGCGGATCTCGATGATCCGCGGCATGGAGGCTATCGGTACCGATCGGGTGTGCCCAGAGTCGCGTACGCAGAGCCACCGCTCAGTTCCGTGAGCGCGGCAGGCAGTCCTTCTTGTACTTCAGACCCGATCCGCACCAGCACGCGTCGTTGCGCTCGGGTGGCCAGGGAACGCGGGCGGCGGGCCGCGCCGACACCTCGGCTGCGTAGCCGGCCCGGACCGCGGCGTCGGTCGGGTCGCCGTCGCGTCCACGGGCGAAGGCGTCCAGGCCGGCCACCGTCGCCCGGTACACGCCCAGCCCGGTCCGGCCGGCGCCGGTCAGCCTTACCAGCTCCTTCTCCAGCCGCGCCCGGTGCGCGTCCCAGTCCGGCCCGTACACGTCGGTCAGCTCTGGGTGGGCGGCGAGCAGCTTGTCGAACTCGTCCCGGGGCCAGAGCAGCAGATCCGACGCGCCGCCCTGACGCTCCGAGACCTGGCGGACGAGCTGGTTCTCCAACCGGTCGGCCAGATCGTCCTGCCGGTCGTGCGGCAGGTTGAGGTTGCGGCGTACCCGGTGGCGCTGTTGCAGCAGCAGGAACAGCACACCGGGGGCGTCCGGCGGACCGACCTGCGGGTCTGCCGTCGTGTCGTGCTCGGCGAGCAGTGTGCCGACCGCCTCGCTCAGCCACGTCTCGGCGGTCGACGACCGACCGGCCGCGTCCAGCGCCGCGCTCAGGTAGGCCGGCACGTCGGGCTGCGTGAGCAGCAACGGACGCAGCGCCGTCAGCTCGGCCATCGCCTCGTCGTCCCGGCCGCCGGCCTGGAACATCACCCGGGCCCGCAGCGCGCGGGCCACGCCCGCCCGGGGGTCGTCCACCGAGGGGTACGCCGCCACCGCCTGATCCGCGTAGCGCAGGGCCGCGTCGGTCCGGGCCCGGATCCGGGCGATCTCGGCGGCGAGCGTCAGGGCGTCCCCGGCATCGTCGGGATCCTCCAACCGGCCCTGCTCGACCGCCTCGGCGAGGTCGGCCGCGACACCGAGCGGGTCGGCCGCGCCGAGCGCCGAGCGGCGCAGTTCGGCGAGGTCAGCCTTGGTGAGTACGTCTCTCGTCGGCACGATCTCACGGTACGTCGGAGGGCTCCCGTCCGGCCCAATTATGGTCATCTGCCGTCAACCCGCCCCCGATAGCGTCCGGTCGCCAGTTTCTCGACCAGAGCACACAAAGGCGGAGTTATGGGCACGGTGGATCGGCGTACGTTCCTCAAGGCGATGGGAGTTCCCGCGATCGGCGCGGCGCTCCCGCTGGACCTCAGCAAGGCGCTCGCCATCCCGGCGAACGACCGGACCGGCTCGATCGAGGACGTCGAGCACGTGATCATCCTGATGCAGGAGAACCGGTCCTTCGACCACTACTTCGGCACCATGCGTGGCGTGCGCGGCTTCGGCGACCCGCATCCGGTGACCCTGCCGTCGGGCAAGGACGTCTGGCACCAGCCCGACGGCGCCGACGAGCTGCTGCCGTTCCGCCCCGAGGTGAAGGACCTCGGCCAGACCTTCCTGCCGGACCCGCCGCACGGCTGGAACGACGGGCACGCCGCCTGGAACGACGGCCGGTTCGACGGGTGGGTGCCGAACAAGGGCGTCACGTCGATGACGTACCACACCCGGCAGGACCTGCCCTACCACTACGCGCTCGCGGACGCGTTCACCGTCTGCGACAGCTACCACTGCTCGCTGATCGGGCCGACCGACCCGAACCGCTACCACATGTGGAGCGGCTGGGTCGGCAACGACGGCAAGGGCGGCGGCCCGGTCATCACCAACGCCGAGGCCGGCTACGACTGGTCGACGTACCCGGAGCGGTTGGAGCGCAACGGCATCTCCTGGAAGATCTACCAGGACGTCGGCACCGGGCTCAACGCCGCCGGCTCCTGGGGATGGACGAACGACCCGTACATCGGCAACTACGGCGACAACTCGCTGCTCTACTTCCACCAGTACCAGAACGCGCAGCCCGGCACGCCGCTGGCGGACCGCGCGAAGACCGGCACCGAGATCCGTACCCAGGGCCGCGACCCCGAGGCGCTGCTGGCCGACTTCCGGGCCGACGTCGAGGCGGGACGCCTGCCGCAGGTCTCCTGGATCACCGCGCCCGAGGCGTACACCGAGCACCCGAACTGGGAACCGGCCTACGGCTCCTGGTACGTCTCGCAGGTCATCGACATCCTCGCGTCGCACCCCGAGGTGTGGAGCAAGATGGCGCTCTTCATCACGTACGACGAGGAGGGCGGCTTCTTCGACCACGTGGTCCCGCCGACGCCTCCGCAGACGCGCGAGCACGGACAGTCGACCGTGCCGACCACCAACGAGATCTTCCCCGGCGACGCCGACCACCCGGCGGGCCCGTACGGCCTCGGCATCCGCGTACCCATGATCATCGTGTCGCCGTGGACGCGGGGCGGCTACGTCAACTCGCAGGTCTTCGACCACACCTCGCTGATCAAGTTCCTGGAGACGCGGTTCGGGCACGGCCGGCCGGACCTGGTCGAGAAGAACATCACGCCGTGGCGGCGTGCCGTCGTCGGTGACCTGACCACGGCCTTCGACTTCCGGCACCCGAACCGCTCGCGTGACGTGAAGCTGCCGGACACCGACGACTTCAAGCCCGAGGACCTGGTCCGGCACCCCGACGAGGTGCCGGTACCGCCGGCCGAGGGGCGGCTGCCCGAGCAGGAGCGCGGTGTACGGCCGGCGCGGGCGATCCCGTACGCCCTGCACGCCGACGGACGTCGGGGCGACGGCGAGTTCCGGATCGACTTCCGCAACACCGGCGGCGCGGGAGCGGTCTTCCAGGTCCGTCAGGCCGGTAGCACGGCCGCGCCGCGCAGCTACACGGTCGAGCCGGGCAAGCGCCTGGCCGACACCTGGCAGATCTCCTCCGGGTACGACCTGTCGGTGCACGGACCGAACGGCTTCTTCCGCCGGTTCGCCGCCGGCCGCTCGGATCTCGACATCACGCCCGCCGTCGACGAGCGGGGCGACAAGATCGAGCTGACGATCACCAACCGTTGGCCGAAGCGGGTCGAGGTGACCGTCCGGGACGGCTACCACTCCCGGCCGGTCACGCTGTCACTGCGCCCCGGTCACACCGAGCGCGCCACCTGGCCGCTGGCCCGCACGCACGGCTGGTACGACCTCACGGTCGCCGTCGCGGGTGACCCCGGCTTCGCGTACCGCTGCGCGGGCCACGTCGAGAACGGCAAGGACAGCATCAGCGACCCGGCCCTCGGCGGGCTCGTCTGACGGACGCGCGCGGCACCGGGTTCACCGCTGCCCCGGTGCCGCGTGCGTTCGCCGCCGGTGGGGGCGACCCGTGGCAGGTGGCGGTTGGCGCGGTGGACGATCTGTGCTCGGTGGTCGGAGGCGGATGTCCGGGTGAGCCTGATGCCTCAGTGGCATCTTGATGCCACACAGGCATCACGCTCGTCGGGGCACCCGCCCGCGCAGAGGTGACCCGCGGTAGCGATCGACGGGTTGCCGGTGACGTGCCGCTAGGGCTGCGGGGCGACGTGCCGCTACGGGGTGCGGGCGAGGTAGGCGCGTATCGCCGGTCTGCTCGCGGGGAGGCCGTACCCGCCGACCAGTTCGGCCACGTTGCCGAACTCCTGCCCGTCGATCAGCCACGGCTCGGTGGAGCTGCCCAGGGCCTCGGCGAGCCGCCGCTGCTGGGGCGTCAACGCGTGGACCGGCGTTCCTGCCGGCAGCGGACCGTCCGGGAAGGCGAGGCGCAGTGCCGCGCCGAGCAGTGTCAGCGACCGGTCGCCGTCCACGGTGGGCAGCCGGTCGAGCAGCGCGTCGAACGCGCGGTCGGCGTGTCGCGGACCGAGCTGCCGTAGGGCGAGCGCCGCGTAGCCGCCGAGATCGCCACCGAGGAACGGCACCCACTCACCCTCCACCGGCTCGACCAGGGCATCGCCGGAGGCCAGCGCCGCCCAGCCCAACAACTCGGCGACGGTCGCCGGGTCGGCCGTAGCGCCGAGGACCCGGGCCCGACCGATCGCGGCGGCCCAGCGGACCAGCGGGCGCGCATCGGTCAACCAACGGATGTTCGGCGCGGCGCCGAGCAGCCCCGTGGACACCAGCATGGTGGCCACCTCGCCGGGCGTCGCCGCGACGCCCGACGCGGCGTCGAGCGCGCCGGCCAGCGCGGACACGCTGGCGTCGGCCTCCTCGGGGAACCAGGCGAGAAGGTACGCCGCGACCAGGCGTACATCCGGATCGGAGTGACCCAGCAGGGCGCGGAACACGGGGACCCCGGCGCGCACCGCGTCGTAGGTCGCCAGCGCGACGTACGCCCACAGTCGGCCCTGATCCGCCTCGGACAGCGACTCGACGTAGAGGTACTCGACGTACTCCTTCTCGGTCTCGTCGCTGCCGGTCCACGGCGGCGGCTTGGCCGCGAGCAGCGCCCGCCCGCCATCGGCGGCCCGGCGGTACTCGACCACCGGGAAGCCGTCCGGTAGGACACCCTCGTCGAACCCGACAGCCAGGGCGCTCAACAGGCCGAGCACCGATGCCGGGTCTGGAGTCCCCGGACCGGTGAGCATCTCCAGCAGGAACGGCACCGCGTAGGCGCTCGCCTCGAACCGGTTGCCCTGGTGGAACACGTTGCCGTACAGCTCACCCAGGGCCTTGTCCCGAATTGACGCATCGGGGGAGAGCAGCGCGCGCAGTTGGCCGGGCACGTCGTCGGCCGCCCCGTAGGCGTGGCCCAGCCGCGCCCAGTCGATGTCGTCAAGTCCGTCGAGCACGCCGACATGCTCTCCCAGGCGCTGACCGTCCGGCGTGCCGGGTCGGTCAGAACTCCTCGTACACCGCGGGGTCCTGATCCGACAGCCGGCCGTCCGGGCGGCCCAGCGCGGTGATGGCCTCGACCTGGTCGTCGGTGAGCGCGATACCGAAGACGTCCAGGTTCTCGACCTGCCGCTGCGGCGACGCGGCCTTGGGCAGCGGGATCACCTGGCGGGCCACGTGCCAGGCCAGGATCGTCTGCGCGGTGCTGACGCCGTGCGCGGCCGCGATCTCGGCGATGACCGGGTGCTGTCGCAGGTCGTTGCCGTGGCCCAGCGGACTCCACCCCTGCACCAGGATGCCGTGCTCCCGGTGGTAGTCCAGCGCCTCCTGCTGCGGAAAGTACGGATGCACCTCGATCTGGTTGACCACCGGCGCGACGCCGGTCTCGGCAACCAGCCGGTCGATGTGCTCCGGCAGGAAGTTGGAGAGCCCGATGTGTCGCACCAGACCCCGCTCACGCGCCTCGATGAGCGCCCGCCACGCCTGCACGTACCTGTCGACCTTGGGGTTCGGCCAGTGGATCAGGTACAGGTCGATCCGGTCGAGGCCGGTGCGGAACACGCTCTCCTCGATCGTGGTCAGCGCCGCGTCGTGGTCGTGGTGCCGCCCCGGCAGCTTCGAGGTGACGATCAGCTCGTCGCGTACGCCGTCGCCCGCGTCCCGCACGGCCCGACCGACCGCGCCCTCGTTCTCGTAGTTCACCGCCGAGTCGAGCAGCCGGTAACCCGCCCGGATCGCGTGCCCGATCGCGTCGACGCCCGCCGAGCCGTTCAGCTGGTACGTGCCGAGCCCGATCGCGGGCAGGGTCGTGCCGTCGGCGGCGCTCAGGTGCGGAATCGTCATGATCGGGACCCTACTCGCACGAGTGGCGCGTCACCGTGGGCTGGGTCAACTGTCGATCACCCGGAGGAAAACCGTGCCGCTGCCGGCATCGAGGTAGACGGTGCCGTTGTACTGGGCCGTCTGCACCTCCTCGGCGTACTTCTCACTGACCTGCCAGGTGCCACCGGTGGGCAGGAACGGACGCAGCTCGGCGCTCAACGACGCTTCCCAGCCGGGTGGCGCGGGCTGCCACTCGTACCCCTTGAGGATCGTGGCGATGGTGTCGGGCCGTAGGACGACGAGTGCCTCGATCTGCGTGTCGGTCGGGCCCGGCACGGTGACGCGGCTTTCGCCCCCGGCGGTTGCTGCCTTCCAGTGGGCTTCGACGAAGTCGCCGAGGCGCGGGAACCGTTTCGTGATCGGTTCCCTGTCGGTCTGGACCGGTGTCGGGCTCACGCTGGCGGTCCGATCTGGCGGATCGTCGTTTCGGGCGTTGTCGGAGCATCCGGCGAGAGCGACGACGAGTGTCGTCGCCACCAGCCCGGCGCGAAGGCCAACCATCACGGTGTGCTCCTTGTCGAACCTGTTGTGCGGAAAGCGACCCGATACCTCAACCGGCGGCCTCTGGTTGGTCCACGATACTGACGACAGCATCGCGGCGGCGCTAGCCGTGCGACTTACCCTCAGGCAGGCCCGGGATCACCAACGGCGTCGCGGATGGCGAGCGCGGCCTGGACGAGCGCCGCGTGGGTCAGCGTCTGGGGGTAGTTGCCGAGGTGGGCGCCCGTCGCCGGGTCCGCCTCTTCGGCGTACAGGCCGAGGGGACTCGCGTGGTCGACCATGGCCTCGAACAGCTCGACGGCCTCGCGGCGACGCCCGGTGCGGGCCAGGGCCTGAACGAGCCAGAACGAGCAGGGCAGGAACGCGCCCTCGGTGCCGGGAAGGCCGTCCCGCCCGGGCGGGTAGCGGTAGAGCAGTGGACCACCGGCGGACAGCCGGTCCCGGATGGCGTCGATGGTGCCCCGTACCCGGGGTGACCCGGTCCGGTCCAGGCCGAGCAGCGGCAGGACGAGCAGAGCCGCGTCGAGATCCCGGGAGCCGTACGTGCGGACGTAGCTGTTCGTGCTCGGGTCGACGCCGCGCGTCCGGACCTCGGCGGCGATGGCGTCCCGGGACCGCTGCCAGCGTCGACGTTGCCGGTCCGACAGGGGGTGCGTGTCGGCGATGGCCAGGGCACGGTCCAACGCGAGCCAGCCCATGAGCTTGGAATGGACGTGTTGGGCGGGCTCGCGTACCTCCCAGATACCGGCATCGGGCTCCGGCCAACATTGGCAGACCACGTCGGCAAAACCGCGTACCGCCCGCCACGTCTCGGCATAGAGGCGGTGTCCGGCCTGGGCGAACGCCCAGGCCGCGTCGATCACCCAGCCGTAGCCGTCGAGCTGGTGCTGACCGGCGGCGGCGTTGCCCACGCGTACCGGGCGGCTGTCGAGGTAGCCGGGCCAATCGAGTTCCCGTTCCGCTGGTACGTGCCGGCCATGCAGCGTGAGCAGCGCCGGCAGGCGTGGCCGTTGCAGCCGGCTGGCGTGCAACAGCCAGGCGAGGAAGCCCTGGGCCTCGTCGGCCTTGCCGACGCTGAGGAAGGCGCTGACGCCGATGCTGGCGTCCCGGGGCCAGACGTAGCGGTAGTCCCAGTTGCGTTCCCCGCCGGGATCCTCGGGCAGGGACGTGGTGGGCGCGGCCACCGGCGCTCCCGAGGGGGAGTAGGTGAGCAGCCGCATCGTGAGCAGGCTTCGTACGACGTGCTCCCGGAAGGGCACCCGCTCGTCGATCTCGGCGATCCAGGCGCGCCAGCGGGCCTCGTCCGCGACGAGCAGGTCCCAGCCGGCCGTCGGCTCGATGTGGATCAGCGGTTCACGGTGGGCCACGGCCAGCACGAGAGTGACCGGATGACCGGGCCGGACCGTGAGCGGAGTGGCTCGGCCCGGTTCGATCCGGAACGTGGGCGTGCTGTCCAGAGCGACCGCCAGCGCCCCCCACTCACACACCAGGGTCCGATGCCGCTGCTGGACCCGGGGCCGGCGGTGCCGTACGCCCAGGCGGGGATCGAACTCCACCACCGCGTCGACCGCCGCCCCCTCGGCCGACAGCCGGCGCACCACCAGTGTCGTGGGCAGCAGGCGACCGCTGACCTCGGCGACCATCGCCTCGGTGAGGCGGAGTCGGCCGCCGCCCACCGCCCAGGTGGTCTCCAGCGTGGCGGTGTGCTGCCGGTACCGGCGTTCGAGGACCGTGGCCGGACGCGCCGGGCCGACCCGGAACGTCCCGGCGTCCGGGCCCCCGACCAGCCTCCCGAACAGCGGCTCGCCGTCGAAGCGCGGCACGCAGAGCCAGTCCATCGCGCCGTCACTGGCGACCAGGGCGGCGGTACGCGTGTCGCCGAGCAGCCCGTAGTCGCTGATCGGCCGCTCACCGGTCACGGCGGTCGCTCCTCGACGAGCGCCGGGTCAGCGGGCCTGCAGGAGTATTCCGAGCGCGACCCCGTAGACGACGTGGACGACGGCTGTGACCAGGGGAGTCTGGACGCCGTAGTTGAGGGCGAACAGCCCGGGCGGCTCCAACACCGCCGTGCTGGCCGGTCCCGCCCGCTGCGACGCCATGCGGGGGTGGACACCGGGAAGTAGCGGCAGCAACACTGTCAGGGCGATCCCCACGTGCACGATCCCGAGCAGCGCTCCGATCCACCAGGTGGCGCGGTACAACAGCGCGAACGTGCCCGCGTACCCGAGGGCGAAACCCTGACCGGCGCACAGGTGCAGGAAGAACCCGACGACCCGGGCCCGGTCGGGATCGGCGGTGACGAAGGTCCCGAGCACCAGAGGAAGGTCGAGCCGGGTGAGGCCAGCCAGCTGCGCGGTGATCATCGCCGCGGTGAGCGCCGCGGTGGCGACCAACCCGAACAACGCCCATCCGGCCCAGTCCATCTCAGCAGTCGTCGACGCCGCGGGCGTGCTCAATCATCGGTCCACCCTTCGGCTGAAACGGCGCGTGATCCGCGCCGGACGCTCACCCACCGGGCGTCCGGTTTATCACCATAAGCCACTGAAGCTGTCATGCTGGCCCGCTCGCTCTACCTCGATCGGGTCCGGCGGCGGGACGTGTGGCGGCGCGTGATGCCATTCGCGCTGGCGCCGGATCGGGTCGAGGACGGCTCACGTGCTGCGGATGCCCGACATGACCTCCGGGCGGCGCTCCTGAAGCTCACCCCACAACAACGTGCGTGCGTTGTCCTCTACTACCACGTCGATCTGCCCATTCCGGAGATCGCCGCGCAACTCGGTTGCGGCGCCGGCACGGTGAAACGCCACCTGCACGACGGTAGACGTCGCCTGGCCGGGCTGCTGCACGACGACGTAGGGGAGGACGACCGTGCCGTCCGATGACCGTCTTTGGCGGGACCGCCTGGCCAGGGTGGCGGACGAGGCCGATCCGCCGTCGTTCGCCACTGATCGCGTGCGCGCACGTGTCCGGCGACGGCGAGGGCTGCTGGCGGCCGGAACCGGCGTTGCTTCGATCATGGTGCTGTCGCTGGTAACGGTCGCCGCGGCCGGGATCGTCGGCGGGGGTGATCCGACCACCGGCACGGGCGCGAGTCCAGGTCCGTCGACTCCCACCGGGCCAACCGCCACTGCCAAGAAAGAGCCTGGGGTGTACGTCTGCGGCGACCGCTACGACCACGTGGTTCCCACTCCGGGCAGCCTCCTTACGGCGGAGGTGTCCTCGGTGGTCAAGGTGAAAACCGACTCCGGTCCAGCGGTGACGGTGACATTCGCCGCCACGCGGGCGGTCCATGTGGCTTCCAGTCCGCCATCGCTTTTTCAGGTGCTCTATCTGAAGGACGGTGTCATTGTCGGCGGAGGGCCGATGGTCAACAGACCGGGCGATCCCGGTTCCCAGGGCATCGATGCGATCCGAGGTGGGTTTGATCTCGCTCCTGGCAAACCTCACGAACTGCAGTTGGGTCCGCGAGAGATGTTGTGCCCGTCGTTGACCTGGCCCGACATCTGGGCCACACCCGATCGTTACGAGGTCGCGGTGATGATCGGTCCGGTCGAAGACCGCGGGGATGAGCTTCTCCTCAATGTTCCGCTCCCGCCCGCGGCCGCCTCGCTGGTGATGAAGGCGGCCTTGCCGGGCTGAACGACGTCTTCCCCGCGCAGCCCACCTTCAGGGCCTACGAGCTCTACCTCGGGAGGGCGTCCGCCTTCGCCGGCGGAATAGACGGGCGAGTAGCGTCCCGAAGGCTGCCGGTCAACAGCGGATCGGTGCGCCGCTCGGCCTCGGGTAGGTTCATCGCCGCGGCCAGAAGGTTGGCAAGCCGGCGAGTGTCGTCCAACCCCTGCCCCTTGCCGGCCCAGTCGTCGAAGGTGAGCCGGATGTTCTCCTCGGTCGTGATGACATCCAGGACAGGGCCTCGCTTGTCACGTTCGCGAAACCGCACGTAGCGAAGGTCCGCGAGGGGGAATTCGCGCTCAATGATCCCCTGTTTGCGCACGGCGCCCTGCGCCGAGATAAAGAAACGGTCGGGTGTCACTCCGAGGTAGGCGTCGTCGCCGACGAGACGGTCGAGATTGACATCGGCGATGGCCAGCAGGGGTTGGTCACCGGGCACTATCCAACGAAGGATTCGCAGCACCTCATCCGGCACCGCCTCGGGGAAGGCGGTGAGCGGTGGGTCCAGCGGAGCGGGTTGCGTGTGCACACGGTTGCGGAGAATCGCCACCCGCTCGGCCAAGGCCTCGGCCATGGCGACGGTGTCCCGAATGTTCTGACGCTTGGCGGTGAACGGCAGGCTCCGCTCGGCCGGGAGTTCGGCGATCAGACGGCACTGACGTTCAAGGTCGGTGAGGAGACCCCCGACCTCGTCCATGGCTCGGCTGTGCTCGCGCTGGGTGTCGGCGACCAACTCGGCCAGAAGCCGCTCGTTCTCGACGGCATGGGCTTCGTCGCGGCTGATGTGACTCGCTCGCAACACCTGAGAGCGATACCAGGACCACTCTGCCATCAGCATGCCGTGCGCGTCGGCGAGGATCTGCTCGACATTCTTCTGGATATGGGCACGACGGCTCTGCCCGTCGGTGTCCAGCGCGTCGATGTGCCCGCGGACGAACGACCGGAAGAGCAGTCGTTGCTTGCGTAGGTCCGGGTCCCTGGTCGCGATGGCGGAGTAGATGTGGTCGTTGACGGTGCCGGCCGCCTGGGCCTCGCGCACGGCGCGCATTGTCGTCTCGTGCAGGCCGAGCAGCGTTGCCCACTGATCCTCGTGCAGGGCACGAAGGACGTCACGAGTGAGTTCGACGTTCTCGTCGATACGACGTGAGATCGACGCCAGCTGCACCTGCAGCGCCAGCAGCGCAGCGGCCGGCCCGAGAGCGGAGAGTATGGAGGCGGTCTGCGCCCCCGTCACAGGCGCCCAGCGCACCGAGGCGGCGATCCTCCCCTTGCCGGTGACGAGTGAGCCCAGATTCCAACCGCCCGACGTCATCGGTCGCGCCCTGTTCAGCGCCTGCAGCGTCTCGGGCGCCAGCCGCACCAGGCCGTGCGCGTTGACCGCGCTCTGCGCGCCCTGCGCCGCAAGATTGCCGATGCCCGAGGCCAACGCCAGCTTGTCGGTCAGGCCCTTGTTCGCCTGAGTACTCATCATCTCGAAGGGGATCACGTCGAAGCCGACCGGCGGCTGGTCCGCGAAGAGGACGGCCAGCCCTGGCTCGATCTCGACCAGGCTGACTGTCGGTTCCTCGTCAAGGGCAACGGTGGCGTCGGGAACGTCGTCAGCGGGCATGGAGACCTTGTTCGCGGATTCTTCGAACTCGGGCGGCATCGCACATCCTCCATGATCGGCAACAGCGGCATCACGGTAAGTGTCAAGCTGCTCACGCCGGCTCAACCGGAGCGGCACTTTCAAGCCCCGTAGCGTCCACACACGAGTGACTGAACAGGTCTAGCCGCTCGGTTCAAGTCGGGCGAGGAGGGTGCTCACCTCGCTGTGGAGGCGACGCAACTCGGTCGCCGTGGGCGCCAGCTCGTAGCAGTGGTGGTGCGTGGCGGCGGAGAGCGTCGTCCACGCGAACGCCACCCGGCGGGCGACCTCCGAGCCCGGACCGAGCCGGCCGCGCAGCATCAACTGCTTCGCGCGGCCCTGGCGGCAGGCCGCGACGGTCGGCTTTACCCGCCCCCAGTACGCGTCGACGCCGCCTTCGAGGGCGAGCCGGATCAGGCAGGCGCAGGCCCGCGGCCACCAACCGGCGCTTAGGGCCGCAGCTCCGAGCAGACCGGATCCACGCAGCAGTTCGTCGGCCGCCGCCAGGCAGCGCTGCGGCGTCGGCGCGGTCACGACAGCGCCCCGGCGAGGAGACGGACGTCCGCGACCAGGCCGGGCAGGTCCGCCTGGTACGCGCCGTGCACCCCTTCCCGACACGCCTGGTACGCGTCGACGACCCGCCGCCCGTGTCGGCGGTGGAGCCAGCCGAGCACGTCACCGCCCTTCTCGGCGTCGTCGAACGCGGCCAGGGCGACGACGGTCGCCAGTCGGCGCGACGCGCCCTCGATGGCCGACTCGATGTCGGTGTGCGGGACGCCGCGCGCGACCCGGGACCGCCAGATCGCCCGGTGGCAGGCGGCCTCCACTGCGGAGCGGCACAGCTCGGCCACCACCGGGCCGCGCACCTCGGCGGGGATCTCGTCGTTGCGCGACAGGGCGTGGGCGTCGTTCAGATAGCGGGTCACCGGATCGGATCCGGCCCGCAGCGTCACCACCGACCTCTCCGCCCGGTTCACCTCGACGATCCGTGCACGGCCCAGGTCGAGCCGGCTCACCGCGTCCGGCAGACGGCTGTCATGCGTGAACACGACCACCTGCCGCTGCTCGGCCAACTCCGCGAGCACCCGGGCCAGGCCATCCACCTTCGACGGATCCATGCTCTGCACCGGGTCGTCGACCACGATGAACCGGAACGGGCTCTCCGGCGCACAGCTGCGCGGCAGGAACGTGGCCAACCCGAGCGCCTGCATCTCGCCCTGACTCATCACGCCCAGCGCGGTGCCGTTGTCGGCGCCGTCCACGCTGACCGGGAAGACCACCCGCCGCCGGTTGTTGATCCCCTCCAGCGTCATCGCACCCAACTCGACGTTGCTCTCCTGCCGCAGCTGAGCCCAGATCCGCTGCGAATGCCCGGCGAACGGCGCGATCCGCTCGTTGCGGATCTCCATCGCCGCCTCCTTCAGCCACGCGCGCGCGGCCTTCAACCGGGCCAGGGCCGCCTCCCGCGCCGCAAGCCCGCCGGCAACGGTCAACCACTCGCGCACGTCGGCCGCGGCGGCCCGCCAGCCGGTGTCGCGCTGCCGCAAGAATCCCTCGGCGTACGCGCGGGCCGCGTCCGCCGCTGCCACCACCGCCGGGTACCACGCGGCCAGGTGGTCGGCCAGCGCGGCAGGCTCCCCGGGTACGCGTCGAAGCGCCGCCACGGCGTCCCGCAGTGCCCCGACCGCCGCCTCCGACCCCGGACCCTCGGGCACCGCGAGGTCGTCGATCAGGTGGTGCGTCTGCCGCAGCAGAGCCGTGAGCCGGGTCGCCGCCGTCTGGGCGGCGACACTGCGCTGCCGCAGCTCGGTCAGGGACTGTGCGGCGGCGGCACGCCATCCACCGTTCAGGGTGCCGGTGGCGCACACCGGGCACGGTCCGTCGCCGTCGTCCTCGTGCTGTTCGAGGGCGAGGCGGAGCAGTTCGGCGCTGCGCAACGCGGCCCGGGACCGACCACCGTCGTACCGCACCGCCTCGTCGGCCGCCTGCCGTAGCTGACCGGCGAGCCGGGTCACCTCGTCGACCGGCGGCGGGTCGAGGTCAACGAGCTCGCGGCAGAGCAGCACCTCCCGGTCGGTGGTCGCCTCGTCCGGCTCGTCGAGGACCGCCGTGACCGCGCCGAGGTCAACGGCTCCCCGGCCGCGCAGCAGTTCTGCGATCCGCTGGGCCCGCTCGTCGGTGATGTCGGCGAGCGCGTTGGCCAGGGCGGTGCGCTGTGCGCGTACCTCCTTGATGGTGGTGTCGTGCGGCCGGGCGGCGCGTAGCAGACCCTGATCGGCGTCGGTGAGCGCGTCGAGCCCGAGGATCGCGAAGAGCGCGTCGAAGAGCTGGCTCTGCGTGCCGGAGGCGAGCTTGCCCAGTTCGGCCGCGGTGAGGAACGGCCGGTACAGCTCCAGCGGGCGGGCCAGCCCCAGTTCGTCGAGGCCCCCGTGCCGCCCGTGCGCGCTGGTCACCGTCACCTCGGCGTCGGTCAGCCCCGCGTCGACCGGCCAGGCGCGGTGCACCCGGGTCGGCGTCGCCACCCCGTCGACCCGCAGCTCCACGTCGACCCAGCACGGGTCCGGGCTGTGCAGGTTGCGCCACCCCGTACGCCAGACGCTGGTCTTGTCGGCCCACCGTGCGCTGTCCCCGGTCAGGGCGAGCTCGACGGCCTCGGCGAAGCTGGACTTGCCGGAACCGTTACGGCCGACGACCAGCGTGAGGCCCGGACCGGGATCGACCTGGAGGGTCCGCTCCGGGCCGACGCCGCGAAAACCGGCGACGGTCACCGACTTCAACCAGATGTGCTGCGCCGAGTCGCCGCCGGTGGGGGCGTGGGGGTCGAGCCGGGTAGGGGCGCCGGCGAGGGCGGCGGTCAGGTCCTGCTCGCTGGTGAGCGCGGCGAGGACCAGCTCGGCGGTCTCGGTCGGCAGGTCAGCGGCGGCCAGCCGCTCGAAGATCAGCTCGATCAGGGGCATGGTGGGCTGCGGAGGCTGGGTCATGATCGTCTCCAGGGCGTGCGGGGTCCACGGACCGACGACTCGTCGGCCCGCCCAGGGTGAGCGGTGGATGTGGGTGCCTCAGCTCAGCGCACGGGGCGCCACTCGCCGCAGTTCTCGGAGCTGAAGGCGTAGTCGGAGGAGCGGATGGTCACCTGCACCCGTCGGGCGCTGTTCGTGAAGTAGTTGTCGATCGTGTCGCCGGAGGCGTTCTGCCTCTCCCAGTAGCAGCCGTCGACGTCGGTGGTGACGTAGGTGCCGGGCTTGATTTCCTTACCCACGCGGAAGGTGCCCTCGCCGAAGATCCGACCCTGGGCTGCCAGGTCGGCGTCGGCCTGCCCGCGCTTCACCGCCTCGCGCCACTTCTTCGCGTACGGGTAGGTGGGACAGAGCAGGAGGGCTGCGTTGATCTCCGGGATCTGCTCGCTACTGGCGGCGTAGTCCGCCTCCAGATACGTGTCCTCGGGGTCGACGGCAGCACACATCTCGTACAGGGTCGTGATGTTCCCGTCCTTGTACTTGGACGTCTTCAAAGCCGCCTTTTCGGTTTCGGTCACCGGGTAGATCTCGGCCTGGGAGTCACAGGACGTCGGCTTGGCCGCCCACACCTCGCTGAAATCCGGACGGCCGTTCTTGCCGGGCCGCACCACAAGCAGCGCATCCCAGTCGTTGCCGGTGTCGCACTCAAGGCTGACCGGTGGCTGCTGCGGTGTGTTCTTCGGGTCGTCGGGATAGGTGTCGCTCGAGTCGGGGACACCGTCGCCGTCTCGGTCGAGCGGCGGCGTCGGTGACGCGTTGGGGGAAACGGACGCGCTCGGTGAGGCGGTCGCTGACGTGGCGGTGGGGCTTTTCTCGTCGCCGCAGCCGGTGAGCATCGTCGCCAGCAGGGCGGTGGTGAGCAGCGTGGCGGTGGCACGGACGGCTCGACGCGGATGGACACTCTTCGCCGAGCAGCGGAGGGTGCCGTACGGGTGTGGGAGGGCCATGGTCGTCTCCAAGCAGCGAAAGGACAGCGGTACGGTCGAGTGCTGGACCGCCATGAAGAGCAACGAGTCAGTCCGAGAGGGTGATGATCGCTGTGCTCGCACTGAAGGCGTCACTCGCGGGTTGGACGAGGTGCCAGCGGTCGACTCCAGACACTCGGGGCTCTCGCTTGGATCTGGTGTGATCAGGTTGGTCATCACTTGGTTCCCTCTGTGAACAGGGATGGTGTGAACAGCCGGGGCGGATCGTTCAGACCCGCTCCGGGCGGTGGGCGAGATCAGCCGAGGGTGACGTCGACGCCGCCCGAGAACGGCGAGTCGTGCAGCTCGAGCTTGGTGAGCTTGACGTTCTTCGGGATGTCGAAGACCACGACGCCGGTCACCTGGTTGCCCGGGTTGACGTCGTTGAGGAACGTCTCGGCGTTCTTGTTGGCGTAGATGGCCGCGCCGGTGTCGGCGGAGTACTCGGTGCCGTCGGCCGCGTACGCCTTCTGGCTGCTGCCGTCGAACATCTGCGCCTCCTTGCCGATGTTCTTCACGTTGACCATGACCAGGCAGAACTGGCCCTGCGCCTTCGCGCCGAGCACGTCACTGCCGATCTTGGCCACGCCGCACTTGGACGACTTGACCGTGAACTCGAACTTCCCGTCCCGGGCCGGCTGACCGATCTTCGCGGTCTTCGCCGGCTTCTCTTCGGCCTTGGCACTGCCCTCCTCGCTGATGGTGCCGCTCGCCTTGTCGTCGCCGGTGGAGTCGCTCGCCTTGTCGGCGGCGCCGGAACCGCAGCCCAAGGCGATGAGGCCGGTGGCGAGCAGGGCGAGAGTCGTGGTCTTGCGCATCGCTGTCCTCCTGATGTGAACGTTGCGGCGTCAATGAGAGCATCGTCCTAGAACGGTGTCAACAGACAATCTCGTGCTTGACGGATGTGCGAGACTTTCGGGGTGCAGGAGAACCCGACCATCACGGCAGCGGAGATCGCCCGGCTCGCCGGCGTCGGTCGTGCCGCGGTCAGCAACTGGCGTAAGCGGCATCCCGACTTCCCCGCGCCGGTGGGCGGGACGACGGCGAGCCCTGAGTTCGACCTGATCCAGATCGAGCAGTGGCTACGCGCCCAGGGCAAACTTCCCGAGCTGGCCACCGCCGACCGGCTCTGGCGACATCTCGCCGCGGCCAGCGACACCCCAGCCGGTGGGCTCGCCGCCGTCGGCGCGGTGCTGCTGGCCCGACAACGCGGCTCCCGAACCGGCCACCCCGTCGGGCAGCTCGCGCCGCTGCTGCCCGACATCGACGCCCTCGCCGACCAGTTGGGCCCGCAGGGCGCGTTCGACGAGCTGTGGCAGCGCTTCTCCGCACCCGGGCCCGGCCGCCCCTTCGCCACCCCCGACGACCTCGCCGACCTGATGATCGGGCTCGCCAACGTCGGCGGCGGCTCGACACTCGACCCGGCCGCCGGCTCCGGCGCGATCCTCCGCGCCGCCGTCCGCGCCGGCAGCACCTCCGTATACGGGCAGGAACTCGACGAGGACCTCGCCAAACTCGCCGGCCTGTGGCTGGCCCTGCACGACGTTCCCGGGGAGGTCAGCCCCGGCGACACCCTGCGCGCCGACGCGTTCGCCGGCCGCGCCGTCGACGCCGTCGTCTGTCACCCACCGTTCGGCGCCACGAACTGGGGCGACGACGAACTCGGTCACGACCCCCGCTGGATCGTCGGCACCACACCCCGCACCGAACCCGAGCTGGCCTGGGCACAGCACGCCCTGGCCCACCTGCGGGTCGGCGGACACGCCGTCCTGCTGATGCCACCCACTGTGGCCAGCCGCCGTGCCGGCAAACGGATCCGTGGCGAACTACTGCGCCGCGGCCACCTGCGCGCCGTCATCGCCCTTCCGCCGGGAGTGGCGGCGCCACACGGCGTACCCCTGCACCTGTGGGTGCTGCGCCGCGCCGCCACCGACGCGCCGCCACCTGCGCGGGCGCTGCTGATCGACGCCGCCGCCGGCGACCTGGCCGACACCGCGCCGCGCGTGCTGGCCGCGTGGCGGGCCTTCGCCGCCGCCCCGGACGGCAACGTCGAGGAGGCCGGGTTCGCCCGTGCGGTCCCGGTCATCGAACTACTCGACGAGGACGTCGACCTCACCCCCGCCCGACGGCAACCCGCCGTCGTGAGCGAGGCTTCCGGCGAGCATCTGGTACGCACCAGAGAGCGGCTGGCCGCCATCGTCGGCGAGCTGCCGGCGCTGCTGCCGCAGGTCACACCCGCGCCAGGGGAGCCGGACGGTGCGTTCCTGACGGTGGGGGAGTTGGCCAAGACCGGGGCTCTGCATCTGATCGGGCCGGTCCGCGCCGGCACGTCCACACCCGCACCGGACGGTCCGCCGGTGCTCACCGTGCCGGACGTGCTCGCCGGGGTAGCGGCGTCCGGGCGGGTCGACGACCGGCTTGGTCAGGAGATTCCCCTCGCTGTGGGGGACGTCGTGGTGCCGATGATCGCGCGGCAACTCACCGCACGGGTGGTCACGACCGAGGGGGCGCTGCTGGGGCGTAACCTCTACCTGCTGCGGCCGAACCCGGCGGCCTTGGATCCGTGGTTCCTGGCCGGCCAGCTGCGGACATCGGCGAACGAGAAGCAGGCGTCGAGCCTCTCGGGGACGATGCGGTTCGACATCCGACGGGCGCAGGTGCGGCGCCTGTCGCTCGACGAACAGCGGGCGCACGGGGAGGCGTTCCGGCGCTTGGACGCCTTCGAGTCGGCGATCCGTCAGGCCGCGTCGCTCGGGGCGGAGCTGGCGCAACTGACCGCTGACGGGTTGGCGCGGGGGGCCCTGCGGCCAGATGCCTGATGGCTGGGACACCGTCCATCGCGGTCATGGGGCACAGTGGAGGGCTGAGCGGAACGCCGCGAGCGCGATGGGGGAGGTCACGACACCATGGGCACCGACTCTGGAATCGGACGGGCGGTCACCGACACCTTCGCCAGGCGTTTCCCCAACCCCGCTGACGAGCAGCCGGTCGCTGGGCGTGAGGGCTTCAGTGATGGCCGGTGACGCGGAGATGCGCATGTCGGTTGCGGCGGTCAGTCGCCACGCCGCCGCGGTCAACGACGCCGCCGACAAGATGGCAACCGCTCGTGGCGCGGCGGCGTACGTGCAGATGGGCACGAACGCGTACGGCCAGATCTGCGGGTTTCTGCCCCGTCTGATCGACCCTGTGGCGGACAGGACAGTGACCGCGCTGGGAGAGTCCGCTGAAGCACTGCGCGAGGCGGCGGCCGGCCTGCGACTGGCTGCTGCCTCGACCGAAGCCACCGACGAGGCTAGCGCGCGACGATTCGCCGACAGAGCCGGCCGGCTGGAACTGCCGCTGTGACCGACATGGCGGCCAACCCGCTCATGGTCGAGCGCCACGACTCGACTCGGTGGTACACCGGGCTCGGATTGGTCGAGGACGTCGCCGACACGGTGTCGGGAATTGAGTCGGGAAGCTGGATCGACTCGACGATCGGTGGTGTCGCCACGTCGATGGACGCGCTGGCCACTGTGCTCGATCCGCTCGGCTCGCTGGTCAGTTGGGGCGTCGGCTGGTTGCTCGAACACGTCAGGCCGCTGTCCGACGCGCTGGACTGGCTGGCCGGCGACCCGGATCAGATCAACGCCTACGCGCACACGTGGCGCAACGTCGCTAAGCAGAGCACCGACGCCCTGGCGGACCTGCAAGCGGCAGTCTCCACGCAGCTCGGTGAATGGGAGGGCGCCTCGGCGCGGTCATACCGGGCGCACATGTCGGGTCAGGTGCGAGCGATGGAGGCCATCGCGCGGGCTGCCGGCGGCATCGCTGCCCTCGTGGAGGGCGCCGGACTGTTGGTGGCATTGGTCCGCGAGCTGGTGAGGGACCTGATCGCGGACTTCGTCTCGGTGCTAGCGGTCAGGTTGCCGCTCTGGCTGGCCGAGGCCGGCGGGACGCTGGGCATCGCGACTCCGTTGGTGATCTCCCAGGTGGGCAGCCTGGTGGCCAAGTGGGCGGCGCGGATCGGCGAGCTGATCAGCGCGCTGATCAGCAGCCTGCGTCGGCTGACCCCGCTGCTCAGCCGCCTGGGCGACCTGATCGACGATCTCAACGGCCTGCTCCGGCGGGCTGCCCGCACAGACCCGGTCAGCCCTGTGCATGGCGGCACAACTGGTGGACGCACAGCGCCGTGGGGAGATCCTGATCTCGATTCGATGGGGCGTCGGTCGGATTGGGAGGATCCCTCCGCGCATCCTCAGGTGCCGCCACCGCCTGACGCGAACCTTCCCGCAGGAGACCCGGTCTACCACCGGCCGAACAGCACGGCCATCGGCTACGACAGCGCCACGATGCGCAACTTCGATGCCGTCGCGCCCAAACCTGGCCATCACGATGTGGTCGTACACGGTGAACCCACTGGTTTGTTCCGGCCGGGCCTCGTGGGTGCGGACGGCGGCGACCATCCCGCGAATCTCACCGACCCACAGCAGATCGCCGATGCGATCCGCGCCAATCCTCACTACGACGGCGGCCCGGTGCGCCTGGTGTCCTGTCACACCGGCAATGTCGACCCCGAACTTGGCGTGCCGCCAGCGGCGCAACGGGTTGCCGACGCTCTCGGGGTGCCCGTGACGGCGCCGACGGACGCCGTCGGTGTCGACCGGTATGGTCCGGTTGGGCAGACCCCGATGATCCGGGGCAACGGGGAGTGGAAGACCTTCTATCCGAACGGCGGGCGTTGATGGGCGGCGGTCAGTTGAAGACGGCGGGGATGTTCCGCGAACTCGGGCCGGTCCGCTCGGCCGAGCCGCAGGAGAGCATCCTCGACAGCGTCGCTGACGAGGAACTGCCCGACCTCACCCAGGTGGTCGCCTATCTGAAGTCGGGGCACGTCCTCATCGACGTGATGGACGTCGCCGACGACGCCTTTGACTCGACCCGGCAGGTGATGAACGGCTCGACCGTCGTGACTGACGGTGACTGGCTTTGGCGGAAGGACCTCGCCTATTACGTGGGGCGTCACCGCATCGCATTGCCCCAGGATTTTCTCGCGCTCATCCGTGAGCGGGACTACGTCGTCCCGCCGCGCGGCGTGCCGGAGCTGACGGCCTGTTCACGGCAGGCGCGCGAACTGATGTTCTGGAACGGTTGACAAGCCGCTCTCCGAGTCAAAAATCGGACAGTGACGCCGGACCCTAGCTGCCACATCAGCATTAATACGGCGCCTAACAAGAACCCCCGTTCGGACGCTTCCTCGTGGAAAGTTCAACGTTGTACGGTCATGCGTCCGCCTAGGCGTCCGGTCGGCAAGCGGGCGAGCATTTTAGGCGGGTGTCATTGCGAGGGGGACGAATGACGCTAGGCAGTATCGGCGGCTACGAGCTGGTCCGTCCGCTGGGCTCGGGCGGTATGGGCGACGTGTTCTTCGCGGTGTCGCCGACCGCCGAGCGGGTCGCCATCAAAGTGATCAAGCAGCATCTGATTGAGGCGGCGACGGTACGTGAGCGGTTCGCTACCGAGGTTGAGAGCCTCAAGTTGGTCTTCGGCTCTCGGGTGGCCCGCTTGGAGGGTGCCGACGCGTACGCGAATCCGGCCTGGCTCGCCGTGGAGTACGTCCCCGGGGCCACGCTGCGCCAGCACGTCGACGCCCGGGGGCCGCTCTCCCTGCCGCTGGCCGCGATGGCCGGCGCGATGCTCGCCGAAGGCCTCGCCAAGGTGCACGAGGTCAAGCTGCTGCACCGAGACCTCAAACCGCAGAACATCATCCTCGGCCCCGACGGTCCCAAGCTGATCGACTTCGGGCTGGCGATGCTGATCGACCGGAACGACTACCTGACCGAGCCCGGCGCGTTCGTCGGCACTCCCGCCTACATGTCGCCCGAGCAGGTCAAGGGCGAGCGGGACCTCACCCCGGCGGTGGACGTCTATGCGCTCGCGGCGACCCTGGTCTTCGCGCTGAGCGGGCGTGGGCTCTACCCACCGACCAACTCGTGGAATCTGCTGCTGCGCATCAGCGAGCCGAACGATCTTCCCGACCTCTCCGGGGTGCCGACCGAGCTGGTGCAGTTGCTCGGCGCGATGCTCGCCTACGACCCCACCGCTCGGCCCGGCCTCACCGACGTACGCGGCCGGCTGCTCGCCGTCGCCACCGCCACCAGCGGCAAGAGCGTCCATGCCCTGCGCCAGGAAGTCGCCGACCTCACCTATGACGGTGGCACCGAGCTGCTGGTCCCGCCGGACTTGGATGATCCGCGAGAGGACCCGGAGGGCACGCCGGTCATCGAGGATGCGATCCCTCCGGAACCGGCCAAGCCCGATCGCCAGCCACCCGCCAAGGCGTCCACCGACGTGACGTGGCTGGTCGACAAGGTGCGCCGCCAGTATGCCCGCCGCTCGACCCTGTAGGAAGGCACCACCGATGACCACCACCCAGGCCGCGACCTTCGCCCCGGGCTCCCGCATCGTCGTCCGCGACGAGGAGTGGCTGATTCGCAGCGTCAAGACCGGCACCGCGGACGGCACGATGGTGAAGGCGGTCGGCGTCTCCGAGTTCGTGCAGGACGTGGAGGCGACCTTCTTCACCGAGCTGGAGGACATCACGCCGCTGGTGCCCGGGGAGACGGAACTCGTCCAGGACACCTCGTCGCGATTCCGGCAGAGCCGTCTCTTCCTGGAGGCGGTGCTGCGGCGTACTCCGTTGCCCCGCACCGAGCGAGGGTTGGCCCTCGCCGACCGGTTCCTGCTGGACCCGCTGACCTACCAGCAGCGACCCGTCGAGCTGGCGCTGTCCGGTCTGCGGCCGCGGATTCTGCTCGCGGATGTGGTCGGCCTGGGCAAGACGCTGGAGATCGGGCTGATCCTCGCCGAGCTGATCCGCCGGGGTCGCGGTGAGCGCATCCTCGTGGTCTCGCCGCAGCAGGTGCTTGAGCAGTTCCAGCGTGAGCTGTGGACGCGGTTCGCCATCCCGCTCGTGCGGCTCGACTCGACCGGCATCCAGCGCATCCAGCAGGAGATCCCGGCGGGCCGCAACCCGTTCACGTACTTCAAACGGGCCATCATCTCGGTCGACACCCTCAAGGACGCCGGCCAGTTCGGCCACCACCTCGACGCCACGACCTGGGACGCGGTCGTCATCGACGAGTCGCACAATCTCATCAACAAGGGCACCCAGCGCAACGAGCTGGCCCGCCGCCTGGCTGCGAAGACCGATGCGCTGCTGCTGGCCAGCGCCACCCCGCACAACGGTGACAAGGAGTCGTTCGCCCAGTTGATCTCGCTGCTCGACCCGGCGGCGATCGCCAACGAGAAGGACTACCAGGCCAGCGACATCGCGCACCTTTACCTGCGCCGCACGAAGGTCAGCCCGGAGGTACGCGACCAGATCGGCGACCGTTGGGCCGACCGCGGCACGTCGCAGGCGCTGCACTGCGCGGCGACACCGATCGAGGAGCAGTTTTTCGACGAGCTGACCGACGTGTGGCTGGCCGGCAAGTGGTCCGACGAGGCGATCACGGGTCAGCACCGGCTCTTTCCGTACACCTTGTTGAAGTCGTTTCTGTCCTCGCACCGGGCGTTGCACGAGACGGTGACCAACCGGCGGAAGAAGGCCACCGGTACGGAGCGGGCGGCGCTGGACCGGCTCGCGGAGCTGACGTCCGCGATGACCGACCAGGATTCCAGCAAGCTCAAGGGGCTGGTCGACGAGCTGCGGAAGATTGGCGTCGGTAAGGGCAGCGAAACCCGGGCGGTGGTCTTCTCCGAGCGGGTGTCGACCATCAAGTGGCTCGCCGAGGTGGTCCCCGGGCTGCTCGGCCTCAAGCCCAACGCGATCCGGGTGCTGCACGGCGGCGTGGCCGACAAGGATGAGCAGACGATCCTGCAGGAGTTCGAGCTGGCCGGCAGTGACGTCCGCTTGCTCTTCACCGGCGACGTCGCCTCCGAGGGTGTGAACCTGCACCAGCAGTGCCACCACCTGATCCACTACGACATCCCGTGGAGCCTGATCCGGATCGAGCAGCGCAACGGCCGTATCGACCGGTACGGGCAGAAGCACCAACCGCAGTTCCTCGCGCTGATCCTCACCTCCGACCGCGATGACGCGAAGGACGACCGGACGGTCGCTGAGAAGCTGCTCAACCGTGAGGAGACCGCGCACCGAAGCCTCGGCAGCGTCGAGGCCCTGACCGGTCAGTTCGACGCGAAGGCCGAGGAGGACCGGCTGGTCCGCGATCTGCTCGCCGGCAAGTCGGTGGACGAGTCCTACGAGGCCGCCCACGCCGAGGTCGACGTGATGGCCGACCTCTTCGGTGAGGTCGGCACCGCGCCCGTGACGGCGGACGTGTTGCAGGCCCGAGTCCCCAAGCTCTTCGACTCGACGCAGGACTTCGTCGACACGGCCCTCTACGAGATCTACGAGGATCGCCCCGAGGACCACATCGACCTGCGCCGCGAAGACGAGCTGCTGACTTTCCTCGCGCCCGACGACCTGGTGCACCGGCTCACCGACCTGCCCCGCTCCTACCTGCGGGCGCACCGGGAGGGCGAGGACCTGCGGCTCAAGGTCACCTTCGACCGTCCGCTCGCCCAGCGCAAACTCGACCAGGCCCGACAGAGCAAGACCCCGATGTGGCCGGACATCGCCTTCCTCAGCGACGTGCACCCGATGGTCGACTGGTTGGTCGACAAGGTGTTGATCCGGCTGGGCCGCCAGCAGGCCCAGGTGCTCACCGCCGACGTGGCCGCGCCCACGTTCCTGATCCAGGGCGTCTACGCCAACCGCCTCGGCCAACCCACCGTCGTGCAGTGGATGGCCGTCTCCGACCTCCCCGCCGCGCCAACCATCCGGGCCATGGACGAGGTGCTGCGGGAGGCGAACGTCGGCCCGACGATGGTCAACCGCGCGGAGACCATCGCCATCGCTCCGCTGAAGGAGCTGCTGCCGGAGGCCGTCCAGGTGGCCCGGCGGTACCTGGAGGGCAAGCGCGACGAGTGGGCCGAGGTGAACGCCGAGCCGTTGCGCAAATATCGCGAGCAGCTGAGCGCCTTCCAACAGGCGAGCCTCTTCGATGAGCTGCCCGGCGCGCATCGGGAGAAGCGACGCCAGCGCGTCGACACCACCGTCCAGGAGCAGCACGACCTGCTCGACCGCTTAGAAACCACGGGTGACCCGCTGCTGCGGGTGCTCGCCGTCCTCGTACCGTCGCAGGAGAACGCCGCATGAGCTTCGAGTCGCTGACCAACCGTGGCGAGTACCTCTCCGCGCACTACCTGGCCGAGATCCTGCCCACCACCCTCAAGGGCAGTGATCTGGTCAAGCGGTGGACCGCAGCCGAGAAGAACGGCGAGCAGACGCCGCGTACCCTGCTGCGCGGCATGCGCCGGCAGTATTTCGACGCCAAGACCGAGCTGACCGACGTCGACTTCTTCGACCCGGAGCGGCTGCGCAAGCAGCACCAGGACGTGCTGCGGGCGCTCGGCTTCGACCCGCAGCCGCAGACCATCACCGTCGAGCGCAACGCCCAGGAGTACGAGGTCCACGTCGCCCACGCCGAGCTGGGCACCGCGCACGGCATCGTGGCGCTGGACTGCGGCTGGGCGGTCGACACCGAGGCCGCCCAGGACCCGGACGACGCCGGCCGCCTGCTCGACCCGCTCACCCTGTCGAGCACCGAGACCATCGAGACGGGCGCCAAACTCGCCTCCCTGCTGTTCGCCGCCGACAGTCCGAAGCCCCGCTACGTGCTGATCCTCAGCGGTGGTGTGGTCACCCTCGCCGACCGCACGGTCTGGGGTGAGGGCCGCTACCTGGCCGTCAGCCTCGACACCGCGTACGCCCGCAACGACGACAAGGAGTTGGACGTCGTCGCCGCGCTCTTCGGCGCCGACTCGCTGCGCCCACCCGCCGAGGGCGGCACCGAACCCCTCGCTGACCTGGTCGCCGGCTCCCGCCAGCACGCCGTGGGCGTGTCCAGCGAACTCCGCGAGGGTCTGAAGGTCTCCGTCGAACTCATCGCCAACGAGGTCCTCGACCAGATCCGGCGGGCCGGCTACCAACCGCAGCAGGTGATGGCCCTCGACGAGCTGGCCAAGGAACTCGGCCGGGAGTCGCTGCGCTACCTGTACCGCATCCTGTTCCTGCTCTACGCCGAGGCCCGCCCCGAGCTGGGCGTGCTGCCGGTCAACGACCCCCAGTACGTCGAGGGCTACAGCCTCGCCCGCCTCGGTGACCTCGTCTCCCGCCGCCTCGCCCCCTCCGCAGAGGACGGCACCCACCTGTACGAGTCGCTGGACCTGCTCTTCCGCATGGTCAACGACGGGCACCGGGCGCGCGGCGGCGCGGAGATCGCCGACAAGGCCAGCGAGGGCGAGGGGCTGCGCTTCGAGCCCATGAAGTCGGACCTGTTCCTGCCGGAGAAGACCAAACTCATCGGCCGACTGATCGCCGAACCGGGCAGCGACCCCGACGACGACGACGCCCCGAAGATCGACACCCGGCTGCGCAACAAGGTCCTCTACGAGGTGCTGCGCCGGCTGATGCTCACCAAGGGCGGCAAGAAGCGCCGCGGCGGCTTCATCTCGTACGCCCAGCTCGGCATCAACCAGCTCGGCGCGGTCTACGAGGGCCTGATGTCGTACACCGGTTTCGTCGCCACCGAGCAGCTCTACGAGGTCGCCAAGAACGGCGACCCGAAGGACGGCTCGTGGATGATCCCGGCCTCCAAGACCGACGAGTACGACGACAACGTCTTCGTCTACAAGGAGAACCCGTACACCGGGGTCCGCAGTCGGGTCTGCTACGAGGCGGGCCAGTTCGTCTACCGGCTCGCCGGCCGGGACCGGCAGACCAGCGCCTCCTACTACACCCCGCAGTCGCTGACCGAGGTCACCGTCCAGCTCGCCCTCAAGTACCGGCTCGACCAGGACGACACCATCACCCCGGCCCGCGAACTGCTGGACTGGACGATCTGCGAGCCGGCCCTCGGCTCCGGCGCGTTCCTCAACGAGGCGATCAACCAGGTCGCCGCCGAATACCTACGCCGCCGGCAGAAGGAACTGGACGTCACCCTCGACCCGGAGGACTACCACCTCGAACTCCAGCGGGTGAAGGCGTACATCGCCCTGCACAACAGCTACGGCGTCGACCTCAACCGCACCGCCGTCGAGCTGGCCGAGGTGTCGCTCTGGCTCAACGTCATGCACGCCGGCCTCCAGGCACCCTGGTTCGGCCTGCACCTGCAACGCGGCAACTCCCTCATCGGCGCCGGCCGCAAGACCTACACCGCGAAGCAGCTCGCCGACAAGTCCTGGCTCACCACCGCGCCGAAGGAGCAGCCCTTCCGGGACGGGCCGATCGACGAGGGCACCATCCACCACTTCCTGCTCCCCGCCGACGGGTGGGGCGCGGTCGCGGGGGAGAAGGAGGCCCGCGAGCTGGCGCCGGCTGAGACCGCCCGATTGAAAGCCTGGCGTACGGCGATGAAGCGCACGCCGTCCGCCAAGGGGAAGAACTCGCAGGTGCAGCGCTTGCAGGCGCTGGCTCGGCGGGTCGAGTTCCTGTGGGGGCTGGTGCAGCAGCGGCTCGACATCTCCGAGCGGGAGATCCGCCGCGACATCAAGGTCTGGGGTGCTGACGACCTGCCGGCCGTTACTGAGGCGGTGCCCCGGGACGAGATCCTTGCCGACCTGACCGCGCCGGGCACGCCGTACTGGCGGCTCAAGACCCTGATGGACGTCTGGTGCGCGCTGTGGTTCTGGCCGCTGGACAAGGTCGGGCTGTTGGACGGCTCGGACCCGGCCTACCCGGCCGCGCCCGTCCAGGTCTCCCACATCAAGGACGAGCCGGCGTACGAGGAACCGGTGGTCTACGAGACTCAGGATCTCTACGGCAACGTGCAGCCGCAGCAGATGAAGATGCCGACCAAGGCGACCGGCACCCGGCGGATGACGGTCGCGGAACAGCTCCGGCAGCAGGTGCCGCTGTCCAACCTGGATGACTGGTTGACCTTCGCCGAGGCGCTCGTCGGGCGGCGTGACCTGGACGAGGACACCGCGCGGTTCTACGGTCAGAAGTTCACCAGCCTAAACGAGATGAGCGATTTCGAGCAAAAGCTCGACGGCGTCATCGGCGTCGACTCTACTCTAACCCTTTCCGATCGTTTCCCATGGCTGCTCGCGGCCGATCAAATCGCCGAGCAGCAAGGATGCTTCCATTGGGAACTGACCTTTGTTCAGGCGTTCGCTATGGGTGGCTTCGACCTCCAGGTCGGCAACCCGCCTTGGGTGCGGCCTCGATGGCAAGAAGACGGGCTGTTGGCAGAGTGGGACCCGTGGTTCGCATTAAGTGACAAGCCGTCAATGTCAGCGGTGCGTGAGCGAAAGGCATCTGTGCTGGCCTCTCGTGAAACTACTGCGAAGATGTTCATGACGGAGTTTGCAAGCAATGTCGGCTTAGTAGCGATGATCGGTGGCGCTGCTACTTACCCTCTCTTGGTTGGTACTCAACTCGACCTCTATCGCGCTTTTATGTGTCGTGTATGGGTTCTCCTTGGTCGCGCAGGGGTGGCTGGTCTGATCCATCCTGACACACACCTGGGTGGGTCTAAGGAGGCAAGGCTGCGGGAAGCTTCCTTCGAGCGTCTGCGATTCCACGCGCACTTCCATAACCGCAAGGGCGTCTTCCCGGAAATTCATGCCAATACTGAATTTGCGATCCATGTGTACGGTTTTCCGCGGGATGTAGAATTTGTTCATGCTAGTTGGCTCTTCGATCCAAGCACCCTCACTGGATCCTTGGTTCACGACGGGTCCGGTGAAATCCCAGGAATCAAGCACAAGGGTGCCTGGGAAATCCGACCCCACCGTGCTCGACTCGTCGGGATTGACGACCTTCTGCTTTCACGATGGCAGCGCCTCGGTGACCATGATGGTCCTACGAGGCAGACCCCCCTGCTGTACCCAGTCACGGCAGAGGAGCAAGGTGCCATTGAGGCTCTGGCGTCCTATCCGCACAGGATGGCAACGCAAGATCTGCTTCCGAGTCGCGCTTACGATGAATCCGAGGCTCGTCGAGATGGCCTAATAAAATGGGATACCTCGACTCCCGGGAGGATGGAAGAAGTTATTCTTCAGGGCCCTCACATTGGGGTAGCATCTCCATTTCTTAAGCAGCCAAACGATCCTTGCCGAACCAACCGTGATTGGACTGCTTGGGATCTCCGTGTACTGCCGGAGTTGGCGGTTCCAAGAGTTAACTACCGCAGGGCCACCAACTGGGATCGATATCGGGCGGCACAGACTGAGTGGGGCGATGGACGTTACACGGATTTCTTCCGTCTAACATGGCGAAGGATGATCGCATTTGATACGGAGCGAAGCCTGTTTGCTGCTATTCTGTCGCCTGGTCCCGCCCACCTTCGCACGCTCGAATCGGTGGTCGCGAAGGGCAATCGTGAGACGGTGCTAGCCGCAGGATTTTGGGCGTCTCTACCGCTGGACTATCTGCTTCGGATCACGGCCCGAGCGGATGTCAGGATTGGTGAGGCGCGAAAAATGCCGGCGGCGATGACTGGGCATCCACTTGAGGCTGCGTTGCTATTGCGAACGCTTCGACTTAACTGCCTCACTCGGCATTATTGGTCGCTATGGGAGGAACTCTACGATGAAGCGTGGGTCGACTTCGAGAGATGGGCAGTGAACTGGCCGAACCTTGCTGGCAGCAGTGAGATTGCCCCGATCAGCCTAACTCCCTATTGGGAGCCGACCACCCCACTGCGTAGTGAGTATGAGCGCAGGGCCGCCAGCGTGGAAATTGATGCATTGGTTTCGGTTTGGCTGGGCATAACTTGCGATGAGCTGTTAGCTGTTTACCGTGCACGCTATCCGATCATGGCCGACTATGAGGCAAGTATCTGGTTTGATTCGTCAGGCAGGAAGATTGCCGGTAATCACCACGCCTACGGGGTCGGGCAGACGAAGGGCCATTACGAGCAACTGGTTGCATACCTCGACGATCCGGAGCGGAACCCAGTGCCAGAAGGATATTCGGCGCCCTTCTACAAGGTGGATCGCGAGAACGAATATCGGCAAGCGCATGCACTATTCAGTAAGCGGCTTCAGGATGCGGTCGACGCGGGTTGGCGGCCGTCGTAGCTCGCTACCCCTCTTCGACCCCGAAGGAGAGCAGATGGCTCCGAGTAACCACCAGAAGCACCAGGCTGGGCGACACCTAGCAGTGGCTGAGGCTTTGTTGCGCGGCTATTCGGCGAGCCTGAACGGTCCGCAGACCTTCGTAACGATCAACGGACGGAAGGCGGCCGTGCAGGTTGCTGCGCAGGGCACCTGGATGATCGCGGACATCGACCGGATGACGGCGATGTCGGTTGACGTCTACGTCCTCGTGGGCGTGACCGAGGGACATCGGGACTTCTATGTCGTGCCCGGAGACGATCTGCGTGCCGGCGTGCGCGAGCGGCACGACGAGTTCATGGCGAGCGTCGGCGGTGTTCGCCCGCGTAACCCGGAAAGCCGTCACACGGCCATCTACCCGAAGGACGTGGAGGCGTGGCGGAACCGGTGGTCGTTGTTCGAGGATGTGACTCAGCCAGCGATTGGGGACGCGACCTCCTGACCGATTGCCGGACGGGAGCGCGTCCGGCGCGTCCGCCAGCTGCGCTCCCGTCCGCCGTGCATGTCAGTGCTCGGACTTCGTGACCTGAACGAAGCTGGTCCAGGCCGCGGGGGAGAAGGTGAGGGCTGGTCCCGCCGGGTCCTTGCTGTCGCGTACCGCGACGAGGCCGGGCAGGTTGTCGGCGACCTCGACACACGCGCCACCGTTGTCACCGCTGCGGGTGCTCTTGCGCCACTGGGCACCGGTCAGCTCAGTCATGATGAACCTCTTCGACGATCTTGCTGATGAGTTGCCTCGATTGTTGCTCATCGAGAGCCAGGGACGTAAGACTCGCCCAGACCATCTCGTAGGCGGCGATCTCCTCGGGCCGATCGAGATACAGGGCACCGGTCAGCGACTCGCTGTAGACGACCGACGGCTCCGGGACGACCCGGTTGGTTAAAGGGAAGTCAAGCATCATGAAGGTGCCGGCCAGCGCGCCGTAGTGCGCCCCAACGGACAGTGGCAGGACCCGGATGGAGATGTTCGGCAGGCCAGTGAGGTCGCTCAGGTGTCGGAGCTGGTCGGCCATCACCCTGCGGCTGCCGATCTGCTTGATCAGTAGCGCCTCGGCGAGCACCGAGGTGAGCTGAGGTGCCTTCGGCAGCCGTCGCCGTAGGAGGCCCTGCCGCTGAAGTCGGATGCTGATGAGCTGATCGATCTCGTCCTCGCTCATCTCGGTTCGATTTTGATAGACGTCCCTGGCGTAGGCCTCTGTTTGCAAGAGGCCGGGAATCAGCGACTCGTCGTACCCCCGCAGCTGCGACGCGGCGGATTCCAGGCCGACGTACAGCTCGAACCAGTCGGGGACGGCGTCGCCGTACGAGTGCCACCAGCCTTTGGCTTTGGTCTCAGCGGCCAGGGCGGTGAGGGCGCCGGTCAGGTCGGGCGTCGCCCCGTACAGCTCGCACATGGCCTTGGCGTCCACAGTGCGGACCGGGCCGAGACCGGTCTCGATGCGCCACAGCTTCTGCCGGCTGAACTGCATCGCCTCGGACGCGCCGTCCAGCGTTATCCGGGCCTCGGTGCGTAGGTCGCGCAGCGCTCGCCCGAGCTGCCGTCGCGGCACTGTCGATCCCATGTCGTCGGCCATCCGCCACCCCTCTCCGTGTTGCATGGTGTTACATCCGAACGCCATCGCTGAAACGTGGAACCGTTGCCGTTAGGCCATTCTTTGTCGGCACCACTACAGCAATAGCGATACGCGTCTGACCATACAAGACGCTCCCGGCAGCAGTCATGTACGCGCAATTCCCACACGACGATTGTCGGCGTACCAATGGGGGTTCTGTATGTCTTTCAGAGTGATCGGAATTTGCCGCCGGCTCCGGCGTGTCGCCCGGAGCCGGCGGTCGGCGCGGGGGAGTCGCGGTCAGCCGGGCAGCGGGCTGGAGCTGCGGCCGTCGAGCACGTTGATCGGCGTCATCGCGGTGCACCTCGTAACCGCGCCGCCGTAGCTCGGCCACCAGCTCCGCCTGATGGCTGAGCGGGATCTCCAGCAGGTCGTTGTTGAGCACGGTGGCGTGCTGCCTGCCGAAGCGCGTGCGCAGGTCCTTCGGCAACAGCGCGAAGGCTCGCTCCGCCGCGACGTGCAAGATCAGATGTTGATGTGAGCCCCGTCGGCGGGCCGGTCGGGCCAGTCACCTTCAGCGCCTCCGTTCTCTGTCGTGCGTACCTACCGGCATCATGCGGTTGGTCAGACGTGCACTGTCGCCATTGATCTATCTCGCTGCCTGCCGCATGCTGTGGCAATACGGCGGGAGGTCGGCTAATGACTCTGAGTAGCCATGGCGAGCTGAGTGGTGGGGGCACGTTTACGACTCACCGGTCGAGTTGAGGGCGCATGGACAGGAGCGCCCGCACCCGCAGTGCGGCCGACGTGCCCGGTCCTCGGGGTTCTGCTGAAGCGTACGGCGCCGTGCTGGAGGCAGCTGTTTCTCACTTCGGTGCTTCCGTCGCGCCGATCCTTCAGCGGGGACTGGCTGCTCGGGAGGACACCTTGCGGGCACCAATGGTCGAGCTTCTCGTTGCGGTTGGACAAGCGATTGGCTGCCCGGTCAGGGCACACGGCGAGGTCCGCCTCCCGGAACTTGCTATCCGCCCCGACTACTTGATCGACGTCGACGGAGCCCCGATCGGGTATGTGGAACTCAAGGCGCCGGGCAGGGGTGTTCCCGGCCACGGTTGGCATCCCACGGCCCGGGAGCGTAGGCAATGGGTCCAGCTTCAGCTGCTTCCAAACGTTCTGTACACCGATGGTCAGTCCTTCGCGGTGTATCGCTGGGGAGAATTGCAGGGGCCAGTGGCACGGATGGACGGCGACCTGCATCGGGCCGGTGCGCGCCTTCGGCCCGCCAACGGCAACCTGGCGCTCGTGCTCCACGCTTTCCTTGCGTGGCGTCCACGTCAACATCGTCGCCTCGAACATCTGGTCCGAGACGCGGCACGACTTTGCCGATTGTTGCGCGACGAGGTGTTGGACACCCTCGGTCAGGAGCGACTCGGTGGGAGGGTCCGGCTCTTCAGCGATCATCTAGCCGACTGGCGCACCTGGCTGTTTCCCCACCTGAGCGAGGAGTTGTTCGCCGACGCCTACGCGCAGACCGTCACGTTTGGGCTGCTGTTGGCGCGTCGGTCAGGGATCGAGTTCGAGGGCAAGGAGCTGCCAACGCTCGGCCGAGAGCTGGCCAAGAACCACCTGCTCGTCGGGCGAGCGCTGGCCATCCTCACCGAGGACCACGGTGGTCCTAGCATTGAGCAGCGCAGCGTGGCTCTGCAAACGCTGCGGCGCGCTATCGAGGCCAGTGACTGGACAGATTGGCGGACAGACACATCGGACCAGCTGTATGAGCGCTTTTTGGAGTTGTACGACCCAGCGGTTCGACGGGGAAGTGGTTCCTACTTCACGCCGCAGCCCGTTGCGGACTTCATGGTCCAGTTTGTCGACAGCATCTTGCACGACAAGCTGAACCGACGGCTAGGTCTGGCCGACCGCGACGTAGTGGTCGTCGACCCGGCAATGGGTACAGGCACCTTCCTGTTGAGCGTCATTGCACGTGTAGCGAAGACGATTGCGGCCGACCACGGGGACGAGCCAGCTGAACTTCGTGCTCTCCTCGGTCGTTTAGTTGGATTTGAACGCCAGATCGCGCCCTTCGCCGTAGCGGAACTACGGCTGCACCAGGATCTCGCAGCGCGGGGACTGGAGGTTGCCGACGAGAAGGTCAGGTTCTACGTCACCGATACCCTGGAGGATCCTGACGTAGAGACGCTTGTTAGCCCGTACGTGTACCGGCCAATTGCTGACTCCCGGGCGCAAGCAATCAAGGTCAAGACCGAGGAACGGGTCATGGTCGTTCTCGGTAACCCGCCCTACCTTGAGCGTGCCAAGAATCAGGGAGGGCTCGTACTTGCCAGCAACAAGGGAAAGTCGAGCATGCTCGACGCTTTTCGAGGCACCGGTACCGGCAGACTCGAGTTCAAACTGCACAACTTGAACATCTACTTTTGGCGCTGGGCCACCTGGAAGGTATTCGAAGCGCATCCTGAGCACCCGGAGGGAGTCGTGGCCTTCGTCTGCACGTCGGCCTACACGACCGGGCCAGGCTTCGCCGGCATGCGTGAGTACCTGCGACGGCAGGCCGACTGGGGTTGGATCATCGATCTATCTCCTGAAGGGCATCAGCCCGAGGTGCCGACACGCATTTTCCCAGACGTGCAGCAGCCATTGTGTATCGGCGTATTCGGACGTGCCAAGACGGCCGATACGGAAACACCCGCCAGGATCCGTTACGTTGCCCTCTCCGGCAACAGGCAAGAAAAATTCGATGCCCTGCAGGCTCTGACTGCCGCAAGCGGTCGCTGGTTGGACTGCCCAGCGAAGTGGTCGGCTCCCTTCCGTCCCGCTTCGCAGGCCATATGGAACGACTGCGTTGCGCTCGCCGACCTGATGCCGTGGCAATCGCCAGGTATCAAAGCCAACCGAACATGGGTTTACGCTCCGGACGAAGAAACGTTGGCCCAGCGGTGGCGCCGTCTAAGCCTGGCTGCCGTGGTGGAACGGCCAGATCTGATGAAGGAAACTAAGGATAGGGCAATCGCCGTCGCACTCTCGCCGCACTTCGACGGCACCGGTCAGCCTGCGTCACTGACTGGCGATATTGACCCTCAGGTTTCTATCATGCGCGTATCTTTCCGGAGTTTCGATCGGCAGTATGTTATTGCCGACCGGAGGGTTGTCGATCGAGCCCGTCCCGATCTGTGGTCTACACACGGGAAACATCAGACGTATCTGACGACACTGTTCGCGGAATCGGTGACCTCCGGACCGGCCGTCGTGTTCGCGGCGGAGGTGCCGGATAACGACCACTACATGGGTCATCATGGAGGCAAGGTACTACCGCGGTACCGTGACGTCAGCGGTCATCATCCCAACATCGCCCCTGGTCTTATGGAGCACCTTTCTCGCCAGCTCGGTAGCGACGTTACCTGCGGAGACGTTTTCGCCTATGTTGCCGCCGTGGCGTCGCACCCCGGCTTCTCGACGCGATTTCGATCGGAGCTTCGCACCCCGGGAGTGCGGATCCCGTTGACATTGAACCCCAACCTTTGGCGTGCGGCAGTCGGCCTTGGTGAACGAGTGATCTGGCTTCAGACCCACGGTGAGCGTTATGTCTGCTCGTCGGCTGGCCGTCCACTAGGACCACCGAGGGAACTGCGCCCTGATGTCCTCGTGCCCGTACCAGGGGTGGCGGACCGCATGCCCGAAAGCATCACGTACGACCGGGACAGTTTGACCCTGTATGTGGGCGAGGGAGCCCTCGGTCCCGTCCCCTCAGCAGTCTGGGATTATGACGTTTGTGGCACGCAAGTTGTCAAGAAGTGGTTCGACTACCGCTCCAAGCGGCCCCGCGTGCGCAAATCGTCCCCACTGAACGAAATTGTTGCCAGCAAGTGGGACTTCACCGACGATTTGCGAAACCTGCTAGCCGTGCTCCATGGATGCGTGCTCCTCGAGCCGCAGCAGGACGACGTGCTGAAAGCCATCCTCGATGGACCTCTTCTGAAGGCGACAGAGCTTGAGGATTTAGGCATGCTGCCACCGGCAGATGAAGCGAAACGGCCGATCATCGATGTCCAGCCGCCCCTCTTCCGATGATCGGCTAGGTTGGACCATGTCTCGCGCTCGGTCCGGAATTCAGGATGGCCACGTAGGCCGGCGGCGCACTCTGTCCGGTCGCCGCTGTCGCCCGGGCACCCGTGGCGGATTCGGCCTGGCGGGCCTGGACCGGTGCCGGCAGATGCGCCGCAAGGGCCTCGTCCCGGGCGTTCGGCCGCTGTCTGAAGTGGACGTACGGCTGTAGCAACCTGCTGGGTTCCATCGATACCTTGGTCGGCATGGCATACCGGAACTACACGGCCGATGGCAGCTACTGGACGGTTCGGAAGCAGGGCTCCGTCTACTGGGTCGCCCGCATGCGCCGTGTCAACGGCTCCTACGAGTGGTTGGACACCTGGGGCGGTTATGAGCGTGCCGGAGCCGCCGCCGGCGCTGCCGCACAACTCGCCTACAACCAGGCCCGGGAAGATGTGCTCAAGGAACTGGTCGGCAATCTGCACACGGCGCTGGACCGAGCAGGTCTGGGTGCGTTGCCCACGCCGGCCCCGGTGAAGCCCCCCGCACGGTCGGAGCTTCCGGCGGCCGTCGACCTCGATGACCCTGAGGATTGACGGCGCTTAGGCAGGGCGTGTGCGGCTGGTGGAAGTGGGGCGCGAGACTGAGGTGAGCCCGGAGCTGGTGCCCGGCGTACTCGCCCGTGACGGTGTCGTCCTGATCCGGCAGGGGTCGATCGCCGAGGTCCGGGCTCTGCTCGACCGCTGGACCGCCCCCGTCGACCATCCGCATCAGGTTACCGGCGGGCTGACCGTCATCGAGCCTCGGTTACATAGGAGAGAGGACGATAACGAGGCCGGCTTCACCGATCTGGCCCTGTCGCCGCACACCGATCGCAGTCTGCACGCGCAGCCCCCCAGCGTGCTCGCCACCCTCATGCTGACTCCGGCGATGGCCGGGGGAAACGCCACACTGGTCGACGGCGCGCGGGTGCTGGCTGTCGTTCGCCAACACGCCGGGGATAGCGAGATCGCCGATCTGCGGTTGAGGACGGCAACCGGTCGGCCAGGCCCGGCGGTTGTCGAGATCAGTGTCGGCCACGCCCGCATCCGCTATCGCGACGACCGGATCGCCGTGCCGTACAGCACCGATGGGCGTATGGACCTCGTGGTCGCGATCCGCCGCCTGATCGCTGAGACGGCCCAAACTCTGCACCTGGGTGCGGGCGACGGTTACCTCGTACACAATCACCGGTTCCTGCACGGGCGCACGGCCTTCACCGGGGACCGGAGCTTGGCGCGTTTCCTGGCGAGAGTCAACAGCGACCATCCGTACACCTGGTTGAACCGGGGGTTTTCGATTGCGAGTTCCTAGATCGCGCCAGCCGGCGTCCTCCGCGCCCGACCGCAGCCACCTCGTCGCCGCGCTGTCGAAGGTGCCGCAACCGTCCGACGCGGCCTTCCCGCAGGCAATCCGGGCGGTGGTCGAGGCGTACCCCAACCCCGAGCCGCTGCTGCGCGCCGTTCTCGACGATCACGCCATTCGCCGTCGGTCCCGGTTCGCGGCGCTCTACGCTCTCCTGCTGCGGCTACGGCGCGAGGAACGCCACGCGGAGTACGCCTCGGTCGTCCGAGACCATGAGGACGAGTTCGGGGCAGAGCCCTACTTCCACACCTTCCGCGCGATCGTCGCCCGCGCCAAGGGCGACCTCGCCTCACTTCGCAGCTCAGTCGAATACTCCCGCCAGGCCGTCGCCTCCATGCCTGACGTCGCGGCGGTGATCCATCAGCTGGCGGCGTTCTGGGTCGAGTACCTCGAACGCCTGGAGGATCCGAGCCCGGCACGCGACCTCGAACAGGTGGAGCGGCACATCGACCGGGCGATAACTCTCACCCAGGGGCGTGCGGCCCACTACTACGAGACGAAAGGCCGGGTGCTGGCGCTGCGCGGCGAGTTCGAGGCGGCCAGGGCCGCCGTCGCGCAGGCAATCGAACTTGAGCCGCGCGACTCGCGGGACCACCTGCGTCGGCTCACCCAGTACCAGTCGAGCCGGATCCGGATCGATCTGATGCAGGAGCGCGCCCGGTGGGCCCAGGCCCACGCCCGCTTCCGCGCCGAGTTGACCGAGTTCAAGGGCCAGCAACTGCAACTCCTGGGCCTCCTGGCGGCCGTGGTGGCCTTCATCGCCACGGCCAGTAACATCGCCAGCCAGAGCACCGGCGTCGAGGGCCTCCGTCTCATGCTCGTGGCGTCCGGCGCGATAGCTGTCGTTTTCGGTACGTTCTCTCTCGTCAACAACAGCCGCGTTCGCCGGGTGATCGCAGCGGTCGTCATCGGATGCGCCATGATCGGGGCCGGAATGTTCGTGCCAGCCTCGTGGGTGTCATGAGAGTTTGGACAGCCCATGAAAGTAGGAGAAGCGATCACCTCGGCCGGTGGAACGCGGGCGAATGAAGACCGCGTCGG
Source organism: Micromonospora sp. NPDC051543 (assembly GCF_044454415.1). Taxonomy (NCBI): domain Bacteria; kingdom Bacillati; phylum Actinomycetota; class Actinomycetes; order Micromonosporales; family Micromonosporaceae; genus Micromonospora; species Micromonospora sp. NPDC051543. The sequence goes on from NZ_JBITDT010000018.1 coordinate 62,586, forward strand.
CCACCGCGGCACCCTCGCCTGGGTCATCGATGGCGCCACCGATCTGTACGACGATGCCGCGCTGCCCGCCGACAGCGATGTGCAGTGGCTTGTCGACCGCATCGGTGAGCGGTTGACTCAGGCTGGCGCGGACAACTATCAGGGCTCCGCCGCCGCGCTCCTGACGTCGATCGCCGACGATGTGGCCCGCGAGCAGACAGCACTGTCGTTCCCCGTGAGCCGGGTGCCGCCGGCCTGCTCAATCGCGGTCTGCGTCGACCAGGGCATCGGCTACGACCTCGCTCGAATCGGCGACGCCACCGCCGTGGTCCAGGGCGTTCAACCTGTGGTGCTGTCGACCGGCTATTTTGACCGACGCGAGGCCGCAGCGGTCGCGACAGATGAGGGCGAGGCGGACCGGGTCATCGCGGCCATGCACCAGCGCCGGCTGCACACGATGACCGCCGGTGATGTCGAATCGATCTTCTCCGGGCACCCGAATCGCCAACTTCGACCACACAGCGCCGCCGGCGAGTGGACGCACGCCGACTGCATACTGCTGTGCACTGACGGCTTCGCCCGGCTGGTCACCGACTACGAGATCTACCGCTCGTGGGCTCAGGTGATTCCCGATGCGCGTGATCGAGGGCTGCACTACCTAGAAAAGTTGATCCGGGACGCGGAAAGCGAACCCGGCAGCAGCGGTGGTCGGTTCAAGCGGGCCGACGACATCGCTGCTCTGCTGCTGACCGCTAATTGATGCCGCACCACGGAAGGACTTCTCGCGTGACGGAGCGACCGCCTTACCTGGTCGAGCGGAACCCGGGGTATTTCGAGTACCAGCTACCGATCTCGGTCAAGCTGGTCGTCGACCACCACGGCCGCGTGCCGCTGTTGCGGAACGAGCGCGACGAGTGGGAGTTGCCGGGCGGCAAGCTCGAAGTAGGTGAGACACCGGAGGATGGTGTTTGCCGGGAGGTTGCCGAAGAGCTCGGGTTGACCATCACCGACGTCGACATAATCGACTCCTGGGTCTACGAGATCACGCCGGTCCGGCACGTGTTCATCGTGAGCTTCGGCGCGACGTACGTCGGGGATGAGGAGCTCATCTACTCGGCCGAACACAAAGAGCTCGGCGTTTTCACGTACGACGAGGTGCCGCGATTGCACATGCCCGAGCCCTACAAACGGACCATCCAGCGCTGGCACGCCCGCCAGCTGCCGACGTAACGAGTTCGGGCTTCGTTTGATGTCAGGAGCAGCGGCAGGTTCCCAGCAGCGACGGCACCACTCCGCAGGCGAAACAGGTGTCTGGGTGAGGAGAGCGGACGGCCCGAGATGCAATCGGCCGGCTGCTGACCGGCTGTTTGGGGCGCGGTCGCTGGAGAGCGGCCTCCACCTGCTTGACGGTCGCCATCGGCCAGCCGCGCCCGCGTACGTGTTTGGTCAGCTTCTTCATGTCGAGGTGCGGAAACTTCGCACGCATGGCATGCGCCACCTCGGCGAGGCTCTGTTGGCCTCGTGCGGCCGCCGGGCTTCCCGTCGTTGGCTTGATCGCGCTGGGTGAACTAGTGACGGTAGCGATGCCAGGCTTCTTCGTCGCAGTTTTCCGGACCTCCGGAGGACGAGCAGGGGACTGCTGCCTGTGACGCGGAGAAGGATAGGCACGCAGAGCTGCGCGAATCTGTTCAACAGAGACCTGGGGCCACCCGTCCTGACGAAGGCGCCGAGCAATCGTTGAATCCTTGATGTTCGGCATTCGGTGCCGGAGATCGCGGGCGGCGTCTGCCAGGTCTCGCCTCTTGCGTTCGGTCAGGCGACCAGCGTTGGCCGGAGCGGCCTTGAAGGCAGATCCGCCTGAGGGGCGGGTGTAGCCTGCGCGACTTACAGGTTGGAGGCGGTCGAGCCAGACATCAGGCGTACGGTCGGGCTGGTCGTCATTCTCCCAGTCATGTCGGGAATCAGTTGAATCTCGGCCCTCCGCATTGGTGTACCAGTCGCTGATAGTTCGCCTGATTACCACGCCGCCTCCGATGCCGTCGGACCGGGATCTGGCAGAGAAAAGCCGAGCGCAAGCTCGTTCTTCCATCCGAGGAACTCGATGCTATTGGCGGTGACGTTGCCCCGGAAGCAGCCGTTCGTCCTGCCGGGGTGACTAATAATTGACTGCTGCGGGAGTTCGACGGAGATCGGAGTTAGGTGTTGCGCTCTCAAATCCGCTGGACCCACCGACGTCATACCGCCAATGAATGAGTCCTCGACTGCTGACCGGCTAACTGGCAGAGACCCGCCGCCGGATCCTGTCGACGATCGACGCCCTGCGATGATCTGGCAGCTCGACCCGTACCAGATGCTTGAACTCCTGCCGCATGGCGGGGAGGTCAACTGGCCGCCCGGCGAGCTCTGCGCACAAGTCCTCCAGCGGCCACGCGACCTAGTGTCCGTAGCGGACGGTGTAGATAGCTATCGAGTGCAGCGCGAACGCATTGGAGTAGTCGAGCAGCACGTACCCCAGCAACTGATCGACTTCGGCCCTGGTCAGTCCGACCGCACGGCTGCCGTCCGGCCGGGCCCTCCCCTGGGTGGCCTTGAAGTCGACGAGCACGCCGCCGACGATGAGATCGGAGTCAGCGTTGAGACCGGCACTGCCCTCGAAGGTCGCGCCTGTGACCACGGGCCCGACCGGCAGCACTGGTAGCAGTTGCCCCACTGCCAGGTCGCGCATCGCAATCAGGTCGGCGACCTCGTCGGCGTTCGCCAGTGCCAGCAGGTCGGGTGCCCGACTGTCCGGACCAAGTTGCATCAGGCGAGACCCGTCTACCCGAGCCGCCCGGTACAGCTCGACCAAGAGTGCGAGCGCGTAGGACATCCGTGCCCACCACTCATCAGACCGCTCTCTGAACCGGGCCGGGTGGAGTGGCCCCACGTGATTGCCGTCGCTATCGACCGCACCCAGGTCGTGCAGCAGTTCCAGGCCAGCTCGTTCGCACGGCGCTCGCCGCGTGCTCAGCCCGGTCACTGCGAGCCCGATTGATGGGGCCGGGTCGATCAGGAACCGCAACCACCAATCGATAGCAGCACCCTGCGTCGAGAGCGCAACGCTCGGGGGTGGCAGTACCCGGGCCGGGCCGATGGCCTCTCGATAATCGGCCTGCACGCCGTGGTGGTGCGGAAACGTCGCGCGGAGCCAACGGGCCACCGGGCTCTTGGCGGTTTTTACCTCATTGGTCAACGCAGACACGACTACCACCTTGATTGCTGCGAAGGCAGGTCGACATATCGGATAAGGCGTCTGCCATCCTGCTAGACCGTGAGCGTCTCGTCCGCTTCCTCGGATAGGTGGGCCTGGTCGTAGAACCACTGAAGGTGCTCCACAAGCGCCGATGCGGCTGCGTGATCCGCGAGGACGGCCAGTGGGATGCCGGGTCGCAGTGAGAGTTTCGCGGCGGCGATGTTCACGCCGGGCAGCTGATTAAGTCGTTGCCGGAACTGTTCACGCAGCGCCGGGGCGTCAAACGGCGGACGACTTGCCATGTGTTGGAAGACCACCTCAACTTTCCCGCTTGGATAAAGGGTCACCGGCCAAATGTCGCCGTCACGGTGACCACGTTCGCGGGCCATCAGGAAGCAGGATGTCTCTGCTCCACCGCCATAGAGGAGCGTGCCGCCCATCTCGGTCCATCGATCGAGCAGTGTCAGCGTGGCTCCGGCAACGACCGGGCCTTGCAGTACCCCGAGCTGTTCGGTGAAGCGTTCGGCGAGGGACTGCCCGTCACCGGGTCGAGGCTGGGGCAGCCGCCGTGGCAACTCGTCGGGGGCCAGACCGGTCAGTTGTGCCAACTCGTCGAGGTCGATGCGCTGGGTCTGATCGGCCCGGCCGTGCTGGTCGAACTCGACCCCTTCGGCTTTCAGCACCGCGACCGGGTCGTCCGTGCGTCCGTCGGGCCACCGGAAACCCCCAGCTTTCGTTCCTTCAGCCTGCAACACCCGATGGGCGTTGGGTACCGGGACGGCGCGTAGCCGGTTGCCGACCGGCTGGGGCGCCGTGCCGATCAACGCAGCGAGGTCTCCATAGGTTGTCCAGGAGCCGGCCGGCATTGCGGAGAGCGCCGCCTCCATGAGGTCCCAGCGCACCTCGGACTGATCGACCGTAGGCCCGGTCGGCCCCGGCCACAGATTGATGATTCGCTCGGCAAGTGCGTCGGCCCGGGCATGAATCTGCGGTCGCCCCCAGCGCTCACAGGCGACGATGTCCCGAGTGAGGCGTACGCCGCTCCTTGCGAGGTCGACCCGCTTGACGGCGAAAGGGCTGTTACCCAGCTCGGCGTTGTAGCCGGTCAGCGTGAGATTGCCCAACGTGTGCTTCAGAGCGTCGTGCACCTCGACGACGTTCTCGTGCGGTTCGAGGTCGGCAGCGAGCATGCGCTGCCACTCTGGACCCATGCTTTGCGGCAGGACGTGCTCGATGGTCAGCTTTGCTGGAGAGACTGGCTCCTTGCTGTCGTATGATTCCTCCAACCAGCGCAGCACCAGCGAACGCTGCGATGCTCGTCCGTTGGTGTAGAACGGCAGCGAGCGTACTGCGTGGCGTACGTCGGCGTCCGTCGCGTAGTACTTGCGGCCGGCCGACAGGTAGGCGTGTACCGCCTGGTCGACCGGTAGGTCCTTGTTCATCTCGGTGACGATGGACAGCAGATTGCGGTTGATGTTCGCGGTGGCCCGGCCTATCAGCAGCCGCCGGACGAGGAAGCTCTCCACGTACCGCATTGCGGACGCCACTTGCGCGCTGGTTGCAGTGCCCAGGCTGCGACGATCCAGCAAGTGCAGCAGGAGCGGGTAGACGGTAGTCGTGCCCCAGGCGTGCAATCGCTCCAGCCGGAAACGTACGTCTGAGTCCTGCTCCTTGTCGGGATGCAGGATGATTTCCAGTAGCCGGCCGAGACGACCGAATCGACGCACCTCGGCCTCGATGTCATCTTCTGTGCCGAGCCGGTCGAGCCGCGCTTGCTGCCGCGCGTACGTGTCGCCTTGTGTGATTCGCGGGTCGCGCTGCACCAGGTCCAGCCAGAACAGGGTCTCCAACTCGGTTGAGTTGAACCGTTGCTGCAACGGCAGCCAGTGCGCGTCGTACACGGTTTTGCTGCGGTCGGGCAGACGCATGAACAGGTAGTTGCGCAGCAAGTCGGCTTGGGTCAGTTTGAGGCCGGTGTTGTTCAACGACTCAAAGATTCGATAGACGTTGTCGTCGGGGTGAGCGATCACCGAGACTAGCGCTAATCCGAAGAGCACTGCATCTTCCAGGTTCTTGACCTGTGTCGCGTCGGCGGAAGCCGCCAGCCTGTCACGGAAGAACTTGTACGCTGCGCCGACATCACCCCCACCGGCCTGCGCCGAGGAGTCCACGCAGGCGAGATAGGCATCGAGGTCGGCCTGGGTGGGGACGAGCTTCAGACGGCGCTCGGGCACCCACTGGTTGATCAGATACTGGCCAGTGAGTCGGTCACGGTGGCTGTCATCTTCGGTGGCTACCCGATGGTCCCGGATGGCGCAGAGCAGAATGGACAGGGTTGTCAATCGCTGTTGGCCATCGACCACCAAGAACACCCCGACGCCGGCCGGGCCGTTGTTGGGGCTGGGTGCCAGCACCAGCGACCCAATGAAGTGAGTCGTTTTCGGGTTCTCGACCCTGTCCTCGGCGAGTCGGACGATGTCGTCCCACAACCGCTCCAGTTGGTGGCCCTGCCACGAGTAGGTGCGCTGGTAGAGAGGCACCTGATACTGCTTCGTGCCTTCGAGCAGTCCTTGCAGGGTCGTCTCTGCCGCTGCGACCATTGGGTAGCCGTCACCTCATCCGTTCCGGAGCCGTTCCGGCACGCGATCATAAGGCGGATCACAAAGAGCCGTACAGCCTTACATCGCTTCCGATGAGGTGGTACTGCCGCCTTGTTGGATGTAAGCCGTGGTGAGAGTCGGGCTCGGCGCTCTCTCTGGAATGTATTTGTCGCGAATCCGACTCACCCCGCTTGCGGGTTGTCGCGCAGGTCATCCCCGGTAAGGGGTGAAGTAGCATGCGGCGGTGATCCGCTCATGAGACCGACGATCGCCGCCGACACCCTGCGTCGGACCCTCACCCAGTACCTGACCACCACCTTCGGCCTGACCGAGGACGGCGTACGCCAGGGTCTGGAAGGTTTTCTCTCTCACCAGGAGCAGGGCATCTTCCGCGGCCCGTACCTGCGGATCCGCACCCCCTTCCGCCCGGCGGAGGGTGACTGGCGGGCGCACCTCGACTGGGCGCCGGCCGATTTCACCCCTTACCTGCATCAGGCGAACGCGTTCGCCCGGTTGTCGACGAAGGGCAGGCCGGCCGAGCCGACGCTGATCACCACCGGCACCGGCTCGGGTAAGACGGAGTCGTTCCTGATCCCGGTGCTCGACCACTGCCGTCGGCAGAAGCAGCAGGGCCGGGCAGGCGTCAAGGCGATCCTGCTCTACCCGATGAACGCCCTCGCGACGGACCAGACGTCTCGCATCAACGAGTTGCTCTCCGACCCGGCGCTCAGCCAGGTCACCGCCGGTCTCTACATCGGCGACGTGGCGGCCATCGAGTACGCGCACGTCTTCACCAAGCGGTCGGAGATGCGGCGCACGCCGCCGGACATCCTGATCACCAACTACAAGATGCTGGACCTGCTGCTCCAGCGGGCCGACGACCTGCCGCTGTGGGAGGGCGCCGAACCGGCGTACGTGGTGCTGGACGAATTCCACACCTACGACGGCGCGCAGGGCACCGACGTGGCGATGCTGCTGCGCCGGCTCGCCGCGGCGCTCAATCTCGACGAGCCGGAGCGGCCGTTGGGGCCGATCTGCCCGGTGGCGACCTCCGCGACGCTCGGCGAGGGCGGCGGCCGGGACGGTCGTACCGCGATCCGTGAGGTCGCCGAGCAGGTCTTCGGCGTCGCCTTCGATGCCGGCTCGCTGGTGGGGGAGGACCGGTACGAGGCCGGCGAGTTCGTCGCCCGCCAGGACTTCAGCCTGCCGCTACCCAGCCCGGAGCAGCTCGCGGCCGTCGACGACCGCGACCCCGAGGCGATGATGGCCGAGGTCGCCGAACTGGTGGTCGGCGAGCGCTGTCTCGACGCCCCGACGCGCCTCGGTGAGCTGCTGCGCCAGCATCCGTTGACGAAGGCGGTGCTCGACTCGCTCCAGACGCGGCCGTGCACCCTTGACGAGATCATCGACGTGTTGCCTCGCAAGAACGCGACCGGCTGGGGCAGCGTGATGAAGACTCCGGCTGAGATCACGGCGAAGGCACTTGCCCGGTTCGTCGGGCTGCTCTCCGTCGCGCAGAACCCGGACGTTCCAGGCCGTCCGCTACTGAACATCGAAACCCACCTGTGGGTACGCGCCGTCTCCCGCCTGCTGCGCGGCACCTCCCACCAGGCCGCCTTCGGCTGGTACGGCGAAGCGCCGCGCGAGCTGGACCCGTACGCCACCGACGCCGACGTGGTCGTGGCCGACAACCGCTACCCACGGTTACCGGCCATCTACTGCCGGCACTGCGGTCGTTCGGGCTGGATGGCGTTGTCGCCGGAGAAGGATCCGCAGGAGCTGGAGACCGACCCGGACAAGATCTACCGGGCCAGCGTCGGCCGGGACAAGCGCCGGGTCCGCGCGCTGATCGCCGCGACCGACGACGAGGTACGCCAGCGCTCCCGCGGTCTGCTGGTCCTGGAGTACGGCCGTCGGGTGCGCCCCTTCGACGAGCACCGCGACCGCGAGCCCACCGACGACGCGATCGTCGTGCTCGGTGACGTCCTCGACATCGACGGTGCGGAGAAGGACCGCTGCCCGTCCTGTGAATTGGACCATGGCATCCGCTTCCTCGGCGCCGGCCTTGCCACCCTCGCCTCGGTGGCGATCACGCAGCTCTTCACCGGTGGGGAGCTCGACGAGGCCGAGAAGAAGACGCTGCTCTTCAACGACTCGGTCCAGGACGCCGCGCACCGCGCCGGTTTCGTCGCCAACAGGTCCTACTCGTTCTCCCTGCGCTCCCTGCTCGCCGGTCGGTTGAAGGCTGGGGAGTCGATCGGGCTCGACGACCTCTTCGTCAGGATGATCGAAGAGGCGGCCAAGCCGGAGATCCTCTCCACCGTCGTGCCGCCCGACCTGTACGACCAGCCCGGTGTCGACAGCCTGGTCGCCGGCGAGCACAGCGGCAGCCGGGAGACCTGGGAGCTGATCAGCGAGCGACTCGTCTTCGCCACCGTGATGGAGACCGGCCTGCGTTCCCGTCAGGGCCGCACCCTGGAGTTGACCCGCAGCGTCGCCGTCGAGGTGGCCCTCGACGATCCGACGCGAGCCGCTGCGATCTGCCGGGACATCCACCTCACCGGTCCCGGCCACCTCGCCGTGGCGCCGCCGGACGACGCCCGCTACCTCGCCTTCGTCCGCGGCCTGTTGGAGCGGCTGCGTGTCCGCGGCGCGGTGTTCCACGAGTGGCTGGTGCCGTACCTGAAGCGTGGTGGCACCCGGTGGCAGATCTGGGGTGGCCGGCCGGCCGGGATGCCCGCGTTCCCGAGGGGGCTGTCCGCGCCCGCGTTCCTGCTCGCGACGCCGAAGTCCCGCTCGGAGTTCGACGTGATCACCGCACGGGGCAACTGGTACCAGGACTGGACCTCGCGCTGCCTCGGTCTCGATTCCGGTGACGGCGCCGGCTTCCTCAGCCGGCTGTTGCCGGCCCTCGCCGCCGCCGACGTGGTCGCCGCCGGCGACACCGAGGACGGCAACACGGTGTACGGGCTGATGCCCGGCCATCTGCGGGTGACCCGACTCGACGACGCGTCCGCCGCGATGGCCGGGGTCGGCTGCGACACCTGCCACTGGCAGCAGACCGAGCACCCTGATCGGGTGGCCGACTGGATCGGTCAGCCGTGCCGGCAGTACCGCTGCCGGGGTCAACTCCAGGCCGCCCGCGACGACACCGCCGCCGACGACTACTACCGCCGGCTCTACCTGGACAGCCAGGTATTCCGGGTCGTCACCGGCGAACACACCGGCATGCTGACCCGCGCCCAGCGGGAGACGGTGGAGAAGGAGTTCCGCGACGGCGAGCGCTACACCGACCCGAACGTGCTCTCCTGCACGCCCACCCTGGAGATGGGTATCGACATCGGCGCTCTCTCGGCGGTGGTGCTCGCGTCACTCCCGCACGGCCCGGCCAACTACGTCCAGCGGGCGGGCCGCGCCGGCCGCAAGAGCGGTAACGCCCTGGTGCTGACCCTGGTCGGGAGGACCGAACGGGACCGTTACTACCTGGCTGATCCGCGCGACATGATCGCCGGCCAGATCGTGCCACCCGGCTGTTTCCTCTCCGCCGTGGAGATCCTGCGCCGCCAGTACCTCGCCCACCTGATCGACCTGGCCGCCCGTGGCCGTCTCGCCGGGGTACTGCCGATGCCACGGCGGGCGCACGTGCTGTTCGGCCCGACCGGCTGGCTGACCGGCCTCGCCGAGGCCGCACGTCGCGACGGCGGTCGGCTGGTGGAGGAGTTCCTCACCCTCTTCGGCGACACGGTTCTGCGAATTGCCGCCGACCAACTGCGTGAGTTCGCCGCCGATGGCATCGTCCACCGGGTCAAGGAAGCCGACGAGATCTGGGATTCCCGATTGGCCGACCTGCGTCGCCGGATGCAGGAACTCGCCACCGCCCGAGGCGCGCTCGTGCCCAGCGACCCGGACCACGCGCGCGAAATCAAAATGTTGAAGGCGGAGGAGGGGGCGGTCCGTCGCCGGTTGCGCGAGGTCAGCTCGGCTGCCGCCCACGGCACGATGGTCGAGTTCGGGCTGCTGCCGAACTACGCGCTCATCGACAGTCGAACTGACCTCGAAGCCACCCTGACCTGGGAAGACAAGGCCGACGGCGACCGCCGGTTCCACAGCGAACTGCGTGAGTACGCCCGCCCCGCCCGGCAGGCACTGGTCGAGATCGCTCCCGGCAACAGTTACTACGTGCGGGGCTACAAGCACGAGATCTCGGGGCTCGACGTCGGTCCGGCGGACCGTCCGGCGTACGAGCAGTGGCGGATCTGCGCCCAGTGCGGCTACGTCCGCACCCACCTTGCCAAGGAGGACACCAGCGCCTGCCCGCGCTGCGCGGACCCGGGCATCGCCGACCACGGGCGACTGTTCCAGGTCCTCCAACCGACCCGGGTGCTCAGCCGCGACAAGCGCGACGACGCCCGCATCCGCGACGACAGCGACGACCGGGACCGGCGTTTCTACGCCACCACCGTCGCCGTCGACGTGGACCCGGCCAAGGTCGATTCGTCCTGGCGGCACGCCCGTGACACGTTCGGCGTCGACTACAGCCGGCACGCGATGATCCGGCACTTCAACCTGGGCGCGCAGCGCTACGACCGGGCGGCCGAACTGTTCGCGGGCGAGGAGGTGCGGATCAACCGCTTCCACACCTGCACCTCCTGCGGCGGAACCACGGTTGATGGTGCCCCCGCGGTGAGCCAACAACTCGCCGCGGAGGCGTCCGGGGCGACCGTTGTGAAGGGCGCTGAGCATCACCGGCCCTGGTGCCCCTACCGGCGCTCGCCCGCCGCCCCGGACGCCCACGTCGACCTGATCCTCGCCCACGAGTTGGAGACCGAGGCGCTGCGCATCCTGATCCCGGCCGCCACCGCCGTGGTCCAGGAACGCATCGCGTCGTTCGCTGCCGCGATCCGCCTCGGCATCGCCGCGCAGTACGGCGGGGACCCGGCGCACCTTCAGGCGGTGTCGGCCACCATGCCGGACGGGCAGAGCGACGGAACGCGCAACTTCGTGGTCGTCTACGACACTCAGCCACAAGGCACCGGCTACCTGCACCGCCTTGCCAAACCTGAGGAGTTTCGCGCGGTCCTGGAACTCGCGCGGCAGCGGATCGCCGACTGCGCCTGTCGACACGAAGGCAGGCCGGTCTGTCATCGCTGCCTCCTGCGCCACGCGCGCAACGAGCACTTCGCCCTGATGAGCCGCGACGAGGCGTTGGGGATGCTGGACAAGCTCCTCGACAACTGGGACGTCGAGGAGGGCACCCGGACGGACGAGATCTCGCTGATCCACCAGGTGGAGAGCGAGTTGGAGATGCGGTTCCTCACCAAGCTGCTGGCGCTTGGCGAGACGCCCAACTCGGGCCTGCGGATCGATCGACGGACCGACCACGATGGTGCCCGCATCGCCGACCTGCGGTTCGTCCGCGACAACGGTCAGAGCGTCACCCACTGGCAGATGAAGCTGCAGAACACCGTTCGCGGCACCCGCCCCGACGTCCACTTCAAACGCCTCGACGCGCCGTCGCCCGAGGTGGCCGTTTACCTGGACGGTTTCAAATACCACGCTTCATCCCAGTACAACCGGCTCGCGGACGACGCGGAGAAACGTGCCCGGCTGCGCGCGCACGGCTACCTGGTCTTCGCCGCCACCTGGGACGACGTCAAGACCTGGGGCAGCACCGACGGGCAGGGGCGGTGGGCCCCGTACGGCGGGGTCAGCAAGCAGACGGCCCGGGAGCGATACCGACAGTTCCTCCCCGGCGCCGACCCCGATGAGCTTGAGGAAACCATCTGGGTCAACCCGATCGAGCAACTGATGCGCTTCCTCGCCGACCCCGATCTCACCCGGTGGCAGCGTCGGGCGGAAGCCACCCTCGCCGGCCTTCTGAAGCAGGCCCGGGACAACACCGCCACTGACTCCAGCGGTGTGGCGGAGCGCCTGTTGGCCGCGTTGCGCGGCGAACCGCTGCCCGGGCCGAATGCCCGCCACATCATGATCGCGCGCGGCCGCGACAGCGCCGACTGCCCGGTGACCCTCGTGGTAGACGGGCGCAGCAAACCGTTGCCGACGTGGTCGGCGTTGACCGTCCTCGACGACCTACCGGCCGCCGTCGCGAGTGCGGGCCATAAGGACAGGTGGGCTGCGTGGCTCGCCTGGGGCAACGTCATCCAGTTCCTCGGTAACGGTGGCGGCGACGCGGGTCAGCTCGCCGTATCGACGCTTGACACCTTCGAGCCGGCCTCGCTGGCCGTCACCGAGGGCACCGGGCTGGTGCTGGCTCAACGCGCGCTGCCGCTCGACGAGGAGACGGCGACGTGGCTGGGCGTCGTAACGCAGCCGGCGATCACCGAGCCCGAGACCCTGGACACGAGGTCGCCGTGGCGGGACGTCCTACGCTACCTCGACCCAGACGAGAAGACTCTCGACCAGCTCGTCCAGCAGCTCGCCAGACAGGACTTGCCGGCCCCGGTCGTGGGCTACGAGCTGGGTGACCAGGGCTGGCAGGCGGAGCTGGCCTGGCCCGACCGGCGGATCGCCATCGTGCTGACCGGCCCGTCCGACGACCCGGAGACGGGAGACCGCGATCGGGCGTACGCAAACGCGGGCTGGCACGCCCGTACCGCGCGGGAATGGTCGGTTGACGAGTTGGCGGCAGAGATCAAGGCGACGAGCGGGGGAGAACGCCGATGAGCACCGGAGCAACGACTCTGCGGATGCTGGACCGCGCCGACAAGGAGGTCATGAAGCTCACCCGCGCCGACATCGGAGCGGTCTACGAGTTCATGCACAAGTTCCGGCACAACCCGGAAAACCCCGGCCTCAACCTCAAGGCGCTCAACAGCGAATCCCGGCTGATGTCCGCCCGCGTCAACAAGGACTACCGGGCGCTGCTGCTGCACATCGCCGCGCGCGACTACCTGCTCGTCGCGGTCAAGCACCGCGGTGAGGTGTACGACGACCTCAGCCGCTACGCGTACCGCATCAACCGGATCACCGGCGGCATCGAGGTCGTCGACCTGGCGCCCGTCGGTGACAGCATCATCGGCCGGGTCGTGCCGCCCGAGATTGAGCCCGAGCCCGCGCAGAAGCCGCTCTTCGACACCTACAGCGACGCACAACTGCTGAATCTCGGCGTCTCCGAGCCGTTGCTGCCGCAGATCCGCGAGCTGACCACCGAGGCGCAACTTCTGGAACTGCTCGATCGGGCGCCGCAGCTCACCACCGACGTGCTGTTCGCGCTCTTCGACGGCACCCCCTACGACGAGGTGCTTCAGCAGGTCACCGACCCGGTCCGGGCCGACGAACCGGTCGACCCCGAGGATTTCGAAGCCGCCGTCGAACGTCCCGCTACCCAGGTGACCTCCGACGACGAGGCGTTGCAGGCGATGCTGGGCGAGGCCTTCGAGCGGTGGCAGATCTTCCTGCACCCCACCCAGCGGAAGCTGGTCGAGCGCCCCTACAGCGGCCCGGCCCGAGTTGGTGGCGGTCCAGGCACTGGCAAGACCATCGTCGCTCTGCACCGGGTAGCTCACCTCGCACGGCAGCTGCCGCCCGGCATGGACAAGCCGATCCTGCTGACGACCTTCAATCGGAACCTGGCCGCCGACCTCCGCACCCGCCTGATGGCTCTCGGCGGGCAGGAGTTGGTGTCGCGCGTCGACATCGTCAACATCGACCGGTTGGCCAGCCGGGTCGTGGCCGAAGCCAAGGCGGGTGGCAGCCGCCGCGTGGTGGACGACAATCGCGTCCTCGAACTGTGGGACGAGTTTCTCCTGGAAACCGGAGAGACCGGCTGGGAGGCGGAGTTCCTCGCCGCCGAGTGGAATCAGGTGATCCTCGGCCAGGTGCTCAACTCGCGGACCGACTACTTCAAGGCCCGCCGTCCCAACCGGGGTCGTAGTCTCAGTCGGGCCGAGCGGGACCAGATCTGGCAGCTGACCGAGCGCTTCGCCACCTGGCTGGAGAACCGCGGCGTCTGGACCTGGCGACAGGTGGCGCAACGGGCCGCCCGCCTCGAGATGGACCGCACAGCCCACACCGGTGGCGTGGCCGGTGAATCGTCCGGTGGGTTCTACCGGCCGCGCTACCGCCACGTGGTGGTCGACGAGGCGCAGGACCTCAGCGCCGCGCACTGGAAGATGTTGCGCGCCATGGTCGCGCCCGGGCCGGACGACATGTTCCTCACCGGCGACACCCACCAGCGCATCTACGACAACCACGTCACGTTGGGCAGCCTCGGCGTCAACATCCGCGGGCGGTCGTCCCGCCTCACGCTGAGCTACCGCACCACCCGGCAGATCCTCGCCGACGCCCTGCAGATCATGACGGGGGAGGTCTACGACGACCTCGACGGCGGTGAGGAGAACCTGGCCGGCTACCGGTCGTTGCTGCGCGGCGGCCGACCGGTTTTCCGAGGGGCAGCGACATGGGCGCAGGAGCGGGACCTGATCGTCGAGCAGCTGCGCGACTGGGGCAACGCGACGAATGGCTCGATCGCCATCTGCGTACCGACCAAGGACCTCGCGGCGGACGTCATCAGTCGGCTGGAGGCGGACGGCTTGGCGGTGGTGGAGATCGGCCCGGACGGCCCGAAGCGCCCCGACGGCGTGCACATCGGCACGATGCACCGGTTCAAAGGCCTCGAGTACCAACGCATGATCATCGCCGGGGTCAGTGACGGCCTGGTGCCTCGGCAGATGATCAGCAGGTACCGGGACACTGACGCGAAGCGCTACCAGCGCGAGCGCCAACGCGACCGGTCGCTGCTCTTCGTCGCCGCCACCCGTGCGCGGGACGAGCTCGCGGTGTTCTGGCACGGCACGCCCAGCCCGTTCTTGACCGCGCGGCTCGTGCAGCGGCAGCTAGCCTGAACGCCGGTCCTGCTCAGGCGGGTCGGTATGCGATGCAGGGGAGGCCGTAGGTGCAGGCGGGGGATCGCATTGGTGACCGGTACGAGTTGACGTATCCCGTCGGTCGCGGGGGAATGGGTCAGGTCTGGGCCGGCTTTGATCAGCGACTCGACCGGCCGGTGGCGATCAAGTTTCTTCGGCAGACCGAGGTGCCGGAGGACGAGCGCGAGACGGCAGGCAAGCGCTTCCGGCGGGAGGCCAGAGCGACCGCGAGGCTCGACCACCCCGGCGTTCCGGCGGTGCACGACCTGGGTGTGCACGGTGAAGACCTCTTCCTCGTCATGCAGCTCGTGCCGGGGATCGTCCTCGCCGACCACATCGCCGAGCAGGAGCGTCTGTCTGTTGGTGAGGCGGTTGTCATTGCGGCGCAGGTCTGTTCGGTGCTCGAGGCCGCACACGCCGCTTCTCTCGTACACCGTGACCTGAAGCCGCAAAACCTCATGATCACACCGGCGGGAGTGGTCAAGGTGCTCGATTTCGGTGTGGCCGCGTTGCTGAGCCCGACCGAGGCATCCCGCCTCACCGCGACTGGCCGTACGCTCGGAACCCCTGCCTACATCGCACCCGAGCAAGCGCAGGCCGGACCGGTTGGGCCCGCCGCCGATCTGTACGCCTTGGGCTGCATCCTGTTCGAGATGCTCGGTGGGCACCCTCCGTACGAGGCGACGAACGCGCCAGACATGATGCGTCGTCACCTGTATTCGCCGATTCCCATCATCGGCGAATATCGCTCGGATGTGCCCGACGACCTGGCGCATCTCTTATACTGCCTGCTGGCCAAGGATCCGGCGGAGAGGCCGGCGTCGTCGGGCGAGGTTCACCGGCTCCTCACTCCGTTCGCTCATGGCGACGACAAGCCAGGCTCTGTGGCCGAGCGGGTCGGCAAGAGGAACTTCAATGCCACAGCGCGCACAGCCTCGGCACCCCCGATGAGCTTTCAGGAAGGGCTTACGGAATCACGGGCGCGGGCACGGGAACTCGCCGAGGATGAGCTCTTCGTGCAGGCTGCCGAAGTGTTGGAGCGAGCCCTTCACTCGCTGCCGGAAGACGAGGGTGAGTTGCTAGCTGTTGAGGCAATATCGGTCCGCGCGGACATCGCGAATCTCCTAATGTTGGCAGGTGATTTCCAACGGGCCCGAGGCGCCTTCGCGGCGTTGGCCCATGATCTAGACCAGTCAGGCGGCCAGCAGGATCTTGCCGAGGAGTGCTGGCATCAGGTGTTGGTTTGCGAGACCGAGATGGGCCAAGTCACCAGCAACAGTCTCGTCCCGCCCAAGCTTCGTCTGTAGCCCTCATCCAAGTTCCTGTAGCTGGCATGTGGACGGTTGGCGCACCGGAAGATACGGTCGACGCCATGCTCGCACGGACCTGTCGTGATGAGGTGCTTGAAGCAGCTCATGAATTGGCTGCTCAAAGCGTCGATGGCAGCTTCACCGCCGAGGACGTCGTACGCCTGCTGATCAGCAGGGGAAGCGTCTTCGCAGCGAGCACGATTCGCACTCACGTCGTCTCGCGTATGTGCGTGGATGCTCCAGCTCACCATGCCGTCCGCTATCCGGACCTCACTCGCGACGGTGGACGCTACCGCCTGGTCGATTTCAGCGGGTGAGCGTGTGGTCTCGGGGCTGCCGACGAAGGCGGACCAAGCCGTCAGCGCGGCAGCCAGATGAACCGGCGTCATGGCAGGTTGCCGTCGTCCCCCTAGCGACCTTCGAGATGAATTTCGCGGTGTGATTGCCGGTTACAACGAGACGACGACCGGTTGGATCTGGACGTTCTTGGTCAGTTGCTCCGGTGAGGGAACGGGCGTGCTGATGTTGACGGACAGGTTGTAGCCGTAGATTGCCACTCCGTCGAGGTGGTTCGCGCCCGGCCAGTCCGACTCCAGGCGGACCGCCATCCGAGTAGGAAAGTTGGTCACCTTCTCGGCGCACGACCGGATCAGGACCATGCTCGGTGTGGCGGTCAGGTGGGTGGCCAGCATCCGGGCCAGCTTCTTGTAGGTCCAACCCCAGTCCTTGGCGCCGGCCTCGGCGTCGCCGATCTCCTCGTCGTTGCCGTGTGCGCGGATGCACAGTGGCTCGCCTGCCTGCACCCCGGCCAGGTAGGTCGCCAACTGCCGATCCGCCTCCGCCTGCGTGAGCCCGGCGTCGATGGGCAGGAGGGAGCCCCACGCCGCCGCGCCCGATTCGGCTCCCTCAGATTGACGGCGGGTATTCGGATCCTGGGTCGCCACGATGAACATGACATGCACCTCCGGGCTCGCTGCCTTATTGGGCGGACGAGAGGACGTTAGCCCGATGGGCGAAGAACCACGCTGTCGGCTATCCGGCCCGAATTACCGTGGTCGCATGTCGGACAACTGTCCGCCGGATATCTGTGGACGGGGTTGACCAATCCCAGTCGCTCGACTCGCAATTTCTGGACAAACAATTTGCGCGCGGCCGAGCTCGAAGATGGTATGGGGTTCCGCCCTCCTCGGCCGCGACCCGCGCTTCCGCGAGCATGGCGAAGCGGCGGCATACCGCTGCTGCCTCCGCGTGGGGCCGCGCATCGGCGGCGGGACGGCGACGGACTGTCGGTCAGTGGACGCACAGACTGGTTCGGCGCGGGCTCAGTACGAGCGGGTGATCGCGGTGTGGGTAGCAGCGACAACACCCGCGTTGTGTCGCTCGACGCCACGGGATGCGAGTAGAGGGCCGAAGACCAGGTATGCGATCCACGTCAGGGGCATCGTCACGAGACCGACGACAGCGAATATGAGGAGGAAGTTGATCCAGAAGAGCCCCCAGAAGGACAGCATCAGGAGCACTCCGGTTGACGTGCGACCGGCATACAGGTTGCCCACGCCGAAGATGCCGAAGAGGCCCAGGATCAGCTCGAGGGCGACGGCAGCACCGGCAGATTTCTGTGGAATGAGCACCGCTTGGGGTCCGACGTAGACCGACTGTGTGGGGACCGGAACGTGATATTGCTGAGTAACAGGTACCGGTAGCTGCTCGGTCGGTGCGGGCTGCCACTGCTGATAGGGATCGGGATGAGTCACTGCACGAGTCTCGCGTTCGGATAGTCTGTGAGTCACCCGCCGTTTGGTCCCGTGCATCGGACTGCAAGGGCCGTTCCCGCGTCCGTGTGGCCACCGGGTGTGCGACTTCAGCGGATCAGCGCGTTGTCGCGGACGCTGCTGACCAAGGCGGACCACATGGTTGGGCGGAAGGTGAGTGTCGGTGCGGCCTGATCCTTGGAATCCCGGACGGCGACGATGCCGGGGACGTTGCTGGCCGCCGTCTCGTCCCGGCTGCTGCGGCTAACGCTCGGTCGGGCGGATCAGCTCGACCTGGTCGCCGGGCTCGACTTCAACCCTGCCCTTGCCGTGGCGGATCTCCAGCACTGGAACGCCTTCGTCCAGTTGCAGCTCGTTCCGTTCCTGGCCGGTCGGCATCCGGGCGATGACCGACGCGCCGGCAGGCAACTCGACCCGCTGGCGATCGGGCGCGCGTCGCACCCGCGTCCCGTGCCCGCGGACGGTGCTGACCAACCCTTCGGACCGCAGGATCGAAATCGCCATCCGGACCGCCTCGCGGCCAATGCCGTACTCCTGTGTCAGCCGGGCTTCGCTCGGCAGCGACACCCCGGGTGCCAGTTCACCGGACTCAATCTGCCTCCGCAGCAGGTCGGCGACCTGCACGTAGACGGGCGTGTGGGAGCGCGGATCGATGGTCATGCCTGCTGAGCCTTGTCCCCCCGTGTGCCGCACTGGTTGTGCCCCTGTGCCCCTCTCCGTATATTCATCAAGGCGGCGGCAGTTGTAGCCGGGATGCGGATCTGTAGCTCGGTCGAGTGAGACCTTGCCGCAGCCTGCTGCCGTGGGCTGTCCAATGCGGCGGCAGGCCGCGTGTGTTCGCGTAAGCGACATGCACGCCGTCCCGCCCCTCAATCATCGGAAAGCAGGTTGGCGAGATGAGCGTCCGCAACCAACGACCGGCGCGGGATGTCGGAGTGAGCCGCTCCGGCGCGTACACCAGTTTGTTGCCGTGGCAGGTGCGTGAGCGGCGCTTCGCGGCGGCCGGGCTCGGACGTCGCGGTCTCAACCCCGACGACGTGTACGCCTTCCTCGACCGGGTCGCCGTGGACATGGCCACCGTCTACGCGGCCCTCGCCCAGAGCCGCCGCGAGGTCACCCGGATCAAGGGTGAGCTGAACCGCCGCAACGCGGCGCAGGAGCAGCCCCGATGAGCCAGCGGTACGTCATCCACCTGCCCGTCGTCGCCACCGACCTGCCCGCCGCACAACGCTTGGCCCGGGTCATCGGCCGCTGGATGCTGGTGCTGCCAATGGTGGACCCGGGGGAGACCACCGTCTCGGAGGAGGACCAGCAGTACCTGCGCCACCGGGTCTTCTGCGACCTGCGGCTGCCCGGCGGCCGGCGCTGCCTGCTGCGCGACGGCCACGACGGCGAATGCTCCCGCCGCTTGCGCCGATGAGGGAACCGCCGCCGGCCGAGCGGGGCCGGCGGCCGAACCGACGCTTCAGTACGTGAAGCTCCAGAGGAAGTAGAACCCGGGTGCGTTGGGACCGTACTGGCGGTACTCGCAGTAGTACCAGCTCCACTGGCCGGTCTGGACACCCTCGCTGCCGTAGCTGTTGCAGAACTGGCCGTCGTAGTAGACGCCGCGGAGCGTGCCGCCCTGCGGGTCGGCTGCCGCCGGGGCGGCGCCGGTCCCGACCAGCCCGCCGATTGCGAGCGTCGCCGCCACCGCCAGCGTCGCCCATCTGCGTCCGCGCATGGAGTCTCCTTCCGTCACCGTCCACAGTGCACGTGCTCCGCGCCGAGTCGAGACCGGGACATCGAAGTTGGTGAAAGTTAGGCTATCCGCTGGCGCGGCCGGTATAGAACGGGCCGAACGGGTGGCGCAGGAGTGTGGCCGAATCCGGGCCGGCCGGCGATCAGGCCGAGGAAGATTGCCTCCGTGACGAGCAACGACGCGCACCGGGGGTGGTCCGCCCGGACAGCCTGGCAGGGGCGGATCAACGCTCCGCTGCGCGCGTTCCTGCGCACCGAGACCGGCGGCGCGCGGGTGGTGCTGGTCGCCGCCGTGGTGGCCCTGCTCTGGGCCAACCTGCACCCGTCGTCGTACGAGTCGGTGTGGCGCACCACGCTGTCGGTCCGGCTCGGCGACTGGCCCGTATCGCACGACCTGCGTACCTGGGTCAACAGCGGCCTCATGACGTTCTTCTTCCTGGTCGCCGGGTTGGAGTTGCGCCGCGAGTTCGACATCGGCGAGCTGCGCGAGCGGCGTCGGCTGTGGTTGCCGATGCTGGCCGGGTTCGGCGGCATGCTGCTGCCGGTCGGGATCTACCTGGCGATCAACGCCGGGCGGTCCACCGCCGTGGGCTGGGGTGCGGTGATGGCCACGGACACGGCCCTCGCGCTCGGTGCGCTGGCCGTCTTCGGGCCGCGCTTCTCGGACCGGCTGCGGGCCTTCCTGCTGACGGTCGCGGTCGTCGACGACCTGGTGGCGATCGCGGTGCTGGCGGTCGCCTACCCGTCGCACTCCTCGCCGAGGGCCCTGCTCGTCGCGGCACTGATCTTCGCCGTCGTACTCCTCCTGCGGGTCTGGAAGGTTCGGCACGGCTGGTTCTACACGCTGCTCGGGGTGGCGGCCTGGCTCGCGGTGTCGGAGTCCGGCGTCGACCCGGTCGTGGTGGGCCTGCTGATGGGGCTGCTGACCTACGCGTACGACCCGGGTCGCAAGGACCTGCAGTGGGCGAGCGACCAGTTCCGCCTCTTCCGGGAGCAACCCACCCCCAAGCTCGCCCGGATGGCCCAGGCCGGGCTGACCGCCGCGCTGTCACCGAACGAACGACTACAGAGCCTCTACCACCCGTGGGCGAGCTACGTGATCGTGCCGCTGTTCGCGCTGGCGAACGCCGGGATCGTCATCGACGGCGAGCTGCTGGGCCGGGCCGTGACGTCTCCGGTCGCGCTCGGCGTGGTGGCGGCGTACGTCGTCGGCAAGCCGGTCGGCATCCTGATCACCTCGTGGTTGGTGACCCGGCTCAGCGGCGAGCGGTTCCGGCCGCCGGTCGGCTGGGTCGCCGTCGTGGGGGTCGGCACGGTCTCCGGTATCGGGTTCACCGTGGCGCTGCTGATCGCCAACCACGCCCTGCACGGCCCGGCACTGGACGAGGCGAAGCTCGGCATCCTCGTCGCGACGGTGGGCGCGTCCGTCCTCACCTGGCTGCTGTTCCGCATCGTCGCCCGGCTCTCGCCGACCCGCCGCGCGCGTGCGCTGCTCGGCATGGTCATGGGCATCGTCGACCTGAAACTTCCGGTGGATCCGGAGCGCGACCACCTGCGCGGGTCGCTCGACGCGCCGGTGACCGTGGTGGAGTACGGCGACTTCGAGTGCCCCTACTGCGGTCAGGCCGAACCGGCGGTCCGGGAGCTGCTGGCCGACTTCGCCAACGTCCGGTACGTCTGGCGGCACCTGCCGCTCACCGACGTCCACCCGCACGCGCAGCTCGCCGCCGAGGCCGCCGAGGCGGCGGGCGAACAGGGCGCGTTCTGGGAGATGCACGACCTGCTGCTCGCCCACCAGGACGCGCTCGACCCCGCCGACGTGATGCGCTACGCCGAGCAGCTCGGCCTGGAGCTCGATGAGTTTCGGGAGCACATGGTCAAGCGGATGGGCGTCGACCGGATCGCCGAGGACGTCGAGTCGGCCGACCTCAGCGGCGTCACCGGCACGCCGACCTTCTTCGTCAACGGCCAGCGCCACCACGGGGCGTACGACATCGCCGCGCTCAAGGCGGCGGTGAAGTCGGCGTTCACGAGCGCGCGGCTGCAACCCGAGTACCACCGTCGCGAGCCCGGCCAGGGTGGGGACGCGGCCCCGGAATGATCGCAATAAATGCGCTCCGACCTGGGTGAACCGCCGATATCGACGCGCTCTACGATCGCCGGCATGCGGATCGGTCCCCCCGCCGTGACGCCCGCCCTGGACGTGGAATCGCTCCCGCTCACGGCGGACGCCGTGGACGTCTATCAAACTCTCCTGCGGGTGGCGCCGGTGGCGCAGCGGGAGTTTCTGTCCACCGCGTCACCACGGGCCACGCGCGCACTCGCCGGCCTGCTGAGCAGCGGCGCCGTGCACCGCGACGACGCCGGCGTGCTGCACGTCCGGCCACCGCGTACCGCTCTGGAGAACTGGGCCGCGCTGCGGGAGATGGAGGCCGTCCGGGCGCGCGCCGCCGCCGAGACGCTGTCCGGGCTCTACACCGCCGTGCACGGCGCGGGCGCCGCGTTCGTCGAGGTGATCGAGGGCAAGGACGCCGTCCGCGAGCTGTTCCGCCAGTTGCAGGCCGGCGCTCGCGCCGAGGTACGCGGTCTGGAGCGCGGGCCGTACCTGCGCGACACCACCCGCGTGCCGGAGGAGGTGCAGTACGACGCGCTGCGCCGCGGGCGGCGGTACCGCTGCGTGTACGAGGGCGAGCTGCTGCACGACGAGGCGATGCTGGCGGCTGTGCGCGCCACGGTCGCCGCCGGTGAGCAGGCGCGCGTCTTTCCCGAGCTGCCCCTGAAGATGATGCTCGTCGACGCCGACCGCGCTCTGGTCGTCCTGCCCCGGGCCAGCGGTGACGAGGCCGACGCGGTGCTCGTGCACCGCTCCCGGTTGTTGGAGGGGCTGTCCGAGCTGTTCGAGGTGTTCTGGCGACTCGGAGCGCCGATCCACGCCACCGCCGACACCGCCGAACCGGACGCCGAGCCGACGGTGGCCACCCAGCGGCTGCTCGCGCTGCTCACCGCCGGCCTGACCGACGAGGCGATCGCCCGTGACCTGGGCGTCAGCAACCGCACGGTGCACCGTCGGGTCAGCCGCCTCCAGGAGTTGCTGGGCGCGCGCAGCCGGTTCCAACTCGGCGTGCAGGCCACCCGCCGCGGCTGGTTGTAACTGGCCGGATCCTGCCATGACCGGTCTTCGTCACGGCGGGACGGCGGCGGCGAAACACTCCTGGGCCAGGGTGAAGGCCGTTCGATCAATCGCTGTCTGAGAGGACGGGACGATGCCCCATCCCACGACCGGGTCGCGCCACCCACGCCGCGTGCGCCGGCCGGCCGCCCTGCTCGCCGTGACCCTGGTCGCGGCGGCCCTGACCAGCGGCGCGACCGGCACCCCAGCCAGCGCGGCCACGGCCACCGAGCCGGACACCGCCGCCCTGGCCGCGTCGCTGGCCAGCCAGCGGCTCACCTGGGAGCCGTGCGGGCTGGCCGAGGTCAGCCCCGAGGACGAGGCGCAGCTGCGCCTGTCCTGCGCGACGGTCACCGTGCCGCGCGACTGGCACAACCCCCGCGACGGCAGGACGATCCAGGTCCGGATCAGTCGCACCGCCGCGTCCGGTAGCGACCGTGCGGGCATCCTGCTGGTCAACCCGGGTGGCCCGGGCGGCAGCGGCCTGTCGCTGGCGCCGTACGTGGCGCGGTCCGCGCCCGCCCTCGCCGAGCGGTACGACGTGATCGGCTTCGACCCGCGCGGGGTGGGGCAGAGCACCCCGCTGCTCTGCACGGTTACCTACCGCGACACCGACAACACCAACGACCTGATCACCCAGGCCAACGTGCGCGGGTGCCGCAGCACCGAGCTGACGAAGTACATCACCACCGAGCAGACCACGTACGACATGGACTTCATCCGGGTGCTGCTGGGCGAGCGCAAGCTCAACTACCTCGGCTACTCGTACGGCACGTGGCTGGGCACCTGGTACGCGGCGACGTTCGGCAGCCGGACGGGCCGGATGGTGCTCGACTCGGTGGCGGCGGTCGGCTCGCCGACGCTCCAGGAGACCTGGGACCTGCAACCGTTCACCCGGGACCGGGCGTTCCAGGAGCAGTTGCTGCCGTACATGGCCCGCCACGACGACCTGTACGGCCGGGGCAGCGACCCGATGAAGATCCGGGAGATGTTCGAGCGGGCCGGCGGCACCCGCGTCGGCATGGGACCGTTCATGTTCGGCTGGTTCATCCTCGGCGCGCTCTACGACACCCAGAACTATCCGACGGCCGCGGCGGCGGTGAACACCGTCATCCAGTACTACGAGGAGTGGAACGGCTGGACGCCTGAGCAGATCCTCAGCGCCGCGACCGCGAAGCTGCTCGCCGCGCCGGGCATCACGGCCGACGACCGGGGGTACATCGAGCAGTCCCGCGTCGCCGCCCAGGCGACGCTGAAGACCCAGCGTGACCGGTCCCTGCTGGCCCAGGGCACGGACGAGTACACGTACGACATCGACTACGTCTTCGAGGTGATCCGCTGTCAGGACGGGCAGTGGAACGACAGCATCGCGCACTGGAACGCGTTCAGTCGACGCCTCACCCGGGACGCGCCGCTGGTCGCCCCGTACCTGCAGAACCCGCCGGCGTGCGCGTACTGGCCGACCAGCAACCGGATGCCGAAGTTCGACCGTAAGACCTTCCCGAAGGTCCTGATGCTCCAGGACGAACTCGACGTGGCGACCGCGTACGAGGGCGCGCTGGCGGCGTCGAAGAGGCTGCCCGGCGCGTCGATGATCAGCGTCGACAACGAGGGCAGCCACGGTGTCTTCCCGTACTACACCCCGTGCGTGGACGACCCGGTCTACGCCTACCTGCTGGACGGTCGTCTGCCCGCCGAGACGTACGCGGGCTGCCAGGCGGTGCCGCTGCCGGGCGAGAGCGCGGTGTTTGAGGTGGGCGGCAAGCTGACCGGCAAGGGGACGGTGCGGACCCGTCTGATCACCGACGACATGCGGGCGGCGAACCGCATGCTCAAGCGGATGCTGCGCACCGAGCCGGGACCGTCGTACCCGGAGTGACGCCGATCGGGGAGCGGGCGGCGAGCTGCCGCCCGCTCCTCAGTGCATAGGACACCGCCTCTTGACTCCCGGGCAACATCGGGCCACCATCTGACAACGTTGTCAACCACCCCCGATCACCTGACAACGTTGCCACCCTGGAGGCGCAATGTCCGAGCCATCGCCCGTTTCGCGGCGTACCTTCCTCTCCGCCGGAGCGACGCTGCTGGCGTCGGTCGGGGTGACCGCCGTCCTGCCGGACGCGGTCGCTGCCGCCGCCGCGCCGTCGGCCGGCGGCCCGTCGACCACCACCGACCTGGCCAGATACCGCCCGGTGGCGGTCTCCTCGACCGACTACGCGCCGACGCCAGCCGCGTTCGCCGTGGACGGCCTGCCCCAGGTGGGCGTCCGGGGCAGCGGATGGCGGGCCGCGAACGGCGATCCGCAGTGGATTTCGGTGGACCTCCAGGCGCCGTGCCGCGTCGAGGCCATCACCCTGGTCTTCGAGGCGACCCTCGCCGACGGGCCGTTCGACGGCAACTACACCGACACCGACGGCGACGAGATCCTCTCCAGCGCCGCGACGGCGTACCGCATCGAGGTCTCCACCGACGGCCGCGACTGGCGGTCGGTGTACGAGACCACCGACGGCCAGGGCGGTGTGCAGGCCATCAAGCTCCCGGAGCCGGTCACCGCGCGCTGGGTCCGGATGACGGTCACCAGGCGGTCGAACACCAATCCGGTCGGCCTGAACGGCTTCCAGGTCTACGGCGTCGCCCTGGCACCTCGCCCGAAGGCGGAGGGCTGGACGAGCTGGGAGGGCGGCAACACCGGTCGGGCGCCCGAGCTGACGGTGGCCCCGGACGACACGGTCGCGCTGGAATCCGGCTGGTCGTTGACGATGGACGACTTCGCGGGCACCACCGACGGGGCCGAACTGTCCCGGGCCGGTGTCGACGTCGGCTCGTGGCTGCCGGCCACCGTGCCCGGCACCGTGCTGGGCACCCTCGTCGAGCAGGGGCACCTGCCCGACCCGGTCGCCGGCTTCAACAACCTGCGCATCCCGGAGGCGCTGTCGCGGCACACCTGGTGGTACCGGCGGGCGCTGCGGTTGCCGCGCGGCCTGGACACCTCCGCCGGCCGCCGGATCTGGCTGGAGTTCGACGGCATCAACCACGAGGCCACCGTCTGGGTCAACGGCGTGCAGGTCGGCGGCGTGAAGCACCCGTTCGCGCGGGCCGCCTTCGACATCACCGACGCCCTCGCGGGCCACCGCGACCACGTCCTGGCCGTCCGGGTGACCCCGATGCCGCACGTCGGCACCCCCGGAGACAAGGGCCCCGACGGGCGCACCTTCCTGCAGTCGGCCCACCACTACCTCGACGCGCCGACCTACCTGGCGGTGTCCGGCTGGGACTGGATGCCCGCCGTCCGCGACCGCGTCACCGGGCTGTGGGACCACGTACGGCTGCGCAGCACCGGCGCCGTGGTCGTCGGCGATCCGCACGTCGAGACCACGTTGCCGAAACTGCCCGACACCGGCACGGCCGAGGTGACCATCCGGGTGCCGGTGCGCAACGCCACGGCCACCGCGACCACCGTCACCGTGCGCGCGGAGTTCGACAAGGTACGCGTCGAGTCGACGGTGACCGTCCCCGCCCACGAATCCGTGACTGTCACCTTCGCGCCCGAGCGCTTCCGGGCCCTGCGCCTCGCCAAGCCCCGCCTCTGGTGGCCGAACGGCTACGGCGAGCCGCACCTGTACGACCTGACGCTCACCGCCACCGTCGGGCGCGCGGTCAGCGACCGGCGTGAGGTGCGCTTCGGTGTCCGCCAGTTCGGCTACGACTGGCACCAGCCGGTCGTGATCTCCCCACCCGGCCAGCCGCCGCTGGACTTCGTCGACGGGGCCGCCACGCAGACCGTCACGTTCGACCGGCAGCACGCCCGGCACGTGCGTATCCAGGCGGGCCAGCGCGCCACCGGTTGGGGCATCTCGATGTACGCGCTGTCGGTGGCCGACGGCTCGGGCCCGGACCTCGCGCTGCGCCGCGACGCGACCGCCTCGTCGGCGGAGAACGACACCAACGTGCCCGCCAAGGCGGTCGACGGTGACATGTCGACCCGCTGGGCCTCGCAGGCCGAGGACGACCAGTGGCTCCAGGTCGACCTCGGCGCCGCCGTCGACTTCGACCGGGTCACCATCGTCTGGGAGCAGGCGTACGCCTTGGACTACCGCGTCCAGGTCTCCGCCGACGGGCAGGAGTGGACGGACGTCAAGTCGGTCAGCAACGACACCCCGCTGGGCAGCCGCGCCACCCAGGTCGAGACGTTCGCCAGCCGGACCGCTCGGCACCTGCGCATCCGGACCGGCGCACGGGTGACCTCGTGGGGTGTCTCGATGTGGGGGTTGTCGGTGCAACGGCAGGCCGAGCCGGACGTCGACCTGGCGCTGCACCGGACGGCGACCGCGTCGTCGTCCGACGGCGACTCCAACGGGCCGGACCGGGCCGTCGACGGCAACCCACGGACCCGGTGGTCGTCGGCGTTCGAGGACAACCAGTGGATCGCCGTCGACCTCGGTGCTCCGGTCGCCTTCGACCAGGTGACGATCGTCTGGGAGCAGGCGTACGCCCGCGACTTCGTCATCCAGGTGTCCGACGACGGGCAGTCGTGGAGCGACGTCAAGGCGGTCAGCAACAAGATCACCGAGCTGAAGATCAGCGTCAACGGCGTGCCGGTGTTCGCCCGGGGCGGCAACTGGGGCTGGGACGAGCTGCTGCGCCGGGTGCTGCCCGACCGGCTGGCCGACACGGTCGAGATGCACCGCGACATGAACTTCACCATGATCCGCAACTGGCTGGGTAGCAGCAACCGGGAGGAGCTGTACCGGGCCTGCGACGAGCAGGGCATCCTCGTCTGGAACGACTTCTGGCAGGCCGGCGGCTTCCTGCCCAACCCGCCCGGCTACGTCGACATCGCCGCCGACACGATCCGGCGGTTCCGGCACCACCCGAGCATCGTCGTCTGGTGCGGCGCGAACGAGGGCGACCCACCGCCGATCGTCGACGCCGGCCTCAAGCAGGCCGTCGCCACCGAGCACCCGGAGATCCTGTACATCCCCAACTCCGCCAGCGGCATCGTGAGCGGACGCGGACCGTACGGCTGGGTCGACCCGACCACCTACACCGACAAGACGATCTACGAAGCCGACTCGTTCGGCTTCCACACCGAGATCGGCATGCCCGTCGTGTCGGTGGCCGAGAGCATGCGCAACCTGGTCGGCGACGCTCCCGAATGGCCGATCGGCGAGGTGTGGAACTACCACGACTGGTCGACCATCGGTAACCAGCGCGTCGGCACGTACCAGGACGCGATCGACACGCGGCTCGGCGCGTCCGGCTCGCTCGACGAGTTCGCCGCACGGGCGCAGTTCGTCAACTACGAGAGCCACCGGGCCATGTTCGAGGCGTGGAACGCCAACCTGTGGCAGGACGCCACCGGCCTGCTGCTGTGGATGTCGCACCCGGCGTGGCACAGCACGGTCTGGCAGACGTACGACTACGACCTGGACGTCAACGGCGCCTACTTCGGCGCCCGCAAGGGGTGCGAGCCGGTGCACGTCCAGGCCGACCCGGGCACCTGGCAGACGCGGGTGGTCAACCACACCACGGCCGCGCTCACCGGTGTGACGGTCACCGCCCGCCGGTACGACCTCAACGGCCGGTCGTTGGGCGCCGCGCAGCGTCAGCGGGTGGACGTGGCGCGCTCGTCGACGACGCCCGCTTTCGCCGTGGCCGCGGCGGACGGCGGTGGGCTGCACCTGGTCCGGTTGGAGCTGCGCGACGGCCGGGACCGGCTGCTCGCGGAGAACACCTACTGGCGCTACGACAAAGCCGAGCAGATGCGGGCGCTCAACACCCTGGCGGGCGCCCGACTGTCGACGTCGACGAGCGGCGTACGCGTCGTGGACGGCCGGAACACCGTCACCACGACGGTCCGCAACCAGGGCCGTACGGTCGCCGCCATGGTCCGGCTCGCCGTGCGCGACGAGCACGGGAAGCGGATCCTTCCGGCCCGCTACGAGGACAACTATCTCTGGCTGCTGCCGGGGGAGACGCGTCAGGTCCGGATCTCCTGGCCGGCGCGGCCGGGCCTGCCCCGCAGGGCCACGGTGACCGCGCAGGCGTACAACAACGCGGCCTAGCATTGCGCGCTGGGAGGCCGCCGACGGCGGTCTCCCAGCGCCACCCGGGCCACCAGTGAGGTGTTGTCATGTCGTTCACCACCCGACCGACCCTGCAGGGCACCTTCGGCATGGTGTCGTCGACGCACTGGCTCGCCAGCCAGTCGGCGATGGGGATCCTCGAACGCGGCGGCAACGCCTTCGACGCCGCGGTGAGCGCCGGGTTCGTCCTGCACGTCGTCGAACCCCACCTCAACGGCCCGGGCGGTGAGGTGCCGGCGATCGTCGCCACCGCCCGGGATCCGCGTCCGAGGGTGCTGTGCGGGCAGGGGCCCGTACCCGCCGGGGCGACGATCGCCCACTTCCGGTCGCTCGGCCTGGACCTCGTCCCGGGCGCCGGCCCGCTCGCGGCGGCCGTGCCCGGCGCGGTGGACGCGTGGCTCCTGCTGCTGCGCGACCACGGCACGCTCTCCCTCGCCGAGGTTCTGGGACCGGCGATCGGCTACGCCGCCGCCGGCCACCCCCTGGTGGGCGCGGTCGGTGCGACGGTGGCGGCCGTGCGGTCGCTGTTCGAGGAGCACTGGCCCACGTCCGCCCAGCTGTGGCTGCGCGGTGGCCGGCCGCCGGTCGCGGGGGAGCGGTTCGCCAATCCGGCGTACGCGCGCACGCTGCGCCGACTCGTCGAGGCGGGGGAGGCGGCCGGCGGGGACCGGGAGGCGCAGATCGAGGCGGCCCGCCGAGCCTGGGGTACGGGCTTCGTGGCCGAGGCGATCGACGCGTTCGGCCGGCGGCCGTTCCGCGACTCCAGCGGACGCGCACACGCCGGGCTGGTCACCGGCGACGATCTGGCCGCGTTCTCGGCGACCTGGGAAACGCCGACCACCCTCGACTGGCAGGGCTGGACGGTGGCCAAGACCGGCTTCTGGGGCCAGGGTCCGGTGCTGCTCCAGACGCTCTCCGTGCTGGACGCGCTCGACGACGAGGGCGCGTACGACACGGCGAGCGCCGCCGGCATCCACGCCCAGGCCGAGGCGTTGACGCTCGCGTTCGCCGACCGCGAGGCGTGGTACGGCGACAGCGCCGACGTGCCCGCCCCGGCACTGCTGGACCCGGCGTACGCGCGGGACCGGGCGGCTCTGATCGGTGACCGGGCGTCGGGCGAGCTGCGACCCGGACGTCCCGGCGGTGCGCAGCCGCGCCTGCCGGACCACCTCCGGTCGGGCGTCATCCACCGGGCCGACGTGCCGGACCCCACCACGGGCGAGCCGACCGTACGGTCCGACGGGGTCACCCGGGGCGACACCTGCCACGTCGACGTCGTCGACAGGTGGGGCAACATGATCTCCGCGACGCCGAGCGGTGGCTGGTTGCAGAGTTCACCCACGATCCCCGAGCTCGGGTTCCCGCTGGGCAGCCGGTTGCAGATGTGCTGGCTCCAGGAGGGACTGCCCGCGTCGCTCGTTCCGGGCCGCCGGCCACGGACCACGCTCAGCCCGACCCTGGTGCTGCGCGACGGGCAGCCCGTCCTGGCGTGCGGCACGCCCGGCGGCGACCAGCAGGACCAGTGGCAGGTGCCCTTCCTGCTGCGCCACCTCGTCGGCGGCCAGCACCTTCAGCAGGCCATCGACGCGCCCGCCTGGCACAGCCTCGGCGTCCCGTCGTCGTTCTACCCGCGCGACCGCGAGCCCGGCGTGCTGCTGGTGGAGGACCGGCTCGACGCCGCCGTGGTGACGGCCCTGCGGGCGTACGGGCACGAGGTGCGGCTCGCCGACGCGTGGAGCCTGGGTCGGCTCTGCGCCGTGACCCGCGACCCGTCCACCGGAGTGCTCGCCGCGGGCGCGAACCCGAGAGGCATGCAGGGCTACGCGTGTGGGCGGTAGTCAGGCGCCGCGCGCGAACAGCGCGAGGCGTACCCGGTTGGGGCTGTCGGTCTTGGTCATGAGGCTCGTGATGTGGGTCTTGACGGTGGTCACGCCGATGTGGAGCCGCTCGGCGATCTCGGTGTTGGACAGGCCCTCGGCGACCAGGGTCAGCACGTCCTGCTCGCGGGCGGTCAGCCCGTCGAACTGCCGGGGCGGCGTGACGCGGGCCCGCACCGCCCGCTCGACGAGCCGGTGCAGGACCTCCGGGCTGAACGGGCTGTCGCCCGTGGCGGCCCGCCGGATGCCGTCCAGCAGCTCGGCCGGCGGCGCGTCCTTGAGCAGGAAACCGCACGCGCCGGCGCTCAGGGCGGGGTAGAGGTGGTCGTCGTCGCCGAACGTCGTGAGCACCAGCACCCGGGTGGCGGGACGTTCGGCGAGGATGCGGCCGGTCGCGGTGATCCCGTCGACGCCGGGCATGCGCAGGTCCATGACGACGACGTCGGGGACGAGCCGCGCCGCGAGGGTGACCGCCTCGCGGCCGTTGTCGGCCTCGCCGACGACCTCGATGTCGGTCTGCGCGTCGCACAGCATGCGCAGGCCCGCCCGGATGAGGTGCTGGTCGTCGACGAGCAGGACACGGATCACGCCGGCCTCCGGGTGGGTGTTCCGGGCGGGGCCGTGGGGGCCCGGGGAGCCGGCGTGGGCAGGGTGTTCGGCAGGACGGTACGCACCCGCCAGCCCGTACCGGTCGGACCCGCCTCCAGCCGGCCGCCGAGGACCTCGACGCGTTCGGTCATCCCGGTGACGCCGTGACCACCGCCGGCCGGCACCGCCGTCGACGTAAGGTCACCGTCGACACCCCCGTCGTCGGTGACCTCCCAGTGCACGGCCCCGTCCCGGACCGCCACCACCAGGCGGGCCCGCGCGGACGTCCCCGCGTGACGTGCCACGTTTGTCAACGCCTCCTGGGTCAGCCGCAGCACCGCCAGACCCCGTACCGCGTCGAGCGAGCCGATCGCCGCGTCGACGTCGGCCTCCACGGTGATGCCGGCCTGGCGGGCCCGGTCGACGGCGGCGCCGAGGGCCGAGGGGAGCGCCGCGGGCTCGATCGCGGTCAGCGCGGCGTCGCCGCGTACCCCGTCGGGGTCGCGCAGCACCGCGACCAGCCCGCGCAGCTCCGACAGGGCCGCGGTGCCCGTGCCGTGCACGTCGTCGAACACCTCGCCCACCCGGGGATCGAGGTCGGTCAGGACGTGCCGGGCCACACCGACCCGCAGCACCATCGACGCCACGTGGTGGGCGACGACGTCGTGCAGCTCACGGGCGATGGCCGCGCGCTCGTCGGCGCGCGCCGCGCGGCCCTCCGACTCGCGGCGTCGCTGCTCGGCCAGCGCCCGCTCCAACGCCTGCCGGCCCAGCTCCCGGTTGCTCCGGATGACCAGGCCGAGCAGCACCGGGACGCCGACCTCCAGGCCCAGACCGACGACGCCGGAGCCGACCTGGCGCAGCGGGTCACCGATGCTGTTGGTCAGGTCGACCACGGTCAGCAGCCCGGCGGCCAGCCAGATCGTGCGGGCGCGGCCCGCGAGCATGGTGACCTCGAGCAGGGCCCAGCTCGCGCCCACCTGGTTGATGGTGATGTCATCGACGAGGCCGATCGCGACCGCCAGCAACGCCGTCTGCGCCACCAGGTTGACCACCGGCCGGCGGTACGCCACGACCGCCACGGCGAACGCGGCCAGCGCGAGGGTCCACTGTGTCGGCGTGGGAACGGAGGCGGCGTGGGGCACGAAGAGCAGGTAGCCCAACCCGCTGAGGTCGAGCAGCACCATCCGCACGCGCGTGTCCCGCGCGTCGAACAGCCGCCCCCACCACCCCACGATCGTCAGCCTAGGTGCCCGGTGTCGACGGCTGCGACCGCCGGTCGCGGCCACCTGGCCCGTACGCCCAGGTAGGCGGCCAGGCCGAGCGGTCCGAGCAGGATGGTCAGCAGCAGCACCGGCGCCATGACCAGCGCCGGTATCCCCCGTTCCCGGCTGTCCAACCACGCCCAGCGGCCCACGAACAGGTCGAACGCGATCATGTGCGCCCAGCCGGCCGCCGCGCCGTCCGGTGTGCCGAGCAGCGCGCGCACCCCGTCGAGGGTCGGCGACGCGACGGCGGGCAGCACCGTGCCGAACGCCGGCACCACCAGCAGCGCGTAGATCACCACTACCGGCAGCACGATCAGCGGCGACCCGACGATCCGGGCCGTCCACGACCAGCGCGGCAGCAGGATCATCAGCGCCCAGAACGGCGCGGCCAGCGCGAACGTCAGCGAGAACAGCGCCCCGGTCATGCCGCGAGCGCCAGCTCCGGGCGGCGGCGCGCGAGCACCAGGGCGGTGGCGGTCGCCGTCGCGACCGCCAGGGCCGCGACGACGGCCAGGGTGAGGGCGTCCGGGCGCAGCAGCGGCTGCCCGCGCAGGGCCTGCCAGGTCAACACCAGAGTGAGTACGCCGTACGCCGTGCCCGCGACGACCAGCAGCCGGATGCGGGTAGGCGCGTCCAGCCGGGACGCGTACCGGGTCAGCAGGATCGCCAGGAGCGGCAGGGCCTGCAGGGCGTGCAGCCCCACGAAGTGCCCGATCCGCAGGTCACCGCCCGTGGTGCTCCAACCGACCACGGGCAGCCCCGGCCCACCGTCGGCCACGCCCACGCTGTGCGCCCCCGAGACGCCCTCGATGCCCGGGTCCTGCATGGGAAGCACCATCGGCATGGCCGCGAGCATACCGAGCAGCGACAGGCCGAGCCCCCACCCGACGGCGGTCGCGGCGACCCGGTCGGGAATCCGCCGGATCAGCAGGACGACGGCGAGGACGAGGTGCGCGACGAACAGCACCATGATCGAGGCGCCCATCACCGCGAAGAGGATCGCGTTCAGCGGGGTGGTGGCGTTGAAGTGGCTCGTCGTGCCCCGGATCACCTGAGCGACGATCACCACCATCTCCACCAGCGCCAGCACGACGATGCTCGCCGCCGCCCACTCAGCGGCCCGGCTGCGACGCGGCAGCAGCGACAGCATCCACGCGAGCGTCGCGCCGTAGACGACGAAGGAGACCGCGAACTTGAACGGCTTGAGCCAGATCGGCGCCCCGGTGAGGACGCGGGGGTCGACGAGGATGCCGACGGCGGTGACGACGGCGAGCACCGCCGACGCGGCCGCGAAAAGGGTCAGCGGGCGGTTCCAGCGCGCCGCCCGGCGCAGAACGGTAGTCATGCCTGTAGATGCTCGTGGCCGCCCATGCGGTACGCGTCCGACCTCGGGCCCCGGTCGCGGCCCCTGGTCGGAGCCCGCCTCCTCCCTGGGTAGGAGGTGAGATCGGGCGCGATCCGCCGCCGATGCTGGCACAATGGCCGGCCTGCCGACCGGGGGAGTGACCGTGACGACCAGCGAGGACCGCGTCCAGCCGAACGAGACCACCGTGCCGCTGCTGCCCTGCCCGGCGCCCGAGGAGACCCTGGCGTTCTGGCGGGCCCTCGGCTTCGAGGTGACCTACGAGCAACTGCGACCGTACGTCTATCTGGCGTTCCGGTTCAGCGGGTTCGAGCTGCACTACGGCCCCGCGCCGAAGGACCTCGACCCGGCCCGGGAGCAGTCCGGCGGCGCCCTGGTCATGGTCGACGCGGTCGCGCCGTACCACGCGGCGTTCGCCGAGGCGATGCGCGGCGCGTACGGCAAGGCGCTCGTCAAGGGCCTGCCCCGGATGACCCGCTTCCGGGCGGGCGCGTCGCGGTTCAGCGTCGTCGACCCGTCGGGCAACACCATCATCTTCATCCGCCGCGACGAGCCGAAGGACCTGGAGTACGGCGGGTCGTCCGAGCTGCAGGGGCTGGCCCGGGTGCTGGACAACGCGCGGATCCTGCGCGAGTTCAAGACCGACGACCGGGCCGCCTACCGGGCGCTCGACTCGGGGATGCGCCGCCGGGCCGAGGACGCCCCGGTGGTCGAGCAGGCGATGGCGCTGGCCGCGCTCGTGGAGTTGTCGGTGGCGCTGGGCAAGACCGACCGGGTGCCCGAGTGGGGTGCCCGGCTGCGCGCGCTCACGCTGACGGAGTCGGAGCGTACCCAGGTGGCGGCCTATGTCGCGGACCCGGCCCTGCTGGAACCGTTCTGGTCCGCTCCACAGTGACGCGGCGGCCGGGGCCGGCACGGCCCGGCCCCGGTCCGGTCAGCGGTTCGCGGAGCTGCGGCGGAACAG
Source organism: Micromonospora sp. NPDC051543 (assembly GCF_044454415.1). Lineage (NCBI taxonomy): Bacteria > Bacillati > Actinomycetota > Actinomycetes > Micromonosporales > Micromonosporaceae > Micromonospora > Micromonospora sp. NPDC051543. Next base: position 97,419 of record NZ_JBITDT010000018.1, read on the forward strand.
CGCCGTCACGCCGGCCAGCAGGACGAGGAGCAGGCCGGTGAACCAGTTCATGGCCGTGATCGTGCTGACCGTGCGGGTGGCGATCCCGATGCCGAGGGCCGGCAGGCTCATCCCGAGGTAGGCGATGAGGAACAGCCCGGCCAGGGCCGCACCGCGCCGGGCCGGCGCGGCCATCGCCGCGACCGTGCCGACGGAGGCCTTGAACAGCACACCCGCGCCGACGCCGGCGAGCACGCCACCGAGCAGGAACGCGGTCAGGCTCGCGGTGTGCATCCCCACCAGCACGACGGGCACGCCGACGGCCTGCGCCAGCAACCCGAGCCGTACCTTCGCCGGGGCGGGCAGCCGGGTGGTGAGGCTCTGCGCCACGGCCGCGCCGCCGAACACGGCGAACACGACCGCGCCGGCCAGCGCCCGCGACGGCAGGTGCAGGGCGCCGGCGACGAAGCCCGGCGCCACGGAGGTGAACAGGCCGAACACGGCGAACGACGCGAAGCCGGCGGCGGTCGCCGCCACGTACCCGGCGGGGTCGCCGTGGTCGGTGCTGATTCGCTGCGGCCGGTAGGTGGGCCGGACCGGCGGCTCCAACACGGTCTCCGGTGTCGCCGCGACCGCCACGAGGCTGACGGCCAGCAGCACGGCGAACACCAGGTACGGGGTGCGCAGCGGCGCGTCGACGTACTGGGCGAGGACGCCCGCGACCAGCGCGCCGACGCCGAGGCCGCCGATGTTCGCGGCGGTGGAGACCACCTCGAACCGCTGCCGGGACGCGCCGGGGCGGTGCGCCGCGTGCAACTCCTGGAGGTACGCGGTCGCGGTCGCGGTGATCATGCCGATGCCCAGCCCACTCACCAGGCGGGCGACCAGCAGCACCGGCAGGGACGTGTCGCCCAGGAACAGCGCGGCGGCGACCAGTTCCAGGGCCAGCGCCGGGATGAGGATCTTCTTGCGGCCGACCCAGTCCGACACGTGCCCGGCGAGCAGCAGGCTGATCACCACACCCACCGCGTACGCCGCGAACACGATCGTGACCGTGAACGTGGAGAAGCCGTCCCGCGCCATGTAGAGCGGGTACAGCGGGGACGGAACGGTGCAGAACGCCATCGCGGTGAGGAATGCCAGGGCGATCGCCCAGAAGCCACGGCCGTGGCGGGACGATCCTTCGTCAGGGCCAGCCGGGGCGACGGGCTGGCGGGAGGGCAGGGTCGTTGACGACATGAGCCCACTGTCACCCGACCCGATCATCACGTCCAACGAAAGTTGACGCTCGTCACCATCGCTGCGAGTGATACTTGGGGGCGTGGAACTGCGTCAACTCGAGTACTTCGTCGCGGTGGCCGAGGAGCAGAACTTCACCCGCGCCGCCGCCCGCCTGCACGTCGTCCAGTCCGCCGTCTCGGCAGCCGTTAAGACGCTCGAACGCGAACTGGGCGCACCGTTGCTGGACCGCAACTCCAGACGCGTACTCCTGACCGACGCCGGCGTCGCGCTGCTACCCCGCGCCCGCATCGCCCTCGACGCGGCCCGCGACGCCCGCGACGCGGTCGCCGAGGTGCACGGCGGCCTTCGGGGCACCCTGCGCATCGGCACGATGACCTCGATCAGGCTCCTGCACCTGCCGGCCCTGCTCGGCGAGTTCCACCGCCGGCACCCCGGGGTGCTGCTGCACACCAGCGTCGCGCCGTCCGGCTCCCAGGGGCTCATCGACGCGCTCACCGAGCGCCGACTCGACCTCGCGTTCGTCTCGCTGCCCGGCACGCCACCGGCGGAGATCCACCTCACCGAGCTGGCCCGGTCGGTGATCGACCTCGTCGTGCCGGACGGTCACCCGCTCGCCGCGAACGGGGCGGTGTCGCTGCGCGACCTCGCCGGTCTCGACTTCATCGACTCCCCGATCGGCTACGGCAACCGTGCCGTCACCGACCGGGCGTTCGCCACCGCCGGCCTGTCCCGGCGCGTCACCATCGAGATCCCCGACATCGCCACCGGCGCCGACCACGTCCGGCACGGTCTCGGTATCGCCCTGCTGCCCCGCTTCGTCGTCGCCGACGCTCCCGGAGTCCGCACCCTGACCGTCACCGACGCCGACCTGGACTGGACCGCGTCGCTGGCCACGCCCGTGGATCGCCCGGTCGGCGCCGCCGCCCGCGCCCTCATCGCCCTGACCGGCGAGTTCCTGCCCTGACTCGCGCCGCGGGGCAGGCGGGCCCCGCGGCGCGAATCAGAAGGGCCACCGCTCGGCGGAGCCGGCCTCGATCAGCGGGATCATCGCGAACGCCGCGTCGGACAGTCCGCCGAAGGTGTGTCGCCTGGTCGCCGTCGACGTGTGCCCGACCCGGTATCCGGCCAGGTTCCAGGTGTACACGGGCACCTCCGCCGGCACCGACGCGGCCACATCCGCCGACCCGTGCCAGTGCGCCTGCTCGTCGGTGAGGATGATCAGCCGGTCGTGTGCGCCGAAGTGCGCCCGGACCGCCTTCTCGGTGTCGGTTCCCCGGCCGATGAAGTAGCCGCCGTCCTTGAACCGCCGCACCGCCGCGAGGACCGACTCGCCCGCCACCGAGGGGAACACCCGGCTGTGATCGGAGAACGACACCACGGTGGCCGCCTGCGCGCGGGCGGCCAGCGCGAGGCCGAACACCGTGGCGGCGTCCCAGCAGCGCAGCGTGCCGTCCTTGCTGAAGGCACTCTGCATCGAGCCGGACGTGTCGATGAGGATCAGCGTCCGTCCGTCCAACGCGGAAACGTTCGCGAGGGCGTGCTGCAAGGCCTTCTCCAGCGGGTACGCCCAGCGCAGGTTCGGCGCCGCGTTGTACGCCGACAGGAAGCGCATCGGCAGTACCCGCGAAGTCGCCACCTGCGCCGGGTCGGAGAGCGTGACCGCCACCGTCTCCGCGACGGCGTCGCCGACCCCGGCCTGGTCGAAGTTGCGCAGGTTACGCAGCAGCGCCAGGTAGCCCATGGTCGGGATGACGGACTCCCACGCGGCCGCGTCCATCGCCCTCTGCCGCCAGCCGGCCAGGGCCTCCCACGTCATACCCGCCTCGTCCAGCACGGCCCGGTCAAAGACCTCCCCGCGCTGCTCGACCGGCATCGCCATGAGCGCGTCCCGCGCCCTCAGCATCCGCAGGGACTCCGGGACCGGGTTGTCCCGGTGGTGCCGCCGATCCAGCGCGTGCCGGAACAGGTCACCCTGTCGCTCGTCCCTCGCGGCGGGGTGGGTCAGGTCGATGACGTCACCGAAACGCACCTGACGGCCGACCGAGTCGTACTTGAGCAGGCTCCGCTCGGTGTAGAGCCGGACCGCCGCGTCCGCGATGCCCCGCTTCACCGGCTTGGGCAGTGCCCGGCCGTGACGAGCCAGCCAGTACGCGAGCGCCTCGCCCGGCTCGTCGGCACGCTGCAACGCCGCGTCGACGACCGCGCGCGAACCCGGTATGCCGGCCGCCACCTGGGCGCGGGCACCCTCAAGGGCCGCCACCACGGACGCCGAGCGCATCATCGCGCCGGTCCGGAGCCACGACACGAACCGGCCGAACCAGTCGGGGTCCGCGACGGCGACGGCGGCGACCAGGTCCCGGAAACGGGCGTCCCGATCGGTGGAGCCCTCGTAGAAGGTGGCCTCCCCAACCATGTTCGAGACACCGAGAAGGAACAGTTCGAGGCGCGGCTCACGGACGAAACCGGGCGCGCCCTCGGCGGTCACCGGCCGCTGCTTGCTCGTACGTGGCTTGAGGTTGAACTTGGCCATGACGTCCCCCATGTGGTCGCGCTTCCCGAGATCGAGGTCGGCGACGGAGGTCCTTCACCGGGGCCGGAACCCCTCCAGATGTAACCGTCGCCTGCGCACCGGGAAGTGCGGTCACGACCGTAGCGGCGGTGGCGCCGGGCGGGCAACGGAGTTTGTGATCACGTCACGAGCGCCCTGCGTACGCGCCGCACGCCCGAGATCAGAAGTGGACACGGCGTTAGCGGGCTCGAACCGCAGGCCCTTGCAGGGCCTTTACCAGAAGTAGCCGTATCCGTCGCACCGGGCGTACGGCGAGCGCACCTCCCGAGATCGAAGCGGCGACGGCGACCGGCCCTTGCGGGCCAAGGTGACCTCGGCCGCTGGTCGACGCCACCCGAAGTGGCGGTAGGATTTGAACCTACGTCTCCCCGATTGAAGCGGAAGTAGCCGTTGCCTGCGCACCGGGAGGTGCCCCACGACGGTAGGCCCGCATCGACATGCCGACAACCCCATTTCGCAGCCACGCCGGGGGACGCACGTGGCTACAGCATCGCCAGCGGAACGAGCTGCACGGTGTCGACGCCCTCGAGTTTCCTCAGCTCGGACACTCCCGGCCCCTTCTCGTCCAAGGGCATCTCGAACCGCCAGGACTCGTATCCCATCTGCGGATCGAGCCGCGTGGTCAGGTCGCCCTTGCCCTGGCAGCGCTCACGCAGACGCTCGTACGCGGCGGCCCGGTCCTCGAAGGCGACCGACCGCGCGGTCGGCAGCGCCCGTACCGCCTGCTCCACTGCGGTCCGCTGCCCGTCGGTCGCGGACGGCTTCAGCCGGACGACGATCCCGATCCGCGAGGGCAGGGGATCGACGTCCGCGACCTTGAGGACGACATCCGTGACACCCGCGACGCCGGCCATCACCAGCTCCACCGCCTCGGCGATCGGCGCGTCGGTGACCGTGGCGTGGAACAGTTCCGGCACGTACTCCGGCTTGATCTCCGCCAACAGGTCGGGACTGTCCTTCAGCGCCTCCTTCTCGCGCGCGTACGCCTGCTCGCGATTCTCGAACGTCACCTGTTCGACGCTGGGCATCGACCCGAGCCGACTCTCCACGGCCGTCTTCCGATCCGCCGTGATGTCGTGTTCCAGGAAGACGGTCAGGGCGACCTTCGTGAACTCCGCGGGCTTCGGGGGCTTCGAGGTGCAGGCGGACACGCCGAGCAGGAGGACCAGTGCCAGGGGTGGGGCGAGGCGACGCATGGGCGGAGATCGTAACGATCATTCGCGGGCGCCGCTGTCCGTTGTCGGCCGAAGCCCCTGCCGCACCGGTGCACGGCAGGGCAGGGTCGGGCGGAGTCCGAAGAGGCCGAAGAGCGCCGGGTCGACGAACGTCACGCACCGCCGGATCAGGCCGTCCGTCACGCTGAAGAGCTGGAGCGAGTGCGCGCGGACGCGACCGGTGGCCGGGTCGGGCGCGTAGGCCGCCAGGGCCGTGGAGCCGTTCGCCGCCACTGGCACGAGATGCCACCCCGCACCTCGCATACCGAAGACGCGCTCCAGGAAGCGCTGGTAGTGCGATCTGCCGGCCAGCCAGAGCGCCACCGGAGGCATTTCCAACACGACGTCGTCGGCGAGCAGGCGGGCCAGACCGGGCACATCAGCGGCCTCGAACGCCGCCAGATAACGCTCGACCACAGCACGTTCGTCGGGGTCGGCCGGCTCGCGTAACTCCTCCAACGTCGGACCGGCGGCCCGCAGCGTCGCCCGGGCCCGCTGCAGACCGCTGTTCACCGAAGCGACACTGCCGCCGAGGATCTGCGTCACCTCCACGGCCGACAGTTGCAGCACCTCCCGCAGCACCAGCACCGCACGCTGCCGGGCGGGCAGTAGTTGCAGCGCCGCGACCAGGGCGAGCCGCAGACCCGCCCGCTGTTCAACGGCGTCGGCGGGATCGCCGAGCCGCGCATCCGGAAACGGCTGCAACCAGGGGATGTCGAGGCGCGGGAGAAGCGGGGCTTCCGGGTCGCCGGCCGGGTCCAACCCGCTCGGCAGCGGCCGGCGCGCGCGTCCTGCCAGCGCCGTGAGGCAGGCGTTCGTCGCGATCCGGTGCAGCCAGGTACGCGGCGACGACAGCTGCGGGTCGTACCGGTCGGTCGCCTGCCAGGCGCGCAGCAGCGTCTCCTGCACCAGGTCCTCGGCCTCGTCGACCGAGCCGAGCATCCGGTAGCAGTGCGCCAGCAGGTCGGCGCGGTACGCCTCGTACCGTTCGTCCCGGTCCTGCGCCGCCGCCTCGACCACGCCGCAGAGCGTACGCCGCACCACCGTCGAGATTTCCCAGCCGAGACCGATGAGTTCGAGGCGCGGCGTCAGTAGGTGTGCGGTAGGAGCGGTCCGCGGTGGACCGCCACGGCGGGAGGAATCCGCATGGGCGACATCATCGTCATCCAGTTCGCCACGCTGGACGGCGTGGTATCAGACCCCGACGGTCGCTGGGGCACCGGCCACGGCGGGTGGGCGTTCCGGCACGGGCCAGGGCCGGTCAGCGGCGACAAGTTCCGCCTCGGCGCCCGGATGGAGCAGGGTGTCCAGCTCTACGGCCGGCGCACCTGGGAGCACTTCGCGCAACTGTGGCCGGAACGCGAGGGGAGCTTCGCGGCGCAGATGAACGCCGTACCAAAGCGGGTCGCCACCACCACCGGTATCGACGCGGCGGCCTGGTCGAACTCGGCGTCGATCGACGGCGACCCGGTGGCCTGGGCGGCGGACGAGCGGACGCGGCGCGACGTCGTGGTGATCGGCAGCCTGAGTCTGGTCCGGACGCTGGCGGCCGCGGACGTGGTGGACGAGTACCGACTGATCACGTTCCCAACGATCGCCGGGGCGGGCGAGCGACTGTTCGCGCCCGGGGCACGGGCCGACTTCCGCTTCAGCGTGGTGGAACCCGTCGAGGCGGGCGCGTTCACCGTGCTGCGCCGCGACCGCTGAGCACCGTTCCAGTGCCTCGGGGATGCCTGGCCGAACCCTGGATCAGGCGTCCCCGAGGTGCGTCGACAGCACCGCCACGGTCGAGACCGCCAGCTCACGATCGAACATCTCCTCGCGCGGCACGAAGACCATGGCCTGCCCCTCGCCGAGCACCACGTCCTCCTGCCGCGCGGTGGTGGCACCACGGAAGATGTGCACCGTCACGGTGTGCGGAAATCCGGCCTCGTACGGACGCGGACCGCTCCACAGCAGGTGTAGCTCGCCGGCTGTCAGGCCCGTCTCCTCCAGCAGCTCGCGGCGGGCCGCCTGCTCGGGCGACTCGCCGGGCTCAACGTGGCCGCCGGGAAGGCTCCACTGGTTCGGTGAGACGGGCGCGCGCTCGTCGCGGTGCTGCATGAGCACGGCCCCAGACGGATCGACGAGCAGCACGAGGGCGACGTCGTAGGTTCCCACCACGAGACCATCCCACCCTGCCCGGCTCCTGTCACGCCAGGTCGCGGTGCTGTTGAACGGTATGCCTCAGAGGTATCAATATGACTCTGAGAAATATCGCTCACCACCGCATCCGCCCCCATTGAGCATGGCCCCGAAGGTGGGAATCAGCCGTCCCACCGGTCGTCGAACGGCAGGGCGAGCCGTCGTACGTAGTCCTGTAGCTCGGCGGATGCGCCGTGCTCACGCAGTACGGGCGGCGCGGTCCGCAGCACCCACAACGACAGGGTGGCGCACCAGTCGGCCGAGTCGTGCCAGCTCTGCCAGGGGAGCATGTCGCCCGGCAGGTCGTGGTTCCAGTTCCCGACGGCGGCCACGAACCGCGTCGCCGCGGCCTGGTCACCCAGCAGGCTGGCCCAGGTGGTCAGCCACGGCGTGAGCCGTACGGAGATCTCGGCGAGGAATTCCAGCGCCTCGTGGGCGGGCACGGTGGCGTCGGGATCGACCAGGATGTGCCGCCACCACGCATCCAGGAACGCCTGCACGGCGTCCCGCTGCGCGTTGGGCCAATCCCACCAGCGGCTACGGATGAACAAATTCTTCAATCCGCCGATCAGCACCGTCTCGCCGCTCACCAGCCCCTGGGCCACCTGCGGCAGGATCCGGCGCAACAGCGGCCCCGGATAGGTCCAGTCAGCCAACCAGTAGGTGCGCCGGAGCAGGTCGTCGTCGAGGGGAACGTCGGGCGTCTTGAGCAGGGCCAACTCCTGCGCGCTGCCCCAGTGGCACTCGCAGTTGGACTCCAACGGGTGGGCGGTCATGCCGCGGAACGTGGCGGCCACACCTGCCAGTGTGGCTGCCAGCCTGTCGTGCACGTCGGTGAGATGAGGGGTCACGGGGGACGCCTTCGAGGACTCCGCGCGGTACGCCGCCGAAGAGAGTGACCCTAGACGAGGTGCTGGGCGGCCGTCAGGCCGGTGGTGTCGCCCGTTTCGGTGGGCTGCGGCGGCTGCGCGTCGTGTCCTCGGCGGCGAGCGCCGCGAGGACGAGCGTCATGAAGGCCAAGGGGACCTCCGGCGGCAGGTGGACCGCCACGGGGGACAGGGCGGCCAGGACGACGATGGCGATCAACCGGGGTGCGGTCACCCGGCCGAAGATCACGTATTCGAAGCCGACGCGGCCCAGCAGGAACAGAGCGGGACCGCCGATGATGCCGGCGATCCAGGGCGCTGGCGTGTGCGCGGCGGGACGGTCCATCGCCAGCGTGAAGCCGACCGCCGCGAGAAGGGTCCCGGCGACCATGGTCATGTGGGCGTACGCCGACCACTGACTGAGCCGGTGGGGGTCGCGGGCGGCGTTGATGGCCGGCCCGAGCTGGCTCCCCGCCTGGTAGATGTAGAGCCGCCACATGAGCGCGGCGCTGGTGAAGGCGAGGACGAGCGCCACGGTACGACGGGGCGTGAAACCGTACGAACTGGTGTCGGTGAAGGTCATGCCCATGGCCAGGACGACCTCGCCGAGCGCGATGATGAAGACCTGCCGGTAACGCTCGGCGATGTGGGTGGCGGCGATCTCCAGGGCCGCTCCCCGCTCGTGACCGAGCCGGCGCGGGGTGGGCCAGCGCAGTGCCGCCGCGACGTAGTCCACGGTCAGCGCTCCCAGCCACAGGAGCCCGCGGGCCCAACCGTCGACGAATGCTCCGGGGATCCACAGCAGCGTCGAGATCAGGGACCAGAACCGGGCCCGCAGCACGTGATTCAGCACGGGCGTCTTGCGGGCCGCCTGTACGACGAACAGGAAGCGCCCGAAATTGATCAGGGCGAAGGTGGCGGCGAAGAACGGGCCGTTGCCGTGGAATCCCTCGGGCACCTGGATGGCCATCAGGAACACGCCGAACATGACCAGCACGACGTACCACTGGACCGAGGCGTGCTGCGGATCGAACTGGTCGGTCATCCACGCCGTCAGGATCCAGACCCACCACAGCGCCAGCAGCAGCACGAGCGCCTCGAACCCACCCCTGAGGGTGAGGTCGTTGACCAGCAGGTGAGTGAGCTGGGTCAGGGCGAAGACGTACACCAGGTCGAAGAAGAGCTCGATGAACGCCGGCTGCTTCGGAGCCGTCCGGTCGCGCAGCAGTGGCCGCAGCGGTGCGTGGCGAGTCATCGCAGTCATCTCAGCACCCGCGCTGGTCTTCGTAACCTGGATCCGCCAGACTCCCCGGTATGCGTGATCGTTCTCGCCGGTGGGCGTGGGTCGGTGTGCTCCTTGTCGGGCTGATCCTCTACATCGCGGTGCTGCGGACCCTGGTCAGCACCCAGAATCCGAATTTCGTGCCGGCGCTGATCCTGCTCGGCGCGACCCTGGCGCCCCTGACGTTCCTGACGTTCGCCCAGGCCCGTACCGGGCGGTGGCAGGTGCCGGCGTCGGTGCTGGTGACGTCGGCGTTCTTCGGTGGGGTGATCGGCACGGTGGTGGCCGGCACCGTGGAGTACGACACCCTGCGCGGCCTCGGCACCCTGCCCATGCTGTTCGTGGCGTTGATCGAGGAGTCGGCCAAGCTGATCGTCCCCGTGGTGCTGTTGTTCACGGCCCTGGCCCAGCACCGCCGCCGGGTGCCGTCCGACGGCCTGGTCATCGGCGTGGCGGCCGGCATGGGCTTCGCCGCGCTGGAGACGATGGGGTACGCCTTCACCGCCCTGCTCAGCTCGAAGGGCAACATCGGCGCGGTGGAGCAGACCCTGTTCATCCGGGGGCTGACCGCGCCGGCCGGGCACACGGCCTGGACCGGGTTGACCGCCGGCGCGCTGTGGGCGCTGCTGGCCACCCCGAGCGTCCGCCGCCTGTTCGGCTTCCTGGGCACCTTCGTGGGCGTCGTCGTTCTGCACACGCTCTGGGACACCTTCACCGGTTCGTTCGTCTTCGTCGCCGTGGCGATCGTCAGCATCGGCTGGCTGCTCTGGGAGCTGCGCCGCTACCGGACCTTCGGCGACCATCTGGCCGTCGGGCATCCGTAGCCGACGCCCCCGTTCACCATGCCTCCCTCGGCCGCCGCGACCGGCCGGGGGAGGCATCGCTCTGCTGATCCCGCTGCGGCGGGCCCGTCCGCTCATCTACTGTCGGAGTATTCATATTTTGGGTCTTTGGTCGGGAAGGTGCAGCGATGGGGGTGCGCCGCTGGATTGAGAGCTGGCCGCTCTATCGCCAGCTCAGCGGCACCGACCCGCTCGGTCGCGGCGCCGCCGCGAAGTCGGCCCGATCCCTGTCGTTGACCGCCCGCACCGAGACCGCCGAGAGTGTGGCGCGGTCGGTGTGTCCGTACTGCGCGGTGGGGTGCGGTCAGCGGGTCTTCGTCGCCGACGGCCAGGTCACGCAGATCGAGGGTGACCCGGACAGTCCGATCTCGCGGGGCCGCCTGTGTCCCAAGGGCGCGGCGAGCAAGAGCCTGGTGACGAGTCCGCTGCGGCAGACGACGGTCCGCTACCGCCGGCCGTACGGCACCGAGTGGGAGGACCTGGACCTCGACACGGCGATGAACATGATCGCGGACCGGGTCCTGGCCGCCCGGGACGAGACCTGGGAGGACGTGGACGAGCAGGGTCGGCCGTTGCACCGGACGCTGGGGATTTCCAGTCTGGGTGGGGCGACGCTGGACAACGAGGAGAACTACCTCATCAAGAAGTTGTTCACCGCGCTGGGGGCGTTGCAAATCGAGAATCAGGCGCGTATTTGACACTCCGCCACCGTCCCCGGTCTGGGGACCAGCTTCGGTCGCGGCGGCGCCACCCAGTACCAGCAGGACCTGTCGAACTCCGACGTGATCGTCATCCAGGGTTCGAACATGGCCGAGGCGCATCCGGTCGGGTTCCAGTGGGTGATGGAGGCCAAGCGCCGGGGCGCGAAGGTGTTCCACGTCGACCCGCGGTTCACCCGGACCAGCGCGCTGGCGGACGCGTACCTGCCGATCCGGGCCGGGACCGACATCGCGCTGCTGGGTGGGGTGATCCGTTACATCCTCGACAACGAGCTGGACTTCCGTGAGTACGTCCTCGCCTACACCAACGCCGCCACGATCGTGACCGACGACTTCCAGGACACCGAGGATCTGCACGGGCTCTTCTCCGGCTTCGTGGAGGCCAACGCCAGCTACGACCAGAGCAGTTGGCAGTACGAGGGCGCCCCGGAGAACATCTCCACCCGGGACACCGAGACGCAGCGGGAGACGGCGGCGGGGCTGGAGCACGAGTCGCACGGAGCGCCGGTGGGTGGGCAGACCCAGCGGGACGAGACGTTGCAGCACCCGCGCTGCGTCTATCAGATCCTCAAGCGGCACTACGCCCGGTACACGCCCGAGATGGTCGAGCGGGTCTGCGGCATCCCGCAGGAGAAGTTCCTGGAGCTGGCGCGGACGTGGACGGAGAACTCGGGCCGGGAGCGTACCGGGATGCTTGTCTACTCGGTGGGGTGGACGCAGCACAGCGTGGGTGTGCAGTACATCCGCGCCGGGGCGATCATCCAGCTCCTGCTGGGCAACGTGGGCCGTCCGGGCGGCGGCGTCATGGCGTTGCGCGGCCACGCCAGCATCCAGGGCTCGACCGACATCCCGACCCTGTTCAACCTGCTGCCCGGCTACCTGCCCATGCCCCACCACGCCGACCACCCGACCCTCGACGAGTGGATCGGCAGCATCGCCCATCCCGAGCAGAAGGGCTTCTGGGGCAACGCGCGCGCCTACGGGGTGAACCTGCTCAAGGCGTACTGGGGTGACGCGGCCACCGCCGACAACGACTACTGCTACGGCCACCTGCCCCGGATGACCGGCGACCACGGCACGTACCAGCAGGTGTTGAACATGATCGACGAGAGGATCAAGGGGTACTTCCTGCTCGGCCAGAACCCGGCGATCGGGTCCGCGCACGGCCGAGCCCAACGTCTCGGCATGGCGAATTTGGACTGGCTGGTCGTGCGGGACCTGTTCATGATCGAGAGCGCGACCTTCTGGAAGAACGGTCCGGAGATCGAGACGGGCGAGATCGTGCCGCGGGAGTGCCGGACCGAGGTGTTCTTCCTGCCGGCCGCGTCGCATGTGGAGAAGGAGGGCACCTTCACGCAGACGCAGCGGCTGTTGCAGTGGCGGGAGAAGGCCGTCGAGCCGCCGGGCGACGCCCGCTCCGAGCTGTGGTTCTTCTACCACCTCGGTCGCATCGTCCGGGAACGCCTCGCGCGCTCGACCCGACCCCGCGACCGGGCGCTGCTCGACCTCACCTGGGACTACCCCACGCACGGTCCGCACGCGGAGCCCAGCGCCGAGTCGGTGCTGCGCGAGATCAACGGGTACGACGTGACGACCGGCCGACCGTTGGCGAGCTACACCGAGATGAAGGACGACGGCTCCACGGCGGGTGGCTGCTGGATCTACACCGGGGTGTACGCCGACGGCGTCAACCAGGCCGCCCGCCGCAAGCCCGGCGCGGAACAGTCCCTGGTGGCGCCCGAGTGGGGTTGGGCCTGGCCGTCCAACCGACGCATCCTCTACAACCGTGCCTCCGCCGACCCGGACGGCCGTCCGTGGAGCGAACGCAAGAAGTACGTCTGGTGGGACGCGGACAGATCCGAGTGGACCGGCTACGACGTGCCGGACTTCGAGAAGACCAAGGCGCCCTCGTACCGGCCCCCGCCGAACACCTCGGGCGTCGCGGGCATCGCGGGCGACGACCCGTTCATCCTCCAGGGCGACGGCAAGGGCTGGCTGTACGCGCCCAGCGGCGTCCTGGACGGTCCGCTGCCCACCCACTACGAGCCGGTCGAGTCGCCGGTGCGCAACCCGCTCTACCGCCAGCAGGCCAACCCGACCCGCAAGGTCTACATCCATCCGATCAACAACCTCAACCCGAGCCCACCGGAGCAGCACAGCGACGTCTTCCCGTACGTCTTCACGGTCAGCCGGCTCACCGAGCACCATACGGCCGGCGGCATGAGCCGGACCGTGCCGCACCTCGCCGAGTTGCAACCGGAGATGTTCGTCGAGGTGTCGCCCGAGTTGGCCGTGCACCGGGGACTGACCCACCTGGGTTGGGCGCACCTGGTCACCACCCGCGCGGCCATCGAGGCACGGGTCCTGGTGACCGACCGTGTGACACCCCTGCGGGTGGACGGTCGGATCCTGCACCAGGTGTGGCTGCCGTACCACTTCGGGTTCGAGGGTCTGGTGACCGGCGACTCGGCCAACGACCTGTTCGGCATCACCCTCGACCCCAACGTCCTCATCCAGGAGAGCAAGGTCGGCACCTGCGACGTACGGCCCGGCCGGCGACCGAGAGGGCAGGACCTGCTGGATCTCGTCCTGGACTATCGGCGACGGTCGGGCAACCTGAGCCACCGCTATCCGCCGCTGGTCACGACGGACGTCGCCGACAGCAGCAGCGACCAGGAGGACTGAGCGATGCCGCATGCCAACGCCCTGTACGGACCGCTCGATCCGGCGCCGGACGCGGGTTATGTGGACGCGCCGCAGCGGATGGGGTTCTTCACCGATACGAGTGTGTGTATCGGGTGTAAGGCGTGTGAGGTGGCGTGCAAGGAGTGGAACGACGTTCCGGGAAGTGGTCTGGATCTGTTGGGGATGTCGTACGACAACACGGGTGCGTTGACGGCGAACTCGTGGCGGCATGTGGCGTTCGTGGAGCAGCCGCGCCCGCTCGGCGGGGCCACGGCGGCGTTCGCCGGATACCCGGACGGGCCGGCGGTCAGCCCGGCGACGGCGGCCGTCGGGGCGCGGACCGTCGCCGACACCGGCACGGACCCGGGTCTGCCGCCTGGCGAGCCCGGCGCGGCGACCGGCATGTCGGGTGGCCCGGAGTTCCTGGGTATGCCGGGTGCGCGGCCGCCGGGGCGGGACAGCGGTGTGGAGGGTCGGAGTGATTTTCGGTGGTTGATGATGTCGGATGTGTGTAAGCACTGCACGCATGCGGCTTGTTTGGACGTCTGTCCGACGGGGTCGTTGTTTCGGACGGAGTTCGGGTCGGTGGTGGTGCAGGAGGACATCTGTAATGGGTGTGGGTACTGCATTTCGGCGTGTCCGTATGGGGTGATCGATCAGCGTCGGGGTGATGGTCGGGCGTGGAAGTGCACGTTGTGTTATGACCGGTTGGGTGTGGGGATGACGCCGGCGTGTGCGCAGGCGTGTCCGACGGAGTCGATTCAGTACGGGCCGCTTGAGGAGTTGCGGGAGCGGGCGGCGGCGCGGGTGGCGACGTTGCACGGTCGGGGTGTGCCGGAGGCCCGTTTGTACGGGCATGATCCGGGCGATGGTGTGGGTGGTGACGGGGCGTTCTTCCTGCTGCTCGACGAGCCGGAGGTGTACGGGTTGCCGCCGGACCCGGTGGTGACCACCCGGGACCTACCGGCCATGTGGAAACACGCCGGCATCGCCGCCCTGACGATGGCCGCCGTCACGGTGGGCGCGTTCCTCGGCAGGCGGCCATGACCCGCGAGCAGCTGACCGTGCCACCGGCCGACTTCAGCTCCTACTACGGCCGGCCGATCCTCAAGGCGCCGGTGTGGAAGCGCGACATCGCCGGATACCTGTTCACCGGTGGTCTCGCCGCCGGCGGCGCCCTGATCGGCGCGGGCGCCCAACTGACCGGCCGTCCCGAGCTGCGCCAGGTGGGCCGCTGGACGGCCTTCGGTGGCATCCTCGCCAGCGCGTACCTGCTGGTGCACGACCTCGGTCGGCCCGACCGGTTCCACCACATGCTGAGGGTCGCCAAACCGACCTCGCCCATGTCGATGGGCACCTGGATCCTCACCGCGTTCGGCCCGGCCGCCGGGGTGGCCGCGGTCGCCGAACTCGCGCCACGGCTGCCGCGGCACGGTGTGCTGGGCCTCGCCCGTCGGCTGGCGCCCGGCGTCGGTGACATCGCCGGTCTCGCCGCGGCGGCCACCGCGCCGGCGCTGGCCACGTACACCGGGGTCCTGCTCGCCGACACCGCCGTACCGGCCTGGCACGACGCGTACCCCGATCTGCCGTTCGTCTTCGGCGGCAGCGCGCTCGTCGCGGCCGCCGGGGTCGGCCTCATCGTGGCGCCCCCCGCCCAGACCGCCCCGCTGCGACGGCTCGCCGTCGCCGGCGCGGCCCTCAAGCTGGTCGGCGGTCACCGGATGGAGCGGCTGCCGGTCACGGGCGAGCCATACCGCAGCGGTCACAGTGGCGGCCTGGTCCGGGCGGGCAACGCGTTGATCAGCGTCGGCGCGGTCGCCGCGCTGCTCTCGCGACGTAGCCGGCTCCTGTCGGTGCTCTCCGGCGCGGCCCTGGTGGCCTCGTCGGTGGCCACCCGGTTCGGGATCTTCGAGGCCGGCTCGGTGTCCGCGCGCGATCCGAGGTACACGGTCGTACCCCAGCGGAACCGCCTCGCCGACGGCGGCCCGGCGCCGGCCGACGCTGACCGCCCCGCGCGGTGAGCGCCGGCCGCTCCGGCCGCCTCAGCCCGTGAACAGCTTCGCGGCCGTGCTGACGGTCTCGACGATGCCGTAGCCGAGCAGCACCGCGACGAGCAGCCACGACAGCCAGAGCCGCCCGGTCTGATCGCCGACGTGTTCGGGCACCGGTGGTCTGCTCTGTGGGCCGAGGGCGACCGGCTCGGTGACGCTGGCCCGGGCCACGGGCGAGGCCGACCCCCGGTCCGGCTCGTGGAACCGGTCGGGGACGGCACGGACCAGCAGGTTCGCGACGAAGCCGATGGCGAGCACGCCGACCATGGTGAACAGCGCGGGCCGGTACGCCGAAGCGGTGAGCGTCCCCGGCTTGCCCTGGGTGTCGAGGATCCGGTTGACGATCAGCGGGCCGGCGATGCCCGCCGCCGACCAGGCGGTCAGCAACCGCCCGTGGATGGCGCCGACCTGGAAGGTGCCGAACAGATCCCGCAGGTACGCGGGCATGGTGGCGAAGCCGCCGCCGTAGAAGGAGATGATCAGAGCGGCGATCAGCACGAAGAGCGCCGTCGCCGCGTGCCCGGCCACCGCGAGCAGCGCGTAGAGCACCATGCCGACACCGAGGTAGACCAGGTAGATCGGCTTGCGGCCGATCAGGTCGGACGTCGTCGACCAGACGAACCGGCCGGCCATGTTGAACAGCGACAGCACACCCACGAAGCCGGCCGCCGCCGACACCGACACGGCGGTGGACCCGTTGTCCCGGAAGAAGTCCTGGATCATGGGGCTGGCCTGCTCCAGGATGCCGATGCCCGCCGTGACGTTGCAGAACAGCACGATCCACAGCAGCCAGAACGAGCGGGTGCGTACGGCGTTGGACGCGGAGACGCTCGCCCTCGTCACCAACGGCCGGGCCGCGACCCGATCGGGGTCGAACCCGGCGGGCCGCCAGTCGGGTGGCGGCACCCGCACGTTGAACGGACCGAACATCATGATCACGAAGTAGCCGATGCCGAACGTGACGAACAGTCCCACGAGGGCGGAGCCGGACGCCACCGCCGCCGGGTTGGCCGGGTTGTAGTCGGCGTCGTAGAGCGACAGCAGTTGGCGCGCGAGCGGACCGGCGACCAGAGCGCCACCGCCAAACCCCATGATCGCCAGGCCGGTGGCGAGTCCCGGCCGGTCCGGGAACCACTTGATCAGCGTGGAGACGGGCGAGATGTAGCCGATGCCCAGTCCGATCCCGCCGATGACGCCGTAGCCGAGGTAGAGCAGCCAGAGTTGCTGGGTCGCGATCCCGAGCGCCCCGACCAGGAAGCCGGTGGCCCAGAAGCAGGCGGAGACGAACATCGCCCGACGCGGGCCGTTGCGCTCCACCCACCGGCCGCCCACCGCCGCCGACGATCCCAGCATGACGATGGCGATGCTGAAGATCGCCCCGATCGCTGTCTGGCTCGCGTCGAAGTGCGCGATGAGTGAGTTCTTGTAGACGCTCGTCGCGTAGACCTGACCGATGCACACGTGCACGGCCAGCGCCGCGGTCGGGATGAGCCAGCGGCTGTATCCCGGGGGAGCGACGGTGTGCCGCGGATCGAATACCGACAGCATGGGCTCTCACCTCCTGCGGCTGAGCGGGCAGGCGGCGGGCGCGTCCGGCGTTCGCCGTTGATCGGCTGTAGTTCACGTTACGTGCCCGTACGTCGCTCTTCCCGGATACGGGAAAACGCGCTGACCCGGGCCGTGGCGGTCGGCCCGTGCTGAGGAACTGCCTGAATCAGGCAGCAGTCAGGCACGCCCGATCCGCGGGTCCTGCCGGTCCGTGAGCCGTAGCCCGACGCCACGGACCACTTCGATCGTGGCGCCGGTGCCGAGGACCACCAGCTTGCGCCGCAGCCGCTTCACCAGGGACTGGACGTCCGCCCGGTGCGCGCGCGCCTCGTCGTGCCACACCGAGCGGTGCAGCTCGGCGTAGCTCCACACCCGGACCGGCTCGGTGGTGAGGCAGATCAGCAGGTCGTGTTCCAACCGGGTCAGGCCGACCTCGCGCGCTCCGTACCGGGCGGTGGAGCGGGCCGAGTCGACGACCAGGGCGGGGTGAGGCTCGGCTACGGGCGTACGACCCGGCGACGGCTCGCCCGGCGGCCCGGGCCGCTGCTGCGGCGCTCCGATCAGCCGGCGCAGCTCGTCGAGGTCGGCCACCAGCAGCAGCGGCGCGACGCCGTCGAGCCGCTCCGCGAGTCGGATGCGCTCGCGCGGTGACGGCGTCACCGCGATCAGCAGCGGAAACTCCTCGTCGGCCGGGTCGCCCCCGTCCAACGCCGCGTCGTCGGTCTCCGCCACCGCACCGCCTGGAATCGATGGGCATCCCTGCCCACCCATCGTCATGGTCCTGACAATGTTTGGCAAGCGCGTCACCAGCAGGGCAACCGGTAGCGACAAGATGCTCACAGCAAGTTCTTGATCGTCCTTTCCTCTCGATCATAGTGTCCACTCGGGCAACCGGCGTGACCCGCGCGGTGCATGGGGGAGGCATGAAGGGGTCCGTTCGCTCGGTTCCGTCGAGTGGATCTCGTGCACTTCCCACCATGGCCCACGTACACCCCTGGGTCGTTCTGAGGAAGGCGGCACCGATGTTCAGACGTCCACAATGGAGACGAACGGCCAGATCGGCGGTGAGCGCCGGCGCAGCGCTGGTCCTCGCCGCCACCTGCCTGGCCAGCTTCAGCTCCGGGGCGCAGGCCGCGCCCGGCTCGACGGGTACCGCCGTCGGGGACAAGATCCGGCCGGAACTCGCCAAGCAGTTCGAGGCCAAGAGCGCAGGGGACTTCTGGATTCGGTTCAAGGACCGCGCGGACCTGAGCAAGGCCAGCGCCATCAAGGACTGGACCAAGCGGGGCGCGGCCGTGGCGCAGGCGCTGCGGGACAGCGCCGCCGGGAGCCAGAGCAAGGTCCGCGCCGAACTCGACAGCTCGGGTACGAAGTACCAGAGCTTCTGGGCCACCAACGCCATCAAGGTGAACAGCGGCTCCCTGGCGATGGCCCAGCAGTTCGCCGCCCACAGTGAGGTCGAGGGCCTCTACGCCCCGGTCGCCTACGAGCTGCCGAAACTGACCAAGGGCACCGACGAGAAGACCGTCAACGCGGTCGAGTGGGGCGTCGCCAACATCAACGCCGACGACGTCTGGTCCCAGTACGGCATCACCGGCGAGGGCGTCACCATCGCGAGCATCGACAGCGGTGTGCAGTACGACCACCCGGCCCTGGTTAACTCCTACCGTGGCAACAACGGCGACGGCACGTTCGACCACGACTACAACTGGTTCGACGCCGCCGGGACGTGCGACGGCGCGCCCTGCGACGACGACGGCCACGGTACGCACACCATGGGCACCATGGCCGGCTCCGCCGGCGCGAACCAGATCGGTGTCGCGCCCGGCGTCAAGTGGATCGCGGCGAACGGCTGCTGCCCCACCGACGAGGCGCTGATCGAATCCGGTCAGTGGATGCTCGAGCCGACCGACTCGAACGGCCAGAACCCGGACGCCAGCAAGCGCCCGAACATCATCAACAACTCGTGGGGCACCCGACTGCCGTCCAACGAGCCGTTCATGGAGGACGTGACCCTGGCCTGGGCCGCCTCGGGCATCTTCGGGGTGTTCTCCAACGGCAACAGCGGACCGGCGTGCCAGACCAGCGGTTCGCCGGGAAGCCTGGCCAGCAACTACTCGGCCGGCGCGTACGACGTCAACAACAACATCGCCAGCTTCTCGGCGCGCGGCGTCGGGCAGAACGGCGAGATCAAGCCCAACATCTCCGCGCCCGGCGTGAACGTCCGGTCGAGCGTTCCCGGCAACGGGTACGGCACCGCCAGCGGCACGTCGATGGCCGCACCGCACCTGGTGGGCGCGATCGCCCTGCTGTACTCGGCGGCACCCACGCTGGTCGGTGACGTCGACGCGACGCGCGCGCTGCTCAACGGCACCGCGATCGACAAGGCCGACGACCAGTGCGGTGGCACCGCCGCGGACAACAACGTCTGGGGCGAGGGCCGGCTGGACGCCCTCGCGCTGCTCAACGCCGCCCCCACCGGCGACGTCGGCACCCTGGCCGGCAAGGTCACCGACGCGGCCACCGGCGCCCCGATCGCCGGCGCGACCCTGACGCTCACCGGCCCGACCGCTCGCGAGATCACCACGGGCGCCGACGGCACGTACTCGACGCTCGTCCCGACCGGTGACTACCAGGTCGTCGTGTCGGCGTTCGGGTACGGCAGCGCCACGAAGACGGCGACGGTCACCAACCGCACGACCACGACGCTCGACGTCGCCCTGACGGCGGTGCCGCGCGTCAACGTCACCGGCTCGGTCACCGACGGCTCCGGCCACGGCTGGCCGCTGTACGCCAAGGTGACCGTGAGCGGCCCGGCGGGCGTGTACGACTACACGACCCCGTCGAACGGCCGCTACAGCATCACGTTGCCGGCCGGGCAGACGTACACCCTGACGTACGAGGTGCAGTACCCGGGCTACCAGAAGGTCACCAAGGAGGTCGTGGTCGGCACCCGCAACGTGACGGCCAACGTCGCGGTGCCGGTGGACACCACCAAGTGCACGACGGCCCCCGGCTACGAGTTCGGCTCCGACGGCGAGTACGAGACCTTCGACGCGACGACCACCCCGGCCGGTTGGACGGTGGTGGACAACGTCGGTGGCGGCCAGGTGTGGAAGTTCACCGACGACGGTGGCCGGGGCAACCTGACCGGTGGCACCGGCAACTTCGCGATGATCGACAGTGACGACTACGGCGCGGGCAAGACCCAGGACAGCTCCCTGGTCAGCCCGGTCGTCGACCTGACCGCCGTCAGCGCCCCGGTCATCCGGTTCAACCAGGACTTCAACCAGCTCAACGACGACACCGCCGATGTCGACCTGAGCATCGACGGGGGAGCCACCTGGACGAACGTCCTGCGGCAGGAGACCGACGTCCGGGGACCGAAGCTCACCGAGGTCCCGATCCCGCAGGCGGCCGGCAAGTCGCAGGTCCAGGTACGGTTCCACTACTACGACGCCAAGTACGACTGGTGGTGGGAGGTCGACAACGTCCTGATCGGCAGCCAGGTCACCTGCGTGCCGGTCGACGGCGGCCTGGTCGTGGGCAACGTCCGCGACAAGAACGACGACAGCTATCTCAACGGCGCCACCGTCACCAGCAACGACCGACCCGCCGAGAAGGCGGTGACCGTGGCGACCCCGGACGACCCGGGGCTGCCGGACGGCTTCTACTGGATCTACTCGACGCTCACCGGTACCCACAAGTTCACCGCGACGGCCGGCAGCTACGTCAGCCAGACCAAGCAGGTCGACGTCGAGCCGGACTGGGCGACGACCGCGAACTTCGTCCTCGCGGCCGGCCGCCTGTCGGTGGCGCCCGCCGCGCTGAGCGCGACGCTCCAGATGCCCAGCGGCAAGGCGAGCAGGACGTTCACCGTGACCAACACCGGCGGCGCCCCCGTCGAGGTCGCCTTCGGTGAGCGGGACGACGGCTTCGAGTTGCTGCGGGCCGACGGCTCGCGGGTGACCCGGCAGCAGGCGCTCGGCGCGGCCGGCGCGGCCGAGCAACGGCTGACGGTCCCGACGTCGGTCGCGGCCAGGTCGTCCGGCAAGGCGGCGACGGCGACGCCCGCGGCGGCCGGTCCGCAGGCCGCGCCGTGGACCGACATCGCCGACTACCCGGGCAACATCATGGACAACCGGGTGGTCACCCTGGACGGCAAGGTGTACTCGATCGGTGGTGGTGACGGAACCGCCTCCACCGCGAAGACCTACGCCTACGACCCGGTCGCGCAGGCCTGGACGGCTGCCGCCGACCTTCCCGGCGCTCGCAACGCGCTTACCGTCGGCGTGGTCGGCGGGAAGATCATCGCAACGGGCGGTTGGGGCGACTCCGGTCCGGACGCCGCCACCTGGTCGTACGACCCGGCGGCAAACACCTGGACCGAGCTGGCCGACAACCCCGCGCCACGGGCCGCGGCCGGGCAGGCGGTCGTCGACGGCAAGCTCTACGCGGTGGGCGGCTGCACGACCGCGGCCTGTGTGCCGATGTCGAACACCGTGGTCCGCTACGCCCCCGCTACCGACACCTGGGAGACGGTGGCCAACTACCCGAAGTCGGTGGCCTTCGCCTCCTGCGGCGGGATCGACGGCGTCCTCTACTGCACCGGTGGCAACGACGGCACCGCGGCGCAGAAGGCCAGCTACGCCTACGACCCGGGCGCCGACACCTGGACCGCGATCGCGGACGCGCCGACCGACAACTGGGCCAGCTCATACGCGGTGGCCAGCGGCAAGCTGCTGGTCGTGGGCGGTTCGCAGGGCGGCGCCATCACCAACGCCGGTTTCGCCTTCGACCCGGCCACCAGCTCGTGGTCTAACCTGCCGAACGCCAACACCGCCCGGTACCGGGGTGGCGCGGCGTGTGGCTTCTACAAGATCGGTGGCTCGTCCGGCAGCTTCAACGCGGCACCGGACAGCGAGGCGCTGCCGGGCTTCGAGGGGTGCGCCGAGGCGGCGGCCGACGTCAGCTGGATGACGATCGACAAGACCACGGCCACCCTCGCGCCGGGGGAGAAGGTCACGGTCACCGTCGGGTTGACCGCGAACGTGGACCAGCCGGGCACCTACTCGGCCGCGGTCACGATCCGGGAGAACACGCCGTACTCGGTGCCGCCGGTGGCGGTGACCATGATCGTGACGCCCCCGAAGACCTGGGGCAAGCTGATGGGTACGGTGACCGGGACGAGCTGCGCGGGCGCGACCGCGCCGATCGCCGGTGCGGTGGTGCAGGTCGACTCGTGGGCGATGTCGTTCACCTTCGCGACCGACGCCGCCGGTAACTACGCCTACTGGATGGACCGCCGGAACAACCCGCTCACGTTGATCGTCGCCAAGGACGGCTGGAAGCCCCAGACCCGTCAGACGAAGATCAACACCACCACTCCCACGGTGGAGAACTTCGGGTTGGCGCCGATCCGGTGCTGACACCGGAGCGCTGAAGCAGTGATCCGGCCCGCCTGGTCCTCGACCAGGCGGGGCGGCCGGGTTGTGTTTGTAACTGCGTGTTGAGTTTTTGGAAAAGATTTTTGTGGTGGTTTTTGTTTTGGGGGGCA
>NZ_JBITDT010000018.1:120166-120751 GCF_044454415.1 Micromonospora sp. NPDC051543
CGGTGCTAATGGGGGGGTGGGCCCCTCCCCGGTGCTCACCCGGTCGGGCTTCAGATTTGACCGGCCCCCCCGGGCCCCCCCCCCGGCGCCCCGGCCTGTTCTTGTGAGACAGGCCTTAGTCCGTGTCTCCAAAGGATCTTGGTGGAGGATGATGTAGCGCGTCCCTCGTTCGTGCTCTCGGGCGGCAACGTCAACGACTGCGCCCGCTTCACTCACGTCATGGCGACGCCGCGCGTCTTCGCGACCGCCACGCCAGGCGACCGACGGCGACAACACCCTGATGAGCGTGATGCCGGTGAGGCATCTAGATGACTCACCGGCATCACGCTCATCAGCATTACCGCCGCCGCTCAGCGCCGCGGCCCTACCACGAGTCTCTGATGCTGAGCGCAGCGACGTGACCCGCTACGACCGCGACCTCGTGCCAGGCCACCCGTCACCACCGCCGCGCCACTCCAACCGTGGTGAACCTTTGAGGACACTGCCTAGATGTGCTGTTCGGGGAGGTTGGTCGAGATTGTGTGATGACACGATCTGATGTCGTAGGTAGGTGAAGGCCTCCGGTTGTGGAGTGGAGCTGTCTAG
>NZ_JBITDT010000019.1:0-112478 GCF_044454415.1 Micromonospora sp. NPDC051543
AACGTGCGGCTCGCCGACGGCAGCCTCGCCGCGGTCTTCGACGTCCTGGACGACTGCACCCGAACCCTCGTCGGCTGTCACGCGGCGTCCGCTGAGACCGCCGACGGTGCCCTCACCGCGCTCAGGCAGGCCTTCGACGAGTACGGCGTCCCCGCGATCGTGTTGTCCGACAACGGCACCGCGTTCACCAGCCGGCGGACCCGACCCGGATCAATCTCCACATTCGTCCAGTGCCTCCTGGAGCACAACGTCCGGCCGATCAACTCCAGCCCCTACCACCCACAAACCTGCGGCAAGGTCGAACGCCACCACCAAACCCTCAAAAAATGGCTGAGCACCCAACCCGCCCCCGGCACCCGCACCGAACTGCAGAACCTACTGAACGTCTACCGCCGCTACTACAACACCCAACGACGCCACAGCGCCCTACCACGACGCGCCACCCCCGCCCAGGCATGGACAAACGCACCCAGCCTCGGCGGACCAACCAGCCCGCCCATACAGACCGACGCCACCCTGCACCACTGCCTCGTGAGCAGCACCGGCAGCATCCGCGTCGCCGGACACCGCACCAGCGTCGGCACCACCCACGCCGGCACCACCGTCACCGTCATCCGCGACCAAACCCAGATCACCGTCTACCACCGCGACGGCCAACCCCTCGGCCACTTCCACCTCACCCCCGACCAGACCTACACCACCCTCACCCGAACAGCTTGATCACCAACCCATGACACATCTATCGGGACTTCCCCTTGACACATGTCTCGGGACACCACAGTTAGCGCAGAACGGAAAGTGTCCAAGATCTGCTCATGTCCTGGGCGGAAACGCCGAAAGGGCCGGGCCCCGTGTTCGGGGTCCGGCCCTTTCGGTGTGGTGGTCAGCTGGTGGCGTAGCCGCGGGTGGCGATCCAGTCGGCGAGGTGCTCGACGGTGATGTCGTAGGCGGCGGTGTTCGCATCGGCGGAGTCGGCGATCCGCACGGTGTTGCCGTCATCGCGGTAGCCCACGACGCTGATGTAGTGCCCGCCCTCGAAGGAGTGGGTGGTGCCGTCGGTGTCGACGCTGGTGCCGGCGATGTTCGCGACCACGGCCCGACCGTCATCAACAGTGCGGACGATGTCGGCGCGCAACCGGTCGGTCTGGGTGGCGTCGGCGTCGGGCTTGCTGATCTCCACGCTGTGGTACGCGTCGGGCTTACCGGTCTCCTTGTTCAACACCGGGGTGATGTCATTGATGCTGTTGGTGCCGGCCTCGGTGGTGCCCATCTCCTTGGCCATCGCGTCCACGCTGATGTCCTTGCCCTGCACACTCAACGCGTTACGGGTAGCGGCCGGACCGCAGTAGTAGAAGTTCGGCTGCGCCTCGTAACGCACACCCAACTGCCGCTCACCATGACCCTTACGATCCGACTGCGACTGGCTGGTCGGCTTGGCGGTGCTCTCAGCGGCGAACGCGGTCGTCACCGGACCGGCGATGGCGCCACCGGTGAACGCGAGACCAGCAACGGTCAGAGCGGTCTTACGAATCAGATCGGTACGCATGATGGCGTGCTCCTCTGCTTCATCGGGGGAAAAAACGCGGCTCGGCACACGGGGGCGTGCCGGGCGGGAGAAAGTCTTGGGGGGACCGGACCCGGCGACCCAGCGGGGCCTGCACGGGGGGTGTCCCGGAGGGTGATGCAACGGTCCGTGCCAGCGGATCATTCCCGCCGGGGACCGGGGGCGGCCGGCTGGTGCTCGGCCATGCGGGGGATGTAACGACCCTGACCCGGCGGGTGTTCCCGGGCCTAGCCAGCATGGTGCTCGGCCGTGCGGGGGTGTAACCACGCCGGCCTAGAGGGTGTTCCCGGCGGCCGCTCGGCGACCCGGGGGTCGCGGCGGCGTGCCAGGTATAACGACCCCGACCGGCCGCGGATTCCGCCGCCCGGGTGCGAGCCGTCACGGGACGCGGCCCGTGAACGTGACGACGTCACCCAGCCGAAACGGACATCGGGGCCGTTCTGGGATGACCAACTCGGATTCCTTGATACCGCGGTATCCGAACGCGCGGGACAGCCCGATATTCAGGAACCCGAGTCGATCAGGTCTGGGGCGATTGAGAGTCCGCTGCCTCATTGGCCTGGGCGTGACGTTCCCGCAGTCGCTCCCGGATCTCCTCCGGGGTGTACGCGCGTCGGCGCCGCTCCGCCCGGGCAATGACCACACCGGACGCTGCCACCCCGGCGAGGCCGGCCAGGCCGAGGACCTTCCACCACCGCACTCGTTGCCGCATCGGCCTAGGCTAGTCCCTCATGAGCATCAGCCTGGATGAGGCCGTCGAGTTGACCCGCACCGGCGACGTGTGGGTGTTCCGGGGTCGTAGCGTGCCGGACCGGGCGATCCAGTTCACCACGAACAGTCCGGTCAACCACGTCGGAATGGCCGTCGTGCTTGACGACATGCCGCCGCTGATGTGGCACGCGGAGTTGGGCAAGTCCCTGCCGGACCTGTGGTCGGGCACGCACCAGCGCGGTGTTCAGTTGCACGACCTGCGGGACGCGGTCTGCGTGTGGGCCAACCGGTACGGTCAGCGGGCCTGGCTGCGGCAGCTCGACCCGCCGGCCGAGGGCGAGATGGAACGCTCGGTGCTGCGGACCGTCGCCCGCCTGGACGGTACGCCGTTCCCGTCGACCGCCCAGTTGGCGTGGCGGTGGGTGCGTGGCCGGGTGCCGTCGTTGCCGGGTCCTGGCCGGGCGGCACTCCGAGCCGTGTCGCGGGCCGCCCAAGCGGCCAACCGGGAAACAACTGCCGCTCCGACCAGCGCGGCCGCGCGGGAGCGGGCGTTGGAGACGGCGTACTGCGCCGAGGTGGTGGCCGTGACGTACGAGGCGATGGGCCTGCTGCCCGCCGGCAGGCGTCCGAACTGGTACGACCCGGGCCGGTTCTGGAGTGGTGACGACCTGGGACTGGCCGGGGGCGCCCGCCTGGGTACGGAGATCGAGGTGCGGGTCCCGCCCCGCTGAGGTTCGACCCGAGGTTTGGTCCACCCGGTACGGGGCAATTGCTGTCGCCGTGAACGCCTCCACGGATCTCGACACGCTGACCGGGTTCTTCGACCGGTACGGCGCCGCGTTGACCTCGGGCGACCTGCCGTCCCTCGGTGGTTGTTACGCCCTGCCCGGGCTGGTGGTGGCGGACACGTACAGCTTCTCGTTCACCTCGCTGGCGGCGGTCGCGCTGTCCTTCGTGGGCGCCGCGCCCGACTATCAGGACCGGGAGCTGATCGCCGCGCACGCCCGGATCGAGGACGTGCAGCCGGTGTCCGCGCTGCTGACCCTGGTGTCGGTCGAGTGGGAGTTCCTGGACAGCCAGGGGCGTGCGGTGCCGGGGGAGCGGTACCGCTACCTGCTGCGAACCTCGGGTGAGGGGCCGCTGATCTGCACGGTCGTCCGGACGGGCTGACCGCCAGCGGAGCGTCGACGCGTCCGAGCCGTTTTCCGGACGGAGGGGGCCGGTCGGTCCGATCCGTACCCGCCGGGTTTCCGGTCCGCCCGGCGCTGGCTACGCTGTCGCGTCGGTGGGACGAGGGGAGACCTGATGGCGGTGGGGCCGGACGGCGCGGGAGGTCCGCGGACGGCGCGAGTGGTGCTGTCGCTGCCGTGGATCGTGGTGCTGGTGGGCATCTGCGCGCTGGCGGTGCTGTTGGTGGTCGCGCTGTTGTCGTTCCGTACCCGGGAGGGCGAAGGCACGCCGCAGGCCGCGCCGCCGGTGTTCCTGCCGACGACGCCGGCTGCCGCGTCCTCGGCGCCGACGCCGGGTGGGCTGGAGCGGCGGTCGGCGTCGCCGCGCGCCTCGCGCAGCAGCCGGACGCCGTCGCCGCGCGCCACCACGAAGTCGCCGTCGCCGGGCGCGACGAGCGCCGCGGCCCTGGCGACGAAGGACCCGGCGGTGTCGGCGCAGTACAAGGTCGGTACGGATGGCTGGAACGCGACCGAGGCCACGCTGTCGGTGACCAACGGGTCGGACCGGTCGGTGGACTGGCGGGTGGAGTTGGCCTTCGCGGACGACACGCGGGGATTGCGCGTCAGCGGCGCGGCGGGGATCTCGGTGGCGGCGCAGGGTGACGGCGCGTTCGTGCTCAGCGGCGGAGAGTCGTTGGGTGCCGGTGACACGCAGACCCTGCGGTTGCGGGTCAGTTGGGATGGATCGGCGCAGCGTCCGGTGCGGTGCGTGATCAACGGGGTGGAGTGCCGGCTCAGCTGACCGGGCTTCGGGCTGCGCGGCGCGCGACGCCGACGCTTTCCGGGGCGGGCCGTCGATCGCTAGGCTGCCCGGACGGCCCGCTGAGGGAGGTACATGTCCGGCATGCGTCGTGCCCCGCGACCGTCGCACGGTCCGGCGGCCATCGCGTCGTCGCCGTGGATCGTGGTGGGCGCCGGTGTCGTCGTGATGGTGGTCCTGCTGTTCGTGGCTCTGGGCGCGTACCGGGGGCGTAGTCCGGCGCGGGACGGCGGGCCGCCACCGGCGGGTCTGCCGCTGCCGCAGGCGCCGGTGTCGCCGTCCGGGCTGTCGCCGACGCCGTTGCCGGAGAACTCGGCGCTGCTGCCCGGGTTGTCGCCGCGGGCCAGCGGGCTGCCGCCGAGCGCGCCGGTCACGCCGGTGACGTCGCGGCCGTCGACGGTCGGCCCGGCGGTGGCGTCGACGTCGGCGCGACCGCCGGTCCGGCCGTCGCAGCAGCCGTCGGCGGTGAGCGGACGCTACCGGGTGGTGCAGAGCTTCGACGGTGGTTTCATCGGCGAGGTGCTGATCGTCAACGCGTCCGGTGTGGACCGTGGGTGGACGGTGCGGTTCGAGTTCGCCGGTGGTCGACTGGTGACCACCTGGGTCGAGGGCGTACCCCAGGGGACGCTGCGGCAGTTCGACGGCGGCTTCACGTACGTCAGCGGGGTGGACGTGCCGGCCGGTGGATCGGTGGCGCTGCGGTTCCACCTGGAGCGGGCGTCCTCGACGCCGCGTGGGTGCACTGTCGACGGGGCCCGTTGTAGCGGGTTCTGAGCGAGCCTTCCGCAAGTTTGCTGCTCTGTTACGACTTTGTTTGCAAGGTATTGCAGATCGTTACGGCAAGGGTTAGCGTGCGGCCAATCACGACCAGAGGAAGGCCGTCGATGAAACCCCCGCCGATACGCCGTACCGCCCTGCTCGCGCTCGTCAGCCTGCTCACCGTCACCCTCGTCGGCACGCCGGTATCCGCCCGTCCCCTCGGCGCCGACGCCGATCCCCGGCCGTCCAGCGCCGATCCCCTGACCGCAACCGGCGCGGTGCAGTGGCGCAACGAGCCCAGCGCCGACGCGTTACTGGCCGCGGGCGCCGACACCGCGCGTGCCGAACAGTTCTACTTCGTCCTGCCGGACCGGTTCGCCAACGGCGACCGCCGCAACGACTCCGGCGGGCTCACCGGTGACCGGCTGCGCACCGGTCTCGACCCGGCCGACAAGGGCTTCTACCACGGCGGTGACCTCAAGGGCGTCATCGACAAGCTGTCCTACATCCAGGGCCTGGGCACCACCGCCATCTGGCTCGCCCCGATCTTCAAGAACCGCCCGGTGCAGGGCGAGGGGAACGACATCTCCGCCGGCTACCACGGCTACTGGATCACCGACTTCACCCAGGTCGACCCGCACTTCGGCACGAACGCCCAGCTCAAGGAGCTGGTCTCGCTGGCACACCGGCGAGGCATCAAGGTCTATCTCGACGTGGTGGTCAACCACACCGCCGACGTCATCAGGTACGCCGAGGACCGCTACGCCTACGTGGACAAGGCGACCTCGCCGTACACGGACGCGCGGGGGCGGGCCTTCGAGGACCGTAACTACGCCGACGGCAGCCGGGACTTCCCGACCGTCGACGCGAACGCCGGGCCGTACACGCCGGTCTTTCCCGAGCCGGCTGACGCGACGGTGAAGGTGCCGGCCTGGCTCAACGACGCCACCATGTACCACAACCGGGGCGACTCCACGTTCGCCGGCGAGAACAGCGAGTACGGCGACTTCTTCGGTCTGGACGACCTGTGGACCGAACGGCCCGAGGTGGTCCAGGGCATGACCAAGGCGTACGGGGACTGGATCGGCGCGACCGGCGTCGACGGGTTCCGGCTGGACACCGTCAAGCACGTCAACATGGACTTCTGGCCGCAGTTCACCCGGGGCGTCGAGCGGGCCGCCGAGAAGGCCGGCAGACGGGACTTCTTCGTCTTCGGCGAGGTGTACAGCGCCGATCCGGAGGTCACGTCGACGTACGTGCGCCGCGGCGGTCTGCCGGCCACCCTCGACTTCGCGTTCCAGGAGGCCGCGCGGGGCTACACGGCGGGCGGCGGCTCGGCGAAGGCCCTCGCCGACGTGTACGCCCGGGACGACCTCTACGCCGCTCGGGACACCGACGCCGGCCGGCTGACGACCTTCCTCGGCAACCACGACATGGGCCGGATCGGGTCGTTCATCGCCGGCGGCGGCACCGACCCGGCCAGTCACCTGCGCCGCGACCAGCTCGCCCACCAGCTCATGTTCCTCACCCGCGGCCAGCCGGTGATCTACTCCGGTGACGAGCAGGGCTTCACCGGCCCCGGTGGGGACAAGGACGCCCGGCAGGACATGTTCGCCTCGAAGGTGCCCGACTACCTCGACGACGACCTGCTCGGCACCGACAGCACCCACGCCAGCGACCAGTTCGACACCGCCCACCCGCTGTACCGGACGATCGCCGAGCTGGGCCGGCTGCGCCAGGCGCACCCCGCGCTGCGCGACGGCATCCAGGTCACCCGGTACGCCGCCGACGGTCCCGGCGTGTTCGCCGCCTCCCGCGTCGCGCCCGCAGACCGGACCGAGTACCTCGTGGCGGTGAACAACGCCGCGACCGCGCAGACTGTCAGCGTGGACACCTGGTCGGCCGGCGCCACCTTCACCGGCATCTACGGCGCTTCCGCCGGCGCGAAGGCCGGTGGCGACGGGAAGGTCACGCTGACCGTGCCGCCGCTGTCGGCGGCCGTGTACCGCGCGGGCAGCCCCATCGCCCGGGCGAGCGGCACGCCGACAATCGCCATCACCAGCCCCGCGCCGGACGCGTCGGTGGCGACCCGCGCGGCGGTCACCGCGCAGGTGACCGGCGACCCGCTGTCGACCGTCACCGTGGCGGCCCGGGTCGGCGGCGGCCGGTGGACGCTGCTGGGCAGCGCCGACCACGCGCCGTACACGGTGCACCACGACCTGGACGGGCTGGCCGGCGGCACCCGCGTCGAGTACCGCGCGGTCGTCCGGGACGGCCGGGGCCGCACCGCCACTGCCCGGTCCGTCGCCGTCGTCGGCACGCCCGAGCTGGGTGGATCCCGGGAGTGGGCGGTGGTGCACTACCAGCGTCCGGCCGGGGGGTACGACGACTGGGGCCTGTACGCCTGGGGCGACATCGACCCGGCGTACGTCACCGAGTGGCCGAAGGGGCAACCGTTCGCCGGGCAGGACTCCTACGGCCGGTTCGCCTGGGTGAAGCTCAAGCCGGGCGCGAAGTCCGTGGGTTTCGTGGTGGTGGACTCCGATGGCACCAAGGACGTCGCCCAGGACCGCACGATGGACGTCAGCCAGACCGGCGAGATCTGGCTCAAGCAGGGCGACGCGACCGTCTATCCGAGCAGGCAGGCGGCCACCGGGCAACCGGACCCGGCGGTCGAGGAGGGCACCGCGGTGATCCACTATCGGCGGGCCGACGGCAACTACGACGGGTGGGGTCTGCACCTGTGGGACGGCGCGGCCAACCCGACGGACTGGGCCAGCCCGCTCGCGCCCACCTCGACCGACGCGTTCGGCGCGGTGTTCCGGGTGCCGCTGGCGGCCGGGGCCACGGGGCTGAACTACATCCTGCACAAGGGTGACACCAAGGACCTGCCCGACGATCAGCGGCTCGACTTCGCCAGCGCCGGCCGGGAGGTGTGGCTGCTCGCCGCCACCCCGGGGCGGCTGCTGCCGTCGAC
Organism: Micromonospora sp. NPDC051543; assembly: GCF_044454415.1. Lineage (NCBI taxonomy): Bacteria > Bacillati > Actinomycetota > Actinomycetes > Micromonosporales > Micromonosporaceae > Micromonospora > Micromonospora sp. NPDC051543. The sequence continues at coordinate 8,001 of NZ_JBITDT010000019.1, forward strand.
CGCGACCAGCGCCGGCGGGGACACCGACATCGCCAAGCAGAAGGCGCACTGGATCGACCGGTCCACCATCGCCTGGCAGACCCCGCCGACCGACGGCCGAGCGTACGCCCTGGTGACCGCCCCGGCCGGCGGGGTGAGCGTCGTCGACGGGGAGCTGTCCGGGGCGTACACCAGTCTGCCGTTGCGCGCGCAGCGCAACGGGCTCACCGAGGCCCAGCGCGCGGCGTTCGGGCACCTGTGGTCCCACCGGGCCTTCACGCTCGACCGGGGTGACCTGGCGAAGGTGCCGGCGGCGCTGCGCGGGCAGCTGCTGGTCACCGAGCGCGACGCCCAGGGCAAGCTGCTCGCCGCCACCGGCGTGCAGATCCCCGGCGTGCTCGACGACGTGTACTCCCGGGCCACCCAGGTCACGCTCGGCCCGACCTTCGCCGGCCGGACGCCGAGCCTCGCGCTCTGGGCGCCCACCGCCCGGACGGTGGAGCTGGAACTGTTCGACTCGCCCACGGCCGCGCCGAAGACGGTGGCGATGCGCCGCGACGACCGCACCGGCGTCTGGTCGGTACGCGGTAGCCACGCCTGGACGGGCCGGTACTACCGCTACCGGGTGCAGGCGTGGCAGCCGGCCGCGCAGCGGATGGTGACGGCGTCGGTCACCGACCCGTACTCGGTGTCCCTCGCGGCGGACTCCACGCACAGCCAGCTCGTCGATCTCAACGACCCGGCGCTGGCCCCGCCCGGGTGGCGCACACTGCGCAAGCCGGCCGGGGTGCCCTCGTCCAAGGCGCAGATCTCCGAGCTGTCGGTGCGCGACTTCTCCATCGCCGACGAGACCGTGCCGGCGCAGCGGCGGGGGACGTTCCTGGCGTTCACCGACCCGGGGACCGCCGGCATGACGCACCTGCGGGCGCTCGGCGACGCCGGGGTCACCCACCTGCACCTGCTGCCGGCCTTCGACTTCGCCACCATCCCCGAGAAGCGGGCCGACCAGCGCCAGCCGGCCTGTGACCTGGCGGCGCTGCCGCCGGACTCGGACCAGCAGCAGAAATGCGTCGCGGCCGTCGCCGACACCGACGGCTACAACTGGGGGTACGACCCGCTGCACTACACCGTTCCGGAGGGCGGCTACGCCCTCGACCCGAGCGGGGCGGCCCGGACCACCGAGTTCCGTCGCATGGTGGCCGGAGTGAACGACGCCGGCCTGCGGGTGGTCATGGACGTGGTCTACAACCACACGGCGGCGGCCGGCGTCGACCCCAGGTCGGTGCTCGACCAGGTGGTGCCCGGCTACTACCACCGGCTGCTCGACGACGGCACCGTCGCCAACTCCACGTGCTGCGCCAACACCGCGCCCGAGCACGCGATGATGGGCAAGCTGGTGGTCGACTCGCTGGTCACCTGGGCCAAGCAGTACAAGGTGGACGGTTTCCGGTTCGACCTGATGGGCCACCACCCGAAGGCGAACATCCTGGCCGTGCGCACGGCCCTGGACCGGCTGACCGTCGCCCGGGACGGCGTGGACGGCAAGGCGATCATGCTCTATGGCGAGGGCTGGAACTTCGGCGAGGTCGCCAACGACGCCCGGTTCGAGCAGGCCACCCAGGCCAACATGGCCGGCACGGGCATCGGCACGTTCAACGACCGGCTGCGCGACGCCGTGCGCGGCGGCGGACCGTTCGACGCCAACCCGCGCGTGCAGGGCTTCGCCTCCGGGCTCTACACCGACCCCAACGGCGATGAGGTGAACGGGTCGGCGGCCACCCAGAAGGCCCGCCTGCTGCACGCCCACGACCTGATCAAGGTGGGCCTCACCGGCAACCTGCGGGACTACCGGTTCACCGACACCTCCGGGCGTACGGTCACCGGAGCCCAGGTGGACTACAACGGCTCGCCCGCCGGGTACACCGCCGCGCCGGGGGAGGCCGTCACCTACGTCGACGCGCACGACAACGAGATCCTGTACGACGCGTTGGCGTACAAGCTGCCGCAGGGCACGAGCGCGGCGGACCGTTCCCGGATGCAGGTGCTGGCGCTGAGCACGGTGGTGTTGGGGCAGGGCGCCGGGTTCGTCACCGCCGGCACCGAACGGCTGCGGTCGAAGTCGCTGGACCGCAACTCGTTCAACTCCGGTGACTGGTTCAACCAGATCCGCTGGGACTGCGCCAACGGCAACGGGTTCGGCGTCGGCCTGCCACCGGCGCAGGACAACCAGGACAAGTGGCCGTACGCGAAGCCGCTGCTCGCGGACCCGGCCCTGGTGCCCGACTGTTCGGCGATCGACACCACCGACGCCCGGTACGCCGAGCTGCTGCGCGTCCGGGCGTCGTCGCCGGTGTTCGGGCTGGACAGCGCCGAGCAGGTGCAGCGGCGGGTGGCGTTCCCCCTGTCCGGCGAGTCGGAGACCCCGGGCGTGCTGACCATGACGCTTGACGCGCGTGGTCTGGGCGGGGCCTGGACCGCGCTGACCGTCGTCTTCAACGGCACTCCGGAGACGGCGACGCAGACGGTGACCGGTCTGCGGGGCGCGGACGTGTCGCTGCACCCGGTGCTGGTCGACTCGGCCGACCCGACGCTGCGGACGGCGTCGTTCGACCGGGCGGCCGGCACCTTCACGGTGCCGGCGCGCAGCGTGGCGGTGTTCGTTCAGAAGTGAGCGGGGACCGGCCCCCTCCCGCGTCGCGCGGAAGGGGGCCGGCCCGTGTGGTGCGTCGTGCTGCGTGCTCTTGATCAGGCGAAGCAGTTCTCGATGGCGCCGCCCGGGATGGCCAGGCAGTTCGTCGGGCGGTTCGCGGTGATGGCGGACTTGTCGTCCACGTTCACCGCCCCGAAGAAGGTGAACACACCGCCCGGCGCGAAGGTCGAGAAGTTGTTGGCGACCTTCGTCTTCGACAGGTTGACCTCGCCGAAGATGTTGAAGATGCCGCCGCCGACCCCGATCGGGCCGATGGCCCGGTTGCCGACGACCTCGCTGTTGCGCAGCGTGAGGATGCTGCCGGCGTTGAAGACCCCGCCGCCGAAGAAGCCGGCGGTGTTCTCCTTGATCCAGCTGTCCTCGACGGTCACCGCGCTGTCGAAGGCGATGGCGAGACCGCCACCGACCCCGGCGGTGCTGTTCTTCGCGACCGTCACCTTGTGCAGGTTCAGCTGGCTGTCCGCCGCCGCCAGACCACCACCGGCGAGGACCGCCGTGTTCGAGGTGATCTCGGTGTCGTACGCGGTGGTGTTGCCCTCGATGTCGAGGTAGCCGCCGCCGAAGCCCAGCGTCTCGTTGTCGCTGATCACGGCCTTCTTGAGCTCGACCGTGCCGCCGTCGACGTCCTCGGTGAAGATCTCCGCGGCGCCGTTGGAGATGCCGCCACCGCCGATGATCGCGGTGTTGTCCTTGATCTTCGACTCCTCGACCTTGAGCAGGCCGGCGTTGAAGACACCGCCACCGAAGAAGAAGGCGGTGTTGCCCGCGACGGTGCTGTGCCAGATCTTCGTGGTGCCGAAGTTGGCCACACCGCCGCCGTTGCCGCCGGACTGGTTGAGGACGACCTCGGACTCGATGATCTCGGCGGAGCCGCCCGGCTGCACCAGGATGCCCGCGCCGTCGTTGTCGTCCGGGTACTCGACGAGCGGCGTGACGGCGCCCGGCGCCGCCTTCGTGGCGGCCTTCGGGGTCGCCTTGGGCGCGGCCTTCAGGCCCGCCTTCGGGTTGGCCTGCCGGGCGGTGAGGGCCTGGTCCAGCGGAACGCCGGCCTTCACCTGCGCCGCGATCGCCTCGGAGTCCGAGTAGGACGCCCAGACGGCCGCCGGCTCGACGGCGCTCAACAGTTCGAGGGTCTGACCACCCTTGACGGTCAGGCCCTTGATGGTGAGGTGGCCGCCCGGACCGACGTTGAGGATCCGGAAGTAGTCGGCCGTGGCCTCACGGGCGATCGTGGTGTGCTCGCCCTTCAGGGTGATGTTCTCGGTGATGACCGGCAGACCGTTGCCCTGGTAGTCGTTGCGGCTCAGGTTGTAGGTGCAGCCCTTGGCCAGTTCCAGCACACCGCCGTGCTTGTTGTTGGCGAACACGATCGCCTGGATCAGCTTGTCGGTGTCGCAGGGCACCTCCTTCCCACGCTCGTGGTCCTTGTCCCGGTCCTTGCCCTTGTCCTTGTCCCGGTCGATGTCCCAGTCGCGCCCCTCGTCACCGTGCTGGTCGCCGTCCTTGCTCACCTGCGCGGTGTTCCAGTTCAGGCCGACCGCCCCGGCGCTGCCCGCGACGCCTACCGCCGCGAGACTGATCACGCCCGTCAGACCGGCCACGCCGCTGGCGAGCCAGAGCTTGCGGCGGCTCTTGGCCGTCGCCCGCCCGGAGGCTTCGTTGTTCGTTAGGTAGTTGGACATCGGAGCTCTCTGCCCTCTCCTCGTACCAGACAGGGTCGCCGCCCTCAGACGGTCGTCCCCTGCTACAAATCGGTTGTAGCTCCCAAAAACACCGTATGAGAATGTTCCTCGCCTCGCGGCCGTATCCGAAACAACCCCACATTAGGTTCATGTTGCCCCGGGACGGCCTGGTCGGGACGCGCCGGGCCGCAAGCCCCTGACCAGCCCAAATGGGTACGCCCCTCCGTGCCGCAACGGGCTCGGAGGGGCGCTCCCTCTATGTGGATCAGCCATCCGTTCCCGGTCAGAAGCAGCCGGGGACGTTCAGGCAGTTGGTGGGGCGGTTGGCGGACACGGCGGAGTCGTCGTCCAGCCGTACGAAGCTGCCGAGGCCGTTGGAGATCCCGCCGGGCGGCAGGGTGGCCACGTTGTACGTCACCTTCGTCCGCTGGACGCTGATCTCGCCACCTTCCGTGTTGTAGATGCCGCCGCCGCTGCCCAGCGGACCGATGGCCCGGTTGCCCGAGACCTCGCTGTTGCGCAGCGTGACGACGCTGTCCTCGTTGTAGAGTCCGGCGCCGAAGAACCCGGCGGTGTTCTCCTTGATCGCGGTGTCCTCGATCGTCGCGGTGCTGTCGAAGGCGACGGCCACGCCGCCACCCACACCGGCCGTGCTGTTCCTGGCCACCGTGGCCTGCTTCAGGGTGAGCTGGCTGTCGGCCACGGCCACGCCGCCACCCGCCAGGACCGCCGTGTTGTCGGTGACCCTCGTGTCGTGCAGGGTCGTGGTGCCCTCGACGTCCAGGACGCCGCCACCGAAGCCGAGCGTCTCGTTCTCGGTGATCTCGCTCTTGTAGACCCAGACCGCGCCGCCGTCGACGCCCTCGGTGAGGATGTCGGCCGCGCCGTTGGCGATGCCACCGCCGCCGACGATGCCGGTGTTGTCCGTCACCTTCGACTCGTCGACCTGGAGCACTCCGGCGTTGAAGATGCCGCCGCCGTAGAGGAAGGCGGTGTTGTGCGCCACGGTGCTCTTGCTGAGCCGCGCCGAACCGAAGTTCGCCAAGCCGCCGCCGTTGCCGCCGGACTGGTTGTAGAACAGCTCGCTGTCCAGGATCTCGGCCCGACCCCCGGGCTGTACGAGCACCCCGGCGCCGTCGTTGAAGCCGGGCTCCTCCACCAGCGGCACCACCGCCGTGCCAGCCGCCGTCACCGGCGTGGCCGTGGTGGAAGGCTTCGCGGTGGTCGCCGCCTTGGCCGTTGCCGTCTTAACCGCTGCCGTTGCCGTCTTGGCCGTTGCCGTCTTGGCCGTCGCTGCCGATGGCTTCGCTGCCGGCGTGGCTGCCGCGGTCGGCTGGACCGCTGCCGCTGCCGCCGGCTTGGCTACCGCAGTGGCCGGCTTGGCTGCCGGCTTGGCTTTCGCCGTGGCCGGCTTGGCTGCCGTGGTCGCCGGCTTGGCTGCCGCTGTGGCCGACTTGGCTGCCGCTGTGGCCGGCTTGGCGGTGGTCGCTGGCTTTGCCGCAGCCGGTTGGCCGGCGGTGGCCGTCGTGGTCCGGATGGAGGTCGAGTACGAGCCCCAGACCGTCGCCGGCTCCACGCTCGCCGCCTGTTGGATGGTCTGCCCACCCCTGATGCTCAGGCCCTTGAGGGTGAGGTTTCCGCCCGGCCCCACGTTCAGGATGCGGAAGTAGTCGGCGGTGGCCGCGCGGCCGATGACCGTGTGCTCGCCCTTGAGGGTGATGGGCTCGGTGATCACCGGTAGGCCGTTTCCGTCCTGGTTGCGGGTCAGGGTGTAGGTGCAGCCCTTCGCCAGTTCCAGGACACCGCCGTCGTCGCTGTTGGCGAACGTGATCGCCTGGATCAGCTTGTCCGAGTCACAGGGCACCTGCTTGGTGCGGTCCTTGTCGTGGCGCTTGTCGGCGCCGCCGCGATCGTCGAAACCGCTCCAGTCGTCGCCGCTGGACTCCTCGTCGCCGTTGCCCTTGCTCTCGTCGGCGTTCCCGCCGTCGTCGCTGACGTTCTGCCGGTTCGTCGACGGCTGTGCGTCGGACACCCGGTCTGAGGTGGGCTTGTCGTCCCGCGCGGCGATGCCGCCGAGGGCGGCCAGGCCCACCACCCCGGTCAGGCCGGCCACGCCGGCGACCCAGAGTGCCCGTCGTCGTCGTGTTGGCGGCGCCGTGGAGGCCCCGCCCTCGGTACTCGTTATGTCATCGGACATCAGAGCCTTCCGCCCTTCCTACTACCAGACGGGGTCGCACCGCCCGCAGCGCCACGACCAGCTACAAATGGCTTGTAGCCTCTGATGCCCACCGTATGAGAACTATCTTCGCGAGGCGGACGTATCCGAGAAAACCCCACATATAGCGCCCGCTAAGGGATCAGGGTGACAGGAAGGGCGTGATCCACTCGGGTTCTCGGAAAGCGCGGTGTCCGAGCGCCCACGACGCCCCGGCATCACGGAAGTCGAGTCGATCATGCGCGAGCCGGCCGCAAGCGCCGGGCGGGCGGGGCCGGCCGGGCGGAAGGGCGGACGTGAAGGGGCCGGGGGGGGGGGGGGGGGCGGCGCCGGGGGCCGGGCGGCGGGGGGGGGGGGGGGGGGCGCGGGGGTCGGGCCGCCTGGGGGGGGGCCCCCCGCCCCCGGGGCCCCCCCCCCCCCCCCCCCGGGGCCGTACGGGCGGGTCAGCCGGGCAGGCGGGGCCCGGCCTCGCGCTGCTCGGCCAGCCAGGTCTCCACCTCGTCGGAGGTGCGCGGCAGGCCAGCCGACAGGTTCACCGCGCCGGTCGCGGTCACCAGGACGTCGTCCTCGATGCGGATGCCGATGCCGCGCAGCTCGGCGGGGACCAGCTCGTCCTCGGGCTGGAAGTAGAGACCCGGCTCCACGGTGAGCACGTAGCCCTCGCCCAGGGCGCCGTCGCGGTACGTCTCCTTGCGGGCGTTCGAGCAGTCGTGCACGTCGATGCCGAGCATGTGACCGAAGCCGTGCAGCGTCCAGCGCCGGTAGACCGAGGACTTCTCGTCCATGGCCTCGTCCACGCTCACCGGCAGCAGGCCCAGGTCGGACAGGCCCTCGGCGAGCACCCGCATGCAGGTCAGGTGGACGTCCTTGAACTTCACGCCGGGGCGGATGGCGTCCATGCCGGCCTGCTGCGAGGCGTACACGATGTCGTAGACCTGGCGTTGCAGGGCGGTGAACCGACCGTCGACCGGCAGCACCCGGGTCACATCGGCGGTGTAGAGGTTGCGCCCCTCGACCCCCATGTCCATGAGCAGCAGGTCACCCGGGCGGGTAGCGCCGTGGTTGTGCACCCAGTGCAGGATCGTGGCGTGCTCGCCCGCGCCGACGATCGAGCCGTACCCGACGTCGTTGCCGTCGTGCCGCGCACGCAGCGCGAAGATGCCCTCCAGCAGCCGCTCGGAGACGGCCCGGTCGGCCGGCAGGACGCGGGCGACGTCCTCGAAGCCCCGGACGGTGGCGTCGATCGCGTCCTGGAGCTGGCCGATCTCCCACTCGTCCTTGACGAGCTTCAGCTCCGAGATGGCGATGGCCAACTCCCGGTCGCGGGCCGGCTGCCCCTCGGCGCGCGGCCCGTCGTAGGGGCGCACGGCCGCGTCCACCTGGGCGTCGAAACCGCGCAACACCCGGGTACGCCCCGGAGCGAGGTCGGCCAGCGCCGCCTCCAGCCCGGTCAGGTCGGCGGTGGGCAGGTCCAGTTCGGTGGACTTCTCGCCGAGGGTGTGCCGCCGGCCCACCCACAGCTCGCCGTGCCGGCTGCGGAAGAACTCGTCGGTCTCCCGGGACGAGCGGGGCCGCATGTACAGCGTCGCGTCGTGGCCCGAGCCGTTCGGGCGCAGCACCAGCACGCTGTCCGGGTCGTGGTCACCGGTCAGGTAGGCGAAGTCGCTGCCCGGCCGGAACGGGTAGGTGGTGTCGTTGGCGCGGACCTTCTCGCCGCCGGTCGGGATGACCAGCGTCTCGCCCGGGAAGGCCGCGGAGAGCGCGGCCCGCCGCTTGGCGTAGTTGGGGACCTCCGGACGCGGCGTGACCGGGAGTTCGGTGTCGCGCCAGCCCTGCCGCATGAACGACAGGAACGCCTCCGGAAAGTCCGGATCGTGCGATTCCGTGCCGTCTGTCGGCGTACCCTCGGTGCTTTTGCGTTCCTCGGTCATTGCGCCGCTCCCCTCCGCTCGTGGCTGGTCCCGACGGTACCGCGCGCCCGGTTCGCGGTGGTGACGGCCGGGAGCGCCCGGAACGACGGACGGCTGCGACGGGCCGACGGAGCGCGTGGAAAGATGACGACCATGTGCGGACTCCTGGCCTTCTTCAGCGCGAACGGCAACGCCGCCGCGCACCGCGACCACATCGCCGGAGCATTGGAATGCCTGCACCACCGCGGCCCGGACGAGACAGGGGTCGAGGTGGTCGGCGACGCGTCCGGCCGGTACGCGGACGGAGTGTTCGCCCACAAGCGGCTCGCCATCATCGACGTCGCGTCGAGTCACGAGCCGCTGCCCTACGCGAACGGCCGTTACCTGCTGACCTTCAACGGTGAGATCTACAACTACATCGAGCTGCGTGACGAGCTGATCCGGGACTTCGGCGCGCAGTTCGCCACCGCCGGTGACGGCGAGGTGATCGTCGCCGGCTACCACTACTGGGGCGAGCAGGTGCTCACCCGGTTGCGCGGCATGTTCGCCTTCGTCATCTGGGACCGGCAGGAGCGGCGCGCGTTCGGCGCCCGCGACTACTTCGGCATCAAGCCGCTGCACTACCTGGAGACCGCCGACGGCCTCTACCTGGCGTCGGAGAAGAAGGCGCTGCTGCCGTTCGCGCACAGCAACTACCAGGGCGACGCGGGCGTGGACGCGGCGAACCTGAGTCACTACCTGACCCTGCAGTACGTGCCGGAGCCCGGCACGCTGCACAAGGGCATCAGCCGGATCGGCTCGGGGGAGTACCTGACCTGGACCCCGGGCGGGCGGATCGACGTACGGCGGTGGTACCGGCCGGTGTTCCGGCCGGCGCCGGTCGACGACGAGCAGAAGCTGTACCACGAGATCCGCGAGACGCTGCGCGAGAGCGTGCGCATGCACATGCGCTCGGACGTGCCGGTCGGCTCGTTCCTGTCCAGTGGCATCGACTCGACCGCCGTGGTCGCGCTGGCCCGCGAGTTCAACCCGAACATCCTGACCTTCACCGTCGGCTACGACGTCCCGGGTTACTCCGAGATCGACGTCGCCCAGGAGTCGGCGCGGCACCTGGACGTCACCACCATCCCCACCAAGATCGGTCCGCAGGACATGATCGACGCGCTGCCGAAGATCGTCTGGCACCTGGACGACCCGGTGGCGGACCCGGCGCTGGTGCCGCTGTACTTCGTGGCGAAGAAGGCCGCCGAGCACGTCACGGTGGTGCTCTCCGGTGAGGGGGCCGACGAGTTCTTCGGTGGTTACACGATCTACCGGGAGCCGCTGTCGCTGGGCACCGTCAACGGTCTGCCCGGCGGGGTGCAGAAGGGGCTGCGGGCGGTTTCCAAGGCCATCCCGCAGGGTGTCAAGGGCAAGAGCTTCCTGGAGCGGGGCACCACCCCGATCGAGGAGCGCTACTACGGCAACGCGCGGATGTTCACCGAGGAGGAGAAGCAGCACCTGCTGCGCCGCTACGACCCCTCGGTGCGCTACACCGACGTGACCGCCCCGATCTACGCCGAGTGCACCGAGCTGGACGACGTCACCAAGATGCAGTACGTCGACCTCTACACCTGGCTGCGCGGCGACATCCTGGTCAAGGCCGACCGGATCTCGATGTCGCACTCGCTGGAGGTGCGGGTGCCGTTCCTCGACCGCGAGGTGTTCGACGTCGCGGCGAAGATCCCGGTGGACCTGAAGCTGCCGCCGCGCTCCGACGCCACCAAGTACGCGATGCGCCAGGCGTTGCAGGGCGTCGTCCCGCCGGCGATCGTCAACCGCAAGAAGCTGGGCTTCCCGACCCCGACCCGGGTGTGGCTGCGCGGCGAGATGTACGAGTGGGCCCGCCACGTGCTGAGCACCTCGGGCGCGGGCGACCTGCTCGACCTGTCGTACGCGCTGCGGCTGCTCGACGAGCACAAGCGGGAGGAGTTCGACCACTCCCGCAAGGTGTGGACGGTGCTGATCTTCTGCATCTGGCACGCCATCTTCGTGGCCAAGACGCTCGACCCGGGCATCCAGCGCAACCAGTCGGCCCTGCTGACGAAGCCGGTGGTCGGTTCCATGGTCCGCTGACCCGCGACTCGACCCTGTCGATCAAGAGGTTTGCGTCACCGGAAGCGCTCCGGATGACGCAAACCTCTTGATCATTTCAGGGGACCTCAGCGACGGGCGCAGGTGACTGTTGGGAGGGCGTTGGTTCCTGTGCTACTCGCCAGGAAGCCGAACGATGTCGTGCCCTCGGGCGCGACCGTGCCGTTGTACTGGACGTTCGTCGCGGTCACCGAGGCGCCGGACGTCGTCTGGGTGGCATTCCAGACCTGGTTGATCACTTGTCCGCTGGGCCAGGTCCAGCTCGCGGTCCAGCCGGAGAACGGCGTGCTGCCGTGGTTCATGATCGTGACTTGTCCCTGGAATCCGCCCTGCCAGGTGCTGGTCACCGAGTAGACGGCCATGCAGTCACCGGTCGGTGCCGGCGTGGTCGGCGCCGGGGTGGTCGGCGGGGGAGTGGTGGGCGGGGGAGTGGTGGGCGGCGGGGTCGTCGGCGGCGGCGTGGTGGGCGGCGGCGTCGTGGGCGGCGGGGTGGTCGGGTTCGACCCGCCCGGACCCACACCGGTCACCTGCCCGCTACCACCGTCGAACGTCACGTCGGAGCAGCCGAAGAAGTTCTCCTGCGAATCCGAACGCACCCAGCGGGAGTAGATGATGTGCCGACCGCTCTTGCCCGACGGCAGGTTGCCGCTGAAGTAGTAGTGACCGTCGTTGGTGCCGACCGCGCCGCGCTGCGGCGGGTTGGTCACCGTCAGGAACGGCTCCTCCAGGTCGCTCCAGGCCAGCGCGCGGGTGGGGCTCCAGCTGTCCTTCGTCACGTAGAAGTAGAAGGTGCCCGGGTGGTGCGCCCAGTTGCTGTACTTGAAGTCCAGCCGCGCGCCGGACGTCAGGTGGGTCAGCGGCCAGTCGGTGCGGGCCAGGTCGTAGCCCCGGTAGCCGGTGTTGCCACCGCTGCACAGCTGCCCGTCCGGGATGAAGCCGGTGGTACGGCCACCGGCGTCGGAGCGCAGCACGCTGAACCAGTTGTAGAGCGAGTTCGTGCCGCTCTGCGCCACGGCGGCGGCACACGCCGGGTTGTTCGGCCTGATCTCGCCGGTCTGGCTCATGCCGTCCTGCCAGCAGAGGTAGGTGCGGCTGCCCGGCGTCATCGCCGCGCCGTGCGCGGCCGCCGGTTGTGGACTGGACGCCAGGGCGACGGCGCCCAGCGCAAAGGTCAGGGCCGCGGTGAGCACTGCGGCCGTACGGGAACGGTTCACGGGTTCTCCTGACTCGCGAGGCGTGCCGCCCGAGGCCGCCCCGCCGCAAGCGGATACGACGATCACCCTGGCGCGCCCCGGCAGAAGATCGGCCGGCGGACACGCGCCATCGACGGTCCTGTCCTGGACCGGTGCCCTCGCGTCCATCAACCCGGCAACCGGCGGCGCGACAGCCCTCGCACCACCCGGTACGGGCCATCCCAACACGTCGTCCGCCGCCGGCGCAATAGTCGTTCCTCGATGTGTTAAACACGGCGGGCCGGCGTCGGAGCCTCGGACTTCTGTCCGCACCGGCGGGATCCTTCCTATAGTGATGGTCTGCCTTCCTACGGCGACGACTGCCGTCCGGGCGGATCGCCCCGCCTCGGGTCGCCTTACGTCGCCCGTGGCGTCGCGCAGACGAAGGAGGCGGCAGCGCGTGCCCGACGTGTTCGACGAACTGCACCGCCGCTGCCGGGCCGGCGAGCCGGTCGCCCTGGCCACCGTGGTCGCCACCTGGCGGTCCGCGCCGCAACCGCCCGGCGCCGCCATGCTCGTCGCCGCCGACGGCACGGTCACCGGCAGCGTCTCCGGCGGCTGCGTCGAGGCGGACCTGTACGAGCGGGCCCGCCACGTGCTCGACACCGGCGTACCGGAGCTGGTGCACTACGGCGTCAGCGACGACGAGGCGTACGCCGTCGGGCTCACTTGCGGCGGCCTGCTGGACGTGTTCGTCGAGCGGTTCGACGGCGGTGCGCTGGCGCAGCTCGACGTGGTCGCCGCCGCGCGACAGGCCGGCGAACCGGCCGCGGTCGTCACGTGCGTGGCCGCCGATGCCGGTGACACGTCCGACCCGGCGGGGCGGCTGGGTCGCCGGCTGGTGCTGACCGGGCGGCGGGTGGCGGGCTCACTCGGCGACGACCGGCTGGACGACGCCGCGGCCGACGACGCGCTCGGGCTGCTCGCCGCCGGGCACAGCGGCGTCCTGGGGTACGGCTACCAGGGCCAGCGCCGGGGCAGCGGCCTCAGTCTCTTCGTGGCCGCGTACGCCACCGCGCCCCGGATGATCGTCTTCGGGGCGATCGACTTCGCGGCGGCGGTGGCGCACATCGGCGCGTTCCTCGGCTACCGGGTGACCGTCTGCGACGCTCGGCCCGTCTTCGCCACCGGCCGGCGCTTCCCCGACGCGCACGAGGTGGTGGTGCGGTGGCCGCACCGCTACCTGCGGGACGAGATCGACGCCGGCCGGGTCGACCGGCGCACGGTCGTCTGCGTGCTCACCCACGACCCGAGGTTCGACGTGCCGCTGCTGGCGTTGGCCCTGCGCCAACCCCTGGCGTACGTCGGCGCGATGGGGTCGCGACGTACCCACGACGAACGGCACAAACTGCTACGCGAGGCGGGGCTCAGCACCGCACAGCTCGACCGGCTGGCCTCACCGATCGGGCTGGACCTCGGCGGTCGTACCCCCGAGGAGACCGCGGTCAGCGTGGCCGCGCAGATCGTCGCGGCCCGCTGGGGCGGCAGTGGCCGCCCCCTGGCCGCGACCGACGGGCCGATCCACCACGCGGACTGATCCCGCTGTGCCAGCCTGGGGCGAGGCGGCCGTCGCGGCCGCCGACGGCGAGGGGGCTCTGATGGGGTACGCGGTGGTGCTCGGCGAGGCGCTCGTCGACCTGCTCGACGGCGACGTCGACGGGGAGCGGGTCTACCGGCAGGCCATCGGTGGCGGCCCGCTCAACGTCGCCGTCGGGGTGACCAGGCTCGGCGGGGCGGCGGAGTTCGTCGGCTCGCTCGGTGACGACGTGCTGGGTCAGCGGATCCGCGACTTCCTGAGTGGGGTCGGCGTCGGACTGGCCGGTGCGGTCACGGTGTCCGCGCCGACCACGCTGGCGGTGGTGACGTACGCCGGCCCGGAACCGGATTTCCACTTCTACGGCGAGCCGCGCTCGTACGGCCTGCTCGGCCCGGACGACGTGGACCTGGCGCTGACCGAGGGCGCGGACGTGCTCTACTGCGGCTCGATCGTGCTGCTCGAGCCGGGCACGCTGGCCGCCGCCCGCCGGGCCTGGTCGCTCGCCACCGGCCTGCGGGTCCTCGATCCGAACGTCCGCCCGCGACTGCTCGACGGGCCGGTCGCGCTGGACGGGTTGCGGCAGGTGGTGGCGGAGTTCGCCGCGGGCGCGCACCTGGTCAAGTTGAGCAGCGCCGACGCCGGGCTGCTGTACCCGGGTGAGCCGGTCGAGGGGGTCGCCGCGTACCTGCGGGAGCTGGGCGCGTCCACCGTGGTGGTGACGCTCGGCGCGGCCGGCGCGGTGCTCGCCGCCGCCGAGGCCGACCCGGTGCGGGTGCCGGCGCCGAAGGTGGACGCCGTCGACGCCACCGGCGCCGGTGACTCGGTCATGGCCGCGCTCATCGCCGACCTGCTGCGCGACGGCGAGCCGGCCGATCCGACGGGCTGGGTCGATTCGGTGGCGTTCGCGCTGCGGGTCGCCGGTCTGGTCTGTGAGTCGCCGGGCGGGGCCACCGCCATGCCCACCCGCGCCGAGGTCGAACGCCGCTTCGGCGGTTGAGGGCGGGTGACGGTTGGTTGACGTCCCTGTTATGTGAACGTTAACATCGGCGTCTGCCTATTTCCTGCGTGTTATCCGGGAGACTCCGATGAGACTCGTCCTGGTACCACCGTCATTCCGCCGCCTCGCCGCCGTGCTGGTCGTCGCCCTGGTTGCCGTCGGCGGCGTCGCCGTCAGTGCTCCGGAGCCGGCGCGCGCCTGGGACAACGCGGTGGCCAGCACCCCGCCGATGGGGTGGAACAGCTACGACTCGTTCAACTGGAGCGTCACCGAGGCCGACGTACGGGCAAACGCCGACTACATGGCCACCAACCTGCGGCAGTCCGGCTGGCAGTACATCGTCATCGACTGGGGGTGGTACTACCCCGGACGACACAACAACAGCCCCAACCAGGACTCCAACCTGCAACCCCGGCTCCGGATGGATGCCAACGGTCGGCTGCTGCCCGACACCACCCGGTTCCCCTCCGCCGCCGGTGACAACGGGTTCAAACCCCTGGCCGACTACATCCACGCCCAGGGCCTGAAGGTCGGGGTCCACCTGATGCGGGGCATCCCCCGCCAGGCGGTGGCCGACAACGTCCCGATCTCGGGCACCAGTTGCCGCGCCAACCAGATCAACAACAGCACCACCGCGGCCTGGCTCAACCTCATGTGGGGCCTGAACATGTCCAACCCCTGCGCGCAGAGCTACCTGGACTCGGTGTTCCAACTGCTCGCGTCCTGGGGGATCGACTTCGTGAAGGTGGACGACATCGCCGCGCCGACCTACCGGCAGGCGGAGATCGAGGGCTACAAGCTGGCGATCCAGCGCAGTGGCCGTCCGATGGTGCTGAGCCTGTCGCCCGGCGCGACCCCGCTGGCCAGCGGAAGCCACGTCCAGGCCAACGCGCACATGTGGCGGATCGTCAACGACCTCTGGGACAACTGGTCGTCCGTCGACGCCCTCTTCGACCAACTCCGCAACTGGACCCCGTACCGCGCCACCGGCGCCTGGCCCGACCCGGACATGATCCCCATCGGCCGGCTCTCCAAGTACGGGCCCGTCGGCTCACCGCGCTACTCCAACCTCACCTCGGACGAGCAGCGCACCCTGATGACGCTCTGGGCGATCAACCGCGCGCCGCTGATGTGGGGTGGCAACCTGGTCGAGAACCGCGCCTCGGAGCTGGCGTTGATGACCAACACCGCGGTGCTGGCCGTCGACCAGAACAGCGCCAACAACCGTCAGCTCACCGGCGGCACCCGGCAGGCGTGGACCGCCGACGTGCCCGGCAGCGCCGACCGCTACCTCGCCCTGTTCAACCGCGAGAGCGGCGCGGCGGACGTCTCGGTCAACCTGGCCGACCTCGGAATCGGCTCGGCCACCGTGACCGACCTGTGGTCCGGCGCGGCCCTCGGCACCGTGACCGGGACCCTCACCCGTTCGCTCCCGGCCCACGGCGCCGGGCTCTACCGGCTGACCCCGGGAAGCACCGTGCCCGTCCCGACCACCTACACCCTCGCCGCTCAGCACAGCGGGAAGCTGCTGGACGTCTCCAACAACGCCACGACCGACGGCGCCGACATCGTGCAGTGGAGTGCGAACGGGCAGGCCAACCAGCGGTGGCGGTTCCAGGACGCCGGTGGCGGTTACCAGACGGTGGTCAGCGCGCACAGCGGTAAGTGCCTGGACGTGTACGGCGGCGCGAGCGCCACCGGCGACGGCGTCCGGGTCACCCAGTGGACCTGCAACGGAGGCACCAACCAGCAGTGGCGCGTCCAGGACCAAGGCACCGGCGCAGCACAACTGGTAGCGAGGCACAGCAACAAGTGCCTGACCATCCTCAACGCCGCCACCACCGACGGCGCCCGCGCCGTGCAATCCACCTGCACCACTGCCCTGAACCAACAGTGGCGCCGCACGGGGGTCTAACCCGCCCCCCCCTTTTCCGCGCCGATCTTGCACTTTCTGCGCCGACATTGCCCCAGATGAGGGACTTATCGGCAACCCAAAGTGCAAGATCGGCGCGGCAGGGCGGACAGGGCGGGCACGGCGGCGCGGGTTCTCGGGGTCAGGCTTCGCCGTTCAGCTCGCGGTAGCCGCGGCGGGCCGCGAGCAGAGCCGCGCGTGCCCCGAAGGGCGCCTCGGCGGCCACCCGCTCCGGCGGCGCGCCGCCGGTGTGCGCGGCCCGGATCAGCCAGGCCAGCCGTACCAGCTCGGCGTGCTGGGCCCGGACGAAGTCGACGTCCACCACGTCGCCGTGGCCCGGGACCACCACCGTGCCCGGCGTCGTCAGCCGCAGCAGGTCCGCGACGGCGTCCGGCCACTGCAGGGGGTACGAGTCCTCGAAGGCGGGCGGACCGCTCTGCTCCACCAGGTCGCCGGCGACGAGCACGTCCGCGTCGGGCACGTGCGCCACCAGGTCGGCGTCGGTGTGCCCGCGCCCCGGGTGCCGCAGCAGCACCCGCCGGCCGCCCAGGTCGAGCGTCGTCTCCGTGTGCACCGCGTGCGTCGGGGCCAGCAGCGGGGTGTCCGCCAGGTCGACGGCCAGCTCCGGGTGCTCCGCGCGCACCTCCTCGTACGCCTCCCGGCGCAGCCCCTCCGGGTCGTCGCGCAGAGCGGCGGCGGCCCGCTCGTGCGCGTACACCGGTCGAGGTGGTTCGCCGGCCAGGACGGCGTTGCCGAAGCAGTGGTCGTAGTGGTGGTGCGTGTTGACCAGGGTCAGCGGACGGTCGGTGACCCCCCGGACGGCGGCGACCAGCTCGGTCGCCTGCCCCGCCGAGGAGAGCGTGTCCACCAGCAGCGCCCCGTCGTCGCCGACGACGAGGGTGACGTTGACCCGCAGCAGGGGCTCGACCCGCACGTACACCCGGTCGGCGACCTCGACGAACCCGCCGCTCACGACGCCCGCCCGGCCCGGTCGACGAAGCGTTGCCGGTCCACCAGGAGCCGGTCCACCCGGCCCCGGGCCACCGTCTGGTCGCCGTCGGAGACGCTGACCTCGAACGACAACCGCCGACCGTCGACCGTCGTCAGCAGCGCCTGCGCCCGTACCGTACGGCCCACCACCGTCGGCGCGAGGTGCTCCAGCTCGACCCGCGTGCCGACCGTCGTCGAACCGGGCGGCATCGCCGTCGCCGTGGCCGCGACGGTGGCCGCCTCCGCGAGCGCGAGCGCCCGGGGCGTGCCCAGCACCGGTACGTCCCCCGAACCCACCGCCTGGGCGGTGTCCGCGTCGGTGACGGTCAGCTCGACCTGGGCGGTCAGACCCGGCGCGAGGGCCGGCTCGGGCTGCTCCTGCATGGTCGTCAGCCTAGGTGTTCGCAGACCCCGTCGAGCACGCGCCCGGCGATCCCGGCGCCGCCCGCCCTCCCACCTGTGCGCCGCCCCTCCGGGTGGTACCCGTCGGTCGATGCCGTAGCCGTCGTTAACCTTGACCGCGATGGCCGTCGTGACTGACCCCCAGCCCCCCGCCCGGACCGACCCACCCACGTCCCCGGACGCGGGTCGTCGGCGCGTCGTCGCCATGACGATCTGGGCGGTCGCCTTCGTCGCCGCGTGGCTCGGCATCGGGCTGCCCACCGACCCGGCGTACGCCTTCGTGTGGATCTGGCTCGGGACCATCGCCTGGAACAGCGACCGCCCGTGGCGCAGCCACCTGCGCTTCGCCCGGGACTGGGTGCCGGTGGTGCTGCTCCTGGCCGCGTACAACCTCTCGCGCGGGTTCGCCGACAACGGCGCCACCCCGCACGCCATGGAGCTGATCGTCGCCGACCGGTTCATGTTCGGCTGGGCCACCGGTGGGGAGGTGCCCACCGTCTGGTTGCAGGAGCACCTCTACCGCCCACAGGTGCACTGGTGGGACATCGCGGCGAGCTGGGTGTACTTCTCGCACTTCGTGGTGGCGCTGGCCGCCGCCGCCGTGCTCTGGATGCGGGACCGGCACCGCTGGGCCGCCTACATGCGGCGGTGGGGCTTCCTGTGTGCCGCCGGCCTGGTCACGTACTTCGTCTACCCGGCCGCGCCGCCCTGGTGGGCCGCGCAGAACGGCCTGCTCACCGAGGTGGCGCGGATCTCCACCCGGGGCTGGAAGGCGTTCGGCATGCACGGCGCCGGCAACGTGCTCAACGCCGGCCAGATCGCCTCCAACCCGGTCGCCGCCATGCCGTCGCTGCACACCGCGTGGGCGCTGTTCGTGGTGCTGTTCTTCCTGCACACCACCCGCCGCCGCTGGTGGCCGCTGCTGCTCGCGTACCCCCTGGCGATGACCTTCACCCTGGTCTACTCCGGCGAGCACTACGTGATCGACGTGCTGGTGGGCTGGACGTACGTCGGGCTGACCTACCTGGTCGTCGGTCTGGCCGAGCGGGCGTGGCGGGCCTACCGCGCCCGCCACCCGAAGGCCGGAACGCAACCTCCCCCCAACCAGCCCGACCCCCCGCCCCTCCGCGAACCAGACAGCACCACCACCCACCCCTCGGTCCCCGCCGACCACTGACCCCCCCCGGCTCCGGCCCCCGGTCCGTCCCGGTGATCATGAAGTTATTGCCCTGCGCGTCGGCGTGTCGGGGCAATAACTTCATGATCACCGCGCTGGGGCGCTGGGGCGCTGGGGCGCTGGGGCGCTGGGGCGGTGGGGTGGGAGGTGGGAGGTGGGTGGGGTTTGGGGTTTGGGTTTAGGGGGTTTGGTGGCGGGCTTGGTGGGCTCTGCGGGTCAGGTCGGCTGCCAGGGACCAGGCTTCGGCTAGGTCGCGGTCCTGGGCCGCCGCGCCCGAGCCGCCGGCCGTGTCCGCGTACACGGTCGCCAGCCGCAGCCGGCGCTGCACCGGCCCCTGCACGACGCGCACGCTCTGGATCCGGGCGTACGGCACGATCGCCAACTGCCGGGTGAGCAGCCCGGACCGGGTGGCGAAGACCCGGTCGAACAGTCCCGCGCCGAGCGCGCCGCGTCCGAGCGGGTGCAGCCAGCGCGTCCGGGGCGGTGGCGGGCTCAGCGTCAGCGCGTCCAGGCGTACGCCGGGCAGCACCTCGCCGACGATCATCGTGGCGGTCGGCAGGTCACCCACCGGCAGCAGCCGGTCCGGTCGGTTGCGGTCGTCGGCCTCCGCGAGCGAGTAGCCGGCCACCTCCAACCGCAGTCGCAGCCAGTCGTTGACCCGCCACAGCAGCGGCCAGGTGGCCCGTACGGTCTGGACCCGGTCCAGCGGCACGGTCTGCGCGCGGGTCTCCAGTAGGCCGTTGTGCACCCGCAGGGTGCCACCGTCGCGGGCCAGCCGGAAGTTCCAGTCGTCGAGGACCCGGCGGATCGGTTGCAGGAGCACACCGGCCATCGCGGTCAGCGTGCTCGCCACCGCGATGAACGACCACGACCCGGCCGTGACGAACTGCACCACGACGAAGGCGACGCCGAACGGGAGCAGGAACGCCTGCGGGGTGAGCAACTGGCTGACCAGGAGGTTCCGGTTGCGTACCGCGTGCAGTGGCCGAGCCCGCACGGCCGTCGGCGTCTCGACCTGCGTCGCGGGCGCGGTGTCGCCGGGCGGCACCACGCGTCCGGCGAGCGCCAGCAGCCGCTCCCGCAGGCGGATGGCGTCGGCCACCCCGAGGTACGCCAGCGGCGCTTCGGTCTTGCCTCCTCCGACGACCTCCAGGCGCAGCTCGGCCAGGCCGGTGAGCTGGGCGAGCAGGGGCCGGACCACCTCCACGGCCTGCAACCGCTCCAACGGGATCGCCCGGGTACGCCTCCAGAGCAGCCCCTCGTGCACCCGCAGTTCGCGGCCCACCACGTGGTAGCCGGTGTTGTACCAGCTGATCACCGACAGCACGGTCGCGCCGAGCGCCAGCACCACCACCATGGCGGCGAACCAACCGAAACCGACCCGCGACAGTGTCGACCAGGACAGGCCGGCGATCACCACGACCAGTGACTTGGCACCGTGCAGCAGCGGGCTGAGCGGGTGTAGCCGCTGTCGAGGCTCCCCGCCACCATCGCTCACCGGGGCGGGCCACGGCTGGTCCGCCCCGGGCGGCCCGGCCGAATACGGCGGCCCGGCCGAGTACGGTGGCCCGGCGGGATATGACGGCCCGACCGGACGCGGCGCGGCGGCGTGCAGCGGCGCAGCTGGGTACTGCGTCCCGCCAGCATCCGAAAACCCGCCAGGATGCGGCGGGCCGCCGGTGTGCGACGTGCCGGCAGGGGAATCGCCTTCGGGAGATGGCGGCACGGTGCCGGGGTCGACGGGGCTCTCGCTCATCGGGCCAGCGCCCGGTGGTGTCGGCGGTCGCCTGCGCGGGGTGGTCACAGCCCCTCCGCCCGGTCCTCACCGAGCGCGGTGAGCCGGTCGCGCAGTCGGGATGCCTCCGCCGGACGCAGGCCGGGCACCCGCGCGTCACTGGCGGCCGCCGCCGTGTGCAACTGCACGGTGGCCAGGTCGAAGGCGCGTTCCAGCGGCCCGGCGCTGACGTCGACGAACTGCATGCGGGAGTACGGGACGATGGACAACCGTCGGACCAGCAGTCCGTGCCGCACGAGCAGGTCGTCGTCGCGCTCGGCGTAGCCCCAGGCGCGTACCGCCCGGACGATGGCCGTGGCCCGCCACCCGCCGAGCACCAGCACGATGGCGAGGGCGAGTCCGAACAGCCAGTGACCGCTCAGTGCCCAGCCGACCGCCGTCACGGCCAGGCCGATGGCCACCACGATCGCGAGTCGGATCAACTCCACCCAGATCAGGTCGGTCGAGATCGGCTGCCACCGTACGGTGTCGGGCCACGGCTCCAACGGGCCACGGTCCGCCGTCGCGGAGGCGTGCCCCACCGTCGAAACGGGACCGGGAGCCGAAACGGGACCGGGAGCCCCCGAAAGGCCGGGAGCCGCCGAAAGGCCGTGAGCCGGCGCGGGGCCGGGAGGTGGCAGGAGGCCAGGGGCCGGCAGGTCGGGCGGGGGCGAGAGGGCGGGGTGACCGGGCGACGGCGGTACGGCGTTCGGCGGCAGCGGGGCCGGCGACGAGGCGTCCGGCGGGGACGGGTCCGGGCCGAGCGTGCCGGGCGCCGGGAACGCGCCGGGGGGCGGCGCGATGCCGGGCGGTGCCGCCGCCGGGGAGGTCGGTGGGGACGGGGCGGTGGGGCCGGGGGAGGCCGGTGGGTCGGCGCGGTCCTCCGGGCTCATCGACCAGATCCGTTCCACGTGCCCCGCACCGCCGCGCTGCTGTGCCTCATCGCTCGCTCACACGTCGAGGGTAGGCGATCCGGACACCGGAGTGACGGTACGGAGAAAGCCACGGGCGTCCAGGAACGCTCCGAGAGTGTCCCGGTGCTCGGCGCAGGCCAGCCAGGTCTTGCGCCGGTCGGCGGTGTGCAGGCGGGGATTGTTCCACTCCAGCGCCCAGACGGCGGGGGCGCGGCAGCCTCGTGCCGAACAGACCAGGGCGTCGTCGGCGGGGGTGGGGACGTTCATCCCGGCCAGTCTAGGGCGGCCGGGGAGGAAGTTTGAGCGCCGGGCGGCCACGGGGGGAGCCGCCCGGCGACGGGATGAATCGTACACGCGGCGGCCCGGTCCCTGTCCACCCGTGACGCGCGATTCGATGCTCGGGACCGCGTGGCGAAAATCGGCTTCTCCCCACCTCGACACTCAGGAAGGCATGCGAGTCTTGAGACCGCACCAGCCGCGACGACCGACCAACGCTGTGGAGGACCGGTGGCCCAGCCGACCACGCCCGACGCCCCGACGCCCAACGGGGCGGCACCCCAGGCGCCCGCCCCGGTGACCACGCCCGCACAGGACGCCACCCTGTTGGAGAAGGCGTTGTTCGAGATCAAACGGGTGATCGTCGGCCAGGACCGGATGGTCGAGCGGATGTTCGTCGCGCTGCTCGCGCGCGGCCACTGCCTGATCGAGGGTGTGCCCGGCGTGGCCAAGACCCTGGCCGTGGAGACTCTCGCCAAGGTCGTCGGCGGGTCCTTCGCCCGGGTGCAGTTCACCCCTGACCTGGTGCCGGCCGACATCATGGGCACCCGGATCTACCGGCAGTCGAGCGAGAAGTTCGACGTGGAGTTGGGCCCGGTCTTCGTCAACTTTCTGCTCGCCGACGAGATCAACCGTGCTCCCGCCAAGGTGCAGTCGGCGCTGCTGGAGGTGATGAGCGAGCGGCAGGTGTCCATCGGCGGCGAGAGCCACCGGGTGCCCGACCCGTTCCTCGTGATGGCCACCCAGAACCCGATCGAGCAGGAGGGTGTCTACCCGCTGCCCGAGGCCCAGCGGGACCGCTTCCTCATGAAGATCGTCGTGGGCTATCCGACCGATGCCGAGGAGCGCGAGATCGTCTACCGGATGGGCGTGGCCGCGCCGGAACCGACGGCGGTCTTCGACACCCCCGAGTTGATCGCTCTGCAGCGCAAGGCCGACCAGGTCTTCGTGCACAACGCGCTCGTCGACTACGCGGTTCGCCTGGTGCTGGCCACCCGTACGCCCGCCGAGCACGGCATGCCGGACGTCGCCCAACTGATCCAGTACGGGGCCAGCCCGCGCGCCTCGCTCGGTCTGGTCCGGGCCACCCGCGCGTTGGCGCTGCTGCGCGGACGGGACTACGCCCTGCCGCAGGACGTGCAGGACATCGCTCCGGACATCCTGCGGCACCGGCTGGTGCTCAGCTACGACGCGCTCGCCGACGACGTGCCGGCCGATCACATCGTGCAGCGGGTGATGTCGACGATTCCTCTTCCGTCGGTCGCGCCCCGGCAGCAGGCCACCCCGCCGTCGAGCGCCCCACCACCCGGCGCGGGCTGGCCCGGGCAGCGGCCGTGACCTCACCCACCCCTCGTCCCGCCCCTCTGGGTGACCGCAGCGAGGCCGTGCTCTCCCGACTCCAGTTGCTGGTCACTCGCAAGCTCGACGGTCTGCTCCAGGGCGACTACGCCGGTCTGCTCCCCGGGCCGGGCAGCGAGGCGGGGGAGTCGCGGGAGTACCGCCCCGGTGACGACGTACGCCGGATGGACTGGCCGGTGACCGCGCGGACCACGACCGCGCACGTGCGGCGTACGGTCGCGGACCGGGAGTTGGAGACCTGGTTGGCGCTGGACCTCTCGGCCAGCCTGGACTTCGGCACCGGGCAGTGGCTCAAGCGGGAGGTGGTGGTGGCCGCGGCCGCCGCCATCACCCATCTGACCGTGCGCGGCGGCAACCGGATCGGCGCGGTGATCGGTACCGGTGGCGGCACGTCCACACCCGCGCGGCGCTGGCGGGGCGGCCCACCTCCGGCCGGTCCGGGCGTGCTGACCCGCCTGCCGGCCCGCTCCGGCCGCAAGGAGGCGCAGGGTCTGCTGCGCGCCGTCGCCGGCACGGCGATCCAGCCGGGCCGGGGTGACCTGGGCGCGCTGATCGACATGCTCAACCGCCCACCCCGGCGGCGCGGGGTGGCCGTGGTGGTCTCGGACTTCCTGGCGCCGGCCGAGCAGTGGGCCCGGCCGATGCGCAAGCTCCGCGTCCGGCACGACGTGCTGGCCATCGAGGTGGTCGACCCACGCGAACTGGAGCTGCCCGACGTGGGGGTGCTTCCGGTGGTCGACCCGGAGAGCGGTGAGTTGCACGAGGTGCAGACCGCCGACCCCCGGCTGCGGCAGCGCTATGCGGAGGTCGCCGCCGCTCAACGGGCCACGATCGCCGCCGCGCTGCGCGGCGCCGGCGCGGCCCACCTGCGTCTGCGTACGGACCGAGACTGGCTGCTGGACATGGTGCGTTTCGTGGCCGCGCAGCGGCACGCGCGTACCCGGGGGACGACACGATGATCCGTTTTCTGCAACCGTGGTGGTTGCTGGCCGTGCTGCCGGTGCTCGCGCTCGCCGCGTTCTACGTCTGGCGGCAACTGCACCGCCGGGCGTACGCTGTGCGGTTCACCAACGTGGACCTGCTGCGTACGGTCGCGCCCAAGGGCCTGGGTTGGCGGCGGCACGTGCCGGCGACCGCGTTCCTGCTCTGTCTGCTGGTGCTCGCCACGGCCCTGGCCCGCCCCGCGATCGACACGAAGGAGCCGTTGGAGCGGGCCACCGTGATGCTCGCCATCGACGTGTCGCTGTCGATGCAGGCCGACGACGTGGCGCCGAACCGGTTGGAGGCCGCGCAGGAGGCGGCCAAGCAGTTCGTGGCCGAGTTGCCGGCGAGCTACAACCTGGGCCTCGTCTCGTTCGCCAAGGCGGCGAACGTGCTGGTGCCGCCGGGCAAGGACCGGGACGCGGTGACCGCCGGGATCGACGGACTGGTGCTGGCCGAGGCGACCGCCACGGGTGAGGCGGTGTTCACCTGCCTGGAGGCGATCCGGTCGGTGCCGGCCGATGGCGCGGCGGGTATCCCGCCGGCGCGCATCGTGCTGCTGTCGGACGGGTTCCGCACCTCGGGTCGGTCGGTGGAGGAGGCGGCGGCCGCCGCGCAGGCGGCCAACGTGCCGGTGTCCACCATCGCGTTCGGCACCGACACGGGTCAGGTCGACATCGGCGGGCAGCTCCAACGGGTGCCGGTGGACCGGCTGGCCCTCGCCGAGCTGGCCGAGACGACCGAGGGTTACTTCTACGAGGCGGCCTCGGTGAGCGAGCTGAAGCAGGTCTACCAGGACATGGGCAGTTCGATCGGTTTCCGGACCGAGCCGCGCGAGGTGACCCAGTGGTACGCCGGGCTGGCGCTGCTGCTGGCGCTCTGCGCCGGCGCGCTCAGCCTGCTCTGGTCGTCACGGATGATCTGACCGCCGGCCGGGACAGCGAGGCGAACGGCCGGTGGTGGTCAGTGACCGCCGCCGGCCAGGACGAAGACGACGGCCACCCAGACGGCGGCGAGGGTGAAGCCCAGCGGGGCGACGTAGCGGCTCATGGACGGCTCCGAGTGGCGGCTGGACGGTCCGCGAGCGGGGGCGGACCGCAGGGGGTTGGGACGCGCACACGAAGTCGTGACCGGGCGGCTCCCGGCGACCGTCCGGAGACCGGACGGCGCGGCACGCACAACGGCGTTGACCGAGGTGGTGCGGGAGCGGAGCGGGGTCAGCTCGCCAGACTGAGTCGTGGCTCAGCGGGGCTGACCATCGGCCCGGCCACGACTAGGAGGATCGCTATCTCGCACAGCGATCACCTCCTGGAGGTCGGCCCGGTCCGAACGTCGATGATCGTACACCTGAGCCGCTCTCGGCACGCACTCGGCCGACCGGTCCGCGAGCGCTCCACCGCGCGGCCGGCCCGGCCCGGCCGGACGCGGCGTCGAGCCGCTCCCGCGCCCGCCGCGTACCACCGTGACCAGCACCGTGGCGAGCAGCGGCAACCAGCAGAACCGGGCCAGCACCCAGCCCGGGCCGTCCGGCGTCGTGTGCAGTCCGGGCAGCGTCAGGCCACCCCGGGCGGTGAGCGCGGTCACCGCGACCAGCACCGGCTGGTGCCACAGGTAGATCCGCACGGCGTCGCTGTTCACCGCGGCCACCGCGCGGCCCGCAAGAGGCCGGTCCACCAGCCGTTCCCAGCCGGCGCGGGCCAGCAGACCCAGCCCGACCTGGGTGCGCGCCAGCGCCACGGCCAGCAGCGACGGAGGGTTCAGGTTGGACACGCCGGCACCCGGCACGCCGACCGCGCTGAGCGGATAGCCCACCGCCACCAGCACGGCCAGCGCCACGGCCCCGCCAACGGCCAGCAGTCCCGCCGCCCGCCGGCCGGCCAGCCGTCCGTCGGCGTACGCGACGCCGAGCAGGTACGGCACCGACCAGGCCGCCAGCACGCTGACCGGCGGCACGGTGACGCCGTCGGGCAGCAGGCGGACCGCGAGGTCGCTCGCCGCCACCACGGCCACCGCCGGCAGCGCGCAGCGCAAGACTCCCCATCGGCGTACGGCCGCGCGCAGCGGGCCACTCAAGGCGACCAGGAGCAGCAGCGGCGCCAGGAACCAGAGCGGACTGGTCGCGAGGTGGAGCCCGACGGCGAGCGTGTCGTCCGGCGCGCCCGCCACGGTGGCGGCCAGCAGCACGGCGGCCCCGGTGCCCAGCAGCGCCACCGTGGGCAGC
This sequence comes from Micromonospora sp. NPDC051543, assembly GCF_044454415.1. Taxonomy (NCBI): domain Bacteria; kingdom Bacillati; phylum Actinomycetota; class Actinomycetes; order Micromonosporales; family Micromonosporaceae; genus Micromonospora; species Micromonospora sp. NPDC051543. The sequence goes on from NZ_JBITDT010000019.1 coordinate 34,402, forward strand.
AGCAACCGACGTGAACGGCGGGCCAGCCAGCCGGCTGAGGTGCCCCGGTGACGGGCCAACGACCGGGCCGAACCGAAGCCGGCGGCGAAGAAGAACAGGCCGAGCGTCTGCAACACCCAGGTGACCGGCGCCAGGGCGGGCAGCGCGGTCAGCGGACTGGCCTGACGCAGCCCGCCGTCGCCGGTCAGCACCAGCCCGGTGACCAGCCAGTGCCCGAGCACCACCCCGCCGATCGCGTACGCCCGCAGCGCGTCGACCGTGCGGTCGCGGCTCATCGGGCGTCCTCGACCGGACCGGCGCCCCGCACGACCGCCGCGACCGCGATCAGGGTGGTGGTGCCCGTGGCCAGGTAGTCGTCGTGCCCGGAGACCCCATCCACCGGCAGCGGGCGGGCTCCGAACGCCGGGTCGCCGGGGCGACGCCCGTGCCCGAGGCCGGCGAGCCGCACGGGCGGCACCCGGCGGATCCAGTCGGACGGCGCCTCGGCCGCCCAGAACCGCAGTCCGGCGCGCAGATCGTCGGCGCGCCGCACACCTGCGCCGACGCCACCCAGGCTGACCAGGTCGGTGACCTGCGCCGGGGCGTGCGCCACCGCCAGCGCCGCCACCAGGGCCCCGTAGCTGTGTCCGATCACCGTGATCGTCGCGGCCGGACGGCGCGCGACCAGCTCCCGTAGCAGCCGTACCAGTCCGGTCGCCCCACGTCGGGCGTCGGCGTCGCTGGCCGCGCCCACCAACCCGTCGGGCGGGTCGTAGCCGAGCCAGGCCAGCACGGCCACCCGCGCCGTCGGGTCGCTCGACCGGACCTGCCCGTACAGCTGCCCGGCCTGCACCGACGGCGCGCGTCGCGGCACCCCGCCCAGTCCGCGGTCGAAGTCGGCGAGCGTGCTGCCCACCCCCGGCACGAGCACCGCGATCCGGTCCGCGTCCGCCAGGTCGCCGAGGACCTCCACCGCCCGCCCGTCGCCGCGCGGGTCGAAGGCCAGGAAACGGCGTCCGTCCGCCGCCCAGTCCGCGTACGGGGGGCCGGCCGCGCGCATCGCCGCCGCGGTGCCGGGGTACGCCTCGACGAACCCCACCTCCGTGACCGGCTCCGGTGTGCCGGGCAGGACCAGGCTCGCCCCGAGCACCGCGCTCACAGCGACACGTGTGACACCTCGTCGTCGCACCACGTTCTCCCCTTTCGAATGACGTCCGGAAGGGGAGAGTGCGGGGGCGAACGGGTCGCGGTCGTCGTACCGGGGAGCTGTCTCCCGGGTGGTCCCGAGGCGTTACTCGCCGGCGGCGACCAGACCCGTCTCGTACGCCAGCACCACGGCCTGGGCCCGGTCGCGCAGGCCGAGCTTGGCCAGGATGCGTCCGACGTGCGTCTTGACGGTCTGCTCCGCCACCACCAGGTCAGCGGCGATCTCCGCGTTGTTGCGGCCCCGGGCGATCAACCGCAGCACCTCGGTCTCGCGCGGGGTCAGCCCGGTCAGGTCGGTGGGGCGGGGCCGGCGACGGTCCGGGCGGGCCGCGAACTCGGCGATCAGTCGACGGGTCACCGCCGGGGCGAGCAGCGCGTCCCCGGCGGCCACCACCCGCACCGCCTGCACGAGGTCGGCCGCGGGCGCGTCCTTGAGCAGGAAGCCGCTCGCGCCGGCGCGCAGCGCCTCGTACACGTAGTCGTCCAGGTCGAACGTCGTGAGGATGAGCACCCGGGGGCGCTGCGCCGAGCGGTCGCCCAACAGTTGACGGGTGGCGGCCAGCCCGTCCAGGACCGGCATCCGCACGTCCATCAGCACCACGTCCGGGTCGAGCCGACGGGCCGCGGCGACGCCCTGTGCGCCATCGGCGGCGTCGCCCACCACCAGCAGGTCGGGCTGGGCGGCGAGCAGCGCGCCGAAGCCCTGCCGGACCATCGCCTGGTCATCGACGACCAGCACCTTGATCATGTGTCCAGGCTCCCCACCTCGTACGGCAGTTCGGCCGCCACCGCGTACCCGCCGTCGGGTAGCGGCCCGGCGGTGAACGTACCGCCGAGCGAGGTGGCGCGCTCCCGCATGCCGGTCAACCCGTGCCCCGCCCCGCCGTCGGCGGTCGGTGGGGCACCGCGCCAGAAGGCGGTCGGCGGGGCGTCGGGCGGGGAGTTGTCGACGCGTACTCCCAGAGCGGACGGACCGGAGCGGACGGTGACGCGCACCGCGGCGCCGGGCGCGTGCCGGGCCGCGTTCGCCAGGCCCTCCTGGACGATGCGGTACGCGGCCAGCCCGACCGGGGCGGGCACCGGACCCGCCGGGTCGGCGTCCAGGGTCACGGCCAGCCCGGCGCGACGGGCCGCGTCCACCATCGCGCCCAGGTCGGCAAGGTCGGGCTGCGGAGCGGTCTGCGGCCCGCTGGCCTCGCTGCGCAGCACCCCCAACAGCCGCCGCATGTCGGTCAGCGCGTCGCGGGCCGAGCCGGCGATGGCGACGAACTCGGCGGCGGCCGGGGAGGGCACGTCGTCGAGGCGGTACGGCGCGGTCTCGGCCTGCACGGCGATCAGTGACATGTGGTGGGCGACCACGTCGTGCAGCTCACGGGCGATCCGGGTGCGTTCCTCCAGCACCGCGCGGCGCTCCTGCTCCCGCTCGCTCAGTTCGGTCTGCGCCGCCAGGGCGCGCCGCGACAGCCGGTTGTGGCGGAACAGGTCGCCGGCGATCGCCAGCGCACCGAGCAGCAGCAGGACAGGCACCCGGTTGTTGGGGTGGACCAGAGTGAACACCGGCACCGTGCTGATCGTCACCACCCAGGCCAGCACCGGTCGGTCGACCCGCGCGACGACCACCGCCAGCACCGCGATCGACCCGAGCGCCAGCGGTGGGGTCCACGGCCAGGACTGGTCGGCCGGGGCGTTGAACGTGCAGATCAGCAGGGCCAACACCGTCAGCCGCCACGCCAGCAGCGGACGCCGAGGCAGCACCAGCAGCGGCGTCACGGTCATCGCCGCGAACAGCAGCGCGACCGGCAGCGGCAGGCCCCACTCGCTCTCCACGGTCAGCGTGATCAGGAAGAGGCCGAGCGCGGCGAGCAGCCCCACCGGGGTGACGTAGCGGGCCAGCCGGGGCCAACGGGCCAGCAACGACCGTTCGGGCGGGGCGTCCAGGCCCCACAGCGCCTGCCGCAGGGCGCCGAGGGCCACGGCGATCGGTTGCCGGTTCACCACCCGGAGGCTACGGGCCGGGAGTGCCACCAGGCGTGCCCCCGCAGGTTGATCCCCACGTCGTACCTGGGTGGGACGCCACACCCGTTAGCGCTTACTTGCGGGTAACGCCTAGGCTCCGACGCGTCCATGCTGAGCAGTCCCAAGGAGGAACCGTGGCCCGTACCGTGCTGGTGACCGGCGGCAACCGGGGAATCGGCCTGGCCATCGCGCAGGCCTTCGCCAAGCAGGGTGACCGGGTGGCGGTCACCCACCGCAGTGGCGAGGCTCCCGAGGGGCTGTTCGGCGTACGCGCCGACGTCACCGACGCGGCCTCGATCGACGCCGCGTTCACCGCTGTCGAGGCCGAGCTGGGCCCGGTCGAGGTGGTGGTCGCCAACGCTGGCATGACCGACGACACGCTGCTGCTGCGGATGTCCGAGGAGCAGTTCACCAATGTGGTGGACACCAACCTCACCGGCGCTTTCCGGGTCGCCAAGCGCGCCTCGGGCAAGATGCTGCGGGCCAAGTGGGGCCGCATGATCTTCATCTCCTCGGTGGTGGGCCTCTCCGGTGGCGCCGGGCAGGTCAACTACGCCGCCAGCAAGGCCGGCCTGGTCGGCGTCGCCCGCTCGGTCACCCGCGAGTTGGGCAGCCGCAACATCACCGCGAACGTGGTGGCGCCCGGCTTCATCGACACCGACATGACCGCCGGCCTGTCCGACGACCGCAAGGCGGAGATCCGCAAGTCCATCCCGGCCGGCCGGATGGCCAGCCCGGACGAGGTGGCCGCCGTGGTCACCTGGCTGGCCTCGGACGGTGCCGGGTACGTCTCCGGGGCCGTGATCCCGGTCGACGGCGGCCTCGGCATGGGCCACTGACCTTCTCTGACTACGGAGGAAACCCTGCATGTCCGGACTGCTCGCCGGTAAGCGGCTGCTCGTCACCGGTGTCATCACCGACGCCTCGATCGCCTTCTCGGTGGCGAAGCTCGCCCAGGAGAACGGCGCTCAGGTCGTGCTCACCGGCTTCGGCCGGCTCTCCCTGGTCGAGCGGATCGCCAAGCGGCTGCCCGAGCCCGCGCCGGTGATCGAGGTCGACGTGACCAACGCCGAGCACCTGGCCAGCCTCGCCGACCGCGTGCGCGAGCACGTCGACGGGCTCGACGGCGTGGTGCACTCGATCGGCTTCGCCCCGCAGAGCTGCCTCGGCGGTGGCTTCCTCGACGCGCCGTGGGAGGACGTGGCGACCGCCCTGCACGTGTCGACCTACTCGTACAAGTCCCTCGCGATGGCGGCGCTGCCGCTGATGTCGTCCGGCGGCGCGGTGGTCGGTCTGACCTTCGACGCCACCAAGGCGTGGCCGGTCTACGACTGGATGGGCGTCGCCAAGGCCGGCCTGGAGTCCGCCTCCCGCTACCTGGCCCTGCACCTGGGCAAGCAGGGCATCCGCAGCAACCTGGTCGCCGCCGGGCCGCTGCGCACCATCGCTGCCAAGTCGATCCCCGGCTTCGACCAGTTCGAGACCGCCTGGAGCGAGCGCGCCCCGCTCGGCTGGAACCTCACCGACCAGGAGCCCGCCGCGCGGGCCTGCCTGGCGCTGCTGTCCGACTGGTTCCCGGCCACCACCGGCGAGATCGTGCACGTCGACGGCGGCTACCACGCCATCGGCGCCTGACGCTCTCATCGGCGACGCCCCCGAGGGGCCGCGCGCGTGATCTGCGCGTCCGGACCAGGGGGCGTCGCCGGGCCGTCGTGGGCGAGGTACCAGAATGACCCCCATGGCGTACGACGCGGTGGTGCTGGTGTCCTTCGGCGGGCCCGAACGGCCCGAGGACGTGATGCCGTTCCTGCAGAACGTGACCCGTGGCCGGGGGGTGCCACCCGAGCGGCTCGCCGAGGTCGCCGAGCACTACCAGCACTTCGGCGGGGTGTCCCCGATCAACCAGCAGTGCCGTGACCTGCTCGCCGCCGTGCGCGCCGACTTCGCCGCGCACGGTGTCGACCTGCCCGTCTACTGGGGCAACCGCAACTGGGACCCGATGCTCGCCGACACCGTCAGTCAGATGCGCGACGACGGCGTGACCCGCGCGCTGGCCTTCGTCACCAGCGCGTACGGCGGCTACTCGTCCTGCCGGCAGTACCAGGAGGACATCGCCGCTGCCCGCGCCGCCGTCGGGCCCGACGCGCCGGTGATCGAGAAGCTGCGGCAGTTCTGGGACCACCCCGGGTTCGTCGAGCCCCACGTCGACGCGGTCCGGGCCGCCCTCGCCCAGCTCGACCCCGCGAAGCGGGCCACCACCCGACTGGTGTTCACCGCCCACTCCATCCCCACCTCGATGGCGGCCAACGCCGGCCCGCACGGCGGCCGCTACGAGGCGCAGCTACGCGAGACCGCCCGCCTGGTGGCCGAGGCCGCCGCCCCCGACCTGGCGTACGACCTGGTGTGGCAGAGCCGGTCCGGCCCGCCGCACGTGCCGTGGCTGGAACCCGACATCAACGACCACCTCAACGCGCTCGCCGAGGACGGCGTCACCGGCGTGGTGGTCAGCCCGATCGGGTTCGTCTCGGACCACCTGGAAGTCGTGTGGGACCTGGACACCGAGGCCCTGGAGACCGCCAAGCAGCTCGGCCTCGACTTCGTCCGGGCCGGCACCCCGGGCACCGACCCGCGCTTCGTGACCATGGTCCGGGAGTTGGTCACCGAGCGCACCGATCCGGACGGCGCGCAGCTGCGCCGGCACCTCGGGGACCTGCCCAGGTGGGACACCTGTCCCACCGTCTGCTGTGTACCGACCCGCCGACCGACGCCTGCTGGGGGCACCGATGCATGACCGCAAGCCCGTGCAGAGCTGGCTCACCGACATGGACGGCGTACTGGTGCACGAGGGCCAGCCGGTGCCTGGAGCGCCGGAGTTCGTCAACCGGCTGCGCGCCTCCGGCAAGCCGTTCCTGGTGCTGACCAACAACTCGATCTACACGCCGCGCGACCTGACGGCCCGGTTGAGCCGCATGGGGCTGGACGTGCCGGAGGAGTCGATCTGGTCCTCGGCGCTGGCCACCGGTCAGTTCCTCGCCGACCAGCGGCCGGGCGGCACCGCGTACGTCATCGGCGAGGCCGGGTTGACCACCGCGCTGCATGCCGTCGGGTACGTGCTCACCGACTTCGCCCCGGACTACGTGGTGCTTGGCGAGACCCGCACCTACAGCTTCGAGGCGATCACCAAGGCGATCCGGCTGATCAACGACGGGGCCCGGTTCATCTGCACCAACCCGGACGTCACCGGCCCGTCCGTCGAGGGGGCGTTGCCGGCCGCCGGCTCGGTCGCCGCCATGATCTCCAAGGCGACCGGGGTGGAGCCGTACTTCGTCGGCAAGCCCAACCCGATGATGATGCGGTCGGCGCTGAACACGATCAACGCGCACTCGGAGACCACCGCGATGATCGGCGACCGGATGGACACCGACGTCCTGTGCGGTCTGGAGGCGGGGCTGGAGACCATCCTGGTGCTCACCGGCATCAGCAGCCGTACCGAGGCCGAGCGCTACCCGTACCGCCCGTCCCGCATCGTCAACTCCGTCGCCGACCTGATCGACGAGGTGTAACCCCGCCCGCCCGGCCTGCTCTCGTCGATCTTGCACTTACTGTCGCCGTTCTGGGGCGTTACGCCCTTTAGGTCGCAGCAGAAAGTGCAAGATCGGCGCGGTGTCGGGGGTGTGGCGTCCCGGCGCGGGGGTGTGGGGTTTTTAGGGGCGTAGGGGGGCGTTGCAGGCGGCTACCAGGGCCTGGCGGCAGGCTGCGGTGAGCGGGCGGAGCGCGGCGTCGCGCTGCTGGGCCTCGTAGTTGTTGATGGCGCCGCCCGGGGCGGCGTGCCCGGCCAATGCCAGCACCCGGTCGAGCACCGCAGCCCGGGCGAACAGCCGGCGGGCCCGCGGGTCGAATCCCGGTGGCAGGTCGGTGGTGCCGTCGGGGCGGCGCAGCGCGGCCAGCGCACCGGCCAGCTCGGGCCGCCACTGGGCCACGTCGAGCCGGGTCAGCACGGCGGTCGTCTCGGCCAGCGCGGCGGCCAACTCGGCCTCCGCCTCGGCGGCCCCGGGCAGCGACAGCGAGGCAGTCGGCGCGTCCGCCGGCAGCGGGTAGACCCGCCACAACACCGTCTCGAAACAGTCCCCGGAGCCGGAGGTGTGGCTGCGTACCTGCGGGATCAGGCCCAGCCCACCGGCCACCACCGCCTCGCCCGCCACCAGCGCCGCTCCGGCGAAGTCCCCGGGACCGGGCAGACCCCGTGGGTCACCCGGCGCGGGCAGCACCAGCCGGATCTCGTCGGGCGACAGCTTGGCCAGGGTGGGCAGCGCGGCGCCCAGCGGGACGTCGGTCCAGGTGCCCGGGGCGTCCGCGACGAGATGTTCCTCGTCGCCGGCGATGGCGTCGGCGACCTCGTCGTACGGCACCAACCCGGCGCGCCACGCGCGCACCCAGGCAACGAACCGGCTCGACCGGCGCGGCGCAAGCGTGGCCGCGCCCGTTGCGGGGGTGGACATGCCGAAAGGGTACGTGGTGATCGGTGGCCCTGTCTCGGCTGCCGCTCCGGCCGCCCTCCCTGCCCCGAACTGCCCCCTTCGCCCCGTCCCATCCCGCCCTGCCCCACCCCACCCCCGGTCCCGCCCCCGGTCCCGCGCCCGCCCCGCGCCCGCCCGCCCCCGATCGCCTCGATCATGGAGTTGCGGTGCCTGATTGCTGACGGTTGGCAGTGCTTCGTGCACCACCACAACTCCATGATCGACGCGGCGGGCCGGGGCGTGGCGCGGCGGGTGGGAGCGGGGGTGGCGGTGTGTCGGGGGATGGGGTTGGGGCGGGCGGGTTAGCGTGATCTACATGGCGGGGCGATACGGCGAGGACGTGCTGGCGGGGGACTGGCGGCGGCGGAAGGTCACCCCCGAGGTGGACGCCGAACCGGATCTCGTGGTGGAGGACGCCGACTCCGGCTTCTGCGGAGCGGTGGTGGGTTTCGAGGCCGGCGCGGTGGTGTTGGAGGACCGGCACGGTAAACGGCGCAACTTCCCGCTGCTGCCGGCGGCGTTCCTGCTCGACGGTCGCCCGGTGACGTTGCGCCGCCCGACCCGCGCCCCGGTGCCGGCGGCCCGTCGGCGGACCGCGTCCGGTTCGGTGGCGGTGGACAACGTCCGCGCCCAGGTCGCCAAGGCCAGCCGGATCTGGGTCGAGGGCATCCACGACGCCGCGCTGGTCGAGCGCATCTGGGGTGACGACCTGCGGATCGAGGGTGTGGTCGTGGAGCCACTGGACGGCATCGACGACCTGGACGCGGCGGTGCGGAACTTCGCCCCCGGTCCGACCCGACGACTGGGCGTGCTCGTCGACCACCTGGTGCCGGGCAGCAAGGAGAGCCGCATCGTGGCCCGGGTGAACTCGCCGTACGTGCTGGTGACCGGGCATCCGTACGTCGATGTGTGGCAGGCGGTGAAGCCGGCGGCGCTGGGCATCGCGGCCTGGCCGGTGGTGCCCCCGGGGCGGCCGTGGAAGGAGGGCGTCTGCGCGGCTCTCGGGGTGGCGGAGCCGGCCGACATGTGGCGGCACATCCTGTCCCGGGTGAACAGCTTCGCCGACGTCGAGACTCCGTTGATCAACGCGATGGAGCGTCTGATCGACTTCGTCACCGAGCCGGCCTGACCGCCTGGTCCGCCGTGACCGCCGACCGGGCGCCCAGGGCCGGGCGCCCAAGGCCGGGCGGCGGGTCAGGGAGCCTCGTCCGGGCTGCGTGTGAAGACGAACGTGGCGATGTCGATCGCCGTCACCCGTCCGTCGTCGTCGCGCAGCACCGACAGGATCTCGCCGTCCTCCGGACCGGAGCGGCCCCGCCAACGGTCCGTCCCCTCGGGGGTGAACCGGCTCACCCGCTCACCGCGTACGTGAGCCACCAGCTCGCCCGCGTCCCAGCTCAGGTCCAGCGAGGTGCCCATCCACCACCAGCGACCGGTCAGCTCGGCCACGTCGGCGGCGGGCGCGGCGGTGGTCGGCCGCCACGGCTGGCCGAACGCCGGCTCGGCGTCCAGCACGCTGGTCAACAGCCGGCGGCCGAGTGCGGTGATCGGGAAGCCGTACGAGTTGGCGAAGCCGACCACGGCGGTACGGCTGGGCCGGTGCACCACGAGGGCGGCCACGTACCCGGGCATCGAGCCGCCGTGCCCGACGTACACGCGTTCGCCGTCGCGGTAGAGCTCCAGCCCCAGGCCGTGCCCGCCGGTCCACGAGTCGAGGTCGCTGATCACCACGGGGGCGCACATCTCGGTCAGCGTCTCGGCGACCAGCACCGATGGGTCGGGGTCGGCCAGGAACGCGGCCCAGCGGCCCAGGTCCTCGATCGTCGACCAGAGCTGCCCGGCCGGGGCCATCGCGCCGGTGTCGGTGCGCGGCTCCTCGCGCAACGTGTGGTGCCAGGGGTGGACGACGTAGCCCCGGGCGTACGGCTCGGTGGCCGCGTAGGTGGTGCGGCGCAGGCCCAGCGGCGTGAGGATGCGTTGCTGGAGCAGGTCTGCCCACGGCGTCCCGGTGAGTCGTTCGAGCACCCCGCCGAGCAGCCCGTACGCCAGGTTGGAGTAGTGGTACGTGGTGTGCGGGGAGTAAGCGATCTTGTGGGCGGTGACCCCGGCGAGCAGGGTCGGCAGGTCGACGCCGTCGTTCCGCTCCCACCAGTCGCCCTCGGGTTCGCGCTGGATCCCGCTGGCGTGCCCGAGGAGTTGGCGCAGGGTGAGCGCGCCGAGGTCGGTGCCCGGCAGGTGCTGCTCCAGCCGGTCGTCGAGGGCCAGTCGGCCGGCGTCGCGCAACTGCATGATCAGGGTGGCGGTCATCGTCTTGCTGATCGAGCCCACCCGGTACTGCAGGTCGACGTCCGGGGGCGGTTGTTCGCCGGCGACGGCCAGGTGCGCCAGCGCGCCGTCGCGGACCACGCCCAGCACCAGCGACGGGACGTGGCCGTCGGCCTGTGCCTGGGCGACCCGCGCGTCGATCTGTCGGGCGGTCTCGGGTAGCAGGGTCAACGGGTCTCCTCGGGTCGGGCCGCCGCCGGATGGGCCTCGCCGAGCCTACTGATCTTCGCGGGGAAGCCGCGCGAGCATTTGCGTGTCACGATCGTGGTGTGGACGCGGTGGTGTGGATCGTTCTGGGTGTGGTGCTGGCGGTCGCCGAGATCTTCACGACGACCCTGTTTCTGATCATGTTCGGGGCCGGCGCGTTCGCCGCCGCGGGTGCTGCGGCCCTGGGTGCGCCGGTCGCCGTGCAGGCGCTGGTCTTCGCGGTGGTGTCCGCGCTGAGCCTGGTCGTGGTTCGACCGGTGATCAAGCGGCACGGCCGGTCCGCGCTGGAGAGCGGCGAGCAGCCGTTCGGCGTGGAGGCCATCGAGGGCTCCGCGGCGCTGGTGCTGGAGCGGGTGGACGCCGACCACGGGCTCGTCAAGATCGACGGTGAGTTGTGGACGGCCCGGCCGTACGACGCGACGCAGACTTTCGAGCCCGGTCAACGGGTTCGGGTGATAAAGGTCCGGGGCGCGACCGCCCTGGTGTGGCAGGACGACGTTTCTTCCGCCGGCGAGCTGCCGGAAGCGAGAGGGTGAACGGGATGACGATACTCGGGGTGCTGGTGATCGCGGTGGCGCTGATCGCCGTGATAACGCTGGCCAAGGCGGTACGGATCGTGCCGCAGCAGCGCCATGACGTGGTGGAACGGCTCGGCAAGTACAAGCGCACCCTCAGCCCCGGTCTCAACCTGTTGGTGCCGTTCATCGACGCGGTCCGGACCAAGGTCGACATGCGCGAGCAGGTGGTCAGCTTCCCGCCGCAGCCGGTGATCACCTCGGACAACCTGGTGGTCTCGATCGACACGGTCCTCTACTTCAAGGTGGTCGACCCGGTCCGGGCGACGTACGAGATCTCCAGCTTCCTCCAGGCGATCGAGCAGTTGACGGTGACCACGCTGCGCAACGTGATCGGCTCGCTCGACCTGGAGCGGGCGCTGACCAGCCGCGACGAGATCAACCGGCACCTCTCCGGGGTCCTGGACGAGACGACCGGCCGCTGGGGCATCAAGGTGACCCGGGTCGAGATCAAGGCGATCGAGCCGCCGGCCAGCATCCGCGACTCGATGGAGAAGCAGATGCGCGCCGAGCGGGACCGTCGTGCCGCGATCCTCACGGCCGAGGGGCACAAGCAGTCGCAGATCCTCACCGCCGAGGGCGAGAAGCAGTCCGCGGTGCTGCGGGCCGACGGTGACCGGCAGGCCCGGATCCTGCAGGCCGAGGGCCAGGCGAAGGCGATCCGGACGGTGTTCGACGCGATCCACCAGGCGAACCCGAGCCAGAAGGTCCTCGCCTACCAGTACCTGCAGGCGCTGCCGCAGATCGCACAGGGCAGCGCCAACAAGGTCTGGATCGTTCCGGCCGAGCTGACCAAGGCGCTGGAGGGCATGGGTGGCGCGCTCGGTGGGCTGAGCCAGATGGTGGGGGACGTGCCCGCGCCGGAGGCCGCCGACCACGCGAGCCAGGTCGAGCGCGAGGCCGCGGCGGCGGCGCAGGCTGCTGCCGCCGCCGCCCAGCAGATCCACGACGAGGTACGCGTCGCCGAGGCGCAGGCCACCGGCGGCAACAAGCCGCAGGGCCTGCCCGCGCCGGAGCCGGTCACCCCGGACAGTCTGGTCAACGACCCGACGGACCAGCGCGAGCGCGGCTGACCCGTCGCACGGGCCGCGCGGCTGACCCTCGCACGGGCCGCGCGGCGTGGCCGGCCGCGCGGTACCGAGCGCCGGGTCAGCGCGTTCGGCGGCACCGAGCGCCGGGTCAGCGCGTCCGGCGGTGTCGAGTGAGCGCGGCTGGCCGGGCGCGTGCCGGGCCGGGTTCCGGACGCCGGAGTTAAATGCGAGAAAGGCTCATGGGGCGCTCCGACGCCTGCCACGATCGGTCCTAGGACGGGTGGTGACCAGGCAATCGGGGCGCCCCGGCGCGTCTCGCACCGCTCGTGGACGAGCGAGGTGACGCATGAAGGATCCGGCGAATCGGATGTGGTCCTCGGCCCCCGTGCCCGGCGCGCACGATCCGGTCGCGCCGCTGGGCTCTCGGCGCAGCGGAGGCGGCTTCGGCGTACTGCCATTCATCGGCGAGCCCACTCCACTCGCCCCCGCCACGAACGCCAGTTGGGCCTGGTCGGTACGTCGGTTCGCCCGGGCCGCGGTGTGGCTGCTGCCCGCGTACGCCATCCTCTACGGCGCGGTGGCGATGGCCAGCGACGGCGGGGTGGGCAACGACCCGTATCCGGCGGACGGCCAGGCGGTGTACCTGATCGGCTGGGTGGCGGCGGTCTGGCTCGGCCTGCTCGCGCTGCTGGCCCTCACCGGTCTGCTGGCCGCGACCCGCAGCCGACGGGTGGCCGCCGCCGGGCTGCTGGTCAGCATCGCCGGCACGGTGCTGATGCTGCCGTTCGCCGGATTCGAGGAGCAGACGCCGGTCTTCGGCACCACGGCGCGGTCGCTGGTCCTACTCGGCGCGACGTTCTACAGCGTGGGGTGGTTCCTCACCGGGTGGGCGGTGGCCCGCTCGGGCACCTTCAGCCTCGGCGACGGGGTCATGCTGATCATCGCCGCACCGCTGCTCGGCCTCGGCGGCGCCCTGATCGGGTCGCTCCAGACGTTCGGCGCGATCTTCGTGCTGATCGCCGGCATCGGCATCGGCTACCGCAGCGGCCGCCTGATGCCCCGCCAAACCGCCGACGACGCGGCCAACGCCAGCCTCTCCACCCCCCCAACCCCCTGACCCACCCCACCGCACGCCGCCCCGGGCCTCCGCCCCTCAGCCCCGGTGATCAAGAGGTTTGCGTCAAGAATCGGCCTGAATCTGACGCAAACCTCTTGATCACCGCTGTGGAGGGGCTGGTGGGGGGCCGTGAAGTTGCTGACAATTGGGCTTCGGGGGTGGTCGGTTGGCGTTATTTGTGGCAATCCTGGGTTGCATGGCCGCCCCCCGCTCGCCGCTGTCGCGGCTGTTCACCGTGCTGCTCACCGGCCTGCTGGCCGGGTTGGTCCTGGCCGCCGCGGCGCTGCCGGGCAACCTGCTGGTCGGGTTCACCGCGCGCGCCGCGCTCAGTTCGTACGCCGCGCTGCCCGACGCGCTGCGCACCCCGGCGACCCCGCAGCGCTCCTACCTCTACGCCAACGACGGCAAGACGCTGCTCACCACGTTCTACGACGTGAACCGGACGGACGTCGCGTTGGCGGACGTCGCCCCGGTGATGCGGCAGGCGATCGTGGCGGCCGAGGACCGGCGGTTCTACGACCACGGTGGCGCGGACCTGCGCGGCCTGGCCCGGGCGCTGGTCGCCAACGTCAAGGGCGGCGGCACCGAGCAGGGCGGCTCCACGCTGACCATGCAGTACGTCCGTAACGTCCTCAAGACCGACCCCACCCGCACCGCCGAGGAGCGGGCCGCCGCGACCGACCCCACCGTCGGTCGGAAGATCCAGGAGATCCGGTACGCGGGCGCGCTGGACAAGAGCCTCGGCAAGGACGAGATCCTCGGCCGGTACCTGAACATCGCCTACTTCGGCTCCGGCGCGTACGGGATCGCGGCGGCCAGCCAGCGCTACTTCGGCAAGGCGCCGGCGCAGTTGACCCTCGCCGAGTCGGCGCTGCTCGCCGGTCTGGTGCAGTCCCCGGACGCGTACAGCCCGATCAGCGGCGACAAGGACCAGGCCCTGGCCCGCCGGTCGTACGTGCTGGACTCGATGGTCGCCACCGGGGCGATCACCGCCGGGCAGGCCGCGCAGGCCAAGGCCGAGCCGCTGGCGCTGCACCCCACCGCGCAGCCCAACGGCTGCACCGCCGTCGCCCAGGGCCACGACGACTGGGGCTACTTCTGTGACTACCTGCGCCAGTGGTGGCTGACCCAGCCGGCCTTCGGCGCCACCCCCGCCGAGCGCGAGCAGGCCCTGCGCTCGGGCGGCTACACCGTCGTCTCGTCGCTGGACCCGAAGATCCAGGCCGCCGCGCAGCAGCAGGCCACCAAGGTCTACGGGTACGACAACAAGCGCGCCCTGCCGATCGCGGCCGTTCAGCCCGGCACGGGTCGGGTGCTCGCCATGGCGGTCAATCGGCACTACAGCCTCGCCGACAATCCGGCCGGGCAGGCCAACTACCCCAACACGGTCAACCCGCTGATCTCCGGTGGGGCCAGCGTCGACGGGTACCAGGCGGGCTCGACGTTCAAGCTGTTCACCATGCTCGCGGCGCTGGAGTCGGGCCGTACGCTCTCGACCGGGTTCGACGCCCCGGCCAAGCTGCCCACCCGGTACCCGGCTGAGGGGCCGGGCAGTTGTGACGGCCACTGGTGCCCGGCCAACGCCAACCCGGCGTGGATGGACGGGTACCGGATGATGTGGGACGGCTTCGGTCGTTCGGTGAACACCTACTTCGTGTGGCTGGCCGAGCAGGTGGGCCAGGACAAGGTGGTGGAGATGGCGCAGCGGCTCGGCATCACGTTCCGCGCCGACACCGACGCCGCCTTCGCCAAGAACAACGCCGCGAACTGGGGGTCGTTCACCCTCGGCGTGGCCGCCACCACCCCCCTCGACCTGGCCAACGCGTACGCCACGGTGGCCGCCGAGGGCACCTACTGCACGCCGGTGCCGGTGGTCTCGGTGACCGACGCGAAGGGCACGAAGGTGCCGGTCGGCGAGCCGTCCTGCAAGAAGGTCCTCGACCCCGACGTGGCGCGCGCCGCAACCGACGCGGCCCGCTGCCCGGTGGGCCAGCAGTCGCCGTACGGGCAGTGCAACGGCGGCACCGCCACCGGTGTGAACGACATCCTCGACGGCCGGCCGGCGGCCGGTAAGACGGGCAGCTCGGAGGAGAACGCCACCGAGACGTTCGTCGGCTTCACCCCGCAGGTGGCCGTCGCGGGCATCGCGGCCAACCCCGACGACCCGACCGACTCGGTGGGTTCGGCGGTGCAGAGCAAGGTGATCGACGCGGTCGCGCGGGTCATCGCCACCGCCGTGAAGGGCCAGCCGGAGAAGGCGTTCACCGCCCCCAGCAAGGAGTTGGCCGGCGAGCCCCGCCGCCCGGTGGAGCGCCCGGCCGTCCCCGAGCGCCAGCAGCAGCCCACCCCGGAGCAGGACCCGCTCTCGGCCCTGCAACGCTGGCTCGCCCGTCGGGGCTGACCCCGGATCCAGTGGCGGCCCGGCTCGCTTCGCGCCGGGCCGTCGTGCTCTCTCCACACGTCCGCTGGCTGGCGTCGGTCACTCCGACAGGTCACGCTCGGCGGTGACCTCGGGAGTGGACGTGACCGCAGGCAGCCTCAGCTGTTGGTAGAGGCTGCCGAGATCGCGGCGCGCACCTGCTGGGCGAAACCGGCGACGGTGAAGTCCGGGGCCACAGGCCGCCGACAGCCCGCTCCGGACGTCGTACGCGGTGGGTGTTCAGGAGACCATCAGGCGATTGGCGGACATCGAGGACGGGCCCGAGGCCCGCCGAATGGCGCTCGTCGATCTCGCGACCATGGTCGGTGCGCTCACGCTGGCCCGCGCGACGGGTCAGACACCCCTGTCGGAGGAGATCCTCCAGGCCGCGCGGGAAGCCCTGTCCGGCCCGCCCAGCGCTCGCCGCGCCGGGAGCGGCAACTAGCGACGCCCTGCCCCCACCCACCCCGGCGATCTTGCACTTTCGGTTGCCGGTTCGCCGCTCCTGTAGTGCTTTGTCACCACCGAAAGTGCAAGATCGCGGGGGAGTGGGGCGCGGGTTCAGCGTTCCCGGCGGCGGGGGCGGTAGCTGGCGATCGTTGCCGGGAGGCCGCGGCGGATGATGCCGGCCCAGTCGGTGTCGCCGCGTAGGACCGCCGCCGCGGTCTTGCGGGCCTGCTCGGCGGTGAAGTGTGGCGGCAGCATCAGCTCGGCCGGGTCGACCAGCGCGTTGATGACCACCGGACGGTCGGCGGCGAGCGCCCGGTCCCAGACGCCCGGGATCTGATCCGGCGAGTCGACCAGCTCACCGCGCAACCCGAGCACCTCGGCCCACTGGTGGTAGCCGATGTCCGGGAGCTGTTGGCTGTCCGGGAACATCGGCGTCCCCTCCGAGGAGCGCTGCTCCCAGCTGACGAACGCCAGGTCCCGATTGTTGAGCACCAGCACCACGAACCGCGGGTCGGCCCAGCCGCGCCAGTACTTCGCCACCGTGATCAGCTCGTTGACGCCGTTCATCTGCATGGCCCCGTCGCCGATCATCGCGATCAGCGGCCGGTCGGGGTGGGCGAACTTGGCGCTCAGCGCGTACGGCATCGCGCCGCCCATGGACAGCAGCGTGCCGGAGAGGCTGGCCAGCATCCCGGGCCGGACCTGCACGTGCCGGGCGTACCAGGCGGTCGCCGTGCCGCAGTCCACGGCGAGCATCGCGTCGTCCGGGAGCCGGTCGCTGAGGGTGCTGAACAGCAGTTGCGGGTTGACCGGGTCGGCGCTCTGCCCGGCCAGGTCGCGCTGGGCGCGTCGCCACGCCGAGGTGGCCTCGGCGATCTCCGCCCGCCAGGCGGTCGGCCCGGGGCCGGGGCCCAGCTCGTCCAGCAGCGCCCGCAGGGTGGGGCGGGCGTCACCGGTCAGGTTCACCTCGGTCGGGTAGCGCAGTCCGAGCTGCGTGCCGTCCAGGTCGATCTGCACCGCTCGGGCCTGGCCGGGCGGCGGGTAGAACTCCGAGTACGGCATGTTGCTGCCCACGATCAGCAGGCGGTCGCAGCCGGTCATGAGCTGCCAACTCGGCCGGGTCCCGAGCAGCCCGATCGCGCCGGTCACCCACGGCTCGCGATGGTCGACGGCGGCGAAGCCGAGCAGCGCGGTGGCCACCCCGGCGCCGAGCCGGTGGGCGATCTCGTGCACCTCGGCCTCGGCCCCGAGCGCGCCCTGCCCGACCAGCATGGCCACCCGCTCGCCGCCGCGCAGCACCTCGGCGGCGCGGCGCAGGTCGGCCGTCGGCGGGACGGTCGGCGTGCTGCTCGGCACGTTGCTGGTGTGGTAGTAACCGTGCGCGTGCGGGGGATCCACGACGGCCGGCTCGTCCTGGATGTCCGAGGGGAGCACCAGCGCGGTGACGGTACGCCGGGCCAGCGCCGTGCGGCATGCCCGGTCGACCAGGTGGCGTACCTGCGCGGGGTGGTCGAGCTGGGCCAGGAAGGCCGCCGCCACGTCCTTGTAGAGGGCCAGCAGGTCGACCTCCTGGTAGTAGCCGCCGCCCTCGGCGGTGACCGCCGTGTGCCCGAGCAGGGCGACCACGGGTTGGTGGTCGAGCTTGGCGTCGTACAGGCCGTTGAGCAGGTGGATGGCGCCGGGGCCGCTGGTCACCAGCGCGCAGCCCAACGGCCCGCCGCCGTACTTGACGTGCGCGGACGCGGCGAACCCGGCGGTCTCCTCGTGCCGCACCTGGACGAACTGGGCGCGTTCGTTGGTGCGTTGCAGGGCGGAGGTGATGCCGTTGATGCCGTCGCCCGGATAGCCGAAGTACCGGCGTACGCCCCAACTGAACAGGCGGGAGACGATGTGGTCCGCGACGGTCGGACGCCGGGGAAGAGTGCCCCCTTCGGCCGGTGCCGTGTGCTCTGCGCTCACCTGGCTGGTCCTTCCCGTCGCGTCCGGTATCCCACCGGTCGTTCCCCTTCTCGACCGGACAAAACACCCCGGCCGGGCGGACGTCGGGGCGGCTGCCGGCCGTCCGGCAGAATCGTCGGGTGCCCGTCCACCAGATCACCGACCCCGACGACGACCGGATCGCCGACTACCGCGCGCTCACCGACGTCGAGCTGCGCACCCGCTGGGAGCCTCCGCACGGCCTCTTCATCGCCGAAGGCGAGCTGGTGCTGCGCCGGGCGCTGCGCGCCGGCTATCCGGCCCGGTCGTACCTGGTCGACGCCAAGCGCGTCGACCAGCTCGCCGACCTGGACACCGGCGACGCGCCCGTCTACGCCGCCACCCAGGACGTGCTGGAGAAGGCCACCGGTTTCCACGTACATCGGGGGGTGCTGGCGTCGTTCCACCGCCGCTCGCTGCCGACGGCGGCCGAGGTGCTCGCCGGCGCGCGCCGGGTGGTGATCCTCGAGGACGTCAACAACCACACGAACCTGGGCGCGATCTTCCGGGGGGCCGCCGCGTTGGGCGTCGACGCGGTGCTGCTGTCGCCGTCCTGCGCCGACCCGCTCTACCGGCGCAGCGTGCGGGTGAGCATGGGGGAGGTCTTCGCGCTGCCGTACGCCAAGCTCGACCGCTGGCCGGCGGGTCTCGACGAGGTACGCCAGGCGGGGTTCACCGTTCTGGCCATGACGCCCGCGCCGGACGCCGTACCCATGCAGCTCCTGGCCCCGGCGCAGCGCGAGCGGGCGGCGCTGCTGCTGGGCGCCGAGGGGCCCGGCCTGACGGCGGCGGCGCAGGCGGCCAGCGACGTGCGGGTGGTCCTGCCGATGCGGCGCGGAGTGGACTCGTTGAACGTCGCCGCGGCGGCGGCCGTGGCGTTCTGGGAACTGGGACGCGGCGATCCGCTTGCATGACCATGCGTCTTGTTGAATAATCTTCCCCGTGTCCAAGGTTCTCACCTCCCTGCCCATCGGCGAACGTGTCGGCATCGCCTTCTCCGGCGGCCTCGACACCTCGGTCGCGGTCGCGTGGATGCGCGACAAGGGCGCCGTCCCCTGCGCGTACACCGCTGACATCGGCCAGTACGACGAGCCCGACATCGGCTCGGTCCCCGGCCGTGCGCTCAGCTACGGCGCCGAGGTCGCCCGACTCGTCGACTGCCGCGCCGCCCTGGTCGAGGAGGGCCTCGCCGCGCTGACCTGCGGCGCCTTCCACATCCGCTCGGGCGGACGCTCGTACTTCAACACCACCCCGCTGGGTCGGGCGGTGACCGGCACCCTGCTGGTCCGCGCGATGATCGCCGACGACGTCCAGATCTGGGGCGACGGCTCGACCTTCAAGGGCAACGACATCGAGCGGTTCTACCGCTACGGCCTGCTGGCCAACCCGATGCTGCGCATCTACAAGCCGTGGCTCGACACCGACTTCGTCACCGAGCTGGGTGGGCGCAAGGAGATGTCCGAGTGGCTGCTCGAGCGCGGCCTGCCCTACCGGGACAGCACCGAGAAGGCGTACTCCACCGACGCCAACATCTGGGGCGCCACGCACGAGGCGAAGACCCTGGAGCACCTCGACACCGGCATCGAGACGGTCAGCCCGATCATGGGCGTGAAGTTCTGGGACCCGTCGGTGGAGATCCCCACCGAGGACGTCACGATCGGCTTCGACCAGGGCCGTCCGGTGACGATCAACGGCAAGGAGTTCGGCAGCGCCGTCGACCTGGTGCTGGAGGCCAACGCCGTCGGCGGTCGGCACGGCCTGGGCATGTCCGACCAGATCGAGAACCGGATCATCGAGGCCAAGAGCCGGGGCATCTACGAGGCGCCCGGGATGGCGCTGCTGCACATCGCGTACGAGCGGCTGGTCAACGCCATCCACAACGAGGACACCCTGGCCAACTACCACAGCGAGGGTCGTCGCCTCGGCCGCCTCATGTACGAGGGCCGCTGGCTGGACCCGCAGGCGCTGATGCTGCGCGAGTCGTTGCAGCGCTGGGTCGGTACGGCGGTCACCGGTGAGGTGACCCTGCGGCTGCGCCGGGGCGAGGACTACTCGATCCTCGACACCACCGGCCCCGCGTTCAGCTACCACCCGGACAAGCTGTCGATGGAGCGCACCGAGGACTCGGCGTTCGGCCCGTCGGACCGGATCGGCCAGCTCACCATGCGCAACCTCGACATCGCCGACTCCCGGGCCAAGCTGGAGCAGTACGCCTCCCTCGGCATGGTCGGTGGCGCTGGAAGCGAGCGGATGATCGGGGCCGCGCAGGCAGCCTCCACCGGACTGATCGGCGCGATGCCGGAGGGCGGCGCGGAAGCCATCGCCTCCCGAGGCGTCGCCACCGCCGCGGACGAGGCGCTCGACCGCGCCGCAATGGAGTTCGGCGTCGACTGACCGGCACCGGCAGGCCGAGGTCCGGGGTCACGCACGGTAGCGTGTCGGCCGTGTTCCCTACCGTGCGTGAGGTCCTGGCCCTGGACCCGGTCCGCCACGGCGCCCCGCGCGTGGTCGCCGGGGACGCCGGGCTGGACCGGCCGGTCCGCTGGGTGCACGTCGCCGAGGTCCCCGACATCGCCACCCTCCTCGGCGGCGGCGAGCTGGTGCTCACCACCGGCATCGGCCTGCCGGCCGACGACGCGGGACTGCGCGCGTTCATCGGCGACCTCGCCGACGTGGGCGTCTCCGGACTCGTCGTCGAACTGGGCCGCCGCTACGTCACCGGCGTACCCCGGGTGATGACCGCCGCCGCCGAACGGCGCGGCCTGCCCCTGGTCGAGCTGCGCCGGGCCACCCCGTTCGTGCGGATCACCGAGGCGGTGCACGCGCTGATCGTCGACGCTCAGCTCACCGAGCTGCGGGCCGCCGAGGAGATCCACCAGCGGTTCACCGACCTCTCCGTCGAGGGCGCCGACGCCGCCGAGGTGATCCGACAGGCCGCCGAGTTGTCCGGCTGCCCGGTCGTGCTGGAGAACCTGTCCCGGCAGGTCCTCGGATACGACCCGGCGGGGGAGAGCGCGGAGCTGCTGCTGGACGGCTGGGAGCAGCACTCCCGGCGTATCCGGCCCGCCGGCCGGACCGCGTACGACCCGGACAGCGGCTGGCTGGTGACCGTCGTCGGCGCGCGGGGCCAGGACTGGGGGCGGCTGCTGCTGCGCTGGCCGGCGAGCGGCGACGCGCCCACCGACGCTCCCCCCAACCGGCTGAACATCCTCGTCGAGCGGGCCGCCTCCACCCTCGCGCTGGGCCGGTTGATCCGCCGCGACGCCGAAGGGCTGGAACGACAGCTCCACCGCACCCTGCTCACCGCCCTGCTCGACCACTCCCGACCGGTCGACGAGGTCGCGCTGCGCGCCAAGGCGCTCGGTGTGACGCTGGACCGTCGGCACCTCGTCGGCGTGATGGTCCGCCACCGAACCGACGATTCCGCTGCCGACGGCGGCCCCGAAGCCGGCCAGGCCCGGCTACGCGACCTCTCCGAGGCCGTCGGCCAGGCGCTGCGGGAGACCAAACTGACGGCGCTGACCAGCGCCGTCGACGACAACTCGGTGGGCGCGCTGCTGGCCCTGACCGACCCGGCCGCCGAGGATCGCGCGCTGTCCGCGTTCGCCGAGGCCCTTCGTCGGGTACGCCTCGACGCCGCCACGAGCCGGGCCGCGTCCAACGCCTCCGCCGGGGTCTTCGTGGCCGCCGGGTCCGGGGTGAGCAGCCTGCGCGAGGCCCGGCGGTCGCTCGTCGAGGCGCGGCAGATCGCCGAGGCAGCCCGCCGGGACCGGCGTGACCTGCCCGTCTTCCGGCTGCCGCACGTGGGCCTGGCCGGCCTGCTGCACCTGCTGCGCGACGAGCCCCGGCTCCAGACGTTCGTCGAGCGCGAACTCGGCCCGCTGTTGGAGTACGACGCCCAGCACCCCCGGGAGCGGCTCCTCGACACCCTGCGCGCGTACCTGGAGCAGGGCCGCAACAAGTCGGCTGGCGCTGCCGCGGCCCACCTGTCCCGGCCGGCCTTCTACGAACGCCTGGCCCGGATAGCCCGCATCCTCGACGTGGACCTCGACTCGGTAGAGGCCAGCCTCTCCCTCCACGTGGCCCTGCTGGCCCTGGAAGCAGTCCGCACCCCCTGACGAACCCTTCTTGATCAGCCGGACGGATTCGCCGTCCGATGGATTTCTTGTTGGGGCACGGCTTGAACCCAAGGCCACGTCGGGCCGTAGGACGACCGAAGCGCCATCAGGGTGTAGGGGCGGGGGGACGCTCCAGATGACTTGGGAAGGCGAGTGTCACGCCGG
The DNA here is from genome assembly GCF_044454415.1 of Micromonospora sp. NPDC051543. Taxonomy (NCBI): domain Bacteria; kingdom Bacillati; phylum Actinomycetota; class Actinomycetes; order Micromonosporales; family Micromonosporaceae; genus Micromonospora; species Micromonospora sp. NPDC051543. The sequence goes on from NZ_JBITDT010000019.1 coordinate 56,504, forward strand.
AAGTTGGATCACTCCACGTCATCTGGGTCAGCGCATCCACGTCACAACGAGTCCCAACCGCTGAAAGATCAGAGAGGATGTCTCATGCCGCCGAGGAAGAAGACTGAAGAAGAGTGGGCGGCGTTCGAGGAGATAGCAAGCAAATACTACGGAGATGGCCAGAAAAATCTGCTGACAGTCCCCCCGCAAAATTACGAGAGGCAGGCCACCAACGGAATTTGGGTGAAACTCGGACAAGAACTTTATAGTTGGCGGCGGCAGGGCAGGCGGCCTCCCAGTGACATGCCCCCGCGCCTGAAGGAATTTTTGGAGGGTTGCGGAGCGATCGGCGACGTGGCGAAGGCGGTCGCGCCCACTGGTCTTAAGTATAGTAGTGACGCTAGGTGGGAGGCGTTCGAGGAGATAGCACGGGCCTACTACGGAGATGGCCAGAAAAATCTGCTGACACTCCCCCCGGTATCGTACAGTAGGTGGGCCTCCAACGGAATTAAGGTAAACCTCGGACAAGACCTTTTCAAGTGGCGGCAGGATGGCGCGGATGTTCCGAAGAGCATGCCCCCGCGCCTGAAGGAATTTTTGGAGTATTGCGGAGCGATCGGCGCCCTGGCGAGAGTGATCGCGCCCGGAGTTGGGCGAAAGAAAAATGATAATAGGCGGGAGGTGGCGGCCTCCTTCTCTGAGGGTGCGGGTGTGGTGTCGGGGGATCATGGGGAGCGGGCTCATGGTGCGGTGGGATATTCGTCTGGTTATGGGAGGCAGCATGGGGGTGCTGGGCCGGAGTCGTTTCCGCAGGGGGTGATGGGGTCTGTGCAGCAGCCGGCCGGTGGGGAGTATTCCTACGGCGGTGATGCCGCAGCGACGGCACGGGGTTACCAGGACGGTGGGTATTCGGGTGGGTATGGGGGGCAGGTTCCTGACCGGGTCGGTACACCGCCTGGTTATGAGCGGCAGTACGCGGGCACGGAGTGGGAGTCGTTCAGGCCGATTGACGGGAGCGCCGCCCACCTGACCACCGGCGCCGGTGGCGCGGGTTCTGTTGGCGGCTACGTGGTGCCTGCGGGTCCTGCTCAGCAAGCGGCCGTCGGGGCGTATTCCTACGGTGGTCATGCCGTGACGGAGGATTACCGGAGCGCTGTGTATTCGGGCGATGGCGCGTATTTGTCCGGTTATGGGGGGCAGTACGCGGGCACCGGGGGGGAGTCGTACCAGCAATTCGACCCGAACGCCGCCCGCCTGACCACGGCCGCCGGCCCGGCCCCTACTGACCCCTACTACGACAACAGCGGCAACCCGCCACCCGCGGACTACTCCCGGTGGGCACCCGGCAACCCCACACCGCCGCGACGGTAACCCAGCCCATGGTGGTTGTGGGCGGCGACGTCTCGTACACCGGCCACACCTTTGAGTCACCGAGTCCCAACCGCTGAAAGAGCAGAGAGGGCGCCTCATGCCGCCGAGGAAGAAGACTGAAGAAGAGTGGGTGGCGTTCGAGGAGATAGCACGAAAATACTACGGGAACGGCGAAAAAAATCTGCTGACAGTGCCCCCGACGACGTACAGTAAGCGGGCCACTAACGGAGTTATGGTAGATCTCGGACTGGACCTTTATAATTGGCGGCGGGAGGGCAGGCATTTACCAGAGGGCATGCCCGAGAGCCTGAGGGAGTTCTTGGAGTATTGCGGAGCGATCGGGGACTTGGCGAAATCGGTGGCCCCCAGCAAGGTTAAGTCGAGTACTGACGCTAGATGGGTGGCGTTCGAAGAAATAGCACGAGACTACTACGGGAATGGCGAAAAAAATCTGCTGACAGTCCCGCCGAAGCTTTACCAGAAGCGGGCCAGCAACGGGATTATGGTACACCTAGGACAGAATCTTGCTGATTGGCGGCGGGAGGGCAAGAATGTTCCGAAGAGCATGCCCGAGGATCTGAAGGATTTTTTGGAGTACTGCGGAGCGATCGGCCCCCTGGCGAGAGCGATCACGCCCAAGCGGGGGCGAAAGAAGGGTGAGAAGAGGTCGAGGGCGTCGGCGCGGTTTTCTGAGGGTGCGGGTGTGGTGTCGGGGGATCGTGGGGAGCAGGCCTCCAGTGCGGTGGGGTATTCGGGTGGGTATGGGGGGCAGGTTCCTGACCGGGTCGGTACCCCGCCTGGTTATGAGCGGCAGTACGCGGGCACGGAGTGGGAGTCGTTCAGGCCGATTGACGGGAGCGCCGCTCACCTCACCATCGGTGCCGGTGGCGCGGGTTCTGTTGGCGGCTACGTGGTGCCTGCGGGTCCTGCTCAGCAAGCGGCCGTCGGGGCGTATTCCTACGGTGGTTATGCCGCGACGGAGGATTACCGGAGCGCTGTGTATTCGGGCGATGGCGCGTATTTGTCCGGTTATGGGGGGCAGTACGCGGGCACCGAGGGGGAGTCGTCGTACCAGCAATTCGACCCGAACGCCGCCCACATCACTACCAGCGTTGCTGGCCCGGCCCCTACTGGTCCCTACTACGACAACAGCGGCAACCCGCCACCCGCCGACTACTCCCAGCGGACACCCGGCAACCGCAGATCGCCGCGACCGTAGCCACGTCGGCTGCCGCGTCACCGTCCGGGGAAATCGCCTCCGGTGGCGCAGACTACCCGTGGCGGTCAGGCGAGGGAGGTCAGGGCTTTGGCGTAGGTGGGGGGGATGTGGTTGGGGCCGCCGGGGGTGAAGACGTCCGTGTGTGCCACGGCGGACCAGGCTGTTTCCGGGACGGCGTCGACCAGGGCCTTGATCGCCGGGGCGTCGCGCCACTGGTCCTGCTCGGCGAGCAGGCCGAGGGCCACGACCGACTCCTCGACCTCGCCCACGCACTCGAACGGCTTGTGCCCGTCCACGCCCAGCAGCTCCCGGTAGCCGGGAATCTGCTCCGGGTCGGCGAGCATGTCGCCGCCGAAGATGTGCGTGACCCGCTCCCGGGGCATGAACGGCGCCATGGCCAGGAAGACGAACCGGCACTTCGGGCAGTTCCGGCACCAGCGCTCGGACGCGTCCCGCAGCTTGAACGCCTGGTTGCAGCTCGTCACCACGTCGTCGTACCGGGTGAACTCGGCGAACAGTCGGGCGATGTGCAGCTCGGACAGCGACCGCAGCAGGGAGAAGTACGGCTCGGTGAGACCGGCGTGCTCCGCCAGCGCCCCCCGCAGCAGCCCCTCGGCCTCCACGCCCTTGGACCACTGGTGGTTGATCTCGTGACCGTTCCAGCTCAGGTTCGGGTCGGACGCCGAGCGCTCGTTGGACATCACCACCGGGCCCAGCCCGTGCAGGACGGCCGTCGCCACCGCGATCAGGGAGTTGATGGCGGTGACCGGGATGTGGCCGTTCAACGCCCCGCTGGCGTTGAGGTCGAACAGCACCGGGTCGATCCGCCGGCGGGCGGCGAGCGGCGTCAGCCCGGACGCCTCGTTCACCGCGACGATCACGTGGTTCGGGTTCACCGAGAACGGCACCGGGTCCAACTCGGCGCGGCGCAGCGCCTCCAAGCTCACGATCGAGTCCTTGCCGCCGCCGACCGCCGAGAGCGGGCGACGGTCCGAGTTGTCGTACACCCGGGCCGGCGTCACGTCACCGGCCGGCACCTCCGGACGCAGTTCCAGCACGTACGGCAGCTCGTTGCGGTACGCGTACTCGGCGAGGCCCTTGGTGTAGACGGCCGTGACGTAGTCGACGGTGGCCGCGCCCAGCGGCGCCGGCAGCACCAGTCGGGGCGGCGCGGCGGCCTTGTAGTAGCTGACCCCGGCGACGAGGTGCAGCACCTCCAGCACCCGGTTGAGGGTGGCCACCGTCTCGTCCGACGGCGGCTCCGCCGGCAGCGGGAGGGTGATCACCTCGGTGAACCGCTGCTCACCGGCCGGGCCGGTCAACGCGTAGTCGAACAAGACCTCGCCGGTGGCGAAGTCGATCGAGTAGGACGGGAAGGTGAAGGCGTCCATCCGCCGGAGCTGCTCGTTGGGCACACGCCATACTAGGCCCTGGTTCGTCCGGCCGTGTCCGGACCGGGCCCCGCAAGCTGCCGCCGTGACCCCCGAGGAGAGCCCCGTGCGCCTGTCTGACCTGCGCGGACGTACCGTCGCCGTCTGGGGCGCCGGTCGGGAGGGCCGGGCCGCTGTGACCGCCATCGCGGCGCACGGCCCCGCCGATCTGGTCGCCGTCGACGACAGCGCCAACTTCCTGTCGCTGCCGTGGGAAGGTCCGCTGGCCGAGGCGGCCCCCCTGGTGACCGGCGAGGCGGGCTTCGCCCGGCTGACCGCCGCCGACGTGGTGGTCCGCTCGCCCGGGGTGCCGCAGACCCACCCGTGGCTGGTCGAGCTGCGGCGACGTGGCGTCCCGGTGACCCAGGGCACCGCCCTGTGGATGGCCGACCACGCCGCCCGCACCGTCGGCGTCACCGGCAGCAAGGGCAAGAGCACCACCTCCAGCCTGATCAGCCACCTGCTCACCGCGATGGGCCGACCCAACGTCTTCGGCGGCAACATCGGGGTGCCCACGCTCGACCTGCCCGACGCCGAGCTGTACGTGTTGGAGCTGTCCAGCTACCAGTGCAGCGACCTCACCGACTCGCCCCGGGTCGCCGTGGTCACCGCGTTGTTCCCCGAGCACCTGGACGCGCACGGCGGCGAGCGGGAGTACTACCGCGACAAGCTCAACCTGCTCGCCCACGACCCGCAGACGATCGTGGTCAACGGCGGCGACCCGCGGCTCGCCGCCGAGCTGGGTGACCTGCCCGCGACCCGGGCCGGCCGGCCCGACACCACCCACGTCGCCACCGGCGCGGACGGTACGCCCTGGTTCCACCTCGGCGACCACCCGCTCTTCCCGCGTGCCGTGCTGCCTCTGGTGGGCCGGCACAACGAGGGCAACCTCTGCGTGGCGCTCGCCGTGCTCGACGCGCTCGGTGTCGACGTGGTGGCCGCCAAGGACCACCTCGCCGTCGCCGTCGCCGAGTTCCAGGGGCTGGCCCACCGGCTCACCGAGATCAGCGACCCGTCCGGGTTGACCTTCGTCGACGACACGCTGGCCACCAGCCCGTACGCGGCCATGCACGCCATCGACGCGTACGACGGGCGCCCCTTGACGGTGATCGTCGGCGGCAACGACCGGGGGCTGGACTACACCCCGTTGGCCGAGCACCTGGCCGAGCGCGAGCTGACCGTCATCGGCATCCCGGACAGCGGCGCGCGGATCGTCGAGGTGCTGGCGAACCTGCCGAAGGTGCGCACGGAACTGGTCGACGACCTGGTGGACGCGGTACGGCTGTCCCGGGAGGTCACCCCGGCCGGCGGGGTGGTGCTGCTGTCGCCGGCCGCCCCGAGCTACGGCCGGTTCCGCAACTTCGAGCACCGCTCCGAGGTCTTCGCCCAGGCCGTCCGCGACACCGCCGGCTGAGCACAGCGTGCCGCGACACCGCCGGCTGAGCAGCGCCCCCCGCAAACACCGCCGGCTCAGCCCAGGTTTTCGTGCAGGGCGCGCATCGAGCGGATCGCCGAGCGGATCTCCTGGAGGTAGCGGCCCGGCGTGAGGGTCTGCTCGGGCAGCGTCGCCGGGTCGGCCACCGCCGGATCCACCCCGATCGTCTCCAGGTGGCAGCCGTAGGGCAGGGCCAGGGTGCGCAGCGCGTCGCAGTGCTGGAACGGCACGTAGATGGGCGCGGTGACCGTCAACACCTCGTCGCCCGGTGCGAGCCGGACGTGTCCGGCCCAGAACCGCTGCGTGTCGGCGGTGTGCGCCCGCCGCCGGTCCGGTTCGCCCGACGGCGCGGCCAGCACCCGTACCGGTGGCAGTCCCGCCGGTCGGTAGGTCCGCGACGACCAGGAGTGGTGCGGGTGGCCGGCGTCCACGCCGGCCTGCTCCGCCGGCGCGGCCACCTCGAACACCCGCCGCACGGCGGTGTCCAGCACGTCCACCTCGGTCTCGTCGGCCGGAAGACCGGCGTCGGCGAGGGTGGCCCGTTCCCATTCGGACAGCGGTCGGAAGCTGCCCAGCACGGCCACCTCGCCGCGCACCGTCAGACCGGCGCGTAGCAGGTGCGCCGCGTACCCGACGCGCCGCACGCACGCGTGCGCCAGCCCGCCCAGCACGACCAGATGGGCGTACGCCGACCGGGCCGGCAATACCGGGTGGACGAGCCCGAGCGCGGCGGCCGCGTCGAGGACGAGCGTCGCGGTGGCCGGATCGAGGTCCGGCTCGCGCGCGTCGGGTCGTTCCCGCCCGCCCCGGAAGTCCCAGTGGCGGGCGGAGAAGTCGTCCAGGAACCGCAGCACCTCGGTGAGGTCGCCGACGGGCCAGTCACCGTCGAAGTGGCGTACCAGGCCGCGCAGCGCGGTGGAACACAACCAGGCCTCGATCCGCTCGGCCACCGTACCTGCCCGCGTCTCCTGCACCTGCCGGATGCTACCGGCCGGCTGTTGTGGCTGCTGTTTACGCTGGCCGCAGCGGCTGATGGGGGGACTTCGATGACCCGTGACGGTGCGCGCCCACGGCGCGGGGGCGGCGTCTCCGCGAGCGGCTTCCTCCGGCTGGTGGCGCACACCGACCCGGTGGCGCTGGTCGGCATCACGTTGTCGATCACCCTCAGCGTCCTGCTCGACCTCACCGGCGCGGCCTCGGGCGTGGAGTCGCTGCTGGCCGGCCTGATGGGCATCACCATCTCGCTGCTGGTGGACTCGCTGGCCCGCGCGGAGCGCCGGTTCCACCTGCGGACGCTGCTGGAGGGTCCACCGTGGCTCGCGCACACCGCCACGGAGGTGGTCGTCGCGATGCGGGAGGCGACGGAGCAGCACACCGGTACGCGGGTCGCGGTGGAGGCGCGGCGACGCTACGAGCAGTTCCGGCTGGAGGCCGAGCAGTTCGCGCAGGGGCGCATCATCCGGCGGGGCGACGAGGACGAGGACCTGCTCGGCGCGACCCGCGCCTGCGCACACCGGCTGGACGCGTTGACAAACGTGATGCCTCGGGCGAGCGGGGAGCTGAGCTGGTGGCGTAGCGAGATCGGCCGCCGCTACTGGGAGGCGAACGTCGAGGCTCTGCGGCGCGGCGTACGGATCACCCGGGTCTTCGTCTACGCCACGTTGACCGACGAACTGTCCGACCTGGTCGGTCGGCAACGTGCGGCCGGGGCCCGGGTGGGTCTGCTGCCCTTCGGCGCGGTGGGCCCGCACCTGCTCGTCAACCTGACGCTCTGGGACTCGTCGAGCTGCTGGGAGGCCCGGATGACCGCCCACGGCGAGATCGGCGAGAACCAGTTCTCCGTCAACCGCGCCGACGTCGAGCGACTGACCCGGGTGTTCGACGCCTGCGCGAGCGTGGCGACGTTCGAGGACCCGACGCCGACGCCATGACGTGGAGCGCCGTCCTGCTGGTGACGGCCGTGGTCGGGGCGGTGAGCGTGATCCGCTCGGTACGGCTCCGGGCGCTTGTCTACAGCCTTCCGTTGCCGATGACGCTGGCGCTGGTGACCACCGGGTACGACGTCGACGGCGCGCAGGTGCTCGGCGTGCTCGGGCTCAACTTTTTCTTCGTCACCGTGGCGGTCACCCACCGGAGGCTGCGCTGGCCCATCCTGCTCGCCGACGGCGCGGGGATCGGTGTCTACGTGGCGCTGAGCGCCGGCCTGGTGGCCGTCGACGTCCCGTTCGAGGCGGCCCTCGCCGGCACGCTCGTGCTCTGGGCGACGGCCATGCTGCTGCGACGTCGTCACGCCCGACCGGTCACCGCCGACGCTGACGGGCCAGCCGCAACAGGGCTTCCCGTACCGCTCAAGCTGGTGGTGATCTTCGTGGGGGCGGTCCTCACCGCGCTGCTCGGGGCCGTGTTGCGTCAAATGGTGGTGACGTTCCCGTACTCGGGGGTGCTGGTGGCCGTCGAGGCGCGACACCAGTTGTCCGAGTTCACCGGGCACTTCGCCCGCAACAGTCTCGCGCTTGTCGCTTTCCTCACCGCGTACCACTACGTCCAGCACGTCTCGACGGCCGCCGCGCTGGGGGCCGGCTGGGCGGCCTTCGCGGTGGTCGCCGCCGTCCTGCACCTGCCGCGGCGTCCACGCTCGGCGTGAGTGTCAGGTCGTACCCGCTCTGCGCTACACCCTGACAGTTGTCCGCGCCGGCCGCCGGTGGGAGCGTGCGGTATCCACGAACGCCGCTGAAGGGTGCCACGATGACCGACGACCTGCTGGCCCGGCACCGGGCCGTTCTCCCACCCTGGATGCCGCTGTACTACGCCGAGCCGATCGAGCTGGTCTCCGGCTCCGGCCGCCGGGTCACCGACGCACAGGGCCGCAGCTACCTGGACTTCTTCGGCGGCGTGCTGACCAACATGCTCGGGTACGACATCCCGGAGATCCGGGAGGCCGTCGAGCGGCAGCTCGCCACCGGCATCGTGCACACCTCGACGCTCTATCTGATCCGCCAGCAGGTCGAGCTGGCCGAGAAGATCGCCAAGCGCTCCGGTATCCCGGACGCCCGGGTGTTCTTCACCAACTCGGGCACCGAGGCGAACGAGGCGGCGCTGCTGGTCGCCACCAACTACCGCCGTTCGCACCAGGTCCTGGCCGTGCGCAACAGCTACCACGGCCGGTCGTACGCGGCGATGGGCGTCACCGGCAACCGCACCTGGTCGGCCAGCGCGCTCAACCCGTTGCAGGTGGCCTGGCTGCACTCCGGTGACCGGGTACGCGGCCTGCTGGCCCGGTTGAGCGCCGACGAGCGCATCGACGCGGCCGTGGAGGACCTGCGCGAGGTGCTGGCCACCCAGACGTCCGGCGACGTGGCCGCGTTGATCGCCGAGCCGATTCAGGGCGTGGGCGGGTTCGTGCACCCACCGGACGGGCTCTTCGCGGCCTGGAAGAAGGTCCTCGACGAGCACGGCATCCTGTTCATCGCCGACGAGGTGCAGACCGGCTGGGGGCGTACCGGGGAGCACTTCTGGGGTTACCAGGCCCACGGCGTGACCCCGGACCTGCTCACCTTCGCCAAGGGCATCGGCAACGGTTTCGCCCTGGCCGGGGTGGTCGGCCGGGCCGAGGTGCTCCAGGCGGTGCCGGGGATCAGCTTCTCCACCTTCGGCGGCAACCCGATCTCGACGGCGGCCGGCAACGCGGTGCTCGACTACCTGATCGCGCACGACCTCCAGGCGAACGCGGCCCGCGTCGGCGCGATCCTCGCCGACGGCCTGCGGTCCGCCGTGGGCGGCCTCGACTGCGTCGCCGAGGTACGAGGAAAGGGGCTCATGCTCGGCGTCGAGTTCGTCCGGCCGGGCAGCGGCGAGCCGGATCCGGCGTTGACCAACCGGGTCTTCGAGGCGTGCCGCGACGGCGGTCTGCTCACCGGAAAGGGCGGGCTCTACGGCAACGTGCTGCGGATGGGTCCACCGTTGACGCTCACCGAGGACGAGGCCCGCGAGGGCCTGGCGATCCTGGTCGACGCGATCCGCTCGTCGGCGGAGGTGACGGCATGAGCGCCGGCGGTTCGGGCGGCGTGAGCACCGGCGGCCTGGGCGGCGTGAGCACCGGCGGTTCGGGCGGCGTGAGCATCGGCCACTTCGTCGACGGCAAGCGGGTCGGCGGCACGTCCGAGCGGCGCGGCGACGTGTTCGATCCGGCCACGGGTCGTCGTACCGCCGAGGTCGAGCTGGCCTCGACCGCGGACGTGGACGTCGCGGTGCGGGCCGCCGCCCAGGCGGCCCGGAGCTGGCGCGACGCGTCGCTGGCCCGGCGGTCCGCCGTGCTGTTCGCGTTCCGGGAACTGGTGCACGCCCGCCGGGACCGGCTCGCCGAGGTGATCACCGCCGAGCACGGCAAGGTGCTCGCCGACGCCGCCGGCGAGGTGCAGCGCGGCCTGGAGGTCATCGAGTACGCGTGCGGAATGCCCTCGGCGCTGCGCGGCGCGTTCAGCGAGAACGTCTCCACCGAGGTCGACTCGTACACGATCCGGCAGCCGCTCGGCGTGGTGGCGGTGATCTCGCCGTTCAACTTCCCGGTGATGGTGCCGCTGTGGTTCGTGCCGGTAGCGGTGGCCTGCGGGAACGCGGTGGTGCTCAAGCCGAGCGAGAAGGACCCGAGCGCGGCGCTGCTACTCGCCGAGTGGTTCGCCGAAGCCGGCCTGCCCGACGGGGTGTTCAACGTGGTGAACGGCGACGCCGAGGCGGTCGACGCGCTGCTGGACCACCCCGAGGTGCGCGCGGTGTCGTTCGTCGGCTCCACCCCGATCGCCCGGCACGTCTACCAACGCGGCACCGCCGCCGGTAAGCGGGTGCAGGCGCTCGGTGGGGCGAAGAACCACATGGTGGTGCTCCCCGACGCCGACCTGGACCTGGCGGCGGACGCGGCGGTCAACGCCGGGTTCGGCTCGGCGGGGGAGCGGTGCATGGCCATCTCCGTGCTGGTGGCGGTGGAGCCGGTCGCGGACGCCCTCGTGGAGCGGATCGCCGCCCGGATGGCCGGGCTGCGCACCGGTGACGGCCGGCGGGGCTGCGACATGGGGCCGCTGGTCACCGCCGCGCACGCCGAGCGGGTGCGGTCCTACGTGGACGCGGGCGTGGCCGCCGGGGCGGTACCGGTCGTCGACGGGCGGAAGGTCACGCCGGACGGCGACCCGGACGGCTTCTGGCTCGGCCCGACCCTTTTTGATCGGGTGACCCCGGACCTGTCGATCTACACCGACGAGATCTTCGGGCCGGTGCTCAGCGTCGTGCGGGTGGGCTCGTACGACGAGGCCGTGGCACTTGTCAACGCCAGCCCGTACGGCAACGGCACGGCGATCTTCACCAACGACGGCGGGGCGGCCCGCCGCTACCAGCACGAGGTGGAGGTGGGCATGGTCGGCATCAACGTGCCCATCCCGGTGCCCATGGCGTACCACTCGTTCGGCGGCTGGAAGTCGTCCCTCTTCGGCGACCTGCACGCCCACGGCGAGGACGGGGTGCGGTTCTTCACCCGGAGCAAGGTGGTCACCAGCCGCTGGCTGGACCCGCGCCACGGTGGCGTCAACCTCGGCTTCCCCACCCAAACCTGACCGACAACGATCACCCGTCGCCCTGTCGCCCGCGTGCTCGTCAAGATCTGCACAACTTCCGGCCCCACGCCTTGATCGTGCTCGATCCTGGATGTAGTCCCCTCGCCGCGGCGGTAGGCCACTACATCCTGGTTCGAGCACGATCATGACGGCGGGGGCCCGGTGTTGGCGGGCCCGGGTGGCAGGGGTGCCGGGTGGCGGGGCGCCACACGGCGGGGGCCTGTCCCGCGTGGCGGGCTCGGTGGGCGCGCCAGGGGTCAGGGGGCGGGGAAGAGGAGGGTGTGCAGGGCTGCCGGGTCGGTGACCTCGGGGAGGTCGCGGGCGGCGAGCCAGGCGGCTGCGGCCGCGCCGTCGCCGGCGGTCCGCGGGGGGGCGGTCGGCCAGCGTCGACCGATCTCGGCGCGGACGGCGCTGGCGAGCGGGGTGTCCGCGATGAGCAGTCCACCGCCGAGCACGACCGGCGTCGTCGACTCCGCCGGGCGGATGCGGGTGACGCTCTCGGCCAGGTGGGCGGCGGCCTCGGCGATCAGGGCGGTGGCGACCGGTTCGCCGTCGGTTGCCGCGGTGACGACGAGTGGTGCCAGCCGGGCGAGGTCGATCGGCGGTCGCCGGGTGACCGCCTGGATCGTGGCGTCCACCGTGTCGCGGGGGCGGGGGGCCACGTCGGCGCTGCCCACGAGTTCGGTGAGGACGGCCGCGCCCAGCCTGCCCGGGGCGTTGCCGGTGTCGAGGTCGGCGAGGAGTCGGCGGACCGCTTCGCGGCCGAGCCAGAAGCCCGATCCGGCGTCGCCGAGCAGCCAGCCGTGCCCGTCGGCGACCCGGTCGAGCCGCAGGTCGACGACCTGGGCGGTGATCGCGCCGGTGCCGGCGATGAGGATCGTTCCGTCGGGCTCGGCGGTGCCGGAGGCGTAGGCGACGAGGGCGTCGCCGTGTACGGCGTACGGGCAGCGCAGCCCGGCGTCGTGCCAGGCGGAGTCGAAGGCGGCGCGTCCGGCGGGGTCGGCGAGCAGGCGGGGTGCGCCGGCCAGCCCGATGGTGCCGGCCGCCACCCGGGTCGGGTCGACGTCGGCGAGCGCGGCGCGCAGCGCGGTCAGCACCTCGGCGGCGGCCCGTTCGGCGCCGTGGCTGGTGGGGTTGCCACCGCCGGCCTTGCCGGTGCCGAGGCGTTCGCCGGCGAGGGTCAGGGCGGTCGCCCGGGTGGACGTACCCCCGACGTCGAGACCGACCACGACGGTGTCGGACATCGGCACGGGCCTCCTTGCGCTGCGCGGTCACGGGCCTGTTCATGCTGGTCGGCACGGCCGCGTGGGGCAACTCCGGAGGGACCGCGAGGCTTGTGCGCCAGGTAACAGTTTGAAAACTTCGCCCACAGTCTTGACACAGAGGGCCGTTCAGTAAGAACTTTTACCACTAACAGTTAACAGTCTTTTCGGAAAGGTGAGGCGTCCCATGGTTGATCACGAGGTGGACACCGCCGCGGGGACCGCGGTGGTCGACGCCCACGCGATCGACCGAAGGAGCGCGGCCTCCGACGGGGTGCTGGCCCGGGTGCGCAACGGGCTCGGCGAGCTGACCGGCGCGCTACGCCGGGTCGCGGAGCACGTGCTCAGCGACCCCGAGGCCGCGGCGCGCTCGACCATCGTGGAGCTGGCCGAGCGCAGCGGCACCTCGCCGGCCACCATCACCCGTTTCTGCCGGGCCATGGGCTTCGAGGGGTACGCCGACCTGCGCCTCGGCATCGCCGCCGAGACCGGCCGGGCCCGCTCGGCCGGCTGGACCGTCGACATCGGCCGCGAGATCCAGCCGAACGACCCTCTCGGTCGGGTCCTCGACCAGATCATGGCCGCCGACACCCGGGCCATGCACGACACCGCCGCTCTGCTCGACCTCGGCGAGGTGGAACGCGCCGCCGTGGCGATCGCCGGCGCCACCCGGGTGAACATCTTCGGGGCCAGCGGCAGCGCCCTGGTGGGCGAGGAGATGCAGTTCAGCCTGCACCGCATCGGGGTGGCCGCCTGGGCGTGGAGCGACGTGCACGAGGGGCTGGCCAGCGCCGCGCTGCTCGGCGTCGGCGACGTGGCGCTCGGCATCTCCCACACCGGCCAGACCCGGGAGACCATCGAGATGCTCGCCGAGGCGGGCAGCCGGGGCGCCACGACCCTGGCCCTGACCGGCTTCCCCCGCTCGCCGTTGGCCGAGCTGGCCGACATCGTGCTGCTCACGGCCAGCCAGGCGACCACCTTCCGGCCGGACGCGCTCTCCGCCCGCCACCCGCAACTGGTGGTGCTCGACCTGCTCTACATCGCCGTCGCACAGCGCACCCACGACCGCGCCCACGCGGCCTTCCGGCGTACCGCGCAGGCCGTCGACGGGCACAAGGCCGCCAAGGGGGTCCTCTCATGATCAGTGCACAGGGGTACGCGGACGCGGTCCGCCCGGTGCTCGACCGCCTGCTCGACTCGGAGGCCGACGGGATCACCCGGGCCGCCGACCTGATCACCGACAGCCTGCGCGCCGGCGGCGTGCTCCAGGCGTTCGGGGCCGGGCACTCCGAGGCGTTCGCCGCCGAGCTGGTCGCGCGTGCCGGCGGGCTGGTCCCCACGAACCGGCTCTCGGTACGGGACCTGGTGGTGCACGGCGACGCCCCACGCGACGTGCTCGCCGACCCGAAGCTGGAACGTGATCCCTCCATCGCCCACCAGATCTACGCGCTCGCGGCGCCCCAGCCGCGCGACGTGTTCGTGGTGGCGTCCCAGTCCGGCATCAACGGCTCGGTGGTCGAGCTGGCGGCGCTGGTCACCGAGCGCGGTCACCCGTTGATCGCGGTCACCTCGGTCGAGCACACCGCGCGGGTGGCGCCACGGCACCCGTCCGGTCAACGGCTCGCCGACCTCGCCGACGTCGTGCTGGACAACGGCGCGCCGTACGGTGACGCACTGCTGCCGCTCGAGGGCGGCGGCGCGGTCTGTGCGGTCTCCTCGGTCACCACGGCGCTGCTGGCGCAGTTGCTGACCGCTGAGGTCGTACGACGGTTCCACCAGGCCGGGGAGGTACCCCCTATCTACCTCTCCGCCAACGTCCCCGGTGGGGACGAGCACAACATCGCCCTCGAGTCGCGGTACGCCGGACGTCTCCGGCGTACGGCCTGACCCGAATTCCACAAGGAGAGACGACGATGTCGATTACCCCCGAGCACCCGGCCGCGCTCGACCGCCGCACGGTGCTGCGTCGCGCCGCCGCCGTGGGCATGCTCGCCACCCCGGCCATCGGCCTGCTCAGCGCCTGCGCGACGAGCAGCGGCGGTGACAAGGACAATGAGAAGGCCGCCGAAGGCACCAAGAGCGAGAAGAACCCGCTGGGCGTCAAGGAGGACGCTCCCATCGAGGTGATCATCTTCAACGGCGGTTACGGCGAGAAGTACGCGACCGACGTGCACGAGCCGCTGTACAAGAAGGCGTTCCCGAAGGCGGAGATCAAGCACCAGTCCACGCAGGCCGTCTCCACGGTGCTCCAGCCGCGGTTCGCGTCCGGCAACCCGCCGGAGTTCGTCAACAACTCGGGCGAGAAGCTGATCGACTTCGGCTCGCTGGTCGCCGACGGTCAGCTCCAGGACCTCACCGAGCTGTGGGACGCCCCGTCGGTCGACGACCCGGCCAAGAAGGTCCGCGACACCGTCGTGCCGGGCACCGTCGAGGCGGGCTCGTTCAACGGCAAGCCGTACGTCCTGTACTACGTCTCCACCGTCTTCGGCATCTGGTACTCGGCCAAGCTGTTCAAGGACAACGGCTGGGCCCCGGCGAAGACCTGGGACGACTTCATCAAGCTGCTCACCGCCATCAAGGCCAAGGGCATCACGCCGTACGGGTACGCGGGCGCGAACGCGGCCTACTACCAGTGGAACGTGATCCTCACCCAGGCCGCCAAGATCGGTGGCACGGACGTGCTGAAGAACATCGACAACCTGGAGGACGGCGCCTGGAAGCAGGACGCGGTCAAGCAGGCCGCCGCGGCGTGGGCCGAGGTTGGGGCGAAGTTCAGCGACAAGAGCTTCGAGGGACTCAAGCACACCGACGTGCAGCTGCGGCAGAACCAGTACAAGGTGGCCCTGTACCCCAGTGGTGACTGGCTGGAGGGCGAGCAGAAGCAGGACACCCCGGCCGGCTTCGACTACCAGCTCATGCCGGTGCCGAGCCTCACCGCGTCGGACAAGCTGCCGGCCACCGCGCTGCGGGCCACCGCGGGCGAGGGCTACTTCGTCTCGGCCAAGAGCAAGAACCCCAAGGGCGGTCTGGAGTACATGCGCCAGATGCTGTCCAAGGAGGGCGCGAAGGGCTTCACCGAGGTGGTCAAGGCCCCGACCGTGGTCACCGCCGGTTCGGAGGGCTTCGCCTTCCCGCCCGGTGTGGCCAGCTCGCAGGCCGCGCTCAAGGCGGCCGGCCAGGACGTGTTCAACCTGTACTTCGACGGCTGGTACAAGGAGCTCGACACGGAGGCGCGCAGCGCCACCAACGAGCTGATGTTCGGCCGGATCAACGCGGACGCCTTCGTGGAGCGGATCCAGAAGCGCGCCGACGCGATCAAGAAGGACAGCTCGGTCGCCAAGTTCAAGCGCTGATCGATCGGAGCTAGGGTCATGCGGCACGGCAAGTATCCCTTCGTGGTCGGGTTCCTGTTCCTCCCGGTCACGCTGTACGTGACATTCGTGATCTGGCCGTACGCGCAGGCGTTCCAGATCTCGATGACCAACTGGCGGGGGCTCTCCGCCCCGCAGTGGGTGGGCTTCGACAACTACCGGAGGCTGCTCGACGACGGGGCCTTCTGGAAGGCGGTCCAGCACCACGGCGTACTGCTGCTTGCCCTGCCGCTGATCACGATCGCCATCGCGCTGTTCTTCGCCTTCCTGCTCAACGTGGGTGGCAAGAGCAGCGGCGGTCAACGCCAGGGGGTCTGGGGGGCGAAGTTCTACCGGGTGGTGTTCTTCTTCCCCCAGGTCCTGGCGGTGGCGATCATCGCGGTGCTGTTCCAGATGGTCTACCGGCCGAACGAGTCGGGTCTGATCAACGGTGTGCTGATGAAGTTCGGCCTGGACCCGATCCTGTTCCTCGTCAAGCCGGGCCTGGCGCTCTGGTCGATCATCGGGGTGCTGGTCTGGCAGGCCGTCGGCTTCTACGTGGTGCTCTTCTCGGCCGGGATGGCCTCCATCCCGGGTGAGATCTACGAGGCCGCGGAGATGGACGGGGCGACGAAGGTGACGCTGTTCTTCCGGGTCACCCTGCCGCTGCTCTGGGACACGCTCCAGGTCGCGTGGGTCTACCTGGGCATCGCGGCGTTCGACGCGTTCGCCATCGTGGCCGTGCTCTCGGTGGACGGTGGTGGCCCGGACGGCGCCACCACCGTCCTGGCGATGGAGATCTACCGCAACGCGTTCGTCTACTCGAAGTACGGCTACGCCTCGGCGATGGGCGTGGCGCTGTTCTTCCTCACCCTCACGTTCGCGGCGCTGACGCTGCGGCTCACCAAGCGGGAAAGCGTGGAGTACTGATGAACCCGCAGTCGACGCTGCCGCCGACGCCGGCGGCGCTACCGCCGAAGACCGGCGATCCGTCCGCGACCGGCGGCCGGCGGGGCAAGAGCCCTCGTTCGGAGGTACGGCTCTTCGCCAGCCTCGGGCACATCGCGCTCGCCGTGTGGGCGGTGATCGTGATCGTCCCGATCCTGTGGACGTTCCTCGCCGCGTTCAAGAACACCAGCGAGATCTTCAGCAGCCCGTGGACCCTGCCGGCCGAGCTGCGCTGGGAGAACTTCGGCCGGGCGTGGACCAAGGCGAACGTCGGCCGGTACTTCCTCAACAGCGTCTTCGTGGTCGCGTGCAGCACCTTCGGCACCATGCTGCTCGGCTCGATGGCCGCGTACGTGCTGGCGCGCTACAAGTTCTGGGGCAACCGGGCGATCTACTACCTGTTCGTCTCGGGGCTGGCGTTCCCGGTGTTCCTGGCCCTGGTGCCGCTCTTCTTCGTGGTGAAGCAGCTCGGCATGCTGGACACCTATCAGGGCGTCATCCTGGTCTACATCGCCTACTCGCTGCCGTTCACGATCTTCTTCCTGGCCGCGTTCTTCAAGACGCTGCCGTCCTCGGTCGCCGAGGCGGGGATGATCGACGGCGCTGGGCACACCCGGCTGTTCTTCCAGGTCATGATGCCGATGGCGAAGCCGGGCCTGATCAGCGTGGCGATCTTCAACATCATCGGGCAGTGGGCGCAGTACCAGCTTCCGTTGGTGCTGCTCTCCAACGCCAAGGACAAGTGGGTGCTCACCCAGGGCATCGCCGACATCTCGGTCAACGCCGGCTACGAGGCCGACTGGTCCGGGCTGTTCGCCGCGCTGACCATCGCCATCCTCCCGATGATCATCGTGTACGCGGTGTTCCAGCGGCAGATCCAGGCGGGCCTCACCTCCGGCGCGGTCAAGTAACTCCGGTCACCGCGCGTCGGCGCGGGCGTGCCACGAGCGCCAGAGCGCCGCGTACGCCCCGCCGGCCGCCACGAGTTCGTCGTGGCTACCGATCTCGGTGATCCGGCCGTCCGCCAGGACGGCCACCCGGTCGGCGTCGTGCGCGGTGTTCAGCCGGTGCGCGATGGCGATGACCGTCCGCCCGACGAGCACCGCCGCGAGGGCCCGCTCGGTCCGCCGGGCGGTGCTCGGGTCGAGGGCCGCGGTCGCTTCGTCCAGGATCAGCGTGTGCGGGTCGGCGAGCACCAACCGGGCCAGCGCCACCTGCTGGGCCTCGGCCGCGCCGAGCTGCCGGGCGCCGTCGCCGAGCGCCGTGTCCAGACCGTCGGGCAGCGCGTCGAACCAGTCGGCGCCCACCGCGGCGAGCGCGGCGCGCATCTGGTCGTCGGTGGCGTCCGGGGCGGCGAACGCGAGGTTGTCGCGGACCGAGCCGATGAAGACGTGGTGCTCCTGGGTGACCAGGGCGATCCGCCGTCGTCGTTCGGCCGGGTCCAGGTCGGTGACCGGGCAACCGCCGATGCTGACCACACCCTGCCGGGGCGCGTCGATCCCGGCGAGCAGCCGGGCCAGCGTCGACTTGCCCGCGCCCGACGGGCCGACGATCGCCAACCGTTCGCCGGGCCGTACCTCCAGGTCGATGCCGTGCAGCACGTCGTGGCCGTCGGCGTACGAGAACCGTGCCTCGGCCACCACGAGCCGCTCGCCCCGCGACGTGGCCGTGCCGCCGGGTGACTCGGGCGGGACCAGCCCGACCCCGAGCACCCGGGCGTACGACGCGAACCCCCGTTGCGCCTGCTCGGTCCACTGCAACAACCGGTCCATCGGGTCGATGGCCTGTTGCAGGTAGAGCGCGGCGGCGACCACCGACCCGAGGGACACCAGGTCGGCGGAGAGCAGATAGCCGCCGACCAGCAGCACCAGGGCGATCGGCAGGGGATAGCTGGCCTCGACCACCGAGAAGAACACGGTACGCAGCGCGAGCGTCGCCCGGCGGGCCTGCCACACCCGGGCGACGCGGGCGGTGCCGTACCGGACGCGTTCGTCGGCCAGCCGCAGCGCCTCGACCGTGCGGGCGCCCTCGGCGGTCGTGGTCAACGCCTCGGTCAGCTCGGCCGCCTCCGCGCCCTCGGTGAGGTACGCGGAGCTGGCCCGCCGCAGGTACCACCGGGTCGCCGCCACGATCGACGGCAGACCGGCCAGCGCCGCGAGCCCGAGCAGGGGGTGCAGCAGGAACACCGCGCCGAACAGCAACGTCAACTGCACCGAGGCGATGACGATGGTGGGCGCCACGTCCCGGACCGTGGTGCCGACGGTCGCCACGTCCACCGAGCTGCGGGTCGCCAGGTCCCCGGCGCCGGCCCGCTCCACGACCGACACGGGCAGGGCGAGCGTCCGGTCGACGAACTGTTCGCGCAGCTCGGCGACGGCGCGTTCGCCGAAGCGGTGACCGGCGTACTGGGCGTACCGGGCGAGCAGCGCGCTCACCACGACGCAGCCGGCGATCGCCAGGGCCAGCCGGTCCACCGTCGCCACGCCCGCGCCGGCCGTGACCCGGTCGACGATGGTGCCCAGCAGCCACGGCGGGGCCAGCCCGGCGAGCGCGGCGGCGCTGTGCAGGGCCAGCACGACGCCGACCGCCCGACGATGTCTGCTGATCATGTCCCGCAGGGCGCGGCGTACGGTGCCGCGATCCGCGACCGGCAGGCGGCTCACTGGTACGCCTCCTCGGCATCGGAGCGCTGCTCGTCCTCGCTGCCCCGGGCCACCAGGTGCCGGTAACCGGGGACGTAGTCGAGCAGGCCGTCGTGGGTGCCGGTGGCGGTGATCCGGCCTTCGCTCAGGTACGCGACATCGTCGGCGCGGCCGAGCAGCAGCGGCGACGTGGCGAACACGACTGTGGTCAGCCCGGCCCGCGCGGTCCGTAGCCGCTCGGCGATCCGGGCCTCGGTGTGCGCGTCCACGGCCGAGGTGGGGTCGACGAGGATCAGCACCTCCGGCTCGGCGAGCAGCGCCCGGGCCAGCCGTACCCGCTGGCGTTGACCGCCGGACAGCGTCCGGGCCCGGGCGTCCAGCGGGGTGTCCAGCCCGGCCGGCAGGGCGTCGACGATGTCGTCGGCCGAGGCGGTCCGCAGGGCGGCGCGGATCTCCTCGTCGTCGGCCCCCGAACTCAGCACGTCGCGCAGGGTGCCGGCGAAGAGGTACGAGTCGTGGTCGGCGACCAGGATCCGGGCCCGGACCTCGTCCAGGGCGACCGCGGTCAGCGGCACGCCACCCCAGGTGACGTCGCTGGTGACGTACCGGCCGAGCCGGTCCGCCAGCGCCACGGCCTCCGCCGGGTCGTCGGCGGCCACCGCGGTCAGCCGGCCGGCGCGTACGGTGAGCCCGGTCGACGGGTCGTGCAGCTTGGCGGGGCCGGTCGGCGCGGGGACGGCGTGCGGGTCGCGGGCGCCGGGGACACCGGCCGGCCACCGGCGGCCCGGCCCACCGACGTCGTCCGGGGCGAGCCGGAGCAGACCGGCGATCCGTCGGGCGGCGACCCGACCCCGGATGAGCTGGTGGCTGCCCTCCAACAGGAACCAGACCGGCACGATGAGCGTCGCCACGTAGCCGTAGACGGCGACCAGCTCGCCGACCGTGACGTCACCGGTGACGGCCATCCGCGCGGTCAGCCACACCACCGCCGCCAGGAAGAGGCCGGGGATGGCGACCGTCGCCGCGTCGATCCAACTGATCACCGCTCCGACGCGGTAGCCCTCGGCGCGCAGGGCCTGCGATCGGGCCGCGTACCGGCGGGCGAAGAGGTCCCGCCCACCCACCCCGGCGAGCACCCGGAGCCCGGCCACGATGTCGCCGGACCGGGCGGTCAGCGCGCCCTGCTGCCCGCGGTAGACAGACTCGGCCCGTTCGAGCCGGCGCAGCAGCGGCCCGACGACGAGCCCGACCGCCGGCATGCCCACCAGCACACAGAGCGCCAGCACCGGGGAGATCGACCAGAGCACCACGGCGATGACCCCGTACGCGACGACCGCCCCGACCCCCGGCCCGGTCAGCGTCAGCACCTGCGCCGTCCACTCGATGTCGGACCCGCCGACGGTGGCCACCTCACCGGCGGCGGAGCGGCGTGGCAGCGCCGCGCCGACCCGGGACAGGTGACGCAGCAGCACCTCGGCGGAGCGGGCCTTGGCGTCCTCCCGGATGAAGGTCATCGTGCGGTGCCGCATGATGCCCAGGTACGACAGACCCACTCCCGCCACGACGATCGCCGCGACCCAGAGGATCAGGGCCCGGGAGTCGCGGCCACGCAGCCCGTCGTCGACGGCCCGGGCGATCAGGTAGGGCCGGACCGACAGCCCGACCATCCAGGCCGTGCCGATCAGGCTGCCACGCAGCACCCGCGCGGGCTGGCGACGGGCCAGCCACCACAGGTACCGCATCGGACCACGGGTGTCGGGGGTGCCAGGGTCGGGGTGCGGGATCTGGACGGGCACTCGGTAACGCTACCGAGCCGCAGGCCGACCCACCGACCCGTTTTCCTGTCGGAGGGGGAAGGCAGAATCACATTCGTGCTGGTGGCGGTGGTGGCAGATGAGCAGGGCGGGGGAGAGCTGCGACCGCTCGACGCCGCAGGCCGCCCCGCCGGCCCGACCGAGACCGTCACCGACCTCGCGTCCGCGGTGGCCGCCCGGGAGGCGGTCGCGCGTCCGCGCTGGGTCTGGGCGAGCGCGGGCACGATCTACCCGGCGCTGTTGCGGGCCGGGGTGCGGGTCGAGCGGTGCCACGACGTGGAGCTGACCGAGGCGTTGTTGCTCGGGCACGCCGGCCGGTGGGGCGAGCCCCGGGCGCTGGCCGCCGCCTGGGCCCGCCTGACCGGCGGGCCGGTGCCGGCCGACCCACCGCCGCGTGCCGCCGCGCCGCCCGGGCACGGCCAGGGCGCGCTCTTCGACGCGCTGCCGGGCCCGCCGGGCCCGGGCATCGAGGCACTGACCCAGGTGTACGCCGATCAGCTCGCCCGGGTCTTGAGGACCGAACACCCCGGCCGGTTCCGGCTGCTGGTGGCCGCCGAGTCGGCTGGCGCCCTGATCGCCGCCGAGATGGGTGCCGCCGGGCTGCCCTGGCGCGCCGACGTGCACGACGAGATCCTCGCCGAGCTGCTGGGGGAGCCGTCCCCGGTCGGCGGGCCGCCGCGCCGGTTGGCCGAGTTGGCGGCCCGGATCGCCGACGCGTTCGGCGTCCGGCGGCTGCACGCCGACTCTCCGGCCGAGTTGCTCCGGGCGTTCGCCCGGGCCGGCGTGGAGCTGCCCAACACCCGGGCCTGGGTGCTGCGCGGCGTGGACCATCCGGCGGTGCCGTTGGTCCTGGAATACAAGGAGCTGTACCGGATCTGGACGGCGCACGGCTGGTCCTGGCGTGAGCAGTGGGTGCGCGACGGTCGGTTCCAGCCGGAGTACGTGCCGGGCGGGGTCGTCTCCGGCCGCTGGGCGACCCGTGGCGGTGGCGCGTTGCAGATCCCCAAGGTGATCCGGCGGGCGGTGGTGGCCGACCCGGGCTGGCGGCTGGTGGTGGCCGACGCCGGCCAGTTGGAGCCCCGCGTCCTGGCCGCGGTCTCCGGGGACGCGCGGTTGGCGGCGGCGGGTGGGGCCGGTGACCTCTATGCCGCGCTGGCGCGGGAGTCGTTCGGCGGTGACCGTCCCAAGGCCAAGGTGGCGTTGCTGGGCGCCATGTACGGGCAGACCGGCGGGGCGGCGGTGCCCGCGTTGGCGGTGCTGAGACACAGCTATCCGACGGCGTTCGGCTACGTGGAGGCGGCGGCGCGTACCGGCGAGGCGGGCGGCCTCGTCCGGTCCTGGTTGGGTCGGACATGCCCGCCGGGTGGGGTGGGGCCCGCCGACCCGGACGAGGGGCCGATCGACCCGGACGCCGCCGCTGACCGGCAGAGCCCGCACGCGCGTGCCGCGCGGTCCCGGGGACGGTTCACCCGCAACTTCGTCATTCAGGCCACCGCCGCGGAGTGGGCCTCCACGCTGCTGGCCACCCTGCGCGCCGAGTTGGCCGGCACCGACGCCGAGATGGTCTTCTTCCAGCACGACGAGGTGGTGGCGCACTGTCCCGCCGAGCAGGCCGAGACGGTGGCGGCGGCGGTGAGCCGGGCGGGCGAGCGGGCCACCGCGCTGCTGTTCGGCGAGACTCCGGTGCGATTCCCGCTCGACCTGTCCATAGTCGACTGCTACGCCGACGCCACCTGACCGGCCTGGCCGCCGGGTTCGCTAGCAGTCCGTTGCGTAACGGTTGCACTATTTTCCCTTTTCGCCCCGCCACCCGTGCGCGGCTCTCCTCGTTGCAGTGTCCGTAGGAGGGGCCGGCCGGTCACGGTCGGTCCCGTGTTTGAGGGGGCCCAGCTGAACCGGATCGCAGGAATGATCATCGCCGCAGGTGGTGGACGCCGTATCGGCGGTCCCGAGGCGCTGCTGCACCAGGGCGAGAAGCCACTGGTCAACCAGATGATCGACACGATGACCGAGGCGGGCTGCGAGCAGATCGTGATCGTGCTGGGCGCCGCAGCCGACCAGGTCCGGGAGACCGCCGACCTGGCCAGGGCCACCGTCGTGGTCAACAAGGCGTGGGGCACCGGCGTCGGCTCGTCCATCCGCGCCGGCCTGGCCGCGATGGACGACGCGGGCATCGAGGCGGTGGTGGTGGTGCCGGTCGACATGCCGGGCCTGACCGCGGTGGCCGTACGCCGGGTGGCCGCGCTGCCGTACCCGGACGTGCTGGTCTGCGCCACCTACGACGGGCTGCGCGGCTACCCGATGCTGTTCGGCCGCCGACACTGGTCCGGCATCGCCACCCTGGCCAGCGCCGACGTGGGCGCGCGGCCGTACCTGCTGGCGCACAAGGACCAGATCGTCGACATCGCCTGCGACTCGGTGGCCGACGGCAGCCGGGTCGACAGCCCGGAGTTGATGGAGCTCTACGGCCTCACCGTCCCGCCGCAGCGGGTCGGGGTGTAGGTGACCGGGCATCACACCTGGTAGTGCTGCACGACGCAGAACTCGTTGTCCTCCGGGTCGGTCATGACGAGGACAGCGCCCTCCTGGTAGTCATGCCGTTCACCCGTCCACCGCCCGCCCAACGTGCCGATCCGATCGACCGCTTCCGCAACGTCGGTAACGGCGATGTCGAGGTGTAGTCGCGTCTTGCCGGCCTTGGGCTCCGGGACCGGCTGGAAGGTCAGCACCGGGCCGCCCCCGGCGACGGTGACGCGCCGCCAGCCGGGGAGAGACTCCGTCACTCGTCCTCCAAGCACCTCGGACCAGAAGTCGGCCAGTCGCTGCGGATCCCGGCAGTCGACCGTGACGCCGGCAAGTCGGCCCAGTGTCTCCACGACACCGACCATAGCGACGATGTGCACCCCGCTCCCACCGGGCGCGGGCGGGAACGTCAACGTGTGGTGGCGCGAGTAACGATGTGCCACTGATGCTGCGGCGAAGCATCGGTGGGACGCCCGAGTGCCACGCGTGCGCAGTGGGCCCCCTGGTCGCGCAGGGACTGGGCCAGGGTGGTCAGTCCGGCCCCCTCGGCCGCGTCCGAATCGTCCCAGCCGGTCAGGGTCAGGTCGTCGGGTAGGCGTAGGCCGGCTCGTGCGGCCGCGCGCAGGGCCCCGAGGGCCAGCTCGTCACTCATCGCGGCGATGGCGTCCGGTGGCTCGGCGCCCTGTAGCAGCTCAAGCGCGAAGGTCTCCCCTTCGGTGCTGTGATTGACCGGGCAGCTGGCCAGCCTCAGTCGCTCGGCCGGGTGACCCGCCTGTGTCCAGGCGTCAAGGAATCCCTCCCAGCGGTGGCGGGTGACCGGGTACTTCATCTCGACGAGGTCGCCGCCGCTGAGTAGGTGGCGGGTGCGCCTGCGGTCCAACGGGAAGCCGAGCACGAGCGGGCGGCGGGCTTCGGCGAAGGCGGTCTGCCCGATCCCGGCGGCGGCGGCCCGGTCGTCGATGCCGATCACCGGCATTCCCCGTCCACGCGGGCCGGCGTGCACCACCGCGGGCAGTCCGGTGTGGGCGACGGCGTCCAGGACCGGATCGTCGTCGCTGGTGGTCCAGACGACGAAGCCGTCCACGGCTGCCTGCGTGACGCGCTCGGCGTCGGTGGATGCCCCGGTGATCGGGACAAGGGTGAGCCCGACGCCTTCGGCCGCGCACACGTCGGAGACCCCCGCGAGGAAGCGTGCTGCCTGCGGATCGTCGAACGCGTAGCTCAACCGTTCGCCGAGTACGACGCCGAGCGTGCCGACCCGCCCACGACGCAGACCGCGGGCGGCCGGGTGTGGACCGGGGTAGCCCAGCTCCTGCGCCGCTGCGCGTACCTTCGCCGCAGCCTCGGCGGAAACCCTTGCCGGCTGGGAGTAGGTGTAGGAGACCGTCATCGGCGAGACGCCGGCGGCGCTCGCCACCTGCCGCAGTGTCGGCCGTTTGGGCTTGTCCGCTGGGCGGCTCATGGCACACACTCTATCTGTGTATCGATACACAAACGGGCAGTTGACCACGACCGACGTGTTCGTACGCGACTCGCCGACCCTGCTCTCGTACGCACTCCTGGGTTGCTGGACGTTCTGGCTGTACGCCTTCGGGCCGGCGCTGACCCTCCTACGCGAAGAATGGGGACTCTCCTACACACTGCTCGGCGTCTACGAACTGTTCCTGGCGGCGGGCGCGGCCCTCGCCGCAGTCGGGTTCGTGTGGGCGGCCCGCCGGCTCGCGAGGGTTGTGCTGTTGTGGTGCTCGGCCCTCGCCACGGCTGTCGGCGCGGGTCTGTTCACACTCCGCGCGGGCGTACCGGTCACCCTGCTCGGCGCCGTGCTGCTCGGTCTGGCCGGAACCACGATGCTCACCGTCGTGCAGGCGGTTCTGTCCGACCGACACGGTGATCGACGGGACCGGGCATTGACTGAGGCCAACGTCGGGGCGGGCGCGTCGGCCGTGTTCGCTCCAGTGGTCCTCGGCCTGCTGGCAGCCAGCGTGCTGGGCTGGCGGGCCACGTTCGCGTTGCCCGCCGTCGTCCTCCTGGTGCTGTACCTGCGCTACCGCAGCCACCCGCTCCCGGCGGTGCCACGGCCCGCCGCCCCGACGGGAGCCGGAGGCCTGCCGCTGGCCTGCTGGCTGTTCGCCGTACTGACCGCGACCAGTTCGGCGATCGAGTTCTGTCTGGTGTACTTCGGCCCCCAGATGCTCATCCGCGCCGGCCTGTCCGCTGCCGCCGCCAGCACCGCGCTGAGCAGCAACTATTTCGGCATCCTGATCGGGCGTCTGCTGGGCGCGCGGCTCACCCGCCGGCCCGGCCGCAGCGTCACGCTGCTGTACGCCTCATTGGCGGTCACCGGCCCCAGCTTCGTGCTGTTCTGGTTGACCGAACAGCCGGTTCTTGCCATCTTCGGGCTGTTCGTGTGCGGGGTGGGCATCGCGAACCTCTATCCGCTCTCGCTCGCGCTCACCCTCGGCGCGGCCGGCGGACACGAGGACCGGGCCAACGCCCGCTCGCAACTGCTCCTCGGCGTGGTCGGCGGCATCGCCCCGTTCCTGCTCGGCAGCCTGGCGGACCAGTACGGGCTGGTCACCGCCTTCGCCATCGAGCCGGTCCTGATCGGCGTCTGCCTTCTCATGCTGTGCGGCGGGCTTCGTGCCCGCCGCACCAACGCCTGAGCCGAACGCCGTACCCGGTGGCCAGCCGGGGCAACGGTGCGGCTGCCGGAACAGCGCCGTCGCGGTCAGTCCTTCGCCTGGTCCAGATTGCCGGTGGCGGCGAGGCGTCGGTACCAGTGCGCGCTGTCCTTCCAGGTGCGCTCCTGGGTGTCGTAGTCGACCCGGATGATCCCGAAGCGGCGGTCGTAGCCGTAACCCCACTCGAAGTTGTCCAGCAACGACCAGACGAAGTAGCCGCGCACGTCGGCGCCCTGGGCGCGGGCATCGGCCATCGCGCCGATGTGCCGACGCAGGTAGTCGATCCGCAGGTCGTCGTGGATCCGGCCGTCGGCCGCCACCACGTCGTCGAACGCCGCGCCGTTCTCGGTGATCATCATGGGCTGGCCGGGATGTTCGCGCTGGAGCCGAAGCAGCAGCTCGGTCAGCGCCGGCGGGTCGATGTTCCACCCCATCGCCGTGTACGGACCGGGCTGCGGCAGGAAGTCGACGTCGTCGGCGCCCACCCACGGCGAGTGCGCCGATGCGCCGTGACCGTCGGCGTCCGAGCGGGCCGAGTGCCCGTCCCAGGCGCGGACCAGGGTGCTGGAGTAGTAGTTGACACCCAGCACGTCCAGCGGCACGGCGGCCACCTTCTCGTCGCCGTGGCGCACGAACGACCAGTCCGTGACGCCGGCCGTGTCGGCCAGCAGGTCGGCCGGGTACGCCCCGTCCAGCATCGGCCCGAGGAACGCCCGGTTGGCCAGCGCGTCGATGCGGCGGGCCGCGTCGACGTCCGCCGCCGCGTCCGAGGCCGGGCGGATGACGTGCAGGTTCAGCGTCACCGACAGCTCGGCGGTCGGCGCCGTCTCCCGGACCACGCGACCGGCCAGGCCGTGCGCGAGGTTCAGGTGGTGTACGGCGGCCAGCGCCGCCGCCGGCTCGGTCCGACCCGGCGCGTGCACGCCGGAGCCGTACCCCAGGTACGCCGAGCACCACGGCTCGTTGAGCGTCGTCCAGGTGTGCACCCGATCGCCGAGCGCGGCGACGATCCCCGCCGCGTACTCCTCGAAGCGCAGCGCCGTGTCCCGTACCGGCCACCCGCCGGCGTCCTCCAGCTCCTGCGGCAGATCCCAGTGGTACATGGTGGCCACCGGGCGGATGCCACGCTCCAACAGGCCGTCGACGAGCCGGGAGTAGAAGTCCACGCCGGCCTGGTTGAGCCGGCCGGAGCCGCCCGGCTGCACCCGGGGCCAGGAGATCGAGAAGCGGTACGCCCCCAGGCCCAGCTCGGCGACGTGGTCGAGGTCCTGCGCCCAGCGGTGGTAGTGGTCGGCGGCCACGTCACCGGTGTCGCCGTTCAGCGTCCGCCCCGGGGTGTGGCTGTAGGTGTCCCAGATGGACGGGCCCCTGCCGTCCTCGCTGGCCGCGCCCTCGATCTGGTAGGCCGCCGTCGCCGAACCCCACAGGAAACTCTCCGGAAAGGCATGTGCCGTCACTGTCCTGCCACCTCCGTCCCGGCCACCACACAGTGGTAGGCCGACGATTCACCCGCCACCAGTTCCGCCCTGGCCACGCCGTCGCGGAAACCTACCTCGAACTCCGCGTCGGCCCCCCGGCCGGGCGACGGAATTCGTACCCGCCGCCGCTGCCCCTCGGCCGGAGCGTAGAGGCACAGGCGGACACCGTCCGCCCAGTCGTAGTCGGGCCGGTCGGAGCGCGCGCCGAACGCGATGACCGCGCCCGGCCGGGCGAGCACCGGCAGGCTGTCGAACTCGTGCTTCTCGGTCACCCAGGCCGGACCGGTGAGCTGGGCGCCGGTCAGCACGTGCGTCCAGGTCCCGGCCGGGACGTAGAAGGTGACCTGACCATCGGCGCTGAGCACCGGCGCGACCAGCAGGTCGGAGCCGAGCATGTACTGCCGGTCCAGGTGCGCGGCGGCCGGATCGTCCGGGAACTCCACGATCATCGGCCGCATCATGGGGATTCCGTCGCGGTGCGCCTCCTCGGCCGCCGCCGCCAGGTACGGCATCAGGCTGATCTTGAGCCGGGTGAAGTGCCGCAGCACGTCGACGGCCTCCTCGTCGTACGCCCACGGGACGCGGTACGAGCCGGAACCGTGCAGCCGGGAGTGCGACGAGAGCAGACCGAAGGCGATCCACCGCTTGAACACGGCCGGGTCGGGGGTGCCCTCGAAGCCGCCGATGTCGTGGCTCCAGTAGCCGAAGCCGGACGCCGCCAGGGACAGCCCGCCGCGCAGCGACTCCGCCATCGCGACGAACGTCGCCTCGCAGTCCCCACCCCAGTGCACCGGGAACTGCTGCCCGCCGGTCGTGGCGGAGCGGGCGAACACCACCGCCTCGCCCTCGCCGCGCTCGGTCTCCAGCAGCTCGAAGACGGCCTTGTTGTAGAGGTAGGAGTAGTAGTTGTGCATCCGCTGCGGGTCGGAGCCGTCGTGCCACACCACGTCGGTGGGGATGCGCTCACCGAAGTCGGTCTTGAAGCAGTCGACGCCCATGTCCAGCAGGACCTTGAGCTTGCCGGTGAACCAGGCGACCGCGTCCGGGTTGGTGAAGTCGACGAGCGCCATCCCGGCCTGCCACTTGTCCCACTGCCAGACCGAGCCGTCCGGGTTGCGGACCAGGTAGCCGGCCCGGCGGCCCTCCTCGAAGAGGTACGAGCGTTGCGCGATGTACGGGTTGATCCAGACGCACACCTTCAGGTCGCGTTCGTGCAGGCGGCGCAGCATCCCCTCCGGATCGGGGAAGGTCGCCGGGTCCCACACGAAGTCGACCCAGTGGAACTGGCGCATCCAGAAGCAGTCGAAGTGGAACACCGACAGTGGCAGGTTCCGCTCGACCATCCCGTCGACGAACTCGGTCACGGTCTTCTCGTCGTACGACGTGGTGAACGAGGTGGACAGCCACAGCCCGTACGACCAGGCGGGCACCCGGGCCGGTCGGCCGGTCAGCGCCGTGTACCGGCGCAGCACGTCCTTCGGGGTGGGCCCGTCGATGACGTAGTAGGTCAGCGACTGGCCCTCGACGCTGAACTGGTTCTGCGCCACGACCTCGGAGCCGACCTCGAACGACACGTGCTCCGGGTGGTCCACGAAGACCCCGTAGCCGGCGCTGCTCAGATAGAACGGCACGTTCTTGTACGCCAGCTCGCTGGCGGTGCCGCCGTCGGCGTTCCAGATGTCGACGGTCTGGCCGTTCTTGACGAACGGACCGAAGCGCTCGCCCAACCCGTACACCGTCTCGCCGACGCCGAGGGCGAGCCGCTCGTGCACGTGCCGCCGGCCCTGGCCGTCGGTGACGATCCCGACGCTGCGCGCGGTGGACGCGGTGAGCAACCGGTCGCCGTGGCGGAACTGGACCCGCCAGCCGTCGACGAGCGCGACCCGCGCGGTCAGTTCGCCGGTGGTCAGCGACGCGGTGATGCCGGTGATGTCGACGGTGACCGGCTGGTCGCTGTCGGCGGTCAACTCGAAGTGCGGCTCGCGGGGGAGTCCGCCGCTGTGGTGACCGATGGTCACCCCGATGACGCCCGGCGCGGGGGAGAAGAACCGGACGGTGACGACGGGCCGGTTCAGGGTGTCGCCCCGACCGGTGATCTGACCGGCCGGCGCGAAGACGGTGAAGCCGCTCTGGTCCGGCTCGACCGATTCCACCGCGCCGGGGCGCAGCACGCTGACCCCCGGGCGCAGTTGCCAGTACCCGTCGGTGAACTTCACTTCTCGGCTCCTGCCGTGATGCCGCGCGCCAGAGTGCGCTGGAAGATGAGGAAGAAGAGGATGGCCGGCACCAGGCTGATCAGCGCGCCGGCGTTCGTCGTCGGGGCGTCCATCAGACGGTCGCCCTGCAATGAGGCGAGCGCGACCGGGATGGTCTGCGTCTGGTTGTCGATCAGCATGACCAGCGGGATGAGGAACTCGTTCCAGGTCCAGATGAAGAAGAAGATGAGGAGTACGGCCAGGGTGGGTCGCAGGTTGGGGAAGACCACCCGCCACAGCACCGTCCACTTGCCCGCGCCGTCCAGGGCGGCGGCCTCCAACAGCGAGCGCGGGAAGGTGCCCAGGACCGAGGCCAGCAGGTACGTGCCGAAGGCGCTCTGGATCACGGTGAAGATGATGATCACCGCGAGCCGGGTGTTGTAGAGGCCGACCTCCTTCGCCACGTAGTACAGCGGGTAGATCAGCGCCTCCTGCGGCAGCATGTTGGCCAACAGGAACAACCCGACGATCCACAGCCGGCCGCGGACCCGACCGATGCCGAGGGCGTACGCGTTGAGCAGGGACACGAGGACGCCGAGCACCGCCACGGAACCGGCGATGAGCGCAGAGTTCCACAACTTGAGCGGGAAGTCGACCTCGTTCCAGTACGTCCGCAGGCCCTTCGTGTAGAACTCGCCGGGCCAGCTCAGCGGCCCGGCCGACGAATAGTCACCGGGCGACTTGAACGCGTTGAGCAGCATGAACGCGAACGGCACCAGCATGACGAGCGCGCCGACGGTGACCAGGGCGAGCACGACCCAGCGGCCGACGCCGCGGTGGTGCCGGTCGCGGGCGTGCCGGCGGATCGGCGTCGGGGCCGGGGTGAGAGTCACGGCCATGTCAGAACCCCCGGTCCCGGCGCTCGGTGCGCGCCTGCCACCAGATGAAGACCCCGGCCACCACGACGATGATCAGTGTGAGCACTGTGGAGATTGCCGAGCCGTAGCCGACCTGGAGCTTCTTGAAGAAGGTGTAGTAGGCGAAGTAGGACGGCACGTTCGTGGCGTTCTCCGGGCCGCCCCGGGTGAGCGCGAAGATCGGCCCGAACACCTTCAACGCCGCGATGGTGCAGGTCAGGGCGACCACGAAGGTCTCCGGCCGGATCTGCGGCAGGGTGATCGCCCGGAACCGGTGCAGCCAGTTCGCGCCGTCGACCTCGGCCGCCTCGTACAGCTCCGGGTCCACTCGCTGCAACGCGGCCATGAACACGACCACCGGGTAGCCGATCTGCACCCAGATCATCACCGCCATCACGGCCGGCAGCGCCGTGTCCGGGTCGCCGAGCCAGTCGTGGCGCAGCGCGCCGAGGCCGACCGCGTCGAGCAGGCTGTTGAACGCGCCGTCGGGGCGCAGGATCCAGCCCCACACGATGCCGGCGACCACCACCGGCAGCACCTGCGGGAGGTAGAAGGCGGCCCGCAGGCCGGCGGCGGTACGCGGCTGGAACCGGCGGCCGATGACGTCGAAGAGCACCGAGGCGAGCAGCAGCCCCAGCAGGGTGGGCAGCACCACCATCGCGACGATCATCGCCACGGTGTTGCGGAACGAGGCCCAGAACACCTCGTCGTCCAGCAGCCGCTGGTAGTTGTCGAACCCCACGAAGGTGGGGTCGCCGATGCCCGACCACTTGGTGAGCGACAGGTAACCGGTGCCGACCAGCGGCGCGCCGATCACCAGGACGAACAGCGCCGCCCCGGGGATCAGATAGAGCCAGTACGCCGCATCACGGCCGCGAGGTCGGCGGCGGGGCGTCGGCGGGGTGGGTGTCGCCGTCGGTGTGGTGGCGGCGACGGTCTCGGAGACTGCCATGGGAGATCCTTCCCGGCGGTGCGGGCGGGCGCTCCGGTCGTGCCGGTCGCGCCCGCCGCTCGCCGTGTCACTTGCCGGTGATCTCCTTGACGCCATCGGCGTACGGCTTGGCGATCGTGTCGAGCACCTGATCCGGGGACTTCGACCCGTTGATCAGGCCCTGGAAGCCGCCGACCAGTACGTCGTAGTAGCCGGGCACCGGCCAGTCCGGGTAGAAGGCCAGGCCGTCCTGCTTGCTGACCGTGTTGAAGTCCTCGATCAGCTTGCGGTCCTTCGGGTCGCTGATCTTCGAGGCGTCGGCGGCGATCGGAACGCCACCGTTGTTGCCGATCAGGTCCTGGATCTCCGGGCGCAGGGTGATGTCGATGAAGTCGTACGCCAGGCTCTTGGCCTTGCTGTTCGACGGAACCACCCAGATGTTGCCCGACGACCCGGCGTTGAGGGTGTTGCCGGGGAAGAGGAACGTGTCCCAGTTGGCCTTCATCTCGGTCTTGAACCGGCCGTACCACCAACTACCGGAGACGATCATGGGGGTCTTGCCGGCGATGAACGCGGTGCCCATGTCCTCGGCCTTGAGGCTCGCCGAGTTCTTGGCGACGTAGCCCTTGCGCACCCACTCGGCGAACGTGTCCGCGCCGTACTTGAGCGGGTCGGCCTTGAAGTCGACCGGGTTCTTGTAGAGCTGGTAGTTGTCGACGAACTGCCGGTCGGCCTTGGAGAGCGCCAACTGGTAGAAGAGCTGCCCGGCCGGGTACTCCGCGCCGGCCATGCCCAGCGGGGTGATCTTCTTACTGACGAAGGTGTCCATCGCGGCGGTCATCTCGGCCAGCGTGGTCGGCACCTTGACGCCGTTGCGGTCGAACAGGTCCTTGTTGTAGTAGACCGTGACGTACTCGCCGTAGTTCGGCACGCCGAACCAGTTGCCCGACCCCATCACGCCCTTGTCGCTGTACCGCGCGGTGGTCTGGAGGCTGGGGCTGAGCTTGCCGGCCCAGCCACGCTTGTCGGCCTCGGCGCTCAGATCGGTGAGCAGACCCTGCGACGACAGCAGGCCGGCCGTGGCGTTGCCCTTGTTGTACTCCATGATGTCCGGGCCCTCGGACGAGTTGATGATCATGCCAGCGTTCTGCTGGATCTGCTCGAACGCCTTGCGCTCGAAACGCACCTCGACGCCCGGGTGCTCGGCCTTGAAGATCTCGATCGCCTTGTTCCAGCCGACCCCCATCGCGCTGTTCTCGCTCTCGTAGTGCCAGAGCTTGAGGGTCTTGGCCCCGCTGTCGTCCT
Source organism: Micromonospora sp. NPDC051543 (assembly GCF_044454415.1). NCBI lineage: Bacteria > Bacillati > Actinomycetota > Actinomycetes > Micromonosporales > Micromonosporaceae > Micromonospora > Micromonospora sp. NPDC051543. The sequence goes on from NZ_JBITDT010000019.1 coordinate 89,584, forward strand.
CGCTCTCGCCGCCGCCGCAGGCGGCCACGGTGGTCGTCGCGGTCGCCGCCAGGGCGATCGCCGCGACGATCCGGCGGAATCGCTGCATTGCTATCCTCCTCGTTGAGTATCGAGCCCGGTATCTCACTGGGCCCGTCGTCGCGTTGCCGCGCGGCGGCGGGCCGTTCTTACTGGTCAGCCCCCATGGGGTCGCTTTGCTCGTGGTGCCGCGGTCGATCCCCGCACCTCCAGCGAGCACGGCAGCAGTTGCTGGTGGCGCTCGTCACCGGGCCCGTCCAGGTGGCGTACCAGCGCCTCGATCGCGATCCGGCCCAGAGCCGACCCGGGCGAGGTCATCGCGGTCAACGCCGGGGTGGCCAACTCGGCGACCTGCGGCGAGGTGACCATCGAGACCACCGACACGTCGTCCGGCACCGAAAGTCCGCGCCCGGTCAGCTCACCGAGGATGCCGAAGAGCGCCGTCTCGTTCATCGCCAGCAGGGCGGTCAGCTCCGGGGCCCGGGCGAGCGCGGCGGCCAGAGCCGCCCGCCCGCCGGCGGCGCTGTCCTCGGCCGGGATCATGATCGGCTCCAGGCCGTGGCCGGTCATGGCCGTGACAAAGGCGTCCCGGGTACGCAACGCCGGGCCGTAACCGCTGGCCAGCGTCGCCGCCGAGTGGTTGACGTAGACGATCCGACGGTGCCCCAGGCCGACCAGGTGCGCGACGGCCTCCCGCACGGTCTGGTCGAAGTCGATGTCGACGAAGGACAGCCCGGTGGCGTCGCCGGTACGCCCGATCAGCACCAGCGGCACCCCCGCCTCCTGGAGCACCGTGACCCGTTCGTCGGCGAGCTGCACCTCCATCAGCACCACGCCGTCGAGCATCCGCTGACTGGCCAACCGTCGAAGGTCGTCGAGGTCGCCGCCGCCGACCGGCGAGAGCACGAGGTGGTAGCCGACCGCGCTGGCCGCAGCGGCGGCACCGGTGACGAACGCGGTCTCGGTGGCGCCCAGACCACGCTCGTCCATGGGCATCAGCAGACCCAGGATGCGGCTGCGCCGGCTGGCCAACCCCCGGGCCATCGCGTTGGGCTGGTAATCCAGCTCGGCCATCGCCGCGAGCACCTTGGCGCGGGTGGCCTGGGAGATCGGGCGGGCGCCGGTGAGCACGTACGACACGGTGCTCACGGAGACCTGCGCAAGGCGGGCGACGTCGTGCATCGTGGCCACCAAGCACCTCCTCCGGCCCGGAGTGGAACCGCTTCCAGATGATCGTCGAAGCGTTTCGACGAAACGTTTCGACAGACGCTAGGTCACGTGTTACGGCACCGTCAATAGCCGATGTCGAAAAGAAGTCAGGCGAGCTGGCGTTCGTGATTCCCGGATGCCGCCAGGGTGTGCCCGCGCTGTCCTGAGCGCCTGCCTGGGCGTGCCTCGGCGTGCTCGCGGCAGCAAGTTCACCGATGTTGCTGCCTCCGGCGCGGCTGAGGCAGCAACTTCGGGGATGTTGTGAGGATCTTGGCGCGGGGCGCGGGGCGCGGGGCGCGGGGCGCGGGGCGCGGGGCGCGGGGCGCGGGGCGCGGGGCGCGGGTCGCCGGTCGCCGGTCGCCGGTCGCCGGTCGCCGGTCGCCGGTCGCCGGTCGCGGGTCGCGGCGATCTTGCACTTTCTGTGCCGACAAAGCGCGCAAACCTCAACACTTCGTCAACCGTAACTGCAAGATCGGCGCGAAGGGTTGGGTCCTGCCTGGTCCTCGCCCGGACGGTCGCGGCAAGATCGCACTCGATCCAGGATCTAGTGGTGTCGGCGCGACGAAAAGGCACTACATCCTGGATCGAGCGCGATCTTGACAGCGGCGACGTCCCTGATCGCGTCGATCTTGCACTTTCTGCGGCGACATAGGGCGCGAAGCGGGACGGATCGACATCCGCAAGTGCAAGATCGACGCGGCGGGCGCGGCGGGCGCGGCGGGCGCGGCGGGCGCGGTGAACGCATGGGCGCAGCTGGAGCGGGGCTGGGGTGGGGTGTTTATACGTCTATGTTGAGGCGTTGTAGGACTGAGGGTGCGATCAGGCCGGCGGTGGCGAGGACCACGACCACGGTCAGCACGGCGCGCAGGACGACGACCTCGGTCTTGCTGCCGGTGCGCAGTGCGATGCTGTTCGGGAGACCGATCATCGTCCACATGCGGCGGCGGATCGGTATTGGCCAGAGGATCGGCACCCCGGCCCTGGTGATCATGTCGCCGAGGATGTGCACGAGGCAGCCCACGCCGACGGCTGTGCCGATCAGCGGATAACCCCGTCCGCCCGGCAGGTTGGCGAAGGTGAACCAGGCGGCACCGGCCGAGGCGAGCGTCACGATCACCCAGCCGGCCCGTTCGGCCCACTCGTCGAAGAGCCCGCGCAGGGCCAGGCCGAACATGAAGAACAGGATCGTGATCACTGCCCACTTGCCGTACGCGGCGCAGAGCGCGGTGGTGCCCCAGCCGACCAGCAGCGTGAACGGGAGCGTGTGGGTGAGCGTCCGGTGCCCGTTGTTGCGACGCGGGTCCTTGCTGAGCTTCGTCGCGTAGTAGACGCCGAGTGAGATCTTCTCCATCACCTCGGCCACGAAGAGCGAGAAGACCCCGAACGTGCGGGCGACGGTAGCGCCACCCTGGTTGCGGGTCACCTTGCCGGACAGGTCGAGGTCGGGAAAGAGCGCCCCACCCGCGCACACTGCCGTGCCCACCGCCAGCGCCAGAGGCGACTGGTGGTAGTCGGCGAACTGGTCCAGCGCCCAGGACCCGGCCAGCCATACCGCCGCGCCGGACAGCGCGTGCGACGGTCCCATCATCTTCGGCTCACCCTCCCCAGGGATCTTGAGCGCCAAAACTACGCCACTGTAACCAGCGCCGGTGTCGCAGGGGCGTCAGTTGCGGTGTCCACAGCGGACAGTGTCAGAGGGTGGGCGTGAAGCTCTGCCGGATCATCACGAAGTATGCCGCGTTGACCTGCCAGTCGAACTCCTTTGTCAACCAGGAGACGGTGTAGGCGTGTGCGGCCGAGGTGTTGGCGAGCAGCCGGATGCTGTGCACCCGTTCGCCCGCGGCGTTCTCCCAACTGCACTCCCAGAGGGCGCCGCCGTCGAACACGTCCAGCGCGGAGATGTCCACCTTGCGGTAGCCGGGGAGCGCGTCGGCGGCGACGAGCCGCTCCTCCTGGGCCCTCAGGTGCGCCAGCGGATCGGTCCGTGCCGGTCCCGCCTCGACGCTGAGCACCCGCGCCCCGCTGGGCTCCCGGAAGCAGGTCACCGCCCCTTCGGTCCAGCGTGCCCAGCCCACCGGCGCGGCGATGCGGAAGCCGGTCGGGTCGTCGTGCCAGGTCCAGCCGTCCCGTAGCCCGTACCGCGCGTCCTTCGGTGGTGGCGTCGACGGCACCGGCGTGGCCGTCGGTGGCGGGGGCGTGGCGCAGGCGAACGCGGCCGGTCGGGTGGCGGTCGCGCCGCCGCCGGAGCCGGAGGGTGGCGTGCGGTCGTCCGGGCGGTGCAGCAGCGCCGCCGTGACGCCACCGGTGACGAGCAGGGCCACCGCGGTCGCCGCGCCGCCCCACGCGATGACCCGTCCGCGTCGGCCCACGGCGCGGTCCGCCGGGCGGTGCACCGACGTCGCCGCGTCCGGCGCGGGATCGGGAGCGTGGACCGGGGCGGACGAGACGGCCCGGGCCGCGCCGCGAACCGCCGCCACCGCGGTGGACCGTGCCGGCGAGGGCTCGTCGTGGTCGGCCGCCGTTGCCGCCGCGCGTAGCAGCGGCTCGGCCTCGGCGGCGGTCAAGCGCCGCCAGGGATCGCGCTGCAACAGGCCGCTGATCACCGGGCGCAGGGGGCCGGCCCGGCGCATCGGATCCGGCGGCTCGGTGGCCAGCGCGCTGAGCGTCGCCATCGCGCTGGACCGGGCGTACGGGGACTGCCCCTCGACCGTCGCGTAGAGCGTCGCGCCCAGCGACCACAGGTCGGTACGCGGGTCCGACACGCCGTCGCGCGCCCGCTCCGGTGCGACGAACTGTGGGGAGCCGAGGACCAGGCCCGGGCCGGTCATCGCCCCGTCGCCACCGTCGAAGGTGGCGAGGCCGAAGTCGGTGAGCACCACCCGCCCGTCGTCGGCGACCAGCACGTTGTGCGGCTTCACGTCGCGGTGCAGGACACCTGCGGTGTGCGCGGCCCGCAGCGCGGCGAGCACCGCAAGCCCGATCTGGGCGGTGCGGGTGGGGTTGAGCGCACCCTCGGCGTTGATGATCTGCTGCACCGACCGGGAGGCCACGTACTCCATCACGATCCACGGGTTCTCGCCGTCGTGCACCACGTCGTACAGCCGGACGACGTTGGGGTGGTTGAGCCGTGCGGCGGTGCGCGCCTCGCGTAGCGTGCGCAGCCGTAGCTCCGCGCGCTCGGCCTCGGCCAGCCAGGCCGGCGGCACGACCTCCTTCACCGCCACGTCCCGGTGCAGCATCTCGTCGCGGGCCAGCCACACCCGGCCCATCCCGCCGGTGCCGACCAGGTCGAGCAGCCGGTACCGACCCGCGATCAGCAACTGCTGCACGGTCGCTCCCCCTCGGTCACCCTGAGTTACACGATAGCCACCGTCGCCGTTTTTCTCATCCGCTGAGCGGCCTCGATCCACGCCGGACGGGGGGCCGGGCAGGGCCATACGGCGCAGGTCAGCGGGGTGGTCGGAAACTCTTTCGCAGCGTGGCCCAGTCCCCGTCCGCAGCGTTCCAGTCGCGGTCGTCGGTGATCCAACCCAACGTCCAGCGTGACTCACCCACAATCTGCTGCCGGGCGTGGATCCGCGGGCCGTCCGGGGCGTCCCACCGACACTCCCACTCCGCGCCGGTGTCGCCGGGGGAGAGCCGGATCTCGTCGTAGCCGGGCAGCGCGCCGGCCCGAGCGGCCTCGTCGCGGGCCGCGCGTAGTCGGGTCATCGGGTCGGCCGCGCCACCCTCGGCGACGCTCAACGCCCGGCCGGTTGCCGGGTCCTGGAAGCAGGCCACCGTGCCCTCCCGGGAGTAGTACCAGGTCGCCGGGACGGAGACCCGGAAGCCGGTGGTGTCGGCATGCCACACCCATCCCGGTGGCGGCTGGAACCGCTCGCCCGCGGCGGGTGACCCGACCGTGACCGGCGCGCCGACGACGTCCGGCCGGACGCAGGGGAACGGCGGCGGGGGCACGTCGCGGCCGGGCGGCGGCCGACCCGGGCCGCCGCGGTGTGGGCCGCCCCGGTCGTCGCCGTACTCCCCGTCCGGCCCTCGACCGTCGTCCACCTGTCTGGTGGTCGGGGTGGTGGTCGGCCCGGCGGTGTCGTTCGGGGCGTCGCCGGCCACGGCCAGCGCGGTGCCCACCCCGGCGGCCGCCGCCACGAGCAGTGCCGTGACGACCAGCGCGGCCCGCCGGGCCGCTGGCCGCCGGGCCGCTCGCCCCGTCGTGCTGGTGGCGGCGTCCTGCGGGTACCGGACGTCCGGGTCGACGCTCGGGCGATCATCGGGAGGAGCGTCGTCGGGCGGGTCGACGCCGGTACCGATCGGGTCGGGCACGGGCTGCGGGGTGGTGGAGTGGGCGGCTTCCCCGGACGTGGACGAGCTGCCGGTCGGGCCCGCGGCGGCAATGAGCAGCCGGCGGGCCTCGTCGTGGTCGAGACGGTCGTGGGGGTCGCGGCGCAGCAGCCCGTCGAGCACCGGCGCGAGCGGACCGGCGTGCGGGGCCGGGTCCGGTGGACCGGCCGCCAGCGCGCTGAGGGTGGCCATCGCGTTGCTGCGGGCGTACGGGGAGCGGCCCTCCACGGCGGCGTGCAGGGTGGCGCCCAGCGACCACAGGTCGGCGGCCACCGTGGAGACTCCCTCGGCGGCCCGCTCCGGCGCGACGTACTGGGGGGAGCCGAGCACCATCCCGGGGCGGGTCATCGCGCCGTCCCCGCCGTCGAAGGTGGCCAGTCCGAAGTCGGTGAGCATCACCCGGCCGTCGTGGGCGACCAGCACGTTCTGGGGCTTGATGTCGCGGTGCAGCACCCCGGCCGTGTGCGCGGCCTCCAAAGCGTCGAGCAGGGCCAGGCCGATCCGGGCGGCACGGGCCGGCTCCAGGGGCCCTTCGGCGTCGAGGACGTCCTGCAGGGTGCGCGACGGGACGTACTCCATCACGATCCACGGACTGCCCTCGACCTGGACGACGTCGTAGAGCCGGACCACGGCGGGGTGGTTGAGCCGGGCCGCGGTGCGCGCCTCGCGCAGGGTGCGCGAGCGCAGCTCGGCCCGCTCGTGGTCGGCCAGCCAGTTCGGCGGTACGACCTCCTTGACCGCGACGTCGCGGTGCAGCATCTCGTCGCGGGCTCGCCAGACCCGACCCATGCCCCCGCGGCCCACCAGGTCGAGCAGCCGGTACCGACCGGCGATCAGCACCTGCGCACGCTCCTCCTCGGCCGCTGTCGGTGTACACCCTAACCAGCGGATCGGAAGGTACCTATAGGTCGTCCGACGATTCTCAGCAGGCGGCGTGGTCGGCGGCGGCGAGCAGATTGCCGTCCGGAATGGCGATCCGGTTCCGTCCGCCGGCCAGTTGGGCGGCGGCCCGGCGAGCCTGGAGCGGGCCGTGTTCGCGGCGGGCGGCGGCGTAGCTGGCGGCGGTGCGGGCCGCGATGGTGGCCCATCCGTAGCGCTCGCCGACCATGGTCCGGGCCCGTCGGGCGACCCGTCGGGCGAAGACCTCGTCGCCGAGCAGTCGGTCGACCGCGCCCGCGAGGGCGACCGGGTCGCTGTGCGGGAACGTCACGCCGGTGACGCCGGGCTCGACGATCTCGGCGAGGCCGCCGGTACGGGCCACCGCGAGGGGCGCTCCGGCCGCCGCGGCCTCCAGGGCCACCATGCCGAACGGCTCGTAGAGGCTGGGGACCACCGTCGCGTCGGTGGCGCCGAGCACCGCCGGCAGTTGGGTGGCGTCGAGGAAGCCGGTGAAGCGGACGGTCGACCCGAGCGCCAGGCGACGGGCCTCGGCCTCCAACTCGGGGCGGTACGGGCCGTCGCCGGCGATCACCACGCGCAGCCCGGGGTGCCGCTCGCGCAGTCGGGGCACCGCGTGCACGAGGTGCTGGACGCCCTTCTCGTAGACCAGCCGGCCGGCGTACCCGACCAGGGGGCCGTCCGCGGCGAACCGGGCGCGGGCCGACGCGACCGCGCGTGGTCGGGCCCGCCAGGCCCGGTCGTCGACCCCGTTGGGGACCACGTCGACCAGCCCGCCCGGTACGTCGAACAGCGCGCTGACCTGGTCGCGCATGTAACCCGAACAGGTGATCACGCGGGTGGAGGCCCCGCTGAGCCAGTGTTCGACGCCGTGGATGGTGCGGTTCATCTCCTCGGGCAGCCAGCCCTGGTGCCGGCCCGCCTCGGTGGCGTGCATGGTCGTCACCAGCGGCAGGTCCAGGTGCTCGGACAGGGTCACGGCGGTGTGCGCGACGAGCCAGTCGTGGGCGTGGATGACGTCGTAGGCGCCGGCCTGGGTGGCGCGCAGGGCGGTGCGGGTGAGGGTGTGGTTGAACGCCATGGTCCAGGCGAGCAGGGAGCCGGTGGCCAGGGGGAAGGCGACGGGGTCTTCGGGGGCGCGCAGGATGCGCACGCCGTCGGCGTACTCCTCAAGGGGTGCGCCCTCGGCGTGGCGGGTGACGACGGTGACCTCGTGCCCGGCGGCGGCCAGGGCCACGGACAGGGCGTGGACGTGGCGGCCGAGGCCGCCGACGAGCACCGGCGGGTACTCCCACGACAGCATCAGCACCCGTAGCTGGCGGGCGGGGTTGATGTCGATCACGTGGGCATCGGGTGACATGCGGCCCCCTTTGAGTTGTCCCCGGGCGCGCGCCGACCGACACCGGAGTTCGATGTCGCCGTCGCGTCTGGATCGGGGCCAATCCTGCCGGCGCCGAGATAACCAGCGGAGACACCGCCGTTGCGGTCATGTAAAGCGCTACTGGCCTCTTCGGCGCACCCGCAGCAGCTCGGCCACCGACCACGCCTGGAACGGGCAGCCGGTCGCGGAGTGCGGCGCGACACCGTCGGCCGTCTCACTTACCGATCCTAGCCCATATTCGGTCAGATGGGACTCAATGCCAATCAATGCGTCATCGACTGGCATCTTGCCCCGACGGGTGGCGTCCACGTACGGGCCGAGCAGCCACGGCCACACCGTGCCCTGGTGGTAGCCGCCATCCCGCTCGGCCGGGCCGCCCCGGTGGCGACCCACGAACTCGGCCGCATCCTCCGCGAGGCTGCGCGGCCCGAGCGGGGTGAGCAGCCCGTTCGCGACCCGCCGCAGCGTCGCCTCGTCCGGCTCCAGCGGCGCGAACGGCAACGACCAGGCCAGCAACTGGTTGGGGCGCAGCGCGTCGTCGTCGTGCAGGGCGGCCCCACCCAGCGGGTACGCCGGCGCGGGCGCGTCCAGCACGTCGTGCAGCCACCCGGTCGGGGCGGGGAACCGCTCCCGGAACGAGGTGGTGGCCCGCCCGTGCAGTCGCCACAGCTCGCCCGCGTCCTGCCCGGCCAGCTCGGTCAACTCGGCGAGCCCGGCCAGCCCGTTGATCCACAACGCGTTGACCTCGACCGGCTTGCCCGTACGCGGGGTGACCGGCACGCCGTAGACCCGGGCGTCCATCCAGGTCAGGGCGGTGCCCGGGGCGCCCTGCGTGAGCAGCCCGTCGGCCGGGTCGACGGCGATCCCGTACCGGGTGCCGGCGACGTGCGCGTCGACGACCCCGCGCAGCGCGGGCAGCAGCTCGTCGCCGAGATCGGTGTCGCCGGTGACCGTCACGTGCCGGCTCACCGCGTGCAGGAACCACAGGGTGCCGTCGACGGTGTTGTACTCCACCCGACCGGTGTCGGCGGTGTTGGCGAGCATCCCCTCGGAGAGCGTCGCCGCGTACGCCCGCAGCAGCTCCCGCCCCTCGGCCGCCCGGCCCGTGCAGAGGAACAGCCCCTCGTACGAGATCATCGTGTCCCGCGACCAGGCCCCGAACCAGGGATAGCCGGCCACCACGTCGACCGCCGCCTGCCGGGTACGGACCACGAACGCGTCAGCGGCCAGCGCCAGAGTCGCGTCCACGTCGTCGGCCGGCTTCGCCGTCGCCACCACCTGCCGGTTGCGTCGCCGGGCCGTCGCCACGATCTCGACGGCCGGCGGCGGCTCCTCGTCCAGCGGAGCGGCCCAGGCCCGCACCGACACCGTGTCACCGGGGCGTTCCAGCTCGCCGGCGAAGCGGCCCGCGTACCAGACGTCCTCGTCCGGGTGCAGGCCCCGGTTGGCCTCCTCGCGGTGGTGCACGCCCAGCCACCACTGCCCCTCGGGCGTCCACCCGGGGCCGGCGAGCCGGTACGCGCCCTCGACCACCGCGCCGTCGGCCACCGACTCGACCTGCGGCGTCGGCCCGTCGGCCCGCCGCTCGCCGTGCGCGTCGCGCCAGGTGCAGGCGGCGGACAGCTCCAGCCGGACCGGACCGCCGGCGACCAGCCGGTGCACCACGGCCACGCAGGAGCGGCCGGGCAGCATGGCCAGCTCGCGTTCGATGACGACCGCGCCGATCCGCCACCGCCAGCGCGGGAGCCCGTCGACCAGCTCGAAGCGCTCCAGCAACTCGAATCCGCGCGGGTCGACGTCGCCGGAGGACCACTCGTGCGCGCCGAGGCGTACCCGCGCCCCGGACGGCAGGGTGACGGCCGGGTCGAGGCTGACCAGTCCCACCTGGCGGGACGCCGGTGTATCGCCCGGCACCACCAGAAGGCCGTGGTAGCGACGGGTCCGCAACCCGCCGACGGTGCCCATGGCGTACCCGCCGAGGCCGTCGGGCACCAGCCACTCCCGGCTGGACGCGCTGGTCAGGTCGCCGCAGACCTGCGGTCCGAAAATAATGTCGATCAACTTTCCTCCACCGCCGTCGAGGTGTAACACGCCACGGCGAGAATGGCCGCTGTGGTGAAGTACCGCGGCGGCGTCAAAGATGTGCACGTGATCACTGACGGATCGTCCTCCGACGCCTCGCCACCCGACGCTGAGCGGCTTCGGCTCGCCCAGGCCGACTCGGGGGAGCAGGACTGGCGTGCATGGGGTCCCTATCTGTCCGAACGGGCGTGGGGGACGGTGCGGGAGGACTACAGCGAGCACGGTACGGCGTGGGACTACTTCCCACACGACCATGCGCGGTCCAGAGCCTACCGGTGGAATGAAGACGGCATGGCCGGCGTGTGCGACGACCGACAGACGTTCGCGTTCGCCCTGGCGCTGTGGAACGGCAAGGACCCGATCCTCAAGGAGCGGATGTTCGGCCTCGGTGGTGACAGCGGTAACCACGGGGAGGACGCCAAGGAGTACTGGTGGTACCTCGACAGCACCCCGACGCACTCCTGGATGCGCTGGCGCTACCACTACCCGCAGGCCGCCTTCCCGTACGACGAACTCGTCGCGGTGAACGCGCTGCGCGGCCGGGACGACACCGAGTACGAGCTCGTTGACACCGGCATCTTCGACGACGACCGGTACTGGGCGGTAACCGTCGACTACGCCAAGGCGTCCCCGACCGACCTGTGCATGGTGATCACCGTCGCCAACCGGGGCGACGAGGCGGCGACCCTGCACGTGCTGCCCACCCTGTGGTTCCGCAACACCTGGGCCTGGGGGCTGCCCGGCGGCGACCGGATTCCCCGGCTGACCGGGGAGGGCACCCGGCTGGTCGGCGAGCACCGGGTGCTCGGGCAACTGCTGCTCGAAGGCGACGGCGGCCCGGTGCCGCTGCTCTGCGACAACGACACAAACGCCGAACGGCTCTGGGGCCTGGCGGGCCGCTCGCCGTACCCGAAGGACGGCATCAACGACCACGTCGTCAACGGCGCGCCCACCGTCAACCCGGCCCGCGAGGGCACCAAGGGCGCGCTGCACTACGTGCTCGACGTGCCGGCCGGTGGGCAGCGCCAGATCCGGCTGCGGCTGACCCGTACCGCGTCGCCCCCGGCAGCCGGCCCACCGCCCCCGGCCGACCTGCGCGACGGCTTCGAGTCGGTGGTGTGGGCCCGGCGGGCCGAGGCGAACCGCTTCTTCGCCAATGTGATCCCCGAGGCCGCCACCGCCGACGAGGCGCTGGTCGCCCGGCAGGCCATCGCCGGGTTGATGTGGGGCAAGCAGTTCTACCACTTCGACGTCAAACGCTGGCTGGACGGCGACCCCGGGTCGACGCCACCGGCCGGACGTCGACACGGGCGCAACAGCGCCTGGTGGCACATGACCAGCTTCGACGTCATCTCCATGCCCGACCCCTGGGAGTACCCCTGGTACGCGGCCTGGGACCTGGCCTTCCACTGCGTGAGCATCGCCCGGGTCGACCCCGGCTTCGCCAAGGAGCAGATCCTGCTCCTGCTACGCGAGTGGTACCTGCACCCCAACGGGCAGATCCCGGCGTACGAGTGGGCGTTCGGCGACGTGAACCCGCCGGTGCACGCCTGGGCGGCGCTCAAGGTGTTCGAGATCGACGGCGGCAAGGACTTCGAGTTCCTGGGCCGGGTGATGCACAAGCTGCTGCTCAACTTCACCTGGTGGGTCAACCGCAAGGACACCGGCGGCAACAACGTCTTCGAGGGCGGCTTCCTCGGGCTGGACAATGTCGGACCGTTCGACCGCTCGGCGGCGCTGCCGGTGGCCGGCGTGCTGGAGCAGTCCGACGGCACCGGCTGGATGGCCATGTACGCGCTCAACCTGCTCGACATGGCCATCGTGCTGGCCGAACACGACCGGACCTGGGTGGACACGGCCACCAAGTTCTTCGAGCACTTCCTCTACATCGCCGCCGCCGCGTACGAGCAGGGGCTGTGGGACGACGAGGACGCCTTCTTCTACGACGTGCTGCGGCTCGCCGACGGCACGAAGGTGCCGCTGAAGGTCCGCTCGGTGGTCGGGCTGCTGCCGCTGGCCGCCACCACCCGCATCACCGCCAAGACCCTGCACCACCTGCCGGAGTTGGGCGCGCGGCTGCGCTGGTTCCTCACCAACCGCCCGGAGTACGCCGAGGTCATCGGCACCCGACGGATCGGCCCGGACGGCCGCCAGCAGCGGCTGCTGTCCATGGTCGGCCAGGAGCAGGTGGTCCGGTTGCTCGCCCGGATGCTCGACACCGACGAGTTCCTCTCCGACTTCGGCCTCCGTACGTTGTCCCGCGCACATCTGGACAAGCCGTTCTCGGTCAACCTGGGCGGGCAGGAGTTCTCGGTGGGCTACGAGCCGGCCGAGTCGACGAGCGGCCTGTTCGGGGGCAACTCGAACTGGCGTGGGCCGATCTGGATGCCGACGAACTTCCTGCTGATCAGCGCGTTGCGCGACTACGCCGCGTTCTTCGGGGACTACCTCCAGGTGGAGTATCCGACGCGCTCGGGGGTGAAGCTCTCGTTGGACGAGATCGCTGACGACCTGTCGACCCGGCTGATCTCGCTCTTCACCCAGGACGACTGGGGTCGCCGACCGATCTACGGCGCGGCGCGGTTGTTCCAGACCCACCCCGACTGGCGGGACCTGATCGCCTTCCCGGAGTACTTCCACGGTGACAACGGCGCCGGCCTGGGCGCCTGGCACCAGACCGGGTGGACGGCGCTGGTCGCCGACCTGATCCTCACCCTGCGCCGTTGATCCGTGCGGGTGTGCGGGCGTGGGTGCGGGATGACGCGGATTCCAAGCCGGGCCCGCCGGGAGGTCACGCAGTGCGGGGCGGGCTTGACCAACGAGCCCGAAGCGGGTGGGCGTGGTGTCAGTACCCGCGCCGGTGTTCAATGGCGCGTTATGGAGTGGACAGTGCCCATCGCCGTCGTGTTGTCGCTCGTGCTCGTGTTCCTGGTCGCCGGGGGTGGCCGTCGTTCCGACGCGGATCAGCTGGCTCGACGGCTCGCTGTGGTCGAGCGCAAGCTGGATCTGATCATGGCCCACCTCGACATCCGCGAGCCGGAGCTTGAGGCCCCCGGGGCGGTCCTGCAAGAGCTGCTCGCCGGCCGCAAGATCCAGGCCATCAAGGCATACCGGGAGGCGACCGGTGTCGGTTTGCGGGAGGCCAAGGACGCCGTCGAGTTGCTCGCCCGGCAGCGCGGCCTGGGCTGATTGTCAGCGCTCGTAGGCCGTCGCCGCTGACCCCGACCCTTGCCTCGCTGCGCCGGGAGCGCCGCTGCGCCGGGAGCGCCGCTGCGCCGGGAGCGCCGCTGCGCCGGGAGCGCCGCTGCGCCGTGAGCGCCGCTGCGCCGGGAGCGCCGCTGCGCCGTGAGCGCCGCTGCGCCGGGAGCGCCGCTGCGCCGTGAGCGCCGCTGCGCCGTGAGCGCCGCTGCGCCGGGAGCGCCGCTGCGCCGCAAGATCCGCGCAACTTCAGTGCTGTTGCTGCATCACGACGGCCTGAGCCAGCAACATCACCGAAAGTGTGCGGATCTTGCGGGCGCGGGCGCGGGCGCGGGCGCGGGCGGGCGCGGCATGATCGTGCTCGATCCTTGTTGTAGTGGTGTCCCTGGCGCGGGAGGCCACTACATCCGGGATCGAGCGCGATCACTCCGAGGCGGGGCGCGACCGTGTGGATTACTCGTAGCCGACGTGGATGACCAACTGGCCGTTGCGGGGTTCCGCCACCACGTAGACCGACCCGGGGTCGAGCAGCTTCGGCGGCAGGTCCTGCTGCTCGGAGAGGCCCATCCGCTCGGCCAGTTCCTCCGGTGACTGTCCGGCCGGGGGCGCGACCGTAATTTGCCACGAGCACCCGCCGGAGGCGCACGTCTCGCTCTCGTCGACGACTGTCGCCCCGGCGGGTACGTCCGGGATTCGCCACTTTGGCGGCAACGATCCCTCGTCGCCGAACGCCCACAGCGACAGGAACCACAGGCCCCAACCGCAGGCCAGCAGGCCCACGACGCCGAGCCCGGCCAGGAGAAGGCGTCGAGGCGATGTCATCGGGCCAGGCTAGCGAGGCGGTGTGGAGATCCAGTGGACGTCAGTCCGTGAAGGGGCCGAGCCGCCCCCAGGCGACGAAGGCGGCCAGGGCGAGGTACACCGCGTTCAGCGCGACGAACCTCGCCTCGTCGCAGCGCAGGTGGGTGATCATCGCGCCGACCATCAGCAGGATCCAGCAGATGGCGGTGACCGGCACCAGGACCGGTGCGATGTCGAGCACGGCGGGCAGGATCAGGCCGACGGCGGCCAGGAGTTCGAGCACCCCCAGGGTCTTGACGAAGCCGTCGCTGGCGTCTCCGGTCCACCTACCGCCGCGGTGCGAGGCCAGCTTCTTGCGGGGTACGAACGTCTTGGTGATGCCGCCGGCCAACGCCACCGTGGCCAGCAGTCCGGCCGCGATCCACAGCGCGATGTTCATTGACGTTCCCTTCCGTCGGGGTCGACCAGGAGACACCGCCGGCCCGGTGGCTGTGACTCAGCCCGGTGGGTGATGTGCTGCACAGGCCCGTGGTGTCACAGGAGACCGTCGGCCGGTGTCGGGTGGTGGTGAACCGACGTCGGGGACAGGAGTCGCGGATGGATCCCGCCGTGGACGCGTTCGTCACGCACCGGAACCTGCTCTTCACCGTGGCGTACGAGATGCTCGGCTCGGCGGCCGACGCCGAGGACGTACTCCAGGAGACCTGGCTGCGGTGGGCGGACGCCGACCACGCGGCGGTCCGGGACGAGCGCGCCTACCTGGTCCGGATCACCACCCGCCAGTCCCTCAACCGGCTGCGGACGATCGGCCGGCGCAGGGAGTCCTATGTCGGCTCCTGGCTGCCAGAGCCGCTGCTGACCACGCCCGATGTTGCCGACGACGTCGAGCTGGCGGAGCACGTGTCGATGGCGATGCTGCTGGTGCTGGAGACGCTCGGCCCGACGGAACGGGCGGTGTTCGTGCTGCGGGAGGTGTTCGAACTGGACTACGACGAGATCGCCGCGACGCTGGAGAAGAGCCCCGCGGCGGTCCGCCAGATCGCCCACCGGGCACGGGCGCACGTCGCCGCGCGTCGACCGCGCGGCCGGGTCTCGGCGACCGAGGCGCGGCGTGCGTTGGAGGCGTTCCAGCGGGCGGTCGACCTGGGCGATGTGCAGGGTCTGCTCGACATCCTGGCGCCCGACGTCGTCCTGCTGGGCGACGGCGGCGGCATCAGGCAGGCCGTGCTGCGGCCCGTCGTCGGGGCGGACAAGGTGGCCCGTCTGTTGGCTTCCCGGCACGTGGTGGTCGCCGTCCTGTCGCTACACCCGGCCGAGGTCAACGGCTGCCCGGCGTTGATCGTCCGGTTCGATGGCGAACTCGACACCGTCCTGACGGTGCGCGTCGACGACGGTCTCGTCACCGGGTTGTACGCCGTCCGCAATCCCGAGAAGCTGTCGCACATGCGCCAGGCCACGGCGCTGCGCCGGTGAACGACCGCGCGGTCAGAACGGTGGCATGGAAGCCTCGCGGGGCCGGTCACGGGATCGTCGGGTGTCCACTGCGGCGACGCCGAGCAGCACCAGTGCGGCGGCCGCGCCGGCGGGGAGCGGCGGCAGGGCGAGTGTCACCGGTACCAGCAGGGCGAGGGCCAGCAGGCCGGCTGTCCGGGACCGGGAGATCCGGTCGAACACCTGGTACTCCAGGGCCGCCCGTCCGGCCAGGAAGAGCGCCGGGCCGCCGAGGATGGCGATCAGCCAGGCCGCCGGAAGGTGCCCGAACGGCTCGCTGATGTAGAGCTCCATCCCCACCCCGGTCAGCACGATTCCCGTGATCATCGCCAGGTGCGCGAACGCCATCTGCGTGGCGAGCCGGGCGGGGTCACGGGAGTTGCCGATGGCGGTGTCCAGCGTCCCGCCGGCCAGGTGGAAGTAGATCCGCCACAGCAGGACCGTCGTCGCCAACGCGAGCACGAAGGCGGCCGTCTGCGCGGCGTGGAAGCTGCTGCCGCTGAAGGCGAGCCCGATGACGAAGATGGCCTCACCGAGCGCGATGAGCAGGAACTGTTGGTACCGCTCGGCCAGGTGCTCGGCGGCGATTCCCTGGACGCCGAGCCGTTGCGCGCCGAGTCGGGGAGTGGGCCACCCGAGGTACGACCCGGTGTGGTCGACCAGTACGGCGAGGGCCCAGAGCCAACCACGGACCGTGCCGTCGTTCACCAGCCCACCGACGAGCCAGAACGGGGCGCTCAGGCCGAGCCAGAACATGATGCGGATGGACTGCTGCGGATCGGGCCGGCCGTGCCCGGCGACGTTGAAGTACACCACCCGGCCGACCTGGAGGGTCACGAGCGTGATGGCGAAGAGGGAGGCCCGCGCGCCGAATCCGTCCGGCACCGCGACCGCCATCGTCATCGCGCCCGCCAGCGTGATGACGATGACGGCCTGGACGATCATCGCCTCGGGATCGAGCCAACTGGTGGACCAGACCGTCAACGTCCAGACCGCCCACAGGGCCAGCAGCAGCACCAACGCCTGACCGAGGCCCGCGAACTCGCCACGCTCGCCCCCGGTGAAGTCGTCGATCAGTCGGAGGGAGATGCGGGTGAGGGCGAAGACGAAGACGAGATCGAGGAACAGCTCCAGGAAGGTGGCCCGCTCGCGGGCGCCCGCTCCCCGCACCAACCCTGCGCCGGGGATCTGCCTCACCCGTCGACCGCCTCGGCGGGCGGACGCCGTCGAACGACCACGTGCCCTCCCGTCGCGGTGACCTGATCACCTAACGAAC
This sequence comes from Micromonospora sp. NPDC051543, assembly GCF_044454415.1. Taxonomy (NCBI): domain Bacteria; kingdom Bacillati; phylum Actinomycetota; class Actinomycetes; order Micromonosporales; family Micromonosporaceae; genus Micromonospora; species Micromonospora sp. NPDC051543. Next base: position 106,275 of record NZ_JBITDT010000019.1, read on the forward strand.
GACCATCGGGCACGGCAGCGAGCAGCGTCACGACCTGCGTAACGAGCGATCAGTCACCAATCCGTCACGAGGCGGATGCGAACAGTGCTGGTCGCTACGCTCGGCCGGTGTCCGTACCCGCCGACGAGGCCACCGAGCAGGACCGGCGACTCCTCATCGTCACCGCTGCCCGCGAGTTGGCCGAGGCCGAGGGCTGGCTGGGCCTGAGCGCCCGTCGGGTCGCCGAACGGGCCAACACGGACGTCGGCGACCTCTACCGGCACTTCGCGGACCAGGAGGCGGTGCTGGCCGCTGTCGCGGTGCACGGCTTCGCCGACCTGGCCGCCGCGCTGACCGCGGCGCACGCGGACAACCCGTACCCCGAACGGGCGTGGGCGGTGATGGCGGGCGCGTACCTCGACTTCGCGTACGCCAATCCTGCTGTCTACGACGCGATGCTCGCGCTGACGCCGGACCTCGCCCTCGGCGCGGCCGGGGTGCCGGCGGCGCCACGGGCCGTCTTCTCCGCGCTGCGGGCGGCCCTGCTTCCGCTGGCCCAGGGTCGTGACCCGGACACCCTCGCCGAGCTGGGCTGGAGCCTGCTACACGGCGTCGTCATGCTCACCCGTGGGGGTCGCCTGCGCCCCGAGGCGCAGGAGGAACGGGAAGCGATGATCGCGGAAGGCCTGCTGAGATGGCCCTGATCGCCTGCCGTACCGCCTCAGTTGAGGGGCTCGCGTTTGAAGGGGCCCTTGTCGACGAGCCGGAACGTGGTGGGTGGTGGGGCGTCGCCGCGCTCCTTGAGGACCAGTCCGTTGCCGGGCATGTGTTGCAGGGTCCGGGATTCGCTGCCGATCACGTACGTCCCGTCGCCCTGCGCAATGATGGTGAACCGCTGGATGGGGTCGTCAGCGTCGCAGGTGGAGGCCTGGATGGTCAGCTCCGGCTCGATGTCCAGGCCGTTGACCTGCCAACACGACGGGTCGTCGTTGGCGGGATGACCGTCGGCGGTGCCGTACGCCCTGATCACGTACCGGTCGTCTCCGATCGGGACCGGAACGAACAGGACCCGACCGCCGGTGTCGCCGCCCTCCACGAGGCTGCCGCTGAGTTCCAGTTCGCTCCCGGACCCCCGCACTCGCACCATGCTGATCTCCCGCTCGCCGGACAGGAGCGGATCGGCCGGGGCGGCCGGGCGCGTCGGTGCCGGACTCGACAGTGCCGGACTCGACGGTGCCGCGGCGGACGGGGTCGGCGTCCCCGCTGTGGCACCTGGCACCAGGTCGTCTCCGTCACCGCACCCCAGCAGGGTCCCGACGCAGGCCAGCATCGCGGCGCCCGCCCACCATCTCACCGTGATCATGCCGTGCTCCTGAAGCTTCTGGCCCGAGCCGATCGGCCGGGGACTGCCCGATGGGACGCCGCGTCGCACGATCACGTCGACATCCCTCACGACTGTCCGCGGTGCGCGAATTCCACCGGCGGACGCACCCCGGTGCGGGACCACGCCGTCGTGATCACGCGCCTATCCTGATCGCTCAGTTCGGCCGTGAGGAACATGAGGAGGGTACGGGATGGCTGCCAGCGAAACGTCTCGACGGCAGGCGCAGGTGCTGATCTTCGACGCGGACGACACATTGTGGGAGAACAACGTCGTCTTCGAGCGGGTGATCGACGACTTCCTGGGCTGGCTCGATCACCCCACCCTGGACCGCGTGGAGATCCGGACGATCCTCGACGACATCGAACGCGCCAACACGGTGGCCCACGGGTACGGCAGCAAGGTCTTCCTGCGCAGCCTGGGCGACTGTCTGGAGCGGCTGCGCGAGCGGCCGGCCACCGACGCCGAGCGCAAGGAGATCGACCGGCTCGCGTTGGCGCTGGTGGAGCACCGGGTGGAGCTGATGCCCGGCGTGGCCGACGCGCTCGACGAGTTGGCCGGTCGGCACGAGCTGCTGGTGTTGACCAAGGGGGAGCAGGCCGAGCAGCAGCGCAAACTGGATGCCTGCGGCCTGCTGCACCACTTCTCGGCGGCGCACATCGTGGCCGAGAAGGACGTCGACACGTACCGGTGGCTGGTCGGCGAGCACGGGTTCGAGCCGGCGCGGGCGTGGATGATCGGCAACTCCCCGAAGTCGGACATCCTGCCGGCGCGGGCGGCCGGGCTGAACGCGGTGTTCATCCCGAACGAGAACACCTGGGTGTTGGAGAACGACGAGTTGGACCCGACCGACACCGGCGTGCTGCGGCTCGCGGCCTTCCGGGACCTGCTGCACCACTTCTGACCGTCGAATCCGAACAGCGTCGGCGATCATGGTCGCGTTACGCGTACCTGCCGCTTTTCGCCCTTGAGATCAGTCACGTCGCGGCGGGCCCGGCAGCGCTTGTCCGGCCCGGCGCGATCCGCCTAGCCTGAGCCGGCGTTCGCGGCCTTTCGGGGTGTGCCGGGGGCGCGCCGGCGTCCGACAGGTGGGCACCGTGGAGCTGAGTGCAGTGCAGGGCGGCCGGGCCTCCCCACCGAGCCGCGTGGCGTCGTGCCACGCCCACGCGCGTGGTGAATGCCGGAGCCGTCCGCTCCCCCGTCGGACGGCCGGGGGTCAGGGCCGGGTAGTTGCGGACCCGGTCCTGACCCGGCAAGTCCTTGGCTAGGCGCGGTGCCGGCCGTCGCCGGCGTGGCGGGCGTCCGCCTCGTCCGAGCCGCCGCGGACGATCGAGATCGCCACGCGGCAGAACTCGTCCATATCCGGGTTGAAGCCAGCCGCGATGTCGGGGTGCAACCCGGAGCGGGTCTCGTCCAACAGCCGCTGGCACACCTGCTCGACCGGCTCACCCGCGTAGCTGGCGCGGATCCGGTCGGTGGCCGCCTGGAGAGCCGAGGTCAGCTGGTCCTCCAACGGGCCACGCAGCTTCTGCTGCACCGGATCGAGCCCGCGTGGGTCGAGCGTGACATGTGGCTCCGACATCGGTGCTCCCTTCGTCGGCGTCCGCGATACCCCACCGCGGCCGTCGGTCAAACTCCGGTCGGCACGGCGGCGACCCGCACCTGGTAGGAGAAGTCTTCCGCCGGTTCCTCCTGGTACGACAACCGGCGGATCTGCCGGTCGTCGTCGTAGAGGGCGACGTCCACCAGGACGCCCAGATGCGCCAGGCCGATGGTGGCGACCCGCTTCTTGTCCTGAAGCACGGCGCAGACGCCGCCGAGCAGGGTGCTGGCGTCGGACGTACGGTGCCCGGGCGGGCACCGCAGAACCACGTCCACCTCGATCGGCCCGGGCAACGGCGTCCAGCCGGTGCGCTGGGCCGCGCCCAGGGCGGCCTGGAGCAGGGTGCGGACCCTCGTCGCCTGCCGGTGCCCGGCGGCGAAGATGGACAACGCTTCGGTCTTGACCGGTGGCAGGCCGCTCACCTCGAACGTCAGGGCGAGAGCGCGGGTGTCCTGCACGGCGGCACCTCCCTCGTTGGGGACGATCCTGCCGAACCGGTGCAGTGGCGGAAGGGCGTTCCCGCGATAACCAACCGATCGGGCAGGCTGGGTCGGCCGGAGGCGTGTCGACGGCGGCGGCGAACGCGCTGGCTGCGGCGCTGGGAAAGACGCTAGTGCACCGCGCCCGCGCTCGGTAGTCGGTCGTTCACCCGGTGGTCGACGGCGAAAAGGCGCAGAACTCGTTGCCCTCCGGGTCGGCCAGCACCCACCAGCGCGCCCCGTCGACCGGCTCACGCAGCAGCGCCGCACCCGCGTCGAGCAACGCGGTCGGCTCCGGGGCCGTCATCTCCACGTCCCAGTGCATCCGGTTCTTCCCGGTCTTGGGCTCGTCGATCCCGTCGAACACCCACGCCTGCCAGGGGAAACCGGCGGCGTCGTGCAGCGACGCGGTGTTCGGCCCGGCCCCGGTCGTACCGCCCAGCAGGCCGGCCCACCACGCCGCCTGCGCCGCCGGGTCGACGGCGGCCACCACCAGTTCGACCGGGCCCGGCCGGGCCTCGTCGCCGGCCGGGAGCACGCAGAACTGGTTGCCCTCCGGGTCGGCCAGCACCCACCGTTCGACGTCGCCGTCCGGCTCGCGCACCGACCGCGCGCCGGCCGCGAGCAGCGCCGGCGGGTCCGCGTCGGCCAAACGCAGATCCAGGTGTACGCGGGTACGGCCGACCCGGGGCTCGGAAACCCGGTTCACCCAGATCGACTCCGCGTCCGAGCGCGCCGAACGAGGGTCGATCCTGGTGTCGCCGTCACCGGCGTCGGCCAGGTCGGCGTCGAGCACCCGCGCCCAGAAGCCGCCCAGGGCGAGCGGGTCGGCGGCGTCCAGGCAGAGGTCCTTGAAGCGAGCGATCATCGCCCCAGCATGCCCGCTCCGGGGGTTGACCGTGGGGCAAGCGTCGCGTGACGGAGTCAGTGCCGGACCAAGCCTCGTCGATCATGGAGTTGTGGTGGATGACGCCGCGATCTTGCACTTTCTGTGGCGGCATAGGCGGCATTCCAGGCTTTTCGACAACCGAAACTGCAAGATCGACGCAGGCGGCCGGGCGGGGCGGGGTGGGGGTGGTTAGCGCTGCTTGGCGTAACCGACGAAGGCCTTCCAGGCCTTCGGGGTGACGTGCAGGGTGCCGCCGTCGCGGTCCTTGGTGTCGCGCACCAGCACGACGTGCGGCAGGTTGTCGGCGACCTCGACGCAGGAGCCGCCGTTGCCGCCGGACCGGGTCGACTTGCGCCACCGTGGGGTCAGGGTGTCCATGACTTCGCCACTTCCTTGATCAGCTCGATTGACGGCCGGCGGGGGAGCGCCTCGTTGCGGACGATCTCCCACGTCTTCGCCAGCTTAGCGACGTCTGTCGACGCGTCGACGAACTGCGCGATGAGCTGGTTGTCGGCATGGGCCACCCGTTCGCCGTCCGGCATCTCGGCGATGATGAACTGACCGGCCAACCCCAGGTACATGCCAGCATCCACCGGCACGACGTGCACCTGGATGTGCTCGGCCGCCGCCAGCTCCACCAGGTGCTCGCACTGCTCGGCCATCAGGCCCGGCTGGTCGAGCACCGGCCGGCGGAGCACCGCCTCGTCCAGCACGGCGATGAGCTGCGGCGGGCGCGGGCGGCGCAGGATCGCCTGTCGCTCCAGCCGGGACGCGACGATCCGGTCGACGTCCTCGGCGTCGAACCGGCCGCCGGCCAGCGTGGCGCGGGCGTACCGCTCGGTCTGCAACAGGCCCGGCACGTACGCCAGCTCGAACCAGCGCAACGTGGTCGCCTCCCGCTCGAACTCGATCCATTCGCGCAGCCAGGCCGGCTCGGCGTCGAGCCGACCCAACCGTTCCAGCATCCGCTGGAAGCGCTCGCCCGTCCGGTGGTGGTTGTCGACGGCCCGCATGTACTCCTTCGTGGGCGGTCGCCCGCCCGTCTCCACGGAGCTGACGTGCGAGCCCGAGTAGCCGATGCCCCGGCCGAAGTCGTCCTGGCTGAGCCCCGTCTCCGCCCGCAGCAGGCGCAGTTCCTCCAGCACGTAGTCGGTCACTGTCCCCATCGACTCCCCAATCTCTCCCCGACCTGAAGCCGCGTGTTCCCCGTGGCTGCTCGACCGGACCGCTGAGCTGCGCGGATGCCGCGAGCACGGATCGACCGTAGTTGACTCCTCGCAGACTGTCATCAATGGCGGGTTCGCTGGTGGCCGCGATGGCGGTGGCGGGCTCTGCCCGGGGTCGCTCCCGTTCCCCCTTGCGGGAGCGACCCCCTTCCCCCTGCGCGAGGAGACCGATGTGCTGAGCCCGAGAGACCACGACGAAGCGCGGTGGTGGTGATGGTGGTACGTCCGCCCGTTCCACACGTCGCCATGCGTCCGCTCTGGCGATGCCGCAACTGCGGCCGGCAGTGGCCCTGCCAGCCAGCCAAGCTCGCCCTGCTCACGGAGTACCGGGCCAACCGGACCGGACTGCTGATCTATCTCGGCACCCTGATGAACGAGGCTACCCAGCAGCTCACCCAGCTCCACCCGGACCACCCGCCCGCCCGGATGACCGAGCGCTTCCTCTCCTGGGCGCGGCCCCGCGGCTGACGACTGCCCCACCCCGCCCACCCCACCCACCCCACCCCACCCCGCCCGCTCCCGGTGATCAAGAGGTTTGCGTCAGGAAAGACGGGCGGGTTCGACCGGTCCGTGCAAGTGATCGTTGATCACGGTACGGACCGGTCGAAGGAGTTTGGGTGGCGCGAGCGCATGTGTTGACTGCGGGT
>NZ_JBITDT010000020.1:0-46968 GCF_044454415.1 Micromonospora sp. NPDC051543
ATAAGGGGCGTCTCGCTCATGTCGACGACAGAAAGTGCAAGATCGGCGGGGCGGGGCGGGGCGCGGGCGGGCGCGCGGGCGCGCGGGCGGGGCGCGGGCGGGGCGCGGGCGCGAGGGCGGGGGGTTAGTGGAGCGGGGTGTGGGTGGGGTCTACCGGTTCGGCGGGGGGTGGGGGTGGGGTGCCGTCGCCGAAGGGGCGGCCGCCCAGGGCGTCCCGGCCGTGCGGGGTGAGCCAGTTCGACAGGTCGGGGCCGAGCGGAACGATCCCCGTCGGGTTGATGTCGCGGTGCACCTCGTAGTAGTGCCGCTTGATGTGGTCGAAGTCGATGGTGTCGCCGAACCCGGGGGTCTGGAACAGATCCCGGGCGTACGCCCACAGCACCGGCATCTCGCTCAGCTTCTGCCGGTTGCACTTGAAGTGGCCGTGGTAGACGGGGTCGAAACGGGCCAGCGTGGTGAACAGCCGCACGTCGGCCTCGGTGATGGTGTCGCCGACCAGGTACCGCTGATTGGTCAGCCGCTCGGTCAACCAGTCCAGCCGGTCGAACAGCCGGTGGTACGCCTTGTCGTACGCCTCCTGGCTGCCGGCGAACCCGCACCGGTACACGCCGTTGTTGACGTCGCGGAACACCACGTCGTTGACCTCGTCGATCTGCTGGCGCAGGTGTTCGGGGTAGAGCTGCGGTGCGCCCTCGCGGTGGTACGGCGTCCACTCGGTGGACAGGTCCAGGCTCATCTGCGCGTAGTCGTTGGTCACCACCTGCCCGGTGGGTACGTCCACCATCGCCGGCACGGTGATGCCCCGCTCGTAGTCGGGGAAGCGCGCGAAGAACGCCTCCTGGAGGCGCTCGATGCCGAGCACCGGGTCGCGCCCGCCGGGGTCGAGGTCGAAGGTCCAGCTCCGGGCGTCGTGCGTGGGGCCGGCGATCGCCATCGAGATGGCGTCCTCCAGGCCGAGCAGCCGTCGCACGATGACGAGGCGGTTGGCCCACGGGCAGGCTCGGCTGACGGCCAGCCGGTACCGCCCGGGCTCCACCGGGTAGCCGTCCCGCCCGTCCGCGGTGATCCGCGTGGCGATGTACCGCTGGTCCCGGGTGAACTCGCCACCCGGCTCGACGTACTTCCCGCCTGTCTGCGCCACGTCGTCCGCCCTCCGGCTCCGGTTGCCCTCACCGCCCATCCTCGCCGAAATCCGGGTGTCCGGCTCGGCGCCGGCGAACCTCGGCTGTCTCCGGTGCTGGCCGGAGCTACCCTGCCGTCATGACGGATGTGGAGACGGCGGCCCGGCGCTTCATCGCCGACGTGTGGAACGCGCGTCGGGAGGAGTCGGCGTACGAGCTGATCGCCGAGGAGTGTCCGGGGCTGGGCGGGACGGGGCCGGATGCGACGCTGGCCTGGCACCGCGAGCGCCGGGAGGCCTTCCCGGACCTCCGCTACAAGATCGTCGACGTGGTCGCCGCGGGTGGGCGGGTGGCCGTGCACTGGCGGGCGGCGGGCACCCACGCCGGGCAGTTCGGGCCGGTGCCGCCGACCGGGCAGGTGGTCAGCTATTCGGGGGCGACGTTCCTGCGCTTCGACACCGCCGGCCGGATCATCGACGTGTGGAGCTGCAACGAGCTGCTCCAACTCCTTCAGCAGCTCGGCGTCGAGATGGTGCCGCCGGCCGGCGGGCTCAGCGGCTCCGCGGCGTGATCCGGCTGATCGGCAGGTTGATCGGGAACGGCTCGCCGGTGTCGACGAACTTCGTCCATCGGCCGGTCTCGGCGTAGACCTCGTTCACCGCGTCGATCCGGTAGGTCACGACCTCCAGGTCGCCACCCAGGGTCTCGATCCGCCAGTAGTAGGGGATGCCGGCCTGGGCGTACAGCGCCGGCTTCAACACGCGGTCGATCGAGCGGGTGCTCGGCGAGACGATCTCGATGGCGACGACCACCTCGTGCGGCTCGTACCTCGACGGCTCGCGAGCCGCCGCGGCGGCCGTGGTGATCAGTACGTCGGGGATGAAGGAGCGGGTGCGGTTGATCCGTACCTCGACCGCCTGGGTCACGTCGTAGCCGTCGGGGCAGTCCTCGTCGAGGGCGGCACCGAGACGCATCGCGATGCTCTGGTGGGTACGGGTGGGGGAGGGGGACATCAGCAGCACTCCATCGAGCAGTTCCCGGCGACGGCCATCCTCGGGCTGCGCGTCCAGATCGTCAGTCGTCCACTCGCTCTCGGGCGGGTAGTCGCTCTGCAGCGCGGCGGTCATGGCGTGTCCTTCCAGGTGCGATCGCTCTCCCCGCGACCACGGTACCGCCTCGGACCTGTGGGTGGTGGTCGCGCGCGCCGGGGCCACAGGGCAGGATGGTCCACATGACCGATTCCAGCGAGCGCGGCGATCCGGCCGGCGGCACCAGCGAGCGCGGCCTGCCCGGCGCCGGTCTGGTGAAGGGGCTGGCGGTCACCCTCAAGACGATGACCAGCCGCTCGACCACGCAGCAGTACCCGGACGTCGCCCCCGAGCTGCCGCCGCGCTCGCGTGGCGTGATCGCGCTGTCCGAGGAGAACTGCACGGTCTGCATGCTCTGCGCCCGCGAGTGCCCGGACTGGTGCATCTACATCGACTCGCACAAGGAGGAGGTGGCGGTGCCCGGCGCCGCCCGCCCCCGCCAGCGCAACGTGCTCGACAAGTTCGACATCGACTTCTCGCTCTGCATGTACTGCGGCATCTGCATCGAGGTCTGCCCCTTCGACGCGCTCTACTGGTCGCCGGAGTTCGAGTACGCCGAGTACGACATCAAGGACCTGCTGCACGACAAGGACCACCTCGGCCAGTGGATGGCGACGGTGCCGCCGCCGCCCGCGCACGACCCCAACGGCGAGCCGGCCAAGGAGGAGACCGCCGCCGCGCGCAAGGCCGCGCGGTCGATCGCACCGGCGGTACGCCCCGGCGACGAGGGCCCGACGTCGTGACCGCCCGAGCCGTGGGGACGGCCCGGTGACCGGCGCGGATCTGCTGCTGCTCGCGCTGGGTGCGGTGGCGGTCGGCGCGGGTGTGCTGGTGGTGACCACCAAGCACCTGGTCCGGGCGGGGCTCTACCTGGTGGTCTGCCTGGGTGCGCTGGCCGGTGACTATCTCGTGCTCGGCGCGGAGCTGGTCGCCTGGGTCCAGGTGCTGATCTACGTGGGCGCGGTGGTGGTGCTGCTGCTGTTCGCGGTGATGCTGACCCGGGCCCCGATCGGGGCGTCCGACGACCTGGACCGGCCCGGCTGGCCCGCCGCGCTGATCGGTGGCGGGGCCGGGCTGGGGCTGAGCGCGCTGCTGGTCGACACGTACCGGTGGAGCGCCGTCGCGCTGCCCGACGCGGGCACGGCCGAGCGGTTGGGGGAGCAGCTCTTCGCCTCCTGGGTGCTGCCGTTCGAGGTGCTCTCCGTCCTGTTGCTGTCCGCCCTGGTCGGCGCGGTGGTGCTGTCCCGGCCCGACATCGGCCGCCGTAACGAGGACGCGCCCGCGCCGGCAGAGGAACTGGCCGCCGGGGGGCGACGGTGAGGCCGGTCATCCCGTACGTCACCGCCGCGCTGCTGTTCGGCCTCGGCGTGTACGGCGTGCTGCGCCGACGCAACGCCGTGCTGGTGCTCATGTCGGTCGAGTTGATGCTCAACGCGGTGAACCTGATCCTGGTCACCGCGGACACCACGGTCCGCGCGGTCCTGCCGCACTCCGGGCAGGTGTTCGCGCTGTTCGTCATCGTGCTCGCCGCCGCCGAGATCGGGGTGGGGTTGGCGATCGTGCTCCAGCTCTACCGCCTGCGGTCCACGGTGGCGGTGGACGACGTGGCGTTGACCGAACCGGCCGGGGCCGTCGAGCGGGACGCGGAGGCGACCCGGTGACCGGGCTGCTCGGGGCGGCGCTGCCCGCCGTACCGCTGCTCGCCGGTCTGGTCGGTCTGCTGCTGCCGCCGGCCCCACGGCATCGGAGCGGCGCGGTCGGCGGTGACCGGGCCCGAACGGCGGCCGTGACGATCGGTGTGGCCGGTGCCGCCGGCGCGCTGGCGCTGGCCGTGGCCCTGTTGGTGACCGTCGACGGCCCGACGGAGACGTCGACGACCTGGGTCGACTTCGGCGGGCTGGCGGTGACCCTGGGGGTGCGCCTGGACGGCGCCGCCGCGCTGGTCGCCGTGGCGGTCGCCGCGGTGGCCCTGGCCGTGCAGGTCTACTCGATCGGCTACCTGCGGCGCGGTCCGCACGACGACGTCGACGTCGACCACCGCTATCCGCCGTACGCCGCCCAGATCAGTCTCTTCACGGGGGCGATGCTGCTGGTGGTGGTCGCCGGTGACCTGATCATGCTGCTGGTGGGGTGGGAGGTGATGGGCCTCTGCTCGTATCTGCTCATCGCCCACGACCGCCGGCTCGCGGGCGCGCCGGCCGCCGCCATGAAGGCGTTCCTGGTGACGCGGGTCGGTGACGTCGGCTTCCTGCTCGGCATCGCGTTGCTCGGGGTGTCGACGGGCAGCTTCCGGATCGCCGACGTGCTCGCGCACGACCATTCCGGGGCGACCCTGACCGCCGCCGGCCTGCTGCTGCTCGCCGGTGTGGCCGGCAAGAGCGCGCAGTTCCCGCTGCACACCTGGCTGCCGGACGCCATGGCCGGCCCGACGCCGATCTCCGCGCTGATCCACGCCGCGACGATGGTCGCCGCCGGGGTGTACGTGGTGGCCCGGCTCTATCCGCTGTTCACGGCTGCTCCGGTGACGTTGACGGTGCTCGGGGTGCTCGCCGCGATCACTCTGCTGCTCGGGGCGCTCGCCGCCACCGCGCAGGACGACATCAAGCGGGTCCTGGCCTGGTCGACGGTCTCCCAGCTGGGTTACATGACCGGCGCGCTGGCCGTCGGCTCGCCGTCGGCGGCGCTGTTCCACCTGCTCACCCATGCCGCGTTCAAGGCGCTGTTGTTCCTCGCCGCCGGTGCGGTGATCCACGCGGTGGGCACCACGCTGATGTCGGAGATGGGCGGGCTGCGCCGGAGCATGCCGGTCACGTTCTGGTGCACGGTGATCGGCCTCGGCGCGCTGGCCGGGGTGCCTCCGCTGGGCGGCTTCTGGAGCAAGGACGGCGTGCTGACGGTCGCCGAGTCGGCCGCGCTGGAGGGCACCGGCCCCGCGCCGTCGTGGGTGGGCTGGCTGGTCTGGCTGGCCGGGCTGCTCGGTGTGGCGATCACCGCCTGGTACGCCGGGCGACTGCTGCTGCGGACCTTCTTCGGCGAGCCCCGGCTGCCGCTGGTCCAGCCGCACGACCCGCCGGCGGTGCTGCGCTGGCCGGTGCTGCTGCTGGCCGTGCCGGCCGCGCTGCTGGGCCTGGCCGGGTTCGTCGGCGCGTTCGCGGACCGGCTGCGGTTCGCCACCGTGCCGGTCGCGGGCGCGGAGGACGGCCTGGTCCACGTCGGGCCGGGGCTGCTGCTGCCGCTGGCGTTGCTGCTGGTGGGCGTGGGGCTGGTGTGGGCGCGCTGGCGTCGGGACGCGGCCGCCGATCCGGCGACCGCGCTGGGTCCGCTGCGGCCGGTCTTCGCCCGCGCGTTCCGGCTCGACGACGTTCAGCACGCCCTTGTCGTACGCCCCGTCCGGGCGCTGGCCCGCCTCGCGCGTACCGGCGACGAGGTGGTGGTGGACGGGGCCGTGGAGGGCAGCGGCCGGGCCGCCACGGGTCTGGGGACCGCGCTGGCCGCGTTGCACCGGGCGGCGTTGCCCCGGGCCGCCGCCGGTGTGCTGGCCGGCGCGCTGCTGATCGGCCTGGCGGCGGCCCTGCTGGAGGCGGTCCGGTGAGCGCGAGGAGTGAGCCGGTTTTGCGAGCCCCGCAGTCGCGAACAGAGGCGGTCCGGTGAGCGCGAGGAGTGAGCCGGTTTTGCGAGCCCCGCAGTCGCGAACAGAGGCGGCCCGATGACGTTCGGACAGGTGCTGCTCGTCGCCGTGCTGGTGGTGCCGGCGCTCGGCGCGGTCGGGGTGGCGGCGACGCCCCGGGACCGGGCGGCGCGGATCGTCGGTACGGTCGCGGCGGCGCTGACCCTGCTGGCCGCCGTGGCGTTGGTGTCCGGTGGACGGGGCTGGTTCGCCTGGTCGGCGGGTACGCCGGCGGTGCGTCCCTGGCACCAGGTGGACCTGCCCTGGGCGTCCGGCCTGGATTTGCGCTTCCACCTCGGCGTCGACGGCATCTCCTGGCCGCTGGTGGTGCTGACCGCGCTGCTCACGCTGCTCTGCTGCGCGTACTCGCTGTGGCGGGTGCCCGACGGCGGCAGCGGCCGGGCGCTGGTGGCGCTGCTGCTGGTCGTCGAGGTGGGCATTCTCGGCACGTTCCTCGCGCTGGATCTGGTGCTGTTCTTCCTCTTCTTCGAGGTAGTCCTGCTGCCGATGTACGCGATCATCGCCGGCTGGGGCGGCGCCGACCGGCGTCGGGCGGCCCGCAAGTTCGTGCTGTACACCCTCGTCGGCTCGGTGCTGCTCCTGGTCGGCGTGTACGTCGTGGTCGCCGCCGCGGGCACCGCCGACATCGTGGCCCTGACCGGCGGGGCGGGGCTGTCCCGGAGCACCCAGTTGGCCGCGTTCACGCTGTTCGCGCTCGCGTTCGCGGTGAAGAGTCCACTCTGGCCGCTGCACTCGTGGCTGCCCGACGCGCACACGCAGGCCCCGACGGTGGGCAGCGTGGTGCTGGCGGGGGTGCTGCTCAAGATGGGCACGTACGGGCTGATCCGGGTCGCCGTGGGGGTGGCCCCGGAGGGCGCCCGCTGGGCCGCCCCGGTGCTCGGCGTGCTGGCGGTCGCCGCGATCCTGGTCGGCTCGCTGGTCTGCCTGGCCCAGGTCGAGGTGAAGCGGCTCATCGCGTACTCCAGCGTGGGGCACATGGGCTTCGTCCTGCTGGGCGTCGCCACGCTGACCGCCACCGGCGTCCAGGCGGCCCTGATCGGCAACGTGGCCCACGGGGTGATCACCGGCCTGCTGTTCTTCCTGGCCGGGGCTGTGAAGGACCGCACCGGCACGGGCGCTCTCGCCGAGTTGTCCGGGCTGCGGGAGACCGCGCCCCGCCTCGCCGGTCTGCTGGCGTTCGCGGCCGTCGCGTCGCTGGGCCTACCCGGGCTGGCCGGCTTCTGGGGGGAGGCGTTCGCGGTGGTCGCGGCGATTCAGGTGGGCGGCCCGCTGTGGCTGACCCTCGGGGTGCTCGCGGCGGTCGGTGGCGCGCTCACGGCCGCGTACTTCCTGCGGTTGCTGCGCCAGGTCACCCACGGCCGGCCGAGCCCCGCGGTGGGCGGCGTCGGCGCGGGGCTGGCCGGCGCGGAGTTGACCGCGTGGGCGCCGCTGGTGCTGCTCGCGTTGGCGATCGGCCTGGTTCCGGCGCTGGTCCTCGGCGTCGCCGAGGCGCCCGTCGACGCCCTCATCGAGGTGATCCACAGGTGAGCACGAGAAGCGCGCCGCGATCGGAGGCGGCCCGGTGAGCGTCGTGCAGAGCGTGGACAGCGTCGCGCTGCTCCCGGCTTACCTGGCCGCCGGCACCGCCGTACTCGTGTTGGTGGTCGACCTCGTTCTGGCGCGGCCGCGCGTCACGGTCGCGGTGGCCGCGCTCGGGGCGCTCGGCACGGCCGTCACCTCGGCGCTGGTGGGCGCGGGCGGCGAGCGGCGGACGTTCTGTGTCGGCGGGGACTGCTCGTGGGTCTTCGGTGGCCGGGCGGCCCTGGTCGGCGCGGTGGTGGCGCTGCTCACCCTGGGCGTGCTCGGGCTGTCCGCGCCGGCGCTGCGGGCCGGTCGGTCACCGGTGGGGGAGTACGCCTTCCTGCTCGCCTGTTCGATGACGGGCGGCGTGGTGCTCGGCGCGGCCGGCGACCTGATCACCCTGATCGTGGCGTTGGAGACGCTGACCCTGCCGCTGTACGTGCTGGTGGGCCTGCGCCGCGGCAGCTTGGCCAGCGCCGAGGCGGCGGTGACGTTCTTCGTGGTCAGCGTGGTCGCCACCACGTTGACGCTGCTCGGCGCGGCACTGCTGTACGCGGTGACCGGCGGGTTGCACCTCGACCGGGTGGGCGCGTTGCTGGCCGAGCGGCCGGAGTTGCGCGACCTGCCGTTGACCACCGCCGCCGTGACGCTGCTGCTGCTCGGGCTGGCCTTCAAGGTGGCGGCGGTGCCGTTCCACGCCTGGGCGCCGGCCACCTACGATGGCGCCCCGTTGCCGGTGGCCGCGTATCTGTCGACGGCGTCGAAGCTGGGCGGCCTGGTGGCGGTGCTGGCCGTCGTGCAGCGGGCGCTGCCGGCGGACCGGACGGGTCCGGTGCTCGCCCTGCTGGCGGTGCTCACGATGACGGTCGGCAATCTGGTGGCGCTGCGTCAGCGGCGTACCGTCCGGTTGCTCGCCTGGTCGTCGGTCGCGCAGGCCGGATACATCCTCGCCCCGCTGGGCGCGCTGGCGTTGGCCGCCGGCCGCACGGGCGAGGCGCGGTCGGCCGCGTACGCCGCCGCGGTGGCGTACGCCGTGTTCTTCGTGGTGCTGGAGCTGGCGGCGTTCGCCGGGGTGACCGCGCTGCGCCCGGCGGGGGCGGACGGCGGCACGCTCGACGATCTGCGCGGGGCCGCGCGCCGGCACCCGTGGCGCGGCGCCGCCCTCGGCCTGGCGCTGGTGGGTCTCGCGGGACTGCCACCGGGCCTGGCCGGGTTGTTCGCGAAGGTGACGGTGGTCCGTTCGCTGCTGGACGGGGGCGCGGCCTGGTTGGCGCTGGTGGTGGCGCTGAACGCGGTGCTCGGGCTCGCCTACTACCTGCGGGTGACGGCCGGCCTGTGGACGCCGCGGCCCGCGCCGGGCGGCGAGGGCGTGGTGGCCGTACCCCTGGTGGGTGTGGTGGCGGTGGTGCTGGCGGTGGCCACGGTGGCCGCCGTGGTGCTCGGCGTCGCCCCGCAGCTCGTGCTGGATCTCGCCGCCCGCTGAGCGGGTCTCAGTCAACTCTCAGCGTTCCGACGGATGGTTGACGGGTATCGGGTTGTTGTACCGGTCAGCGGATCGAGGCGATCCGCGCACCGAAGGAGAGATCGTGCACCACAACCGTCTGAAGACCGCCGCGCTGCTCGGCCTGCTCACCGCGCTGATCCTCGCGGTGGGCTACGGGTTCGGTGGCAGTGGCGGCCTGGTCATCGCCGTCCTCATCTCACTGGTCATCAACGGCATTTCCTACTTCTACTCGGACAAGCTCGCGCTGCGCTCGATGCGGGCGCAACCGGTCAGCGAGGCACAGTTCCCCGAGCTGTACCGGATGGTGCGCGAACTGGCGACCGAGGCCCAACAGCCGATGCCCCGCCTGTACGTCAGCCCGACCGCCCAGCCCAACGCGTTCGCGACGGGGCGTAACCCGCAGCACGCGGCGGTCTGCGTGACCCAGGGCATCACCGAGATCCTGGACTACCGGGAGCTGCGCGGCGTGATCGGACACGAGCTGTCCCACGTCTACAACCGGGACATCCTGATCTCCAGCGTCGCGGCCGGCCTGGCCGGCATCATCACGTTCCTGGCGAACATCGCCTGGTTCATCCCGCTGGGTGGCGGGGACGACGAGGACTCGCCGAACCCGGCCGTCCTGCTGCTGACCCTGATCCTCGGCCCGATCGCGGCCACCGTGATCCAGTTGGCGATCAGCCGTAGCCGCGAGTTCCAGGCGGACCAGTCGGGCGCCGAGCTGAGCCGGGATCCGCTGGCCCTGGCCAGCGCCCTGCGCAAGATCGATGCCGTGGCCCGGCGACGCCCGCTGCCGGCTCAGGGCACGCTCACCAGCAGCGCCCACCTGATGATCGCCAACCCGTTCGCCGGTGGCGCGGTGGCCGCTCTCTTCTCCACCCACCCGAAGATGGAGGACCGGGTCGCCCGCCTGGAGCGGATGGCCGCCAACTCGGGGCCGGTGCAGTTCCAGCGCTGACCCGCCGAACGCCGTACTCCGCCCGCGTCCGCTCACGGACGCGGGCGGAGTCGTTTCCCAGTCACTCCGGTGCCGGCGGCCGATTCAGACGGCTCAGCAGCACGACGGCGAGCAGGACGACGCCCGCGGTCAGGTACGACGCGGCGGGCGAGAGCACGGCGGCCACACCACCGAGCAGGAAGATGCCGATCCCCGAGGTGACGATGTTCGCCGCGACGATCGTCGCCTCGACCTGCCCCATCCGTTCGGGTGGGGCCAACCGGGCGAACGTGGCCTGCGCCCCGATCAACCAACCACCGCCCGCGCCGATCAACGCGTTGCCGACCGTCAGCGCCCACAGCGGCGCGTCGACGGCGACCAGGACACCGGTCAGCAACAGCGCGCCGGCCAGCGCCGCGGCGACGGCCACCTGACCGGCCAACCGGCCCAGCCACCGGGACCGGCCCACCACCAGCACGAAGACCGCACCGCCGAACGCCGACGCAGCCAGCACGGCGGGACGCCAGGCCCCGCCGGCCAGATCCGGGGCGAGGGTCTCCGGGAGCGCGCCGGACAGCACCGTGGCCAGGGTGAGCAGGGCGACGCCCCGCAGCACCGGATGGCGGGCGATGATGCGCACGCCCGCGGTCGCCGGTGGACGCGGCCCGCGTACCTGGTGGGGGCGCTTCGGTAGTCCGGCCAGGACGACCGCGGCGATCAGGAACGACCCGAGGTCGATCAGGAGCGCCACCCGGGAGCCGAGGGCCACCGTCAGACTGGCCCCCGCGAGCAGGCCGACCACCTGGCCCGCCTGGTTGGCGAAGGCGCTGAGGCCGAACAGCGGCAGCCGCAGCGGAGCGTCCACCGCCTCGGCGGCGACGGCCACGTTGACGCTCGCGTAGGCGGCCCGCACCGCGCCCAGCAGGCCCGCCGCCATGATCGCCGGCAGCGGCTCGGGGACCGCCGCGGGCACGGCGATCAGCGCGGCGCCGGCCACCGACAGCCAGACCAGCAGGGTACGGCGGGCCGGCACGTCCAGCCAGCCGCTGAAGACGGTGGCGACCAGCAGGGCCGGCAGGGTACGCGCGGCGTAGACCGCGGCCGGGCCGAGGACGGAGTTCGTCTGGTCGTACGCGAGCAGCAGCAGAGCGGCCAGGCCCACGAAGTCACCCAGCTCCGAGATGCCCCGGGCGATGACCAGCCGAGAAGCGACCGGATGCCGGAACAGCGCTCGGTAACCGGGCGACGGCCCGAGCTGTGCGTCGGTGTCGGACATCAGCTCGTCTGGTCCGCTTCCACTACCCCGATCGGCTGGTAGGCGGCGTTCTCCCGGACCCGGCGGGCCTGTTCCCGGCGGTAGCTGCTGCGGATCTCCGGATCCTGGCGGCGGCGGCGCAGCGCCACGAAGTCCGACCAGACGTCCTCCGGCCACGCCGGCAGCCCTTCCCCGGTGACCAGTTCGGCCTGCCGGAAGGCCTCCAGTGTCGACCGGTGCACCGGTTGCAGGCACATGAGAGGGATGTTCCGGTAGAAGCGCACCACCTGCCCCACCTCGGTGAGTCGCAGGATGGTGGGCAGCAGCGAGGTGTACCAGTCGGTCTCGACCACGCCCTCGTAGAGCTGCACGCCGCGCTGAGCGGGCCAGTTCGGCACGCCCCGGGCCATGAGGCACCAGCCCGGGGACGTACGCGCCACCACGCCGGTGACCAGCTCGATCGTGTTGGCGGCGCGCGGGTCGGCGTCGAGGAAGGGGATGCTCGCGCCGTACCTGTCGAAGATGTCCAGGTCACCGTGGAACTGCTCGGGCGCCGCCTGCAACTGGCCGGCCGCGTCCGGCAGCTTGCCGTCGTAACCACCGGCGAGCGAACGCCACTGGGCCGGCTCGTTCTCCGCCAGCAGTGTCCACTCGGTGTCCTGACCGTCCCAGCGCAGAGCGAAGTCGGTTGGCGGGTAGACGTACCAGCCGAAGCCCGAGGCGATGGCGACCGGCGGGCACTGTTGGACGGCCCGGGCGGGCAGGGAGCCGCGCAGGCTGGGCGAGGCGGCCTCACTGGGCTTGGCGTCGCCGTACAGCGAATAGATCTCGACTCGCAGAGGTGCGGTGGTAGTCCCGGACATCGGACCTCCTGCCTCATCGTGCGGTGCCGGCGTATGGACCCAATTCGATCAGCAACCTACCCCCTTTGTGACCGCTCGGTCAGTCCCGGCCTTCGCGCTGCTGTGAGCGGATCGACCATCCATGGCCTGACCTCGGGCGTTAGGGTCGACAGGGCTTCTACCCGTTACCTGTCCCAGCGGAGGTACACCTCGTGGCCGCACTGCGCCAGTACCTGGGGGTCTGGCGGATCCCCGGTGCGCCGATCCTGCTGGTCACCGGCATCATCGGCCGGCTCGGCATCGGCATGACGCCGCTGGCGCTGCTGCTGGTGGTCGAGCAGGTGACCGGGCGCTACTCCCTGGCCGCCATCGCGGGCGGCATCTACGCCGTCGCCGGCGCCGCGCTCAGCCCGGTGGCCGGCCGCATCGCCGACCGGGTCGGTCCCAGCCCGGTGCTGCTGGTCACCGCCGTGGCCCACCCGTTGGCGCTCACCGGGCTGCTGCTGGCCAGCCGCTCCGGCGACGACGCCCTCGCCGCCATCTACCTGACGGCCGGCGTCGCCGGCGCGACGTACCCGCCGCTGACCGCCGCCATCCGCGGCGCCTGGAACGAACTGACCAGCCCCGCCTCCGGCCGGTACGCCCTGCGCAACACCGCCCTCGCGGCGGAGACCTCGCTGTTCGAGATCGTGTTCGTCCTCGGCCCGCTGCTCGTGGCAGGGTTCGTACTGGTCGCCGACGCGGCGGCCGCGTTGATCGGGGCGGCGGTCGTCACCCTGGTCGGCACCTCCGCCGTCGCCCTCGGCCGGGTGATGCGCGACTGGCGGCCGCACCCGCGCGAACACCACGCCCGGGGACTCGGTCCGCTGCGGGTCGCCGGTTTCCCGGCCCTGCTGCTCTGCGTTGCCGGACTGGGCATCGCGTTCGGCGCCGCCGGTGTGACCGTTCCCGCGTACGCCGGCAAGGCCACCACCGACGACCCGGAGAGCCTCGCCGGGCTGCTGCTGGCGGTCTGGGGGGTCGGCAGCGCCATCGGCGGCTTCTGGTTCGGCGTACGCCGACCCTCGCCGAACATGACCCGCCAGTTCGCCCTGCTGCTCGCCGCGCTGGCCGGCACGTTCGTGGTGTTCGCGCTCATGCCCACGCCGCTGGCGCTGGGCGTCGCCCTGGTCGTCGGTGGGGCCACCATCGCTCCGGCGCTGACCCTGGAGAACACCCTGGTCGGCCGGATCGCCCCGGCGGGCATGCTGAACGAGGCGTACACCTGGGTGGTCACGGTGGCCGTGGCGGCGAGCGCCGCCGGCGGCGCGGTGGCCGGCCTGATCGTGGACCACGCCGGCGGGGTGCCGTGGGCCTTCGTCTTCGCGGGCGCGGCGGTGGCCGTCGGGGCCGCGGTCGCCGCGCTGCCCGCCGGGCCCATCGCCCGAGCGGAAAAGCAGGCGGTACGCGCCGACGAGCCCGTCCCGATCTGACCTCCTCCGACGGTTTCCGGCTCGGCCCCGCGCCTTGATCGACTCGGGTTCCTGCAAGTCGCGGTATCCCGTTGGCGAGGATGCCCCGATATCCGCGAACCCGAGTCGATCTCGGTGGACGTGTCCCCCGGTGACTTCTGTGGACGCCCGGCGTCCACCAGAATGGGCATCGACGAGGGGAAACCATGGCCAAGCTGCTCTACTCCGCGACCGCATCGCTCGACGGCTACATCGCAGGCCCCGGCGGTGACATGTCCTGGCTCACCGAACACCTCGGCGGCGACAACCCGACCGCCGACCGTCTGCTGGCCAACGTCGGCGCGATCCTGGCCGGTAACCGCACCTTCGGCGGTGACGACCCGAACCGTGGCACTGACAAGGAAGGCGCGTTCGGCGGCCGGTACCAGGGCCCGGTGGTCGTCCTGACCCACCAGTCGCCCACCGACCCGCTCGACGGCGTCACCTTCGCCGACGATCTGTACAGCGCCGTAGCGCAGGCCAAGGAGGCCGCAGGCGACAGGTACGTCAACGTGCTCGGCGCGGACGTCGCCAAGCAGTGCCTACGCGCCGGCCTGCTCGACGAGGTCCTGATCTTCTTCGCGCCGGTGCTGCTCGGCGACGGCGTCCGCATCCTCGACGACCCGGGCGGCGCGCGGGTGCGATTGACGCCGATTCCGGGCGAGACCGCCCACTGGTACCGCGTCGACCGCTGACGGATCGGCGCGGGTACGGGCGTTGCGGGATCGCCACCGACCTCCGGTCGGCCACGGCGAGGGCTACGGCCTCCGGTCAGTGATCGCCGCCTCGATCCGTAGGCCGATGCCGGTCAGCACGAGGAGAAACGCGACGAAGTGCGGCGCCATGCCGTCGTAGCCCGCTGACAGGGTGAGTAGCGAGGTCAGAAAGCCAACGATGAGCGACAGCGTGCCAAGTATCCGTCCGGTGTCCGCTCGCCGAGATCGAGGATCCACGATGCGACCGTAGCGGAGTCGCTGCACGTCAGCGAGGCGCCGCCCGATACCAGCCAGAACGCAGCCATGATCGCTGTGGCAGCCGGGAGTGCGGGATGCCAGAAGTCCCGGTTGAACGTATGCCGGCGTTCGTATCGTGAGTCACCGCAGTGCTGCGGCGAGTTCGGTGGCGTTGTCGAACGCGGGCGCCGCCCTTTCGGATTCCTGCTCCGTGAGCGTGACGGACCGGGCGCGGGCCAGCATCTCGGCCGCAGTCTTCGGATCGTCCAGCACCATCGCGAGTTCGGCGCGGTAGACCAGGACCTCTACCTGCTCGACCGGGTCGTCGTCGGCCTGCGGGCGGGCCAACGCGCTGTCGAGGATCCGAACCGCCTGTTCGACAATTCCCCTGGAATCGGCCTGCACGACAGCATTCGCCAGGGCCTTGGCCAGCCGCCCGGCAGGCGTGGCGGCCGGCATGGGCGCGGTGGCGGCGTCCCGAAAGACGCGGATCCAGTTGCCGCCCGGGTCGATGACGCTGAACCCGCCCAACCCGTCGGCGTTCTTCCGCGCCCTGGGCCGGGTCATCCGCGGTGTTCCGGACACCAGCACCTTGCCGTACGCGGCCCGCATGCCGGCTGCGAATGCCCGGTGTAGTCCCTCGATGTCTGCGGTGAGTACGAGACAGGAGCCATAGGACTGCTCCGGGTCAAATCCGGCGATCTCAAAGAACTGCAGGTGCAGGTCTTCCCGCTGAACTCCCACACACGCGTTGGGCTTGCGTTGCTTGTACGTGGTGCGGAAACCGAGAACTCCGTAGAAGGCTTCAATGTCGTCAATGGATGCGCACGGCAGCAGGGGGACGGTCCGCTCGTTGGTCATGCGTCCTTCCTAGGCGTTGCAGGGTGTCCGTCGCACATGGAAATAGCCGATCATCGCCTCTGGTCATCCGATTGGCTGATGACCCGGCATCCAAAGCGGCTGCGCCTTCCTGCCTGCCATCTGTCTCGCCAAGATCAGGCGCCGGGATCTGCCGTCACCAGCGTCCGGAGGTGCCGCAGATCAGTTGGCGGACGAGCGTCGCGCATCAGTCGACGAACGACGCCGCCGGCTGCCGGCGATGTGGGGTTTAGAACGTTCGTGACAGATCAGCCTCGGGACGTGGCTGACACTTGCGGCCAGACGATCCTCGGTCTCGACGACAGTTCGTCGGCGTTCGTCGTGGGTGCGGCTCTACCGCGCGGTGGGGTTGGTCATGGGTCGATGCGGTAACGCCGGCAGCGCTGAGGATTCTGAAGCTGACTGCTCTGCCCGCGGCTTGCGCGGAAGGAGCAAGAACGCCGCTCGCCAGACTTCGAGCGTGCGCGGGGGTCCGAGGCGGTCGCGCCCCGCGCACGCAACTGCGTTCCTGAGCCGTCTGCGGCAGCAGCGTCGACAGCAACCGCCCGGGACGAGGGAAGCCGCCAGCGGCCGACCTCGGACACCCCGCCCAAGGTCGCAGACGTGCACGGACCCCGCCGGACGGAGCGCCCAGAACTTACAAGCGAGGGGTCAAGCGGCGGACGACTTGCTTGAAGCGGAGCAGGCGTGGCGCATCTACGGTGTCGCGGGAGGACCGCTGCCAGGCCGACCCCTCAGGGTGGATCAGGCAGCTAGCCAGGCCGTCGGCCGTCAGACACTAGTGACGAACGACGACCACTGGCGGCGACGTCTGCCCAGGGACCCGCTGGCCGGGGCTTACCTGTAGTTCGTGAACTGGAGGGCGACGCCGAAGTCCTCACCCTTGAGCAGCGAGATGACCGCCTGGAGGTCGTCCCGCTTCTTGCCGGTGACGCGCAGCTGGTCGCCCTGGATCTGCGCCTGAACGCCCTTCGGGCCCTCGTCGCGGATCTTCTTGCTGATCGCCTTGGCCTTGTCCGTCTCGATGCCCTGGATCACCTTGCAGTCGATCTTGAAGACCTTGCCGGATGGGCGCGCCTCACCCGCGTCCAACGACTTCAACGAGATGTTCCGCTTGACCAGCTTCTCCTTGAAGACGTCAAGCGCGGCGCGGACCCGCTCCTCGGTCTCCGCCTGAAGGCCGATCGCCTCCTCGCCGGACCAGGAGATCTCCGCGCCCGTGCCGCGGAAGTCGAACCGCGTCGCGAGCTCCTTCTCCGCCTGCCGGAGGGCGTTGTCGACCTCCTGGCGGTCGACCTTGCTCACGATGTCGAAAGACGGGTTCGCTGGCATGCTTCTGCTCCTGCTGTCCGGCGGTCTGGGGCCTGCAGTCGGCCGCCGACCAGCGGCACGACCCCCTGACCGTACCCGGTTGCACCGGTCCCGGGGCGAGCCGCTATCCTTGCTTCCGCCGCCGCGTTGCGACGCGGTGGGGTGCCCTGGCGGGTTGCCCGAGCGGCCAATGGGAGCGGACTGTAAATCCGTCGCGAAAGCTACAGAGGTTCGAATCCTCTACCCGCCACCAGGTGCAGACACGGCCCCTGACCAGCAGAGATGCTGATCGGGGGCCGTTGTCGTTGATCTAGCCGAGTCTGGCTGGGTCCAGCTGTTGACGACTGGTTGTGGGCAGATGGTGGGCAGGTCGGTCTTGTCGCTGAGGGCTCTTCTGGGGCTGCGAACGCTCGTGCTCTGGGGAGTTGCCGGCCCGGCGCGAACACGCCTGGAGTGACCTGCTGAGGGCTGCCGTGGGGTTGGCTGGCTGCGGAGGTAGGCCGGGGGCAAGCCAGTCCCGATGTTGGACTGGCGCGGCAGTCGGAAGCCCTGGCCCTCGATCAGGTCGACCTGTCGGCTTCCGTGCCTCCTGGCCGTGGTGGTGCAGCGCTTGAATCAGTGGAGTCGGGGCGGCGGTCCGGCGGCAGTCGGTGGCTCTCCGCCCCGGCGCCGGAGGCGGCCGGGGCGGCTTGCCGCCGGCCGGTTCACCGCCCGCGCCGCGCGGAGCGCGGTGCCTTGATCTAGAACAGAGCAAATCGGCAGTGGAGCAGCTTGCCTCAGACGGGGCCGCGAACGCTCAGGCACTTTCCCTGAGAGCTATGCCGCTGCACCCGCTCCAAGTGGCCGTGCGCGGCGGATCGGTAGCGTTATGCCGACAAGCCGACCCAGGGCCCTTACCATGCCAGCCACTGCGGCTAGTGTAACGAGGTCAATCCTCCCCGGTAGCTTTGGAGCGGCCTTGTCTGGGTTCAGCACCGATAACCTGCGAGCGCTTGCCAGAGCGGTACGTGAGCTCGACCCGGACGGCCAGTATGTCAAGCTTGACGTCGATGTCCGCCAGGTTTTCTACTCCTCCACCATAAAGCAGCACGAGGCGATCCGTGACTACGTGGGGGACGAAGAGCCCGTGCGCGCATACTTCGTTGCATGGCTCTGTACCCGAGGAAGCTATCCACCCGAGGCAATTGAGCTAGAAAGGCGCTATAGCTTCGGGCGGGAGAGTCAACTCGAGGTTGACATTAGAATCTCCCGCCCCGGCATGCCAGACGCAGCGTATGCGCTTATCGAGATGAAGGCACCGTCTGATTTCGGAGACGAAACCGATAGTCGGATTAGCGGTCAACTCTTCGCGCCCGGCGGCCGTGAGCCCAGCGCGACAATTCTCTCCCTGGCAACTGTCGAGGTGGGGAGCGACGGTCAGCCCGCAATCAGGACGGTTACCATCGGTTACGATCCCCTGCTGACCTACGAACAATGGGAAGCAGCGGGCCGCCAGCATGTTGATGACTTTCCGATCAACTACGATGAGCCCACGCAAGAGCCGCTAAGACACGGCGGCCCACGCGCTTTGCGGGCAAGTATAGATCGTACTGAGCTTGACCGGCTCCGGAAGCAGCTGCATGATCGCCTCTGGGGTGGCTCTCGGGACGACAATCAGATCTACTCGTGGCTGGTACGGCTCTTCCTGACGAAGATTCATGACGAGAGAGTCACGAACGTAGGAGAGCCTTACAAATTCCAAGTACTCCATCAGGGAAGTCGAAAAGAGCAGGCGAAGCAAACCCTGGTGAGGGTAAATGAGCGCTACCTCGAAGCCTATCAAAGGTATATCCGTCGCGATGGGCAGCGCGTCGATCTTCTTGAGGAGTCCCTGTTCTCTCCGCAAGAGACCCAATGGGTTGTAGAACTTTTGCAAGGTATCTCGCTGACCAATGCTGGGCGGTCGAGTGGTGATTTGCTGGGTGCCTTCTTCGAAGGGATTACGAGAGAAGGCTTCAAGCAAAGCAAAGGCCTCTTCTTCACGCACTACAACATCGCCGTGTTTATGCTTGAAGTCCTGGAGGTGGGCCAGCTGGCCGAGGCGAAGTTCGCCGGCGCTGCTCATCCCAATGAGAGGCTGCCCTACATTATCGATCCATCTTGTGGTAGTGGGACCTTTCTTCTTGCGGCTATGCGTACAATTACCCAGCACATACTTCAACGCTCAGCGCTCCTCGATCGTAATGCCGACGTAAGAGAGCAGCTTTCCCTCAGATTCCCCCCTGAAGCTCCTAACACTTGGGCTAAGGACTTTATTTACGGCATCGAGAAGCGCGAGGACCTGGCGATCTCGACAAAGGTCAACATGGTCCTTCACCGAGACGGCCATACTCACGTCTTCAACGACGATGGCTTGGCGCCACTGAATTCCATCGCTTCGCGGCATGGTGAAGAGAAATTTCGATCAAATCCTGACCCGGATGGGGTTTACGACAAGCCACTTGCGGAGAGCTTCGACGTTGTGGTCACCAATCCTCCCTTCAGCATCACTCTAGATGCGAATGTCAGAGCCGATCTCTCAAGTGCTTTTAGGTTGGCCCAAGACCGGAATAGCGAGAATCTGTTCCTTGAGAGGTGGTATCAGCTTCTAAGGCCGGGAGGGCGCCTAGGTGCTGTTCTCCCCGAGAGCTTCTTTTCTACGACAGAAAACCTTGCAGCCCGGCTCTTTTTGTTCGAACGGTTCCATGTTCGCGCGGTTGTGACGTTACCATCGCACTCTTTCCAACCTTGGACGCCTACCCGTACGAGTCTCCTTTTCGCCCAGAAGAAGACCGCCAAGGAGGAAAGAGATTGGACCGAGGCCTTCACTCGCCACAGCGTCACGTTAAAAGCGGCGCAATCCTCTGCAGCAATCTCGGCGAAGTCAATCGTTAAGCCCGGGAGGCGAGCGCAGGCCCAAATAGCAAGTCATCGGCTGGCAGTGGACGCGGCGCTCACGGAGTTGGAAGTCGGCCAGTTGCTTGAGGAGCATGGCACAGTCGCCTGGGCCGCCGAAGCGCTCGCCGCAACTTCCTCCATCAATACTGATGTACTGGCTTTTCGCCGTACAGTAGCAGAAATTGGAGCGCCAGACTATACGGGTATTATTGTCGGCGAGGTAGGTTATCGGCGCACCAAGCGTGCCGAGAACGATCGGCGTAACGATTTGTTCCGCGCCGTTCTGGTGGACAGTGGCGGCAATCCAGTAGTGGACGAAGAGGGAAAGACCGTCGCGCTACGGAACCTCAACGACGCCGCAGACGGATGGGCTGTTGTAATCGGCGGCGGAGCCGAAGATGCCTTGTCTGTTCTTAGAGCGGAGAAGCTATGGCGCTAATGAAACTGCCTGTGACAGCGGAAGGCATCGCGCTGTCCGGTGGCGCCCGTCTAGATCCGAGGTTTCATTACCTTCGTCGTGCGGTTGCACCGTTAATGGACGGGCTTGTGGGTACTGTCCGGCTAGGCAGCATGGCAAGTTTTTCCAACGGCCTAAATCTCCCGCGATCGGCCTATGCAGAAGATTTAGACGATGCTGACGCCCTGTATGCGTCCGTTGCGGCTCTTTCGTCCTCGACGCTCCGCGTGTCGAATTGTGTTCCCCTGAGGACGGTTGGCGACCGTATCGCTGGAACCAGAATTTGTTATAAGACGGCGGGTCTCCAGTCGGATGAGCTGCTTATTACCCGTTCTGGCACGCCCGGCATTGCCTGGTCAGGCGCTCAGGCAGTTGGCGATGCGGCTATAATCCCGTCCGGATTCGTTATTCGTCTAAGGGTTGATCCCAAAGTGGATCCCAACTACTTGGCCGCCGTCCTGAGTCATCCAGGCTGGCGGCTGCTTACAGCCGCTCTGGCGGCAGGAAAGCGGCAGGATAACCTGAGTCAGGAGCAGCTAGTTGATGTTCACATTCCCGTTGTCGGAGGCGATGCACAGGACGGCATCGCACGCCGATACGAGGATGCGCTTCGGCGGATCGAGGAGATTTATCGGAGCGAAGAGGATTTCGCGAAGGTCTGTGATGAAGTTCTTTCTGGATGTGCAGGGCTGACGCTCTCTTCATCTGCGCGTAATCAGGTTCAGCAGGCCCGAATAGCATTGGCGGATGTTGCTGAGACCAGAGGGCTTCGCCTCGATAACCGATGGCATGGTCCTGAGAACTCGGCGGTGCGGTCGTCTCTTTCCGCAATCCCTATACGCCGACTGGGTTCGCTCCTAATGAGCGGCCCTAGCAAGGGCAGGCAACCCACCTGGACGGCTGAGGAGGATGCTGATGACGATACCCCTCGGGCGATCGCTACGGCGACAATCCAAGCCGGGACAATTAACTGGGAGAATGCCAAGCTGACAACCGAGAGGTCTGTTAGTCTTTTCCCAATCACTGATGGCGATTTGCTTGTGGCTATGGATGGGGATGGCTCCCTAGGGAAGGCTGCCGTCTACCGTGGCGATTTGCCCGCTACGGTCGACTCGCATATTTCACGATCCCGAGTGAGAGGCGGTGAAGACACTGCCGATGCGCTGAGCTGTTATTTGAACAGTACGTGGGGCAAGGTGCAGACGACGAGTCTCATGACCGGTGCAACAGGCCAGACTCAGCTGAGCGCCACCGATCTTAGAGATGTTGCGATTCCCGTGGCGGTCATCGACCGAGCAACGGTAATTGCCGCCGCCTACCGGGAAGCTTTGCGACAGTACGAGCCCATTGTCCGGCGGGCTCGGAGGGTCATCTGCGAAGCATCCGCGGATCTGACCCGGCGGCTCTTAGCCGAGGGTGTTCTACGGTCAAGCGAGAACGTGGCAAAGTTTGAGGACCCCTCGTACCTGCTCAGCACCTTCGACCTGTTGTATACGAGGGCTTGGCGATAAGGCGAGGCTCATGCGTGACTGATGGAGGTGTTGGTGCGTGTCTGAACGCTTGGCCGCTGCGGCATCGGTGCGGTTGCATCGAAAGTGGCGCATCCAGCGTTTGTAGCGGAGTCCTGGCGGCCGGTTCTATTGGTCGCTCCTGGGGGCCCGATATGCCCTGATTACCTCCTCTGTCCTGCCTCCGTCTCGTATGACGCTCTCTTGTACAATCAGGGGTGCACCGACCTCGATATTAAAGATAAAGGCTAGGTCCGAGTCGGCTGCGATCTCGCTTTCCCTTATGTGTTGGCTGGGCCGATTCGAATGGCGGCCGTGGGGGCGGGTGATCGCGTAAGTGCCCCTGCCGTGTTCGGTGGTCACTAAGCCGTCGTCCCGTAGGACAGCTATGGCCTGACGAATCGTGCCGCGTGCCGCTTCGAACTCGACGGCGAGGGTGCTCTCGGCCGGCAAGAGGGCTCCGGGTGGGATCAAGCCACTCTCGATGCGCTTTCTCAACTCTTCGGCGATGACGCGGTAACGGGGCTGTCCGTAGTGCGGGGTGGGCACCTGCTCACCGTACCTGGCACTTGTCTTACCAAGTGCCAACCAAGTGACCCGTTTTGACGTCTAGACAACTCGTTCACTTGTAGATACGTTTCCTGTTGTGCGGCTGGGGTGACGGCTCGTGTCAGGGGTGGCCTCGCGCCGGCCCTGGTCGCACCTGATGCGCGGCGTCCTGTCGGACCGGTTGCGGTAGCCGCGCGTACAAGTTGGCTCGGCGATACCCGACCCGTCCGGCGTCGGACGGTGCGCCGTGCCTTCATCCGGGCCGGTGGCCGGCTGCATTCCCCCGTGGCCGGCCACCGGTCCCCGTCTACCTGTGGAGGTGCGATGCCCGGCTCCCATCGTCGACACCATTGGCTTTCGTCCTGGTGGCCTCGGAGACGCCCATCTGCCCGGAGTACCAGCAGCAACGGTCGGTCGAGTCCTCGCGCGGCTTCTACAACCTCCTCGCCTTGGTGGTCGACGGGCGCCACCCGTAAATTGCCTGCGCTCCGGTATGCGCCCTTGATGACGCGAGGCCAGCTCTACCGAGGCAACGGCGGGCGGTGGCCGCGATGAGTCGTCCGATTAAGCCGGCCGCCGTCACGAGCCACCCGGACTGGTGCGCCCCGGATCGCTGCGGCTACCTGGTGCCGCCGGTGATGACCCATATGGCCCGTCGTCACCGCGGCCCAATGCAGCGGGCCGGCGACAGTCGGGCGGGCGGGCTCGTCGTCACGTACCTCATCAGCAGTGAGTCCCTGGGCGGTCCCATGATCGGCGTTCACGTGACGTGCCGCGCCGGGAACGCCTGGGCGGAGTTGTCCTTGCCGCAGGCAGCCCAACTGGTCGAACAACTTCGCGGATCGTTGGCACAGGCCACCGGGCAGCAGGGAGCCGGCGATGAGTGAGGGTCCTGCAACCCCAGCGGGCCCACCGCAGCCGTCGATCGCTCCGGTCGTGTGCCCGGTCTGGTGTCGAGGTTGTGGACCTAACGACCCGATGCACCGCGGGCTTCTCTCCACCATCGGACGGGAGCGGACCGGCTGGGTCACCGTCCAACTGGTCGTTGACCGGTTCGCCCGCCGGGACCTGGCCGTGAAGCTCGACGCGACCCGATACGGCGCGACGCAGACCGTACTCCTGTCGCCCGCGCAGGTGGACCGGCTCATCGACGAGCTGGTCTACGCCCAGCTGGAGATGCTGACACCGGCAGAAGGCGGCGAGCGGGCCGGAGAGACGCGGTGAACGCCAATACCCGTCGGGGCTCAGCCGTTCCTCGTACTCCTGGCCTGCGCCCTGCGCGGCCACCGCGAGCAGCGGTAGCCGTACCGCCGGTTCCCGAGCGGCCCGCCGGCGGGACCACCTGGCAGACGTTGGAACGTCTAGGGGGTACGGTGACCGGTGTGCATGGCCGGGACTGGCGCCCTCGCTACCTGCAACTCGCGGAAGAGTTGCGGGCGAAGATCATGGGCGGTGAGCTGGCTCCCGGGACGCTGATGCCGAGCGAGACCGAGTTGGCCGAGACGTCGGGCCTGTCGCGCACGAGCGTCCGCAACGCCATCCGGCAGCTCCGCGAATGGGGCCTGGTCCGCGCGGAGCAGGGGCGTGGCACCTACGTGCGGGCACCCCGCCAACGGGTACGCCGTCGCAACGCCGAGCGGTACCAGTGGGAGAAGGAACGCGTCCTGCTCGACGAGGACGAGCGGCTCAAGACCGGCGCCACCGAGCATGACACCGGCCTGACCGTCGATGATCTCAAGTTCCACTCCGAGTACTCCCGGGTGGAAGCTGATGCGGAGATGGCGGCGGCCTTGCAGGTCGAGCCGGGTACGCCACTGCTGCGCCGGGTCTACTGGACGTCTTCCAAGCACGAGAACGCGCCGCTGACCATGTCGTACTCCTATCTGCTTTACGAGCTGGTGGCTGCGAACCCGGACCTGCTCGACGAGAGCAAGGAGCCGTGGCCCGGCGGTACACAGCATCAGCTCTACACGCTCGGCATCGAGCTGGACCGCATTGACGACGAGATCCGGGCACGTCCGCCGTCGCCAGACGAGGCCGAGTTGCTGGACATCGACCCGGGCGTGTCCGTGCTCACGGTGCGGAAGACCTCCACCGACACGACCGGCCGGATCGTCGAGGTCGCCGACGTGGTGATGCCAGGCGACCGCACCGAGCTTGTCTACTCCCACACACTCCAGCGGTGGAAAACTTGACGCAGCTCGTCTCGGTCATCACCCCGGTCCACGCGCCCAGCATCGAGCACCTGGCTGGCGCCTACGAGTCGTTGGCCAAGCAGGAGATGCCTGACGGCTGGGACTGGGAATGGCTCGTCCAGGAGGACGGGCAGACCGGCGCCCTGGTCGACGTGCTGCCCGACGATCCCCGGATCAGTCTCGGCACCGGTCGTCCCGGCGGGCCTGGGGTTGCCCGTACCCTCGCGCTTGCCCGCGTCTCCGGGCAGCTCATCAAGGTCCTGGACGCCGACGACCAGTTGACCCCCGGCGCCCTCGCCCGGGACATCGCCGCGTTCGCCGCGCACCCGCAGATCGGCTGGACCACCTCGCGGGTACTCGACCTGCTGCCCGACGGGTCGACCGCCGGTTGGGACAAGGACCCGGCCGGCGGGATCGTCGACCGTGGTGCGGTTCTGTCCTTCTGGCAGGCCAATGACTACCGGGCGTCGGTGCATCCGGCGACGTTGTGCCTGCGGCGGGATCTCGTCTTCGCCCTAGGCGGCTGGATGGCGCTGCCCGCCTCCGAGGACACCGGCCTTCTACTCGCTGCCAACGCCGTCAGCGACGGCTACTTCACCCGCGAGTACGGGCTGCTCTACCGCAAGTGGCCCGGCCAGGTCACCAGCCAGGCTGCGCACCGGGAACCGGCCGAGTATCAGGCACGAATGAGGATCATCGAGGCCAGAGCCATCGCCCTGGCCTCGATGATCTCGAACGGCTTCGGCGGTAGCGCTACGGCGTAGCTTCGTGCCCCGGCATCCCGTGGGTGCGCCGCCGCTCCTTCATCTCCGCCTCGAAGATGTGCCGCCGACCGCCGGCCAACTTCTCCCGCGCGTCCCGCTCGATCTCCTGGAACGCGGCGTAGTAGCCGTCGTCGAACTCCTCCACAATCTGGAACGTCCAGCGGCCTGGTAGGACGTTGCGACCCAGGAGCTCATGTTCGACCCGGTCGGCCATCTCGTCGTGCCCGGCCTCACGGAGCAGCTTCACGACCCGGTCCAGGGTGAGATCCGCACCGCCGACGAGCTGGTGCGCAGAGTAGAGGTGCCCCCGCACTCGATGGATCGTCTCCAGCGCCTTGCTCAACTCGCCGAGAGCTTCGACAGTTCTGTCGTCGACACCGGCTGGCCGCGAGTGCTCTTGATCGACAGCTTGCCCCGCTTGCTTGTGTGCCATGGCCACCTTCATACCCGACGGGCTCGCTTCGATGCTGCCTGCGTTATTCAGGGCCTAGCGGCCAGGGTCATACATTGAATTGCAGTCAAGGTCAAGTAAGGGCGCGGTGCCGATTGCGCGAATCTCTCCAATTATTCTTCCCCGTTTGAATCTGTCTGTACTTCACTTGCCAGTAACCCGGTTATGTGTTTATGATCTCCGCGAGGTCAAACTCAACCGAACCCTGCGCGCACCGCTGGAGATTCGCTTTCAACGATCAGCGTTGAGAGCGATTAACTCATGCCCGCATAAGGAGAGGTGAAGTATGACCAACGTAAGAAAGGGTTCGAAGCCTCGGAAGGCTAGAGGCGGTGCCCCGAAGAGCCGTACGTGGCACCCGCGGCCTGAGATGGAGCGCTTGAGCTGGTACTTCAAGCTCATCGCCCCGACCTTGACGTGGTTGATCATGGATTGGCTCAGGAGTGGGCTGGCGGGCCGACCCGCCAGTTAGCGGGCCGACCCTCCGGACGGGTCTCCATCCTTTGCTCTCTGACCCGGGCGCGGATGGAGGCCCGTTTCCCGTGTTGATGCAGGATCATTGAATCTCTGACCAACACGCCTGTGGTCGAGGGTTGAACGCGTTGAACGTTCAACGCACCTCAACTTCTAAAACTCAGGTTTTGGCAGTGCTGCTACACCGTACAACCTCATCCGCGTTATTGGCTACTTCATGGGGCATCGCGGTAGCGAACCGTCGAAGTTAACGGCGGCACGGGAAGTTCGTCCGCAGTGCGGGTTGCCAGCGTCTATCCGCATCTGCCCAGCCAGTTTCGTTCGCTATCACCGCTTCGCAAGTCCTGATTGCTTGAGCGGATGGCGGTGGCTTCTGTCGTGTGGAGCACTGCCCGCGCCCGCCTCAGGGATGCCTGTTGACTTGTCTGCCAAGTGCCGTCTACCTTGGACGCAGCTTGGCAGACAAGTTAACAAGTTGGAGGTTGAGCGATGGCTCTGCGCGGCGGTACGAGGTTCGCGGTGCGGTGTGAAGACGTGTTCCCGGCGGGGTGCGCGTTGGTGCCCGAGTCCCTGGGCGAGGTCGAGGACTACGACGAGAAGACCGGTCGGCGTAGCCCGGCAAAGGACAAGGTGACCGGCCAGCGGGTGTGGCAGGTCCGGGTGATGGACCTCGACCCGGAGCTGGGGAAGCGGTCCCGGGAGACGACGGTCAAGATCTCCGCCGACTACCAGCCGGTCCCGCCGACGGGTGCCCCGTTCGAGGCGGTGGAGTTCGAGGGCATGACGGTCACGCCGTACGTGAGCAACAACAACCGGATGGCGTACTCGCTGCGGGCGACCGGGATGCGTGCCCCGGCGGGCGTGGCGACGAAGGCGGCGCAGTAGCCGCATCTGGTGGGGGCGGGGCTGTCAGGTCTTGGCGGACGGCAGCCCCGCCCTCTGTCTCTTTCCCCTGCTCTGTCGAGAGAGGTAGTGACATGTCCAAGGGTATGCCTGCCGTCCTGCGGCGGCCCACAGTGGCGGGTGCGCGGTGATGCGCCGGCCGCGTGGCGAGGTCGTGATGACCGCCGCCGGGGACCTGATGGTGATCCGGCCGCGTCGGCTGGAGCTGCCGGTCTGGCTGATCGCGCTCGGCCTGGTGCTGCGGTGGCTGTGGCGCGGCCTGTGGTGGTGCCTTCGCCACCCGGTCGCCGTCGGCCTGGTCGTGGCCGGGGTGAGCCTCTACCGCGAGTTCGGGCGGGCCGGCGTGATCGTGCCCCTGGTCCTGGCCGCCGCCGTGTCGGCGCTGTGGCGGTGGCGGCACGAGTCGTCCTGGTGGACCTGGTGCGCCGGTCCGATCCTCGGACGGTTCCGTCAGCTCTTCGTCTACCGGCGGGCCTGGCGTGAGGCCATGATCCTCTGCGGCCTGGCCAAGGTGTACGACCATCGCACGGTCCTGCCGGAGCTGCTGCGGGTCCGCTCGGATCAGGCGCTCGACGTGCTGACCATCCGCATGGTCCGCGGGCAGACGCCGGAGGAGTTCCAAAAGGCAACGGCAAACCTGGCGTACGCCTTCGGCCGGCGGCACGCCCGGGTCTACTCCGAGCGTCCCGATGACCCGCCAATCCGGTCGGGCTATTGGGCGCTGGTCCTGGGCGCGGTGGACCGGCTGCGGTTCCGGGATCGGCCGTCGGTTGTCTACCTGGTGGTGGTCCGCACGGATGCGCTGCGCACGCTGGTCGACCCATTCGACGTTCCGTCGGTGCCCGACTTCACCGCCCTGCCACTGGCGCGGCGGGAAGACCTGCGGCACTGGTGCCTGCACCTGCTCGCGACGCACGTCCTCATCGGCGGCGCCACCCGCTCGGGGAAGGGCTCGGTGCTGTGGTCGTTGGTTCGGGTCCTGGCCGGCGGGATCTCTTCCGGGCTGGTCCGGCTCTGGGTGATCGATCCCAAGGGCGGCATGGAGTTCGCGATGGGTCGGCCGCTGTTCGCCCGGTTCGCCTGCAAGTCGTTCGAGGCCATGGCCGACCTGCTCGACGAGGCCGTGACGGTGATGCGGGAGCGGCAGGCCCGGCTTGCCGGCGCGGTGCGGGTGCACACTCCGACCCTGACTGACCCCCTGGTCGTGGTCGTGATCGACGAGATGGCGGCACTGACCGCGTACCTCCAAGATGTTGACCTGCGCAAGCGCGTCGCCGGGTCGCTCGGGCTGCTGCTGTCGCAGGGTGCCGGCGTTGGTGTGCTGGTGGTAGCCGCGTTGCAGGACCCCCGCAAGGAGGTACTGCCGTTCCGGGACCTGTTCCCGACTCGAATCGCGCTCGGCCTGACCGAGGCCGCTCAGGTCGACCTCGTGTTGGGCGACGGTGCCCGCAACCGGGGCGCCCTCGCCGACCAGATGCCGCGATGGGCCAAGGGCGTCGGGTACGTCATCCTCGACGGCACTCCCGAACCGGCCCGGATCCGCTTCTCCTACATCTCTGACGACCACATCCGGGAGTTGGCCGCCGAGTACCCGGCGCCGGCCGACGCGGCGGACATCCTCGCCCAGGTTGGCCGGGAGACCGCCACCGAACCGGCCCGGCCGTCCCTGCCCCGGCAGCGTCGCGGACCCCTGCTACCGGACTCGCTGCTGACCTTCCTCGACCGGGACGCCGACGGGGGTGAGCCGCGGTGACCACCCCGACCTTCTACCGGCTGCGCGCTCCGGGCACCGACGGCTCTGCCGGTACGGCCGTGTCCGTCCGCGTCGACCCCGACCGGCCCGACCCGTACCCGGTCTATCTCGCTGTCGGCGGCGGCCGGCGCCGCATGTACCTGACCCCCGACGAGGCGTGGGCGCTGTGGCGCTGCCTCTCCGAAGCGGTGGCCTCCCTCGGCGAGCCACCCGAGCACATCCGTACCCGCGTCGCTCCGGCCCGGAGGTAACCGATGTCCCTCAAGAGCTTCTTCCTCGGCACTCACCGCCTCAAGCCGCTGCACATCGACCTCGACGGCTCCCCGGACCGACTCGCCGCCGCCTTGCATGGCCTGGCGCACATGGTCCGCCGCCGCAGTGACCTCGACGGGCAGCGCATCCGCATTACCGTGACCATTCGCATCCCGGAAGGCGAGTTCGAATGATCCGCCACCGAGCCGAGTCGGGCATCCGGGTGCTGATCCTGCTCGCCATCGGCATCATGGCCGGCGCCGCCGCCTTCACCCACGTCCACGACCTGACCGTCGCCCACGGCCAACCCGACTGGATCGGCTGGGCCAACGCCGTAGCCGTCGAGCTGATGGCGATCTACCTCGGCCTGGAGATCCGCGCCCGCCGCCGTGATGGTCGGCCCGTCGGCCTGGTCGGCGTGCTCTTGATCGCGTTCGCGCTGCTCTCCCTCGCCGCCCAGGTCGCCGAAGCCGAGCCGTCCGTCTGGGGCTGGATCGTCGCGGCCGTGCCGTCGCTGGCCTTCCTCGCACTGGTCAAGGTCGTGCTGTCCAGCGCACCCACCACCCCGCCGGCTCCCGAGCCCGACCAGCCGCAGGGCGATTGGTACGACCAGCCGCAGTCTGTCGAACCCGCGCCGCCGGCTCCGGTGATGCCGCCGGCATCAGTCGCGGTACTGCCTCCGGCCGGTGTCGTCCCGTCCAACCGGCCGCAGGTCGTTGGGATCATCCGATGACGGCTCCGACCCTGCCCGGCCTCGAACCCGCCCGGACCCCGGTTGCTCCTCGGCCGGGGTCGCGGGCGGCCCGCATGGCGCTTCCCCGCTCGATCGACGTGCTCAAGGACATCGCCATCGAGTACGGCGTCTGCGTTCGCCCGCTCGCCATGCGCCGCATCGACCTCGACACCGGCCTGACAGAGGTCATCGACCTGCCCTGCGGCGCGATCCGCGAGGACAAGTGCCCGCCGTGCGCCAAGAAGAACCGCCGGCTACGGCAAGCCCAGATCCGCGAAGGCTGGCATCGGGCCGACGAACCGCTACCCGGCCCGGAACCCGCAACCGAGGCGCAGAAGTCCCTGATCCTGTTCCGCGCACACCTGGAGTTCTCCCGCGACGAGGCCGTACGCGCCGCCCAGTGGGACCAGGTGACCGACCTCGACGAGGCAATCCGCGAGGTAGAGGAAGCCATCGCCGCTGAGGGCCTGCGCGGGCGCATCGGACCGCCGCACGCCACCGACGATGAGAACCAGGAGGACGAGCCCGGTTCACGGCGGAAGCGCTCAACCAGGCGACGCCAGGATGCTCCAGAGCTGCCCCGACGCAAGGTCGAGCGGCGCACCGTCGGCAAGACCTACACCGCCCCGGACGGCTCCACCTACCAACCGTCGATGTGGCTCACGCTCACCCTCGACTCGTACGGCCCGGTCCGCCCCGACGGCACCCCCGTCAACCCCGCCAGGTACGACTACCGCCGCGCAGCCTGGGACGCCGTGCACTTCCCCCGGCTCCTCGACCGGTTCTGGCAGAACCTCCGACGGTGCGAGGGCTGGAACGTCCAGTACGCCGGCTGCGTAGAGCCGCAACGCCGGCTCGCCCCACACGCCCACTTCGCCATCCGGGGCACCATCCCTCGGGACGTGCTCCGCACCGTGGCGGCGGCGACCTATCACCAGGTGTGGTGGCCCTCGGTCGACGTCCAGCGCTACACCCTCGACCGGCTCCCGGTCTGGGACGAGCAGGCGGCGGCATGGGTCGACCCCGGCACACGCGAGCCGTTGACCACCTGGACGGAAGCCCTCGACGCCATCGACGACGACCCGGACGCCGAGCCTGTGCACGTCGTCCGCTTCGGCGCCCAGGTCGACGCCCGCGGCGTCATGCCCGGCACCGAGGACGCCGAACGGACGATCCGGTACGTCACGAAATACATCACCAAACACACCGGCGACGTGCACAAGGCAACCACCGACCGGCAACGCAAGCACCTCGACCGGCTCTGGCAGCAACTCCAGCTCACCCCGTGCACCGACCGGTGCGCCAACTGGCTGCTCTACGGCGTCCAACCGCGCAAGGCACACGCCAAGCTCAAGCCCGGCCGCTGCAAGGGCAAGGTCCACCAGCGCGACACCCTCGGCATCGGCGGCCGGCGCATCCTCATCTCCCGCGACTGGTCCGGCAAGACCCTCGCCGACCACAAGCACGACGCGCGGGCCTGGGTGCGGGCACTGCTCGGCGTCACCACCGACGGCACCCAGCTCGTCGACGACCAGGCCGACACCACCGAACGGGTCCGGCACGCCTGGGAACTTGCCCGCCCCGACGACCCCGACGTCGGCCCGATGACACACCGGCTCATGCGGTCGATCAGCGAACGCGCCCGCTGGCGCTCCGAACTGCTCGCCGCAAAAGACCGGGCCGCGCAGGGGCCCTCAGATCTTTCGGCAACTCAGCACAGCGCACAGAACGACGGGGAGGAAACGCAGTGAACGAGGAGTTGTTGACCGTGCCGGAAGTGCTCGCCGAGCTGCGCGTACCGCGCTCGACCTGGTTCTACTGGAGGCAGACCGGCAAGGGGCCACGTGTCATCAAGCTCCCGAACGGGCAACTGCGGGTCCGCCGGTCGGCGCTCGGTCGGTGGCTCGGTGAGCTGGAGCAGGACGCGGCGTGAAGAGCTACGAGGTCCAGATCTGGGAGATCGGCAAGCGTGCCGACCGGAAGTCTCGGCCGTGGCGGGTCCGTTGGGCGGTGAGCGGCCAACGCTTCGAGGACATGTTCCGTACCAAGGCCCTGGCGCACTCGTTCCGCGCCGAGCTGGTCCAGGCGGCCAACGCGGGGGAGCCCTTCGACCCGGCCACCGGCCGACCGGTCTCCGAGGCCAGAACCAAGAACCCCACCACCTGGTACGCGCACAGCCGCGCGTACGTCGAGATGAAGTGGCCCCGGGCGGCGGCCAAGACCCGGCGCTCGATCGTCGAAGCGCTGACCTCCATCACGGTCACCCTGATCCGCCCGGCGAAGCGGGGCCGACCGACTGACGTCCTGCTCCGGGAGGCGCTGTACCTCTACGGCCTCAACCCGCGCCGCTGGTCCGACGAGATCCCGACCGAGCACGCGGCGGCCCTCGCCTGGCTGGAAACCGCGTCCCTCCCGGTCGTCGAACTGGACTCGCCCGCGATGGTCCGCCGCGTCCTCGACAGCCTCTGCGTACGCCTCGACGGCAAGCCCGCAGCTGCCTCCACCGTCCAGCGGAAGCGGGCCACCTTCTACAACGTGCTCGGGTACGCCGTCGAGCTGGACCTGATCGCCTCCAACCCGGTCGACAAGGTCCAGTGGACCGCGCCCGAGGTCGCCCAGTCCATCGACCGGCGGGTCGTGGCGAACCCCGCCCAGGTCGCCGCGCTGCTGGAGGCGGTGAAGTCTCTCGGCAAACGCGCCGACAAGGTCAGGGCGTTCTTCGGCTGCCTCTACTACGCGGGCATGCGCCCCTCGGAAGCCGCGGACCTACGGCGGGAGGACTGCGACCTTGCCTGCCGGTGTGCCGACTGCGGGGCAGACTTCGACGACCTGGCGGCGGTCAAGCCCTCCCGATCCTGCGACCACGAGAAGATCGAATATCGCTGGGGCCGCCTGGTGCTCGCCGGCACCTCGCCACGCGCCGGCTCTCACTGG
The DNA here is from genome assembly GCF_044454415.1 of Micromonospora sp. NPDC051543. Taxonomy (NCBI): domain Bacteria; kingdom Bacillati; phylum Actinomycetota; class Actinomycetes; order Micromonosporales; family Micromonosporaceae; genus Micromonospora; species Micromonospora sp. NPDC051543. The sequence continues at coordinate 32,518 of NZ_JBITDT010000020.1, forward strand.
ACCGATGACGGCGGCTCCCACGAGCGGCGCGGCCTCAAGCACCGTGGGAGGGCCGAGACTCGGACGGTCCCGATCCCGCCCCGGCTCGTCGAGATGCTGTGCGCGCACGTCGAGAACCATGGGGTCGGCCCTGACGGTCGGTTCTTCCGGGGCCTGCATGGCGGGCCGCTCTCCGAGTCGGTCTACGACCGGTGGTGGAAGCTCGCCCGCGAGAAGGCGCTGACCGAATCGCAGGTCGCCTCGCCGCTCGTACGCAGGCCCTACGACCTTCGGCACGCGGCGGCGTCGCTCTGGCTGAATGCCGGCGTCCCGCCGACCGAGGTGGCCCGGCGCCTGGGCCACGGCGTCGCCGTCCTGCTCCGCGTCTACGCCAACTGCATCGACGGCGGAGACGACACCATGAACGACAAGATCGGCGACGCACTCGGATGAGAGCCCGCGCTTCAGTCCTTCTCAGCGGTCGTAGCGTCGCCGAGGAGGCGCCGAGCTTCACCGACGACGTCCGCGTCGATATCCCTGGTTGCGGTGCTGGTGTGGGGTTGCCAGTCGTGGATGGCGGCTACGAGGTCGTAGGCGTTGTCCAATGCGATCAGTTCGGCTGCCAGGGGAGTGCCGTCGTAGGAGATGTATCGGTAGGCCCAGGAGGTGAGATCGCGAGGCGCGATCGTCTGTGCGAGCAGTCGCCGGGCCATAAGTCGGAGGGCTTCCTCCTCGCTCTCGCGGCTTCCCTCACCGTAGTAATCCAGAGAGAGTTCGGACAGCGCGCCTTCGAGCCAACGCCGCAGCTCGTCATTTTCCTCGCCCTTCGCCAGCGAGATGCCAGCGAGGATCCCGAGAGTCGGGCTGTCGATACCCGCGGTGAGGCAGTCGCAGGCAGCTTCGATCACCTGAGCCGCGGTGCCAGAACCGACGCTCCAGAAGACAGCGGCGTCCTGGAGGCGAGCGAGAGCATCCTGATGGAGCATCGCTCCATGATCCGGCAGCACGCCCACGCTGTCGCTGGCTTATCCGCAGCTCGTCCGCCAGCCCTACGACCTGCGGCACGCGGCGGCCTCGCTCTGGCTGAATGCCGGCGTCCCACCGACCGAGGTAGCCCGGCGCCTGGGTCACGGCGTCGCCGTCCTGCTCCGCGTCTACGCCAACTGCATCGACGGGGAGACGACACCATGAACGGCAAGATCGGCGATGCGCTCGGATGATGTTGCAGTTCAATGCCACTATCGTCCCCGTGGCAAAGAGTCATGAACGTCAGCGAAGCATTATGCGCGCCCTCGTCGCAGCAGGCGCGACCTGGGCCGCAGCGTCTGCTGGTTTCGCAGACGTTCCGTCTGGTTTCCAATCGATCATGTCGGGCATCGCTGCTGTCCTCACGGCCGGCACGGTGGCCTTCGGTGCTGAAAAGTCGGCGCCGGTGGCCGACCTCAAAAAATTTCGATACTGCAAGGTGAACACGCGGTTGAGGCACTTCGCCTGGGCGCAGGTGCTAGGGCAGAACTCGGCTCTCAAAAAACCCGTGATGGTTGGGTCTGGACTGTAAGAGCAACCGTCGTGGGCGTGGGCAGATGATGGGCGGCCAGCCCTCCCGAGGTTGGACCGGGAAGAAAAGACGCAGCTCAGCACGGCCGACCGGCACAAGATCGCTGACGCCCTGTAAATCCGTCGCGAAAGCTACAGAGGTTCGAATCCTCTACCCGCCACCAGGTGCAGAAAGAGGGCTCTGACCAGCGATAACGCCGGTCAGGGCCCTCTTTCGTGAGTCTCGCTCAGTCTCGCTCTGGCCCGCTCGATCTCGCTGGCTGAGTCACATGCGTGTCACCGCCCGATCTTGCCCCTGGCCTCCCGGCAGGATGTGCGGATGGCGTGGGAGTGGTTGGCACCGGCCGGGACGGCCTTCGGTGCAGCGGTTGGAGCGTTGGCGGTCGTTGTCAGTGGGCAACTTGCTTCCCGGTCGGGGGTTCGAGCTCAAGAGATCCAGCTAGAAACGCTCAAGCATCAGACCGCAGCGGAGGATCGCCGCGCCCTTGTAGCAGCCAAGCAAGTGCTGTACAGTAAGTTCCTCGCCGAGGTCGAAGTAACGTTCGTTGCGGCCCTCGACGTTTCCTTGCTCGCCGACGCGCCCGAGAGGCAGCAAGCGGCAAAGGTATCGATGTGGGAATCTGCCCAACGGCTCTTGGCGCTTCAAGCGGAGATTGCCGTGTTGGCCGGCCCGTCGGTCTATACCTTGACGGCCAAGGTGCTAAATGCACTCGATGGCTTGGCCAAGGGTTCAACGCCCGAGGCCTTCTCAAAAGCGAAAGCCGATGTGGTTCACGCCCTTCACAAAGATCTGATTTCCTAGTTGTACCGGTCACCACGTGTTTGCGTTCAACGCGGCCTCAATGCGGCGTTTGGCCGCCTCGTCTTGGCCATGAACGCACTTCGCGTAGACCCGCATGAGGACGTGCACGCTGTGCCCGGCCCACTCGGCGACCTGGGTAGCTGGCACCCCCGCGTTGAGCCAGAGTGACACGGCGGCGTGCCGCAGGTCGTACGGTCGCCGGGCCAGCGGGGAGCGCTGTTGAGCCGGGGTGAGCACCTTTGCCCGTGCGTCGCGCCACGCCTTCCCGTAGGTGTTGTTCGGGATCGGCTGTCCGGCGGTGGGTACGTACCGCCCGCCGGGGCCCCGTCGGGTCACGAACAGCTTGCCGTTCGATCCCGGCGGGTACTCCTTGATGTGGTGGTCGAGCAGTCGCACGAGCGGCGGCGCCACGGGTACGCGGGTGGTGGAGGATGCGCTCTGCGCGGCCGAGCGCCGGGCCGTCGAGACTGCCGAGCCAACGCCGTACGGCCGTGAGGTCATCGTGGCGGCTCGGCAAGCCGGGATGCCGGTGGCGGCAGTCAGTAACAACTCGGCGGACGCGGTGACGGCCTACCTCGTAGCGCACAGGCTCGCCGAGTACGTCTCGCCGGTGGTCGGCCGGGCGTACGCCGAGCCGGACCGCATGAAGCCCAACCCGGAACCGATCCTGCAAGCCGTGCGCTTCCTCGGCGAGCCGGCGGCCCGGTGCGTGCATCGGTGACTCGCTCTCGAACATCGAGGGAGCGCGGGCCGCCGGGGTGCGTGTCATTGGCTACGCGAATCGGCTGTCCAAGGTTGAGATGTTTCGAGCGGCCGGGGCGGACGCGGTGATTACCAGCATGGGGGAGGTCGCCACCGCGTTGATGGATCAGTCGAGGGGTTGAGGGCTTGCAGCCGGCGTCACTTTGGTGGGCGGACAGGACGGGACCGAAGCATGCGGGCTGGAAACTCGTAAAGTGCCTCGATCAGGTGATGCACGAGTTGGCCCGCAAGCTCCGCCTGCTCCTGAGACAGCGGAGGCCAGTCTTCCTGATGCGTCCCGGCATCTCCGATCACCTTGATCGTGTCTATGTGCTCTCCGAGCGCAATCAGAAGCGGGTTGCCCTCATATAGCCGCTTGAGCTTGCCGGTGAGGGTCCGCTCTGACTTGATTTCCTGCCCGCCCTTGTCGTCAGCGATCACAGCTAGGGCAGACCGAAAGCGGCCCGCAGCTGCGTTCGGCGCCTGAACGGCCAAGCAGCGCAAGCCCTCCGCGTAGGCGTCGCGTGCCTTGTCAGGCAGCCCGGCGTCAGGGTCGATGCGCTCCGCTGCGTTGGGCGTTGGCCACCAAAAGATCGGCTGTTCAAGGTTGTAGCTGGTCACGCCCCGGGTAGTTGTCCGCGTCCCGCGCTCGATGACCACCGTCCCTCCGCTACAGACACCGCAACGCGCCACCAGCACCCATGTGTGGTCGTCCACGTGAGTCTTGGTGGATCTTCCGAATGCTGCTGCGATAGTGCCGCATCGCGGGCAGTTGGCTCGCGCCTGATCACTCTGAGGTGGCCCAATGAAGGAAGTCATGACCTGCCTTGCTTCTGATGTGTTCAGCGATACAGCATGGCAGAGCGGTGCGACAGTCAGCCGCACCTTTCTGGTCAGCCCTTGGCCGTCTTGGGTCACATGCGTGTCACTCCACCTATGTGGATCGGCGTTTGTGCTGGTCAGAGGCTCGGGCTTGGCGCTCTGTAAATCCGTCGCGAAAGCTACAGAGGTTCGAATCCTCTACCCGCCACCAGGTGCAGACACGGCCCCTGACCAGCAGAGATGCTGATCGGGGGCCGTTGTCGTTTCTCGGACGGAGTCCGGCTGAATCCAGCCATGTCGACAACTCGAGAGAGGCGACACCTGACCGACAAGATCAGCGATGCCGTCGGATGAGCCACCGTGCCCGTCGTGGCGCTCGGCTGGCCAGAATGTTCGAGTGATGACAGGAATGGTCGGCCTCGTGTTCGTACTGGGCTCCGCCGCGCTCTTCGCCCTGCTGTACGTGGCTGCGTCACTGTGGCGGTCGCTGAGGCGGGGGGTTGCCGCTTTGCCGCGCGCCTTGAAGTCCCTGACGGTCGAGCCACCTCGGGGAGGGGCCTTGAACGACTCCCGGGATGTGTGGCCGATGCCGAAGGATGACTGATCGGAGACGTACTCGGTCGATCACGAACCTCTGGGGATGAGCCGTTGAGCAGCGAGTATGACGAGGTGCTGGCCAGAACGGAACGTCTCGTCCTGCGGGAGGTCCGCTCAGCCGACCTGCCGGTACTCGGGCGGATGTGGCAGGACCCGGTGATGCGGCGCTACCTCGGCGGTCCGTTGTCCGATGAGGTGTCGAACGACCGTCGGATGGGTGACCACACGGGCGGGCTGATGGTGGCGAGGAGTTCCGGCGAGACCGTTGGCTGGTGCCATCTCGGCCGGTACCGAACGGGCGATACGGAATTGTCGTACGTCTTCCTGCCGGAGTGGTGGGGGCGGGGCTACGCCCGGGAGGGGTGTGCGGCGGCCGTCGGTCTTGCGTTCGTCCGATTCCCGGACGCGCCCCGCCTGGTCGCCGTCACGCAGGAGGCGAACCGTCGGTCGGTCCGCCTCCTGGAAGCACTCGGCATGGTCCTGGTCGACACCTTCGAGGAGTTCGGCGCTTGCCAGGTGATGTACGCGATCGATCGCCCGTGGGCAGCGCCGGGGCATGGGCAGATGGTGGGCACCGGGATGTGAAATCGTCAGACGGCGACGAGAACTAGCAGCTCAGCCGTAGCCGAGAAGGCGCCGAGCTTCAACGACGACGTCCGCGTCGATATCGCTGGTTGTGGTGCTGCTGTGCGGTTCCCAGTCGTGGATGCCGTCTACGACGTCGTAGGCGTTGTCCAAGGCAATCAGGTCGGCTGCCAGGGGAGTGCCGTCGTAGGAGATGTATCGGTAGGCCCAAGAGGTGAGGTCACGGGGCGGAATGGTCTGTGTGAGCAGCCGCCGGGCCATGATTCGGAGGGCTTCCTCTTCGCTCTCTCGGCTCCCCTCGGCGTAGTACGTCAGCGAGAGTTCCGACAGCGCCACTTCGAGCCAACGCCGCAGCTCGTCGTTCTCCGCGCCCTTCATCGGCGAGATACCGGCGAGGATCTGGAGAGTCGGGCTGTCTATGCCCGCAATGAGGCAGTCGCAGGCGGCCTCGATCACCTGGGCCGCGGTGCCGGAACCGACGCTCCAGAAAACAGCGGCGTCCTGGAGGCGAGCGAGGGCATCCTGACCGAGCATCGCCACATGATCCAGCAGCACGCCCCCGTTGTCGCTGGCTTATCCGCAGCTCGTACGCAGGCCCTACGACCTGCGGCGCGCGGCGGCCCTGCTCTGGATGGATGCCGCGACCGAGGTGGCCCGGCGCCTGGGCCACGGCGTCGCCAACGGCGGCGACGACACCAGGAATGACGAGATCGGCGATGCAGTCGGGTGAAGGGTTGGAGCTTGTGGGGCGGAGGGATGACGAGAGTGCGCGGCTGACACTGGAAGCGCTTGAGCGCGGCCAGGTTGCCACTGGCGTAGTCGTCGATATCAAGAACTTCGGGGTCTTCGTAGACATCGGCGGCGTGATCGGCATGATCAACTGCGCGGAGCTGACCTGGAAGTACTTCGATCACCCCAACGACGTTGTGGGCCTGGGCGAGCGGCTTGCCGTGATGGTGCTCGACGTCGACCTCGACCGCGAGCGGGTGTCGCTGTCGCTCAAGGCGTTGCAGCCCGACCCGATGGCCGATTTCGCGCGGGTGCATCTCGGAGCCGTCCTGCGCGGCGAGGTGACTCGTGTCGTGCCATTCGGTGTCTTCGTCGCCGTGGGGGATGGCATCCAAGGGCTGGTCCACGAGTCTGCCCTCGACCGCACTCCTGAAGTCGGTGACACGTTGTTGGTGGAGGTCGTCGACATCAACCTTGTCCACCGGCGGGTCCGTCTCCTGCCGAGCGGGCAGAAGCCGTCATGAAATCCTGCCGAGCGGGCAGAAGCCGTCATGAAATCCTGCCGAGCGGGCGGAAGCCGTCATGAAACGGGAAGCACCGATGTTGGGCTCTCCGCGGTGGGCGCGGCCAGATGGAGCATCTGGCGAGATCGAACGGGCAGGTGCTGGACTGTTGCATCAGCCCGGGCGTGGCCGAGTCGGGCAAATGGTCGGCTGCTTCGACGTTGCGCTTACCCACACGTCGTCCGGCGGGGTGCTCCCCACCTTTCCCGCCCGGCGACCTGCGGCACGACCGCTGTCGGCCGGAAGGAGGGCGAATCGGTCGCGCCAGCCTCCTTGTGTCTTTGCGTGAAGAAGGTATGGTGGTCGATGTCTGGGCCGCGTCGGTGCGCCTCCAGGCCATCGGATTCGTCACGGAGAGCGACCGGACGGGATTGGACAGCAACCCCCCTTCGACCCCTTGGGTGAATTGTGCTGTAGGTCGCATCAAGCGCTGGGTGAAGCGCTGATGTCGCAGGAAGGGGCCCTGATCTGGCCCGGCTTGTGGAGGCGTACTAGGCCGAAGGTCGCGACCTCGCCAACGCTCGGACGGGTACGAACATCACCGCTTTCCTGCGTACCTTGCGTGTGGCACGATCGTGGAACCTCCACCATCCCTGTGACACTTCCCCGACAGGAGCCAACATGTCTGGTCGAAGGCTGGGCCGGTCACTCGGCTCACTCCTCGTGCTCGCCGCTGTCCTCGGTGGACTGATCGGCGCCGACGCCCTCGCTAGCGGGGGCTACGTCCAGATGTCCGACGTCGTCTGGGGCGCGGGTCTGGGCGATGTCGTGTGGGGTGTGGCCGACGCGCGGTGACTAGGGGCGTCGCCCGTGAGGGCAGCCCCGACGGGCGGCGTCTTTCAGAGGGAGCGGTATGGCCGAGCGGGACCAACGGCGTAAGTCCACGGACCACGCTTGGCTCATTACTGGTCCCTTGGCCCTGTTCGCCATCCTCTCGTGCACGGCGATCAGCGTCATCTCCGATCGTCCCTACGGGGACTGGGGACTGGCGTTCCTGATCTTCCTGGCGATGGCCGGGATCAGCATCCCGGTGCTGAATTTCGTCGTCCGGCGGCAGTCCGTGGGCGTGACGCTCACGGAGATTCCCCTCGTGGTCGCGCTGTTCTTCCTGCCGCCCTTGACGGTCGTCCTGATCTACACGCTCGCGTCGTTGGTCTGGAGCGCTCGCCAGCGCTTCCCTCCCGCCAAGTTCTGGTTCAACGTCGCGCGGGCCGCGGCGGCCACGTCGCTGGCCGGCCTGCTCCTGCTGCGGCTACCCCCGCTGCGCGACGTGGGTCCCGGGACGTGGATCAGTCTCTTCCTCGCGGTCAACGCCATCACCCTGGTCAGTCTCGTCTCGGTGGTCGGCGTACACGTCCTCCTTCAGGGCTGGCAGGCTGGCCGGGAGGCGCTGCGGACGACCCCGTCGGTGTTCCTCACCACCTCGATCAACGCCTCCGTCGGTCTGCTCGTGCTGATCGCGTTGCGCGAGACCTGGTGGTCGGCGCTGCTGTTGGCGGCCCTCTTCGCCGCGCTCGCTCTGGTCTACCGGTCGTACGCCCAGTTCTTCCGGCAGCACCGCACCCTGACCGGGATGTACGACCTGGCCCGGTTGATCACCACGAGCGGTGCCGACGCGGCGCTCGCCGACGTCCTGCTCGACCGGGTCCGTGCTCTCATGCAGGCGGAGTCCGCGACGCTCTGGCTCCCCGCCCAGGGGCGGCATCCGGAGGTGCTGTTGACAGCCCGGGTCGACACGCCGGGCCTGCTCGACGTCGCCCCGACCCCGTCGATCCTCCGCGAACGTGCGCGGGACCTGGCGAAGACCCTGTCGATGGGGCGCCTGCTGGGTGACGAGGGGGCGCTGCGTCACGAGATCAGCGCCAGCGAGATCAAAGATGTGATCGTGGTGCCGCTGCGCTCCGGCCAGGCCGTGATCGGCACCCTGGAGGTGGCGAATCGGCTCAGCGACATCGGGCACTTTGCCCCCGGCGACATCCCCATCTTCGAGACGGTGGCGGCGCACGCGGCGGTGGCGCTGGAGAATTCGCGACTTGTCGACCGCCTGCGGCACGACGCGTACCACGACACCCTGACGCGGCTGCCGAACCGACGGCGCATCACCGCCGCCCTGGACGAGTCGGTCAAGATCGGCGCGCCCGACGAGGTGGTGGCGTTGCTGCTGTTCGACGTCGACGGGTTGCAGCAGGTCAACGAGTCCCTCGGCCACGCTGCCGGCGACAAGGTGCTCGTCGAGGTCGCCAACCGGCTACGGGCGAGCGCTCCGTCGTCGGCTCTGGTCGGTCGCGCGGGCGGCGACGAGTTCCTGGTGACCCTCCGGTTGGAGAGCGCCGACGCGGCACTCGAACTGGCCGAACAGCTGCGCGACCAGATCCGTGACGAGATGGTCTTCGACGCGCTCACCCTCGACGTGAACACCGCCGTGGGTGTGGCCGTACACCCGGATCATGGCAGCGATGCCGCGACCCTGCTGCTCCGGGTCGACCTGGCGGCGAACGCCGCCAAGTCGGTGCCGGGCAGCGTGCTGTTGTTCAACCCGGGCCTGGAGTCCCGGTCGTTGCGCCGGTTGGGTCTCGCCGGGGACCTGCGCCAGGCGTTGGACCAGGGCGAGCTGGAGGTCTACTTTCAGCCGAAGGTGACCCTGCGGGACCGGCGTCTGGTCGGTGTCGAGTGTCTGGCCCGCTGGGAGCATCCGACGCACGGCACCGTCGCTCCTGAGGACTTCGTGGCGGTGGCCGCGCACACCGGCCAGTTGAGTCGGCTCACCGAGGTGGTGCTCCGCGAGGGGCTGCGGCGCAGCCGGGACTGGGCCGAGGCCGACCAGCCGTTGCCCATCGCCGTGAACCTCGCCGCCCGCACGCTCACCGACCAGCACTTCCCGGACCGGGTGCAGGAGCTGCTGGCCGAGTACGGGGTGCCGGCGCAACGCCTCACCCTGGAGATCACCGAGTCGGGCGTGCTGGACGGCACCGACCGGCCCATCCCGACGCTACGTCGGCTCCGCGACCTCGGCGTCCGGTTGTCGGTGGACGACTTCGGCACCGGTGACTCCTCGCTTGCCCACCTGCGCCGGTTGCCGGTGCACGAGGTGAAGGTGGACCGCTCCTTCGTGCAGGGCATGGCCACCGACCCGGGGGACCTGGCGATCGTCAACGCGGTGGTGACGCTCTCCCAGCAGTTCGGCCTGGCCGTGGTCGCCGAGGGTGTGGAGAGCGAACTGACCCTGGAGCTTCTTCAGGACATCGGGTGCGAGATCGGTCAGGGCTTCCTGTTCAGTCGGCCGCTGCCGTACGAGCGACTGGCCGCCTGGTTCGGCGCTCAGGTGGACCCGGAGACGATCTCCGGCGGAGAGCTTCCACGCCTGCGTGTGGTGCCCTGAGCTGGGCATATAAGGCCGCCGGGGATCCGATTTCACCTGCCGACCCCTGCCGTGTATTCTACTTCTGCGCGCCCCACGGGGAGATCGCGCAGGCCCCCTTAGCTCAGTCGGCAGAGCGTCTCCATGGTAAGGAGAAGGTCTACGGTTCGATTCCGTAAGGGGGCTCGAGGGTTCAGCTGGACCCACCGCGGCGGTGTAGCTCAGATGGCAGAGCAAGCGGCTCATAATCGCTGTGTCGCCGGTTCAAGTCCGGCCACCGCTACTCTCGTCTTCCGGGCTGGTTCCCGGTGGTCGTTGAGATGGGCGCCACTGGCGCCCACTTTGCATGTCCGCGCAGTCAGCGTCTAGGCTGACGCGTCGTAGTTGTTTCCGTTAGCGAGGAAGGCACTCCGCCGTGGCGAAGGCTACCGATGTCCGGCCGAAGATCACTTTGGCGTGTGTGGAGTGCAAGGAGCGCAACTACATCACGCGCAAGAACCGCCGGAACGACCCCGACCGCATCGAGATGAAGAAGTTCTGCCCGCGCGACGGCCGGCACACGGTTCACCGCGAGACCCGCTGACCGCCGGCCGGTACGCACCGGCCGTCGTCGAAGCCTTTCCAACCGCCGATCTGACCGGTCGGGCGCGGCATCGCCGCAGCCTGCCGACCAGATCGGCGGTTGTGCTTTCCGTGTAGGTTCGCGGCATGTCCCTGGACCCTTCCTTCGTCGGCCGCACGTACCCGCCGACCGCCCCCTACCAGGTGGGCCGAGAAAAGATCCGTGAGTTCGCCACGGCCATCGGCGCCACGGACGCGGCTCACCACGACCCGGCCGCGGCGCAGGCCCTGGGCCACCCGGACGTGGTCGCCCCGCCGACCTTCCCGGTGATCGTCACCATGGCCGCGACCCGTCAGATCATCGAGGACCCGGACCTGGGCGTCGACTACAGCCGGCTGGTCCACGGCGACCAGCGGTTCGCGTACAGCCGGCCGGTGGTCGCGGGCGACGAGCTGGTCTGCGTCAACACCATCGAAGAGGTCAGCAACCGGGGCGGGCACGGCCTCCTCACCACCCGCACGGACGTGAGCACCGTCGCCGGGGAGCAGGTGGTCGCCGTCTGGGCCCGGTACGTCATCCGTGGAGAGGCCTGAGATGGAACTGCCAACCAAGACGTTCCGCGTGACCCGGGCGGACCTGATCCGCTACGCCGGCGCCTCGGGCGACTTCAACCCGATCCACTGGAGCGACCGGGTCGCCACGAAGGTGGGACTGCCCGGGGTCATCGCGCACGGCATGTTCACGATGGCGCTGGTCGGCCGGGCGGTCACCGAGTGGGCCGGCACGCCCGACGCGGTGGTCGAGTACGGCGTCCGGTTCACCCGGCCGGTGGTGGTCCCCGACGACGACCAGGGGACCGAGATCGAGGTGACCGCGCGGGTCCGCGAGGTGACCGAGGAGGGCCTCACCCGGCTCGAGGTGACCGCGACCTGCCTGGGCGACAAGGTGCTGTCGCAGGCGCGCGCGGTCATCCGCACGGAGCGCTGAACCGAGGCCGGACGCGCGCGGGGGCAAGGCGGCCCGGCACGCTGAACTAGGGCCGCGCGGCGCGCTGGATCGGCTTCGCCACGCGTGGCGGGGAGACCGGTTGGGAAAGTCGGGCGCCTACCCGTACACTGGTCCGCCGTGGGGCAAGTGACCCCTGCTCGGTCGTCTGTGACCGCGTGGGGCGAGTGTTGCCGCACAGGGGTGTAGCTCAATTGGCAGAGCAGCGGTCTCCAAAACCGCAGGCTGCAGGTTCAAGTCCTGTCACCCCTGCGCCTCAGGCCTGACCGTTCCCGTGGGTCGCGCCGCCGACAAGGCGGCGTCCGGCCCGTGGTGGTGGCGCCGGCGGGGTGGTTCCGAGGCAATCGGAGCTCCCCGGTCGGACCACCGGCCGCGGCCCGTCGCGGGACGGTTGGGTCCGGCCGGCGTGACCAGCGCCGCGTACGCCGCCCGGCGTGCGACCCGAGATTCCGCGACGGAGGGCGAAGTGGCCGACAACAAGCGGCGCGGCGAGGACGCCGGCGACGATCGTCTCGACGACGAGATCGTCGACGACGTAGCCGACGACGACGCCACCGGCGCGGACGAGCCGGTCTCCCGGGGCGGCACCGCGACGCGGTCCCGCGCTCGGGCGGAATCGGCCGACAGCCGGCCGACCACGAGGTCGGAAACCGGTCGGGTGGGCGTGTTCGGCCGCATCGCCCGGTTTTTCCGCGAGGTCGTTGCCGAACTGCGTAAGGTCATCTGGCCGACCCGCAAGGAGTTGCTGACGTACACCGCCGTGGTGGTCACGTTCGTCGCGGTGATGCTGACGATCGTGGGTCTGCTGGACTACGGCTTCGCCAAGGCCGTGTTGTTCGTCTTCGGCAACTCGGACTGACCGGCTGTCTCCAGCCGATAGTGACGGAAGTGAGCGAGCGTGCCTGAGTACGACGAGACCGCCGGAGAAGTGGACGAGCAGTCCACGGTCGCGACGGCGGCTGGTGACGAGTCGGTTGAGGCCGCCAGCGAGCCGGAGTTCCCCACCACCGAGCCTGCGCCGGACGAGGACTACGACCCGGTCGCCGAGCTGCGGCAGAAGCTGCGTTACGCGCCGGGCGACTGGTACGTGGTGCACTCGTACGCCGGTTACGAGAACAAGGTGAAGACCAACCTCGAGACCCGGATCACGAGCCTCGACATGGAGGACTTCATCTACCAGGTCGAGGTGCCGACCCGGGAAGAGGTCGAGGTCAAGAACGGTAAGCGTTCGCAGGTCCAGGCCAAGGTCTTCCCGGGCTACATCCTGGTCCGGATGGAGCTGACCGCCGAGTCCTACTCGTGTGTCCGCAACACCCCGGGTGTGACCGGCTTCGTCGGTGCGACGGACCGGGCTGACCGGCCCGCGCCGCTGTCGCTCGACGAGGTGCTGAAGTGGCTGGCGCCGGCCGTCGAGACCGAGCAGAAGAAGGCGAAGCCGGAGATCAAGGTCCTCGACTTCGAGGTCGGCGACTCCGTCACCGTCACCGACGGCGCGTTCGCCTCGCTGCCGGCCACGATCAGTGAGATCAACGCCGACCAGCAGAAGCTCAAGGTGCTGGTGTCGATCTTCGGCCGGGAGACCCCGGTGGAGCTCAACTTCAACCAGGTCGCCAAGATCTGATGGTCGTCGGCGGCGGGCCCAGCCCGCCGCCGACGTCGGCGTACGCCCTCCCGCTCGACCTCGGCGGACGAGCGGGCTGCGGCGTGCGCTACTCTTGAACGTCGCCGCTGTCGCATCGCGCTGACCGTGCGCGCCCGCCGCGGCGGCGACGGCCGCATTTTCCCAGCTCCAAGCCCCAGGAAGTGACATGCCTCCGAAGAAGAAGCTCGTCAAGACGTTCACGCTTCAGCTGCCGGCGGGCCAGGCCACGCCGGCGCCGCCGGTCGGCCCCGCGCTCGGTCAGCACGGCGTGAACATCATGGAGTTCTGCAAGTCCTACAACGCGCAGACCGAGTCCCAGCGGGGCGACATCGTCCCCGCCGAGATCAGCGTGTACGAGGACCGGTCCTTCACCTTCGTGCTGAAGACCCCGCCCGCCGCCCGGCTGCTGATCAAGGCCGCTGGTGTGCAGAAGGGCTCGGGCGTCCCGCAGGCGACCAAGGTCGGCTCGGTCAGCCGCGCCCAGCTGCGTGAGATCGCCGAGAAGAAGATGGCCGACCTCAACGCCAACGACCTGGACCAGGCCGAGAAGATCATCGCCGGCACCGCCCGGTCGATGGGCATCACCGTCAACGACTGACGTCGGCTTTCGCCGACGACCCGATCGTGGGAGGGCTCGCGCCGAGCGGCCCGCCAGAGACCACAGGAGTAATCAGCAATGCAGCGCAGCAAGAGCTACCGCAAGGCCGCCGACGTCATCGACCGGTCGAAGCTCTACACCCCCGCCGAGGCCGTGAAGCTGGCCAAGGAGACCACCAACGTCAAGTTCGACGCCACGGTCGAGGTCGCCATGCGCCTCGGCGTCGACCCCCGCAAGGCGGACCAGATGGTCCGCGGTGTGGTCAACCTGCCGCACGGCACCGGTAAGACCGCCCGCGTGATCGTCTTCGCCAGCGGCGCGAAGGCCGAGGAGGCCGCCGCGGCGGGTGCGGACGAGGTGGGCACCGACGAGCTGGTCGCCCGTATCCAGGGTGGTTGGCTCGACTTCGACGCGGCGATCGCCACGCCGGACCAGATGGCCAAGATCGGCCGGATCGCGCGGATCCTGGGCCCGCGCGGTCTCATGCCGAACCCGAAGACCGGCACGGTGACCATGGACGTCACCAAGGCGGTGCAGGACATCAAGGGCGGCAAGATCACCTTCCGGGTGGACAAGCACTCCAACCTGCACCTGATCATCGGCAAGGCCTCCTTCTCGGAGAGCCAGCTGGTGGACAACTACGCCGCGGTGCTCGACGAGGTGCTGCGGGCCAAGCCGTCCGCGGCCAAGGGCAAGTACCTCCGCAAGGTCATCCTCACCACCACGATGGGCCCGGGCGTTCCGGTCGACCCGAACCTGGTGAAGAACCTGACCGAGGACTCGGCCGACGCCTGAGCCGACTCATCGCTCCACCGGGGCGGGGGGGGCGGCCGGGGGGGCCGGCCCTGCCCCCCCCCCACGACCAGGTCGAAGCCGTGCTCGGCGAACTGCACGGCCAGCTCGTATCCGAT
>NZ_JBITDT010000020.1:46978-50095 GCF_044454415.1 Micromonospora sp. NPDC051543
TCTATCACCCCCCCCGGGGGCCCCCGCCCCGCCCCCGCCCCGCCCCCGCGCGCGCGGGCCCCCCCCCCGCGCCCCGCCCCCCCCCCCCCGGCGCGTTCCAGCTGTGGCAAGCTCGACCGCATGCGGCTCGAGAACGTCTGGGTTCGGTACCACCGGCGGGGTCCGTGGGTGCTGCGGAGCGTGGACGCGCAGATCGGCCCGGGTGAGGTGGCGGTCGTCCTGGGCCGCAACGGGGTGGGCAAGTCCACCCTGCTCCAGGTGGCCGCCGGGGTGTTGCGGCCGGGCCGTGGTCGGGTCGTCGACCGGCCGGCCCGGGTGGGTTGGGTGCCGGAGCGCTTCCCGGCCGACCAGCCCTTCACCGTGTCCCGCTATCTGACCGGCATGGCCCGCGCGGCCGGGCTGGGACGCTCAACCGCCGACGAGGCGGTGACGACCTGGACGCGGCGGCTCGGGCTGGACGCGTTCCGCTCGGTGCGCCTCGCGGAGCTGTCCAAGGGCACCGCGCAGAAGGTGGGCCTCGCCCAGGCCATGCTGCGGGCGCCGGGCCTGCTGGTGCTCGACGAGCCGTGGGAGGGCCTGGACGCCGCGACCCGCGAGCTGGTTCCCGAGCTGATCGACGAGGTGCTGGCCGACGGTGGCTCCGTCCTGGTCAGTGACCACCGGGGGGAGACGGTCCGGTTGCCGGCCGCGCGCCGCTGGTCGGTGGCCGCGGGCGTGTTGACCGAGGAGACCACGCCCGCCGACGAGGAGGCCATCGCGGTGGTCGAGGTCGCGGTGCCGGCCGCGCGGGTCGCCGGCACCGTCGCCCGCCTGCGCGCCGAGGGCCATCAGATCCTTCGAGTACGCGCCGACGCCTCCACCGCCCCACCCCAGGCGCATCCGCCCACCCCGTCGGCCACGACGGCCCGGCTCGGAGCGGCCGACGCGATGGTCGAGCCCGGCACGGGGGAGGATCGATGAACGCGCTGGTGCGGATGCGGCTGGCGGGTTTCCTGCGTACCGGACGGGCGTTGGCGCCGCTGCTCGCCGGCCTCGTCGTGCTCGGCACGCTCTACGGCGGCGGCCGGTCCCAGCCGGCGGAGGCGTACGGCGTCTCGGCCGTGGTGCTCTTTCCGGTGCTCGCCTGGCAGACCAAGATCCTGCTGGACATCGAGCCGGACGTGCAGCGTCGGCTGGCCCAGGTGACCGTCGGGGTGGCCCGGGAACGTCTCGCCGGACTCCTGGCGGCCGGCGTGGCGGCGCTGGTCGCGGTGGCCGTCGCGCTGCTCTTTCCGTGGCTGGTGGGTGGGGTCACCGGCCCGGTCGAGCCGGGGGACAGGTCGGTGCCGGTCGGCATCGCGCTGGGGCTGTGGGCGCACCTGCTGGCCGTACCCGCCGCGGTTGCCCTCGGCGCGCTGGCCAGCCGGGCGTCGGTGGGCGGCGCAGCGTACGGCGTCGCGGTGCTGGCCCTCGGCGGTGTCGGCGCGGTGGCGCTCGGCCTGCGCGGTTCGGTCGCGCCCTGGCTGGTACCGCCGATCATGGCCACCGCCCGGACGACCGCCGGTGACGCCGCCGCACTGACCCTGCTCGGGCTCACGGCCTGGGCCCTGGCGTGGAGCGTGGCGGTCACGGTCGGCTACCTGTGGCGGCGGCGGGCCCAGGGCTGAGTGGCCCGGGTCACCGGGGGCGATTTGGCGCTGGTCCCGCGGGCGCGTACTCTTCAAACGTCATCCGTGTTGTCATGGATGAGGAACCACCCAGAGACCGCTGGTCACCGTGCTTCGGCACGGTCGAAGGCCCCGCGACGACGGGCGACCCGCGTAGGGCGGCAAGCGTAATTCGGCAGTGAGCATGGTCCGCCGACCGTGACCTCCCGCCGGCCCTCGCCCCGTGCGCCCTGCGCCGGGGTTTTTCGTTGTCGTGCTGCCTTCGCCCCCGCTTCGGCTTCGGCCGTGTCGGGGACCAGCCTCGAGTAACGAGAGAGGAGGGACATGGCGGACAAGCCGATCCGAGCCGACAAGGCCACGGCCGTCGCTGAGCTGACCGAGAGCTTCCGCAGCGCGGGCGCTACCGTGCTGACCGAGTACCGCGGTCTGACGGTTTCCCAGCTCACCCAGCTGCGGCGATCGCTCGGTGCCGAGACCAGCTACACGGTCGCGAAGAACACGCTGGCGAAGCGTGCCGCGACGGACGCGGGCATCACCGGCCTCGACGAGCTGTTCACCGGTCCTACCGCGCTGACTTTCGTTTCGGGCGACGTCGTCGAGGCGGCGAAGGGGCTTCGCGACTTCGCGAAGGCCAACCCGAAGCTCGTCATCAAGGGCGGTGTCTTCGAGGGCAAGGCCATTTCCGCGGCCGAGGTCACGAAGCTCGCCGACCTGGAGTCCCGTGAGGTGCTGCTGGCCAAGCTGGCCGGCGCGATGAAGGGCAACCTGAGCAAGGCCGCGGCCCTGTTCCAGGCTCCGCTCTCCAAGGCCGCCCGCGCGGCGGCCGCCCTGGCGGACAAGAAGCGCGAGCAGGAGGGCGCCGAGGCGGCCTGAGGCCGCGCGGCGCACCCACGTTCTTTAACAACCTTTAGAAAGGACGCCAGACATGGCGAAGCTCAGCACCGACGAGCTGCTCGACGCGTTCAAGGAGATGACGCTGATCGAGCTCTCTGAGTTCGTGAAGCAGTTCGAGGACACCTTCGAGGTCACCGCCGCCGCTCCGGTCGCGGTTGCCGCCGCCGGTGGCGCTCCGGCCGCCGCCGAGGCCGAGCCGGAGAAGGACGAGTTCGACGTCGTCCTCGAGGCTGACGGTGGCAAGAAGATCCAGGTCATCAAGGTCGTGCGTGAGCTGACCGGCCTGGGCCTCAAGGAGGCCAAGGACGCGGTCGAGTCCGCGCCGAAGGCCATCCTGGAGAAGGTCAACAAGGAGACCGCCGAGAAGGCGAAGGCCAAGCTCGAGGGTGAGGGCGCCAAGGTCACCCTCAAGTGACCTGAGCTCCACCTGCGCGTACCCGGCTCGGTGAGCTGGGACACGGTCGCGTCGCGGCGGGGGGGGGGGGGCGACCCCCAGACCCCCCCCCCCGGGTGGGGGGGGGCGGGGCACCCCCACGGGGAGGGGGGCGCGGGGGGGGGGGCCACAAAAAAACCCCAA
>NZ_JBITDT010000020.1:50105-98702 GCF_044454415.1 Micromonospora sp. NPDC051543
TTGGACCCCATCATTTCACCTGAGCACCACCGGGGGGTCCCCGGCTGGGTTCGGTGGCACTGGGGGGGGGGGGGGGGGGGGTTTACCCCACCGGCAACCCCCCCCGCCGTGTTTCGTGGACCGGGCGACAACCGTTCTGAGCTGGGCGCC
The DNA here is from genome assembly GCF_044454415.1 of Micromonospora sp. NPDC051543. NCBI lineage: Bacteria > Bacillati > Actinomycetota > Actinomycetes > Micromonosporales > Micromonosporaceae > Micromonospora > Micromonospora sp. NPDC051543. Next base: position 50,256 of record NZ_JBITDT010000020.1, read on the forward strand.
GATGGTCGGCGCCGAATCATCCGCACGAACGACCGGATCCTCCTCAGGTGGGAAAGAACCGACGACCCGGATACCGGCCCTTGACGCGGCCCCGGCCAGCCAGGCACCCTGACACCAGCAAGACACCGCGCTTGCGACGGCCACGATGTGGGTAATGACAGCGACGGCACCATCGGTCGCGGTCACCCGAGCGGCCCTGTGGGGAGTTGCGTTCTGAGCGGCCCGGCAGACCCCGGTGAACGGGGGCCGAGGAGCGTTCCGCAAACGACCTGCGGGGTGGGCTGGACAGCGGTTAGCCTCTCGGCTACACTGCTAGTTTGCGCTGCCTTCCGACTTGACCCCTGCTCGGAAATGTCCGTTTACGGATAATTCTGGTGGGGTCATTGGAGTGCACGCGTACCAGCCGTTCTGCAGCACCGGTCCTCGGAAGGACGCATCTTGGCAGCTTCCCGCCCTGCGAAGACCAGTCGTACGTCGAGCGCATTCGCTCCCCGCCGAGTTTCATTCGGCAGGATCACCGAACACCTCGAGGTCCCCAACCTCCTTGCCATCCAGAACGAGTCCTTCGACTGGCTCGTCGGCAACGAGGCTTGGCAGGGCCGGTCGGCGGACGACCCGCACGCACGCTCGGGTCTCGCGGAGATCCTTGAAGAGATCAGTCCCATTGAGGACTTCTCCGGCACCATGTCGCTCTCCTTCTCGGCGCCGCGCTTCGACGAGGTCAAGGCCTCGATCGAGGAGTGCAAGGAGAAGGACCTGACCTACTGCGCTCCGCTCTTCGTGACCGCGGAGTTCACCAACAACACCACCGGCGAGATCAAGAGCCAGACGGTGTTCATGGGTGACTTCCCGATGATGACGCCCAAGGGCACCTTCGTCATCAACGGCACCGAGCGCGTCGTGGTCAGCCAGCTCGTCCGGTCCCCGGGCGTGTACTTCGACAAGCAGCCGGACAAGACCTCCGACCGCGACCTCTCCAGCGTCAAGGTCATCCCGAGTCGGGGTGCCTGGCTGGAGTTCGACATTGACAAGCGCGACACGGTCGGCGTACGTATCGACCGTAAGCGCCGGCAGGCCGTCACGGTCCTGCTCAAGGCCATCGGATGGTCGGCCGAGCGGATCCGTGAGAAGTTCGGCTGGTCCGAGCTGATGATGACCACGCTCGAGAAGGACCACATCGCCGGCGCCGACGAGGCCCTGCTAGACATCTACCGCAAGCTGCGCCCTGGCGAGCCGCCGACGCGCGAGAACGCCCAGACCCTGCTCGACAACCTCTTCTTCAACCCGAAGAGGTACGACGTGGCCAAGGTCGGGCGCTACAAGTTCAACAAGAAGCTCGAAGTGAACGTGCCGATCACCACCGGCACGCTGACCGAGGACGACATCGTCGCCACCGTGGAGTACCTCTGCCGGCTGCACGCCGGTGAGGATGGCTACGAGGCCGACGACATCGACCACTTCGGCAACCGGCGCCTGCGCACCGTGGGTGAGCTGATCCAGAACCAGGTTCGGGTCGGTCTCTCCCGCATGGAGCGGGTCGTCCGCGAGCGGATGACCACGCAGGACGTCGAGGCGATCACGCCGCAGACCCTGATCAACATCCGCCCGGTGGTGGCGGCGATCAAGGAGTTCTTCGGTACGTCGCAGCTGTCCCAGTTCATGGACCAGACCAACCCGCTGGCGGGCCTGACCCACCGGCGTCGGCTGAGCGCGCTCGGCCCGGGTGGTCTGTCCCGGGAGCGGGCCGGCTTCGAGGTCCGCGACGTGCACCCGTCCCACTACGGCCGGATGTGCCCGATCGAGACGCCGGAAGGCCCGAACATCGGCCTGATCGGCGCCCTGTCCACCTTCGCCCGGGTCAACCCGTTCGGCTTCATCGAGACGCCGTACCGGAAGGTCGTCGAGGGTCGGGTCACCGACCAGATCGACTACCTGACCGCGGACGAGGAGGACCGGTTCGTCAAGGCCCAGGCCAACGCGCGCCTGAAGGCTGACGGCACGTTCGCCGAGGACCGGGTGCTTTGCCGTCGTAAGGGCGGCGAGACCGAGGACGTCGTCCCCGGCGCCGTCGACTACATGGACGTCTCGCCCCGGCAGATGACCTCGGTCGCGACCGCCATGATCCCGTTCCTCGAGCACGACGACGCCAACCGGGCACTGATGGGCGCGAACATGCAGCGCCAGGCGGTGCCGCTGGTCAAGGCCGAGGCGCCGCTCGTGGGTACGGGCATGGAGTACCGGGCCGCGGTCGACGCCGGCGACGTGGTGGTCGCCGAGGTCGGCGGCGTGATCGAGGATCTCTGCGCCGACTACGTCACCATCCACCAGGATGACGGCCACCGCCGGACGTACCTGCTGCACAAGTTCCGCCGCTCCAACGCCGGCTCCTGCGTCAACCAGAAGCCGGTCGTCTTCGAGGGCGACCGCGTCGAGGCCGGTCAGGTCATCGCCGACGGTCCCTGCACCGACGAGGGCGAGATGGCACTCGGGCGCAACCTGCTGGTGGCGTTCATGTGCTGGGAGGGCCACAACTACGAGGACGCGATCATCCTGTCGCAGCGCCTCGTGCAGCAGGACGTGCTCACCTCGATCCACATCGAGGAGCACGAGGTCGACGCCCGGGACACCAAGCTCGGCCCGGAGGAGATCACCCGCGACATCCCGAACGTCAGCGAGGAAATGCTCGCCGACCTCGACGAGCGCGGCATCATCCGGATCGGCGCCGAGGTCGTCCCCGGCGACATCCTGGTCGGCAAGGTCACGCCCAAGGGTGAGACCGAGCTGACCCCGGAGGAGCGGCTGCTCCGCGCGATCTTCGGTGAGAAGGCGCGTGAGGTTCGGGACACCTCGCTGAAGGTGCCGCACGGCGAGACCGGCACGGTCATCGGTGTGCGCACGTTCTCCCGCGAGGACGGCGACGAGTTGCCGCCGGGCGTCAACGAGCTGGTCCGGGTCTACGTCGCCCAGAAGCGCAAGATCCAGGACGGTGACAAGCTCGCCGGCCGGCACGGCAACAAGGGCGTCATCTCCAAGATCCTCCCGGTCGAGGACATGCCGTTCCTCGAGGACGGCACCCCGGTCGACATCGTGCTCAACCCGCTCGGTGTGCCGAGCCGGATGAACATCGGCCAGGTCCTGGAGACCCACCTCGGGTGGGTGGCCAAGACCGGGTGGAAGGTCGAGGGCGACGACGCCGAGTGGAAGCGCCAGCTGCGCTCCATCGACGCGCACGAGTCCGAGGGTGACACCAACGTGGCCACCCCGGTCTTCGACGGTGCCCGCGAGGAGGAGATCTCCGGTCTGCTCGAGTCGACCCTGCCCAACCGGGACGGCAAGCAGCTGATCGGGCGCACCGGTAAGGCGCAGCTGTTCGACGGTCGTTCCGGTGAGCCTCTGCCGGACCCGATCGCGGTCGGCTACGTCTACATCCTGAAGCTCAACCACCTGGTCGACGACAAGATCCACGCTCGGTCGACCGGTCCGTACTCGATGATCACGCAGCAGCCGCTGGGTGGTAAGGCGCAGTTCGGTGGTCAGCGCTTCGGTGAGATGGAGTGCTGGGCGATGCAGGCGTACGGCGCCGCGTACGCCCTGCAGGAGCTGCTCACGATCAAGTCCGACGACGTGCTCGGCCGGGTGAAGGTCTACGAGGCCATCGTCAAGGGCGAGAACATCCCGGAGCCGGGCATCCCGGAGTCGTTCAAGGTGCTGCTCAAGGAGCTGCAGTCGCTGTGCCTCAACGTTGAGGTGCTGTCCAGCGACGGTGTGGCCCTGGAGATGCGCGAGACCGACGACGAGGTGTTCCGGGCCGCGGAGGAGCTGGGCATCGACCTGTCCCGGCGCGAGCCGAGCTCGGTCGAAGAGGTGTAAGTGGTGCGGGTCGGGGGCCTTCGGGCCCCCGACCTCCGCCCGTGATCTAGCTGTAAAGACGACGACATAGGGGACATAGTGCTCGACGTCAACTTCTTCGACGAGCTGCGCATTGGTCTCGCCACCGCCGACGACATCCGTCAGTGGTCGCACGGCGAGGTCAAGAAGCCTGAGACCATCAACTACCGCACCCTGAAGCCGGAGAAGGACGGGCTCTTCTGCGAGAAGATCTTCGGTCCGCAGCGGGACTGGGAGTGCTACTGCGGTAAGTACAAGCGCGTCCGGTTCAAGGGCATCATCTGCGAGCGCTGCGGCGTCGAGGTGACCCGCTCCAAGGTTCGTCGTGAGCGGATGGGGCACATCGAGCTCGCCGCTCCGGTGACCCACATCTGGTACTTCAAGGGCGTCCCGAGCCGGCTGGGCTACCTGCTGGACCTCGCCCCCAAGGACCTCGAAAAGATCATCTACTTCGCCTCGTACGTCGTGACGAGCGTGGACGCGGAGTCGCGTCACCGTGACCTCTCGACGATCGAGAACGAGATCCTGGCCGAGAAGCGGCAGTCCGAGAACAGCCGCGACTCGGAGATCGAGAAGCGGGCCGCCAAGCTCGAGGCCGACCTGGCCGAGCTGGAGGCCGAGGGTGCCAAGGCGGACGTCCGGCGCAAGGTCAAGGAGGGCGGAGAGCGCGAGATGCGCCAGATCCGCGACCGGGCCCAGCGCGAGATCGACCGCCTGGACGAGGTGCTGGACACCTTCCGCAAGCTGGAGCCGAAGCAGCTGGTCACCGACGAGCTGCTCTACCGCGAGCTGCGCGACCGGTTCGGTGAGTACTTCACCGGCTCGATGGGCGCGGAGGCCATCAAGGCGCTGGTCCAGAACATGGACCTCGACGCCGAGGCCGAGAGCCTGCGCGAGACCATCCGGTCCGGCAAGGGCCAGCGGAAGATCCGGGCGCTCAAGCGGCTCAAGGTCGTCGCGGCGTTCCTGAACACCCGCAACTCGCCGCTCGGCATGGTGCTGGACTGCGTCCCGGTCATCCCGCCGGACCTGCGCCCGATGGTGCAGCTCGACGGTGGTCGGTTCGCGACCTCGGACCTCAACGACCTGTACCGCCGCGTGATCAACCGGAACAACCGCCTCAAGCGGCTGATCGACCTCGGCGCGCCCGAGATCATCGTCAACAACGAGAAGCGGATGCTCCAGGAGGCCGTCGACGCGCTGTTCGACAACGGTCGTCGTGGCCGGCCGGTCACCGGTCCGGGTAACCGCCCGCTCAAGTCGCTGTCCGACATGCTCAAGGGCAAGCAGGGCCGGTTCCGCCAGAACCTGCTGGGCAAGCGCGTCGACTACTCCGGCCGTTCGGTCATCGTGGTCGGCCCGAAGCTCAAGCTGCACCAGTGCGGCCTGCCCAAGCAGATGGCCCTGGAGTTGTTCAAGCCGTTCGTCATGAAGCGGCTGGTCGACCTCAACCACGCGCAGAACATCAAGTCCGCCAAGCGGATGGTCGAGCGTCAGCGCCCGGTCGTGTGGGACGTGCTGGAAGAGGTCATCGGCGAGCACCCGGTGCTGCTCAACCGGGCGCCGACCCTGCACCGTCTGGGCATCCAGGCGTTCGAGCCGCAGCTGGTCGAGGGCAAGGCCATCCAGATCCACCCGCTGGTCTGCACCGCGTTCAACGCGGACTTCGACGGTGACCAGATGGCGGTGCACGTGCCGCTGTCCGCCGAGGCCCAGGCCGAGGCGCGGATCCTGATGCTGTCGTCGAACAACATCCTCAAGCCGGCCGACGGCAAGCCGGTCACCATGCCCACCCAGGACATGGTCATCGGCCTGTACCACCTCACCCACCTCACCGCCGGTGAGAAGGGCGAGGGCCGGGCGTTCAGCTCGGATGCCGAGGCGCGGATGGCGTTCGACAACGGCGAGCTGCACCTGCAGGCTCCGGTGAAGATCCGCCTGCGGAACGTGATCGGTGTCGACAACGGCGCCGGCGCTGAGGCGTGGACCGCTCCGGAGGGCTGGGTCGAGGGTGAGCCGCTGACCGTGGAGACCACCCTCGGTCGGGTGCTGTTCAACGAGACGCTGCCGCAGGGCTACCGCTTCGTGAACTACGAGATCCGCAAGGGTCAGCTCTCCGCGATCGTCAACGACCTCGCCGAGCGCTTCCCCAAGGTGGCTCTCGCGGCCACCCTGGACGGGCTCAAGGAGGCCGGCTTCCACTGGGCCACCTGGTCCGGCGTGACGATCGGCATGGAGGACGTCATCGCCCCGCCGCGCAAGGCGGAGATCCTGGCGAAGTACGAGAAGGAAGCCGACCGGATCGACAAGCAGTACCAGCGTGGTCTGATGACCGCCGAGGAGCGTCGCGGCGAACTCATCGAGATCTGGACCAAGGCGACCAACGAGGTCGCCAAGGAGATGGACACCGCGCTGCCGCAGGAGAACCCACTGTGGAAGATGATCAATTCGGGTGCTCGCGGTAACCTGCTCCAGCTCCGGCAGATCGCGGCGATCCGTGGTCTGGTGGCCAACCCGAAGGGTGAGATCATCCCGCGGCCGATCAAGGCCAGCTACCGGGAGGGTCTGTCCGTGCTGGAGTACTTCATCTCCACGCACGGTGCCCGTAAGGGTCTCGCCGACACCGCGCTGCGGACCGCCGACTCGGGTTACCTGACCCGTCGTCTGGTGGACGTCTCCCAGGACGTCATCATCCGCGAGGAGGACTGCGGCACCGACCGGGCGATCCCGATGCAGATCGGCGAGAAGCTCGACGGCAAGCTCGTCGTCCACACCCACGCCGAGACCAGCGTGCACGCCCGGACCCTGGCCGACGACATCAAGGGGCCGGACGGCACCGTGGTGGCCGAGCGCGGCCAGGACATCAACTCCATCGGGGTCGACAAGATCGTCGCCGCTGGCGTGGAGACGGTCCGGGTGCGCAGCGTGCTCACCTGCGAGTCGAAGCTGGGCGTCTGCGCGGCCTGCTACGGCCGTTCGCTGCCGACCGGCAAGTCGGTCGACATCGGTGAGGCCGTCGGCATCATCGCCGCCCAGTCCATCGGTGAGCCGGGTACGCAGCTGACGATGCGTACCTTCCACACCGGTGGTGTCGCGGGTGAGGACATCACCCAGGGTCTGCCGCGTGTGCAGGAAATCTTCGAGGCCCGGGTCCCGAAGGGTAAGGCGCCCATCGCCGACACCCCCGGCCGGATCCGCATCGAGGACGGCGAGCGCTCGCGGAAGATCATCGTGGTGCCGGACGACGGCAGCGACGAGATCGTGTACGACAAGATCTCGAAGCGCGTCAAGCTCCGGACCCACGACGGCGGCCACGTCGCGGTCGGCGAGAAGCTGACCGAGGGCACCATCGACCCGCACGAGCTTCTGCGGATCATGGGTCCGCGGGCGGTCCAGGTCCACCTGACCAGTGAGGTCCAGGAGGTCTACCGCTCGCAGGGTGTGCTCATCCACGACAAGCACATCGAGATCATCATCCGCCAGATGCTCAAGCGGGTGACGGTCATCGACTCCGGCTCGACCGAGTTCCTGCCGGGCGTGCTCGTCGACCGGGCGCTGTTCGAGTCGGAGAACCGCCGACTCGTGTCGGAGGGTGGCGAGCCCGCCGCCGGCCGTCCGGTGCTGATGGGTATCACCAAGGCCTCGCTGGCCACCGACTCCTGGCTCTCCGCGGCCTCCTTCCAGGAGACCACGCGGGTGCTGACCGACGCTGCGATCAACTCGCGCAGCGACTCGCTGGTCGGCCTCAAGGAGAACGTGATCATCGGTAAGCTCATCCCGGCCGGTACGGGCATCAGCAAGTACCGCAACGTCCGGGTCGAGCCGACCGAGGAGGCCAAGGCCAAGGTCTACTCGATGACCGGTTACCCGGAGACGGACTACGGGTTCGGGCCGGCCAGTGGGCAGGCTGTGCCGCTGGACGACTTCGACTTCGGGTCGTACCGCTAAGCACGAGACAACGACGAGGCCCCCGGCATCCGCCGGGGGCCTCGTCGTTCCCGGACCGCCCTGCCAGCGGACGGGGTTGGGCATGATGGAGGCATGACGACCGCATCCGGGCAGGTGTCCGTCGCCTCTTCGGGCCTACGCCACCCGCTCGACCCGGATCCGGCTCGTGCCACCAAGGCGCGGGCGGTCTTCGCGCTGGGGTTGCTCGGCATGCTGACCGGGCTGTTCATCGGCGGGGTGGTGCCCGCGACGGTGGCGCTCCAGCTGGCCCGGCAGGCCCGCCGGGAGGCGTACGCCTCGGGGGGTTTCCTGACCGGAAGCGTCTGGCTGCGGCGGGGGGAGCGGATGGCCTGGACCGGCCTGGCGCTGGTCGCGGTCAGCGTGGTCGTCGTCGTGGTGATCGGCGTGGTCCGGCTGGCGGGCACGCCGTTCGGCCACGACTACCCCTCGAACATGGACTGAGGCATGCGGCGACCGCGCCCGGCGCGGACGGCGCCGCCCTCGGCGGTAGCCTGGCCGGTGTCCGCCGCGCGCGCTGGCGGCCCTGTCGACAGGAGGATTTCGTGACGGAACCGGCGCGGCCCCCGGCGGACGAACCAGCCGGGCATCCTGACGTGCCGGCTCCGGGCGCGACTCCCGGGTCGCCGGCTCCCGGCGTGGCCTCCTCCGCGCCGGCTCCGGACGCGGCTCCCTCGGGATCAGCTGTCGATGCCACCTCCGGCCCGAATCCGACCGCGACGTCTTTCGCGGGCGTCGGGTCACCTGCCTCCTCGGACACCGATCCCACCGTGCCGGCGTCGAGCACGTCGTCCGCACCGGTTTCGGATTTCGGGCCGATGCCCTCGGCGCGGAGTGAGTGGGCGCAACCGGAGGCGGGCGGACACCCGGCCCCAACGACCGGTGCCCCGGTTGCGGGTCCGCCGTCGTCGTCGGGCTGGGGTCCGCCGCCCTCGCCCGCCTGGGGTCCGCCCACGGCGGAGTGGGGCGGGGGCTTCCCGCCCGGATACCAGCAGCCCCACCCTGCCTCCGGTACGCCGGTGCCGTACGGCTGGGCCCAACCGCCGTCGGGGCCCGCCGCCGCACACGGGTGGGGGCAGCCGCCGTCCGGACCGGGCGCGCCGGCCGGTTGGGGCCACCCAGCGTCGGGACCGCCCGGCTGGGGGCAGCCCTCGTCCGGGCCGGGCGCCTGGGGGCAGCCGGCGCCAGCGCACTTCCCCGCCTGGGGTACGGCCGCCGCCCGGCCGGTGCCGCCGCCCACCGATGATCAGCGGAGGCCGCCGAAGCGGGTTGAGGCGGTGCCCGGTACCCCGTTCGGGGTGGTGCACCTGGACGTGCCGCCGGTGACCGCCGGCCTGGCGACCGGATCGCTGGTGGCCGGCATCGCGTCGATCCTGGTCTCGCTGCTGGTGATCTGCGTCGGTGTGGCCTTCGGTGCCCGTGGGGGAGTGTGGGTCTCGGGCGCCTTCACGGTGCTGGGGGTGCTGGCGGGGTTGGCGGCGGTCGTCACCGGCCTGCTGGGCCAGCGACAGATCCGCCGGGTGGCCGCGCCGTCGGCGGTGCGGTTCACCGGTCGGGGGCTCGCGGTGGCCGGCGTCAGCTGCGGCGCGGCGGGTGCCCTGTTGAGCCTGTTGGGTCTGGGGCTGGGGTTGCTGATCAGTCTGACGTGACAGGGGCGCCCGAGACGGATTCGTGGATCGGGTCGTGCCGGGGGCCTGCCCGGGGCCGACGGGTGCTTCAGCGGGGAAGCCGGTACACTTGTGTTCGTAGGTGCCCATCGCGGGTGCTGAGGCGGGACGCGATCCGGCCGGCGACGGGTGAGACGTTCGCCGACCCATTCCGTTTTGACCTGGGCGGCTGTGGTAGGTACTCTTTCCCCTTGTGCCCGGGCGTGCCCGGGCAACTCGTGCGTGCGCTGGTTCCGGAGTCCGGACGGCGGCACGACAAGCCAAAGATCCGGAGCGGGGCGATCCGCGTGCCGGTGACAAAAACCCGGTACGCCCGCGAAAGCGTCCGCACCGGGACCGTGAGCTGGGCGACACGCCCGACCGCGGGTGCCGGGGCCTCCGCAAGGTGGCCCTGGTCGGAATGTAGGAGAGCCGGTCATCAGGCTGGCTAACGAGCAGACGGCGCGGCCGCGGACAGCGGCCGAAGGGAGCGGAGAAACCCGGTGCCCACCATTCAGCAGTTGGTCCGAAAGGGCCGTCAGGCCAAGACGACCAAGACCAAGACCCCTGCGCTCAAGGGGTCTCCCCAGCGGCGCGGCGTGTGCACCCGCGTGTACACCACCACCCCCAAGAAGCCGAACTCGGCGCTGCGCAAGGTCGCTCGTGTCAAGCTCAGCAGCCAGATCGAGGTAACCGCGTACATCCCGGGTGTCGGCCACAACCTGCAGGAGCACTCGATCGTGCTCGTGCGTGGCGGTCGTGTGAAGGACCTCCCCGGCGTGCGTTACAAGATCGTCCGCGGCTCGCTGGACACCCAGGGTGTCCGCAACCGCAAGCAGGCGCGCAGCCGTTACGGCGCGAAGAAGGAGAAGAGCTGACATGCCGCGTAAGGGACCCGCTCCGCGGCGGCCACTGGTCGCTGACCCGGTGTACAACTCGCCGCTGGTCACCCAGCTGGTGAACAAGATCCTCCTTCGCGGCAAGCGTCAGCTCGCCGAGTCGATCGTGTACGCGGCCCTCGAGGGCTGCCGCGAGAAGTCCGGCACCGACCCGGTCGTCACCCTCAAGCGGGCGATGGACAACGTCAAGCCGACCCTCGAGGTGCGCAGCCGTCGTGTCGGTGGCGCCACCTACCAGGTGCCGGTCGAGGTGCGCCCCACCCGGGCGACCACGCTGGGCCTGCGCTGGCTGGTGACCTACTCCCGCGCCCGTCGCGAGAAGACCATGGTCGAGCGGCTGATGAACGAGCTGCTGGACGCGAGCAACGGCCTCGGTGCCGCCGTCAAGCGGCGCGAGGACACGCACAAGATGGCCGAGTCCAACAAGGCCTTCGCGCACTACCGCTGGTAACACCTGAGGTTCCGGCGCCCACTCGGGCGCCGGAACCGCCACCAGTTGAGTCGAGACGACGATAAGTAGGGATTGAAGTGGCCGCCGCAGACGCGCTCGCCAACGTACGCAACATCGGCATCATGGCGCACATCGATGCCGGTAAGACCACGACCACCGAGCGAATCCTGTTCTACACCGGCATCACGTACAAGATCGGTGAGGTCCACGAGGGCGCTGCCGTCATGGACTGGATGGAGCAGGAGCAGGAGCGTGGTATCACCATCACCTCCGCTGCCACCAAGTGTGAGTGGAAGGGCCACACGATCCAGATCATCGACACGCCTGGCCACGTCGACTTCACGGTCGAGGTCGAGCGGTCGCTGCGTGTCCTGGATGGTGCGGTCGCGGTCTACGACGGTGTCGCCGGCGTCGAGCCGCAGACGGAGAACGTCTGGCGGCAGGCCGACAAGTACAACGTCCCGCGGATGTGCTTCGTCAACAAGCTCGACCGGACCGGTGCCGACTTCTTCCGCTGCGTGCAGATGATGATCGACCGGCTCAACGCCACCCCGCTGGTGCTCCAGATCCCGATCGGGCTCGAGGGCGACCACATCGGTGTCGTCGACCTGATCGGCATGCGCGCCCTCACCTGGCGCGGGGAGACCCAGAAGGGTGAGGACTACGCGATCGAGGAGATCCCGGCCGAGCTGGCCGACTCCGCGGCCGAGTGGCGCGAGAAGCTGATGGAGACCCTCGCCGACGTCGACGACTCGGTGATGGAGAAGTACCTGGAAGGCGAGGAGGTCTCCGTCGAGGAGATCAAGGCCGCCATCCGGCGTGCCACCATCGCCGGCAAGGCCAACCCGGTGCTGTGCGGCTCGGCGTTCAAGAACAAGGGCGTCCAGCCCATGCTCGACGCCGTGGTCGACTTCCTGCCGTCGCCGCTGGACGTTCCGGCGATCGAGGGTACGGCCACCGACGGTGAGACCCCGCTGCTGCGCAAGCCGTCCAACTCGGAGCCCTTCTCCGGTCTGGCCTTCAAGATCCAGACGGACAAGCACCTGGGCAAGCTCACCTACGTGCGCGTCTACTCCGGCACGCTCGACTCCGGCTCCCAGGTGGTCAACTCCACCAAGGACCGCAAGGAGCGCATCGGCAAGATCTACCAGATGCACGCCAACAAGCGTGAAGAGCGTCCGTCGGCGCAGGCCGGCGACATCATCGCCGTGCAGGGTCTCAAGCAGACCACCACCGGCGACACGCTCTCCGACCCGGCGAACCCGGTCATCCTGGAGTCGATGACCTTCCCGGAGCCGGTCATCTCGGTGGCGATCGAGCCGAAGACCAAGTCCGACCAGGAGAAGCTGGGCACGGCCATCCAGCGCCTGGCCGAGGAGGACCCGACCTTCCGCGTCCAGCTGGACGAGGAGACCGGTCAGACGGTCATCTCCGGCATGGGTGAGCTGCACCTGGACATCCTGGTCGACCGGATGCGCCGCGAGTTCAACGTCGAGGCCAACGTCGGCAAGCCGCAGGTGGCGTACCGCGAGACCATCCGCCGCAAGGTGGACAAGGTCGAGTACACCCACAAGAAGCAGACCGGTGGTTCCGGCCAGTACGCCCGCGTGATCGTGAGCGTCGAGCCGCTGCCGCTGGACAACGACTCGCCGACCTACGAGTTCGCCAACGCCGTCAGCGGCGGTCGCATCCCGCGGGAGTTCATCCCGTCGGTCGACGCCGGTGCGCAGGACGCCATGCAGTACGGCATCCTCGCGGGCTTCCCGCTCGTCGGTGTGAAGCTGACGCTGCTGGATGGTCAGTACCACGAGGTCGACTCGTCGGAAATGGCATTCAAGATCGCCGGCTCGATGGTGATGAAGGACGCGGCCCGCAAGGCCGATCCCGCGTTGCTCGAGCCGATGATGGCCGTTGAGGTCACCACTCCTGAGGAGAACATGGGTGACGTCATCGGTGACCTCAACTCCCGCCGCGGCATCATCCAGGCGATGGAGGAGCGCAGCGGCGCCCGCATCGTGAGGGCTCTGGTGCCGTTGTCGGAGATGTTCGGCTACGTCGGCGACCTGCGGTCGAAGACCCAGGGCCGGGCTAGCTACAGCATGCAGTTCGACTCCTACGCGGAGGTTCCGCAGAGCGTCGCGAAGGAGATCATCGCGAAGGCAACGGGCGAGTAACTGCCCCGAGCAGGTGATTCGTGGTCGGTCGCGGGTGACTCAACCCGCCCGCGGCCACCACGATCGGATCGCGTGAGACCGGGCCTGTAGGCTTCATCGCCGCAGAACCCACAAAGGCTCTCCGGCCGTCAGGCCGGAAAGGCTGTCGACAGAGTCCTAAGCGCCGACCGGCGCGCCGGGCGTACGAACCAAGAAGTCCACAGGAGGACACCAGTGGCGAAGGCTAAGTTCGAGCGGACTAAGCCGCACGTCAACATCGGCACCATTGGTCACATCGACCACGGTAAGACGACGCTGACGGCGGCCATCACCAAGGTCCTGCACGACCAGTACCCGGACCTGAACCCGTACACGCCGTTCGACGAGATCGACAAGGCGCCGGAGGAGAAGGCCCGCGGCATCACGATCTCGATCGCGCACGTCGAGTACCAGACCGAGTCGCGGCACTACGCGCACGTGGACTGCCCCGGCCACGCGGACTACATCAAGAACATGATCACCGGTGCCGCGCAGATGGACGGCGCGATCCTGGTGGTCGCGGCGACCGACGGCCCGATGCCGCAGACCCGTGAGCACGTGCTGCTCGCGCGTCAGGTTGGCGTGCCGTACATCGTCGTGGCGCTCAACAAGAGCGACATGGTCGACGACGAGGAGCTCCTGGAGCTCGTCGAGCTCGAGGTCCGCGAGCTGCTCTCCTCGCAGGAGTACCCGGGTGACGACCTGCCGGTCGTCCGGGTTTCGGCGCTGAAGGCCCTCGAGGGTGACCCCGAGTGGACCGGCAAGCTCCTGGACCTGATGACCGCGGTCGACACCGCGATCCCGCAGCCGGAGCGCGAGACCGAGAAGCCGTTCCTCATGCCCATCGAGGACGTCTTCACGATCACCGGTCGTGGCACCGTCGTCACCGGTCGCGCCGAGCGCGGCATCCTCAAGCCGAACGAGGAGGTGGAGATCGTCGGTATCCGCGAGAAGTCGCAGAAGACGGTCTGCACCGGTATCGAGATGTTCCGCAAGCTGCTCGACGAGGCCCGCGCGGGCGAGAACGTCGGTCTGCTGCTGCGTGGCATCAAGCGCGAGGACGTCGAGCGCGGCATGGTGGTCGTCAAGCCGGGCACCACGACCCCGCACACGGAGTTCGAGGCGACGGTCTACATCCTCTCCAAGGAGGAGGGCGGCCGGCACACCCCGTTCTTCCAGAACTACCGCCCGCAGTTCTACTTCCGGACCACGGACGTCACCGGTGTCGTCACCCTCCCCGAGGGCACCGAGATGGTCATGCCGGGTGACAACACCACCATGTCGGTGAAGCTGATCCAGCCCATCGCCATGGAGGAGAACCTCAAGTTCGCGATCCGCGAGGGTGGCCGCACCGTCGGCGCCGGGTTCGTCACCAAGATCCAGAAGTGACCTGGGTAACCCCGATTAGACCCGCCGCCGGTCGTGCGGCATACTAGTCAGGTTGCGTAACGACAGTTCGTCGCCTGTGTTCGGCTTTCGCTGAACCTCCGGGTGGCGAGACAGTCGAGCGTAGGGTGGTTGGCGGCCCAGTCGCCAACCACCCTCGCACGGCGTTCAGGTCGCGGTAGTGCGATCGACGCCTTGACCCACCGCGCGGTCAGCACCACTCCGGAACCTCGGGGCGGAGCCTGGCCCGAGGGCGCGACACGCCCGACCGCGGGGGTCGGCGAAGTGGGCCTGTGCCAGCCGGTACAGGCGCCCGCAACACAGCGGCATCGAGAGAAGGAACAGAAGCCACCATGGCGGGACAGAAGATCCGCATCCGGCTCAAGGCCTATGACCACGAGGTCGTCGACTCCTCGGCTCGGAAGATCGTCGAGACGGTGACGCGTACCGGGGCGCAGGTCGCGGGCCCGGTGCCGCTGCCCACGGAGATCAACCGTTTCTGCGTTATCCGCTCGCCGCACAAGTACAAGGACTCGCGCGAGCACTTCGAGATGCGCACGCACAAGCGGCTGATCGACATCATCGACCCGACCCCGAAGACGGTCGACTCGCTCATGCGCCTCGACCTGCCGGCTGGCGTCGACATCGAGATCAAGCTGTAGGGACCGGACAAATGGACAGGCAAGTCAAGGGGATCCTGGGCGCCAAGCTCGGCATGACCCAGGTCTGGGACAACAACAAGGTTGTTCCCGTGACCGTGGTCGAGGCCGGCCCGTGCGTCATCAGCCAGGTTCGTAGCGCCGAGAAGGACGGTTACTCCGCGGTCCAGCTGGCGTACGGCACGATCGACCCGCGCAAGGTGAAGAAGCCGGTCAGCGGGCACTACGCGAAGGCGGACGTGGCGCCGCGCCGGCACATCGTCGAGCTGCGCACCACGGACGCGTCGGAGTACTCGCTCGGCCAGGAGGTCACGGTCGAGGAGTTCCCGGCGGGCGTCACGATCGACGTCACCGGCAAGACCAAGGGCAAGGGCTACGCCGGCCCGATGAAGCGGCACGGCTTCCACGGTCTGCGCGCCAGCCACGGTGTCGAGCGCAAGCACCGCTCGCCCGGCTCCATCGGCGCCTGCGCCACCCCGGGTCGTGTCTTCAAGGGCACCCGGATGGCCGGCCGCATGGGTGGCGTTCGCTACACCGTGCAGAACCTCACCGTCCAGGCGGTCGACACCGAGAACAACCTGCTGCTCGTCCGGGGTGCCATTCCTGGTCCCAAGGGCGCGCTCGTTCTGGTCCGTACCGCGGCCAAGAGCAAGGTGAAGAAGGGCGGTGCGGCCAAGTGACCACCGTTGACGTGCGCACCGTCGAAGGCACCACCAGCGGCTCGGTCGAGCTGCCGGCGGACATCTTCGACGTGCAGGCCAACGTCGCGCTGATGCACCAGGTCGTGGTGGCCCAGCTCGCGGCGGCCCGACAGGGCACGCACAAGGCCAAGACCCGCGGCGAGGTCGCCGGTGGCGGCAAGAAGCCGTACAAGCAGAAGGGCACCGGTCGCGCCCGGCAGGGCTCGATCCGCGCGCCGCAGTTCGCCGGCGGTGGCGTGGTGCACGGTCCCGTGCCGCGCGACTACAGCCAGCGGACCCCGAAGAAGATGAAGGCCGCCGCGCTCCGCGGTGCCCTCTCCGACCGGGCCCGCGCCGGGCAGGTGCACGTCGTCGAGGCGTTCGTCTCGGGCGAGAAGCCGTCGACCAAGGCCGCTCTGGCCACGCTTGCCAAGCTCACCGAGGCCCGTCGGGTCCTGGTCGTGCTGAGCAGCACCGACGAGCTGAACTGGGTGTCGCTGCGCAACGAGTCGCGGGTGCACCTGATCGAGTCCGGCCAGCTGAACACGTACGACGTGCTGGTGGCCGACGACGTGGTCTTCACCAAGGACGCCCTGGACGAGTTCCTGGGCGTGCCCGCCGAGACCACCGAGGAGGGTGGCAAGTGAGCACGATCGCCGACCCGCGCGACATCATCGTGGCGCCGGTCGTCTCGGAGAAGAGCTACAGCGAGCTGAACCGGAACTGGTACACCTTCCTGGTGCACCCGGACGCGAACAAGACCGAGATCAAGATCGCTATCCAGCAGATCTTCGACGTCCGCGTCCTGACGGTCAACACGCTCAACCGCCAGGGTAAGCGCAAGCGCACCAAGACCGGCTTCGGTCAGCGCAAGGCGACCAAGCGGGCGATCGTGAAGCTGGCTGACGGTGACCGTATCGAGGCCTTCGGCGGCCCGGTCAGCTGAGGGGTGTAGACAATGGCTATCCGTAAGTACAAGCCGACGACGCCGGGCCGTCGTGGCTCCAGCGTCGCCGACTTCGCCGAGATCACCCGGTCCACGCCGGAGAAGTCGCTGCTGGCTCCGCTGCCGAAGAAGGGCGGGCGTAACGCCCACGGCCGGATCACCACGCGGCACCACGGTGGCGGTCACAAGCGCCAGTACCGTCTGATCGACTTCAAGCGGGTCGACAAGGACGGCGTGCCGGCGAAGGTCGCCCACATCGAGTACGACCCGAACCGCACCGCGCGCATCGCGCTGCTGCACTACGCCGACGGCGAGAAGCGGTACATCATCGCGCCGAAGGACATGAAGCAGGGCGACCGTGTCGAGTCCGGTCCGGGCGCCGACATCAAGCCGGGTAACAACCTGCCGCTGCGCAACATCCCGGTCGGTACGACGATCCACAACGTGGAGCTGCGTCCGGGCGGCGGGGCCAAGCTGGCCCGTTCCGCCGGCGTCGGCATCCAGCTGCTCGGCCGCGAGGGCGTGTACGCGACCCTGCGTATGCCGTCCGGCGAGATCCGGCGGGTGGACGTGCGCTGCCGCGCCAGCATCGGCGAGATCGGCAACGCCGACCAGTCGAACATCAACTGGGGTAAGGCCGGCCGTATGCGGTGGAAGGGCAAGCGCCCGACCGTCCGTGGTGTCGCCATGAACCCGGTCGACCACCCGCACGGTGGTGGTGAGGGTAAGACCTCCGGTGGTCGCCACCCGGTCAACCCGCAGGGTAAGCCCGAGGGCCGCACCCGCCGTAAGGGCCAGGCGAGCGACAAGCTGATCGTCCGCCGCCGCTACGCCACGCGTAAGCGCGGCTGAGGGAGATAAGACATGCCTCGCAGCCTGAAGAAGGGCCCGTTCGTCGACGACCACCTGCTCAAGAAGGTGGAAGTTCAGAACGACAAGGGCTCCAAGAACGTGATCAAGACCTGGTCGCGGCGCTCGACGATCATCCCCGAGATGCTCGGGCACACGATCGCCGTGCACGACGGACGCAAGCACGTCCCGGTGTTCGTGACCGAGGCGATGGTCGGGCACAAGCTCGGCGAGTTCGCGCTGACCCGCACCTTCAAGGGTCACGAGAAGGACGACCGGAAGAGCCGTCGGCGCTGACGCCGCCAGGCATACGGATAGAGGGAACAAGGGGTTACAGCGATGCCAGGAAAGGGCGACGCTCCGGTGCTTCCGGGCGCGCGGGCGGTTGCGCGGCACGTGCGCATCTCGCCGATGAAGGCGCGCCGGGTGGTCAACCTCGTCCGCGGCCTGCCCGCGAAGGAGGCGCTCACGGTGCTGCAGTTCGCGCCGCAGGCTGCGAGCGAGCAGGTGTACAAGGTGCTCGCTAGCGCGATCGCCAACGCGGAGAACAACGAGCGGCTGGACCCCGACGCGCTGCTCGTCAGCGAGGCGTTCGTGGACGAGGGCCCGACGATGAAGCGGTTCCAGCCGCGGGCGCAGGGTCGGGCGTACCGGATCCGCAAGCGCACCTGCCACATCACCGTGGCGGTCGAGGCGGTCGCGCCGGCAGCGCCGAGGAAGGCCGCGGCGAAGAAGGCCGCCCCGGCCACGCAGGCCGCACCGGCCGAAGCGCAGAGCAAGACGGAGGACGCCGAGTAATGGGTCAGAAGGTTCACCCCACTGGGTTCCGGCTCGGCATCTCGACCGACTGGAAGTCCCGCTGGTTCGCGGACAAGCTCTACAAGGACTACATCGGCGAGGATGTCAAGATCCGCCGCATGATGTCCAAGGGCCTCGAGCGTGCCGGGATCTCCAAGGTCGACATCGAGCGCACCCGCGACCGCGTCCGCGTCGACATCCACACCGCCCGGCCGGGCATCGTCATCGGCCGTAAGGGTGCGGAGGCCGACCGGATCCGCGGCGAGCTGGAGAAGCTCACCGGCAAGCAGGTCCAGCTGAACATCATCGAGGTGAAGAACCCCGAGTCGGACGCTCAGCTCGTCGCGCAGGGCGTGGCCGAGCAGCTGTCCAGCCGGGTCAGCTTCCGTCGGGCGATGCGCAAGGCCATGCAGTCGGCCATGAAGAACCCGGTCTGCAAGGGCATCCGGGTTCAGGTTTCGGGCCGCCTCGGCGGCGCCGAGATGAGCCGGACCGAGTTCTACCGTGAGGGCCGGGTTCCGCTGCACACGCTGCGGGCCAACATCGAGTACGGCTTCTTCGAGGCCCGTACCACGTTCGGTCGGATCGGCGTGAAGGTCTGGATCTACAAGGGCGACGCCGTCCCGGGCCGGGAGGCTCCGGCCGAGGCCGGTCCGTCCCGCCCGCGTCGTGGTGAGCGCGGCGACCGTCCCGAGCGTCCGCGCCGTGGCCGGTCGGGTTCGTCCGGCACCACGGCTGGTGGCACCGAGGCCGGTCGGGCTGCTGCGACCACCATCGCGCAGCAGGCCGAGACGCCGAGCGGCGAGCCGGTCGACAGCGCTGCTGTCGCCGCCACTGCTGCTCCGGCAGAAACGCAGCAGGAGGGCTGACAGATGCTGATGCCGCGCAAGCCCCCGAAGGGCTTCCGCAAGCCGCACCACCCGGACCGCCACGGCGCGTCCAAGGGTGGTAACCGGGTGGTGTTCGGCGAGTTCGGGATCCAGGCTCTCGAGCCGGCGTACGTGACCAACCGCCAGATCGAGTCGGCGCGTATCGCGATGACCCGTCACATCAAGCGTGGCGGCAAGGTCTGGATCACGATCTTCCCGGACCAGGCCCTCACCAAGAAGCCTGCCGAGACCCGGATGGGTTCCGGTAAGGGTTCGCCGGAGTGGTGGGTCGCCAACGTCAAGCCGGGACGGGTTCTCTTCGAGATGTCGTTCCCCAACGAGCAGATCGCGCGTGAGGCCATGCGTCGCGCGATCCACAAGCTCCCGATGAAGTGCCGCATTGTTACGCGCGAAGTGGGTGAATCCTGATGGCAGCGGGCGTTAAGGCGACCGAGCTGCGTGAGCTCTCCGAGGAGGAGCTGGTCACGAAGCTGCGGGAGGCCAAGGCGGAGCTGTTCAACCTCCGCGTGCAGGCCGCAACCGGGCAGCTGGACAACAACCGGCGGCTGCAGGTCATCCGTCGGGAGATCGCCCGGATCTACACGATCATGCGCGAGCGCGAGCTGGGGCTCTCGGCCGCGCCGACTGAGGTGACTGCATCATGACCGAGAACACCACCGCTGACGCCACCCGCGCGCGCCGCAAGGTCCGCGAGGGCCTGGTGGTCAGCGACAAGATGGACAAGACCGTCGTGGTCGAGGTCGAGGACCGGGTTCGGCACGCGTTGTACGGCAAGATCATGCGTCGTACGAGCAAGCTGAAGGTGCACGACGAGCAGAACGCCGCTGGCACCGGCGACCGGGTCCTGATCATGGAGACCCGGCCGCTGAGCGCCACCAAGCGTTGGCGGATCGTGGAGATCCTGGAAAAGGCCAAGTAGCGAAGGCTCGAGCTCGCCCGGCGTTGCGTCGGGCGTTGGTTCCGCCAGGCTCCGGCCGCCACGGCGGCCGGAGAACCGGCAGACATAGGAGATAGACGTGATTCAGCAGGAGTCGCGACTGCGCGTCGCCGACAACACGGGTGCTCGGGAGATCCTGTGCATCCGGGTTCTCGGTGGCTCCGGTCGGCGCTACGCGAGCATCGGCGACGTCATCGTGGCCACGGTCAAGGACGCGATCCCGGGTGCCGGTGTGAAGAAGGGCGACGTCGTCAAGGCGGTCGTCGTTCGCACGGCCAAGGAGAAGCGGCGGCCGGACGGCTCGTACATCCGCTTCGACGAGAACGCCGCCGTCATCATCAAGGACGGCGGGGACCCGCGTGGAACCCGTATCTTCGGCCCGGTGGGCCGGGAGTTGCGGGACAAGCGGTTCATGAAGATCATTTCCCTCGCGCCGGAGGTGTTGTGACCGTGAAGGTCAAGAAGGGCGACACGGTCGTCGTCATCGCCGGCAAGGACAAGGGTGCCAAGGGCAAGGTCATCGCGGCCTACCCGCGGCAGGACAAGGTCCTGGTCGAGGGCGTGAACCGGGTCAAGAAGCACACCCGCATCAGCACCACCCAGCGTGGCGCCAAGACCGGCGGCATCGTCACCCAGGAGGCCCCGATCCACGTCTCGAACGTGCAGGTCCTGGACTCCGACGGCAAGCCGACCCGCGTCGGTTACCGGATCGACGACAACGGCCAGAAGGTCCGCATCGCGCGTAGCACCGGTAAGGACCTGTGATGACCACGGCTACCGAAAAGACCATGCCGCGCCTCAAGGAGCGGTACCGCAACGAGATCGTGGCCCAGCTGCGTGAGCAGAACAGCTACGGCAACCCCATGCAGGTGCCGCGGCTGGTCAAGATCGTCGTCAACATGGGTGTCGGCGAGGCCGCTCGCGACGCCAAGCTGATCGACGGCGCGGTCCGCGACCTCGCCACGATCACCGGCCAGAAGCCGCAGGTGCGGCGGGCGACCAAGTCCATCGCGCAGTTCAAGCTCCGCGAGGGCATGCCGATCGGCGCGAAGGTGACCCTCCGCGGCGACCGCATGTGGGAGTTCCTGGACCGGCTGCTCTCCATCGCGCTGCCGCGTATCCGCGACTTCCGCGGTCTGGACGGGCGCAAGCTGGACGGGCACGGCAACTACACGTTCGGTCTGACCGAGCAGTCGGTGTTCCACGAGATCGACCAGGACCGGATCGATCGCCAGCGGGGCATGGACATCACGGTGGTCACCACCGCCACGACCGACGACGAGGGCCGGGCGCTGCTCAAGCTCCTGGGCTTCCCGTTCAAGGAGAACTGAGATGGCCAAGAAGGCGCTGATCCTCAAGGCGGCCGCGAAGCCGAAGTTCTCGGTTCGCGCGTACACCCGCTGCCAGCGGTGCGGGCGTCCGAAGGCGGTCTACCGCAAGTTCGGGCTCTGCCGGGTCTGCATCCGGGAGATGGCCCACCGCGGTGAACTGCCGGGTGTGTCCAAGGCTTCCTGGTAAGGGCGACCGCGTCCCGGCTCCGGCCGGGAACTCCTGCACCGATTAGGTATTGCTCTTCGCCGTAGGCCCGGGGCTGATGCCCCGGGAACCCCGGCGAGAAAGGCTGACGAAATCCATGACGATGACCGACCCGATCGCAGACATGCTCACGCGTCTGCGTAACGCCAACCAGGCGTACCACGATCAGGTGAAGATGCCCTACTCCAAGATCAAGGCGAACATCGCCGAGGTCCTGAAGGCCGAGGGTTACATCGCCACCTGGTCGGTCGAGGAGCCCGAGGAGGGCGCCGTCGGCAAGCGACTGGTCGTCGAGCTCAAGTACGGCCAGAACCGCGAGCGGAGCCTGGCCGGCATCAAGCGCGTGTCCAAGCCCGGTCTCCGGGTGTACGCCAAGTCGGACGGGCTCCCGCGGGTGCTCGGTGGGCTGGGCGTGGCGATCATTTCGACGTCCCAGGGACTGCTGACCGACCGGCAGGCCCGCAAGCGGAGTGTTGGCGGGGAAGTCCTCGCCTTCGTCTGGTAACGGGAGACTGGTAGAAATGTCGCGAATTGGACGTAAGTCGATCCCGGTGCCATCCGGCGTCGACATCACGATCGACGGGCAGACCGTCAAGGTCAAGGGCCCCAAGGGCGAGCTCCAGCACACCATCGCGGAGCCGATCACGATCGAGCGCGCGGAGGACGGGCAGCTGAACGTCAGCCGCCCGAACGACGAGCGCAAGGCCAAGGAACTGCACGGCCTGAGCCGTACCCTGGTCGCCAACATGATCGTCGGCGTGACCGAGGGTTACCGTAAGAGCCTGGAGATCGCGGGCACCGGTTACCGGGTCACCGCCAAGGGTTCGGACCTCGAGTTCGCGCTCGGGTTCTCGCACCCGGTGGTCGTCCCCGCCCCGGCGGGCATCACCTTCACGGTGGAGCGGCCGACCCTGTTCCACGTGGCCGGCATCGACAAGCAGCAGGTCGGTGAGGTCGCCGCCAACATCCGGAAGATCCGTCCGCCGGAGCCCTACAAGGGCAAGGGCGTGAAGTACCAGGGCGAGGTCATCCGCCGCAAGGCTGGAAAGGCAGGTAAGAAGTGAGCGCCACGCTGCTCAAGCGCCGCCGCGGCGTCGCCGCCAAGCGCGCCGTTGGGCGTGCGCGTCGGCACTTCCGCGTCCGCAAGAACGTCAGCGGTACGGCCGAGCGTCCGCGCCTGGTCGTCACCCGTTCGCTGCGGCACATGGTCGCCCAGATCGTCGACGACACCAAGGGCCACACCCTGGCGTCGGCGTCGACCCTGGACGCCTCGCTGCGCGGTACGGAGGGTGACAAGAGCGCCCTCGCCGGCAAGGTGGGCGCCCTGCTCGCCGAGCGGGCCAAGGCCGCCGGCGTCTCCAAGGTCGTCTTCGACCGCGGTGGCAACCGGTACGCGGGGCGGGTCGCCGCGCTTGCCGATGCCGCCCGCGAAGCCGGGCTCGAGTTCTAACAACCCCGTCACGAGAGATAAGGAAGGCTGCTGATGCCAGGTCAACAGCGCCGTGGCGGCGGGTCCGGTGGCAACGAGGGTGGTCGCCGCGACAACCGCCGTGAGGGCGGCCGCGGAAACGCGCCCGTCGAGAAGACCCCGCACCTTGAGCGGGTCGTCGCGATCAACCGCGTCGCCAAGGTCGTGAAGGGTGGTCGTCGCTTCAGCTTCACCGCCCTGGTGATCGTGGGCGACGGCGACGGCACGGTCGGCGTGGGCTACGGAAAGGCCAAGGAGGTGCCCGCGGCGATCGCCAAGGGTGTCGAGGAGGCCAAGAAGCACTTCTTCAAGGTCCCGCGGATCGGTCAGTCGATCCCGCACCCGGTGACGGGTGAGGACGCCGCTGGCGTCGTGCTGCTCAAGCCGGCCTCGGCCGGTACGGGTGTCATCGCCGGTGGTCCGGTGCGTGCCGTGCTGGAGTGCGCCGGTATCCACGACGTGCTCTCCAAGAGCCTCGGTTCGTCCAACCCGATCAACATCGTGCACGCCACCGTGGCGGCCCTGAAGGGGCTCGAGTCCCCTGAGCAGGTCGCGGCGCGTCGTGGTCTGCCGGTTGAGGACGTCGCGCCGGCCGCCATGCTGGCGTCGCGTGCGGGGGTGGCGCGCTGATGGCACGCCTGAAGGTCACCCAGCTCCGGTCCGGTATCGGGACCAAGCACAACCAGCGTGAGTCGCTGCGTTCGCTCGGTCTCAAGCGGATCAACGACGTGGTGGTCAAGGAGGACCGGCCCGAGATCCGCGGCATGATCTTCACTGTGAGCCACCTCGTGAAGGTCGAGGAGGTCGAGTAATGACGATCAAGGTGCATCACCTGCGCCCGGCGCCCGGTTCCAAGACCGCGAAGACCCGTGTGGGTCGCGGTGAGGGTTCCAAGGGCAAGACCGCCGGTCGCGGTACCAAGGGCTCCAAGGCCCGCAAGAACATCTCGGCGGCGTTCGAGGGTGGGCAGATGCCCATCCACATGCGCCTGCCGAAGATGAAGGGCTTCAAGAACAGGTTCAAGGTGGTCTTCCAGGTGGTCAACCTGGACCGGCTCGCCGAGCTGTTCCCGAACGGCGGCCAGGTCGGCCCGATCGAGCTGGTCGAGGCCGGCGCGGTCCGCAAGGGCCAGCCGGTCAAGGTCCTCGGCACCGGGGATCTCGGCGGGGTGGCGCTCCAGGTGTCGGCGCACGCGTTCAGCGCGTCGGCCAAGGAGAAGATCGCCGCCGCCGGTGGCTCTGTCACCGAGCTGTAAGGCGTACGACCTCGGCGCCCGTCCAGTTGCGAGCAACTGGCGGGCGCCTAGGTCTGCCTGGGGCCTAAGCGCCCGGTAATATCGGAATCGGTTTATGTAGCCGGGCACACCTGCCCGGAGCGGGACGGGGCTGTTAGAGTCCCATCCCAGCCATGGATTCCGGGCACTCGCCCGGGATGCACCCCGACCCGCCAGGGATCACCGGCGGCCCGCCTCGCGCAGGAGGAAGAAGTTGCTGTCCGCCTTTCTCAGTGCGTTCCGTACGCCTGACCTGCGCAAGAAGCTGCTGTTCACAGTAGGCATCATCGCGGTCTACCGGCTGGGTGCCACGCTGCCCAGCCCCGGCGTCTCGTACGGCAACGTGCAGAAGTGCCTCGACTCCATCTCGGGCGACACGACGGGCCCGCTGAATCTGCTCAACCTCTTCTCCGGCGGAGCGCTGCTCCAGCTCTCGGTCTTCGCGCTGGGCATCATGCCGTACATCACGGCGTCGATCATCCTGCAGCTGCTGACCGTCGTGATCCCGCGGCTTGAGCAGCTCCGCAAGGAGGGCCAGGCCGGCCAGGCGAAGATCACGCAGTACACCCGCTACCTGACCCTGGGTCTGGGTGTCCTGCAGGCGTCGGCGTTCGTCGCCCTGGCCCGCTCCGGGCAGCTGTTCCAGAACCGCTGCGACCAGTTCCCGATCATCCCCGAGGGCACCGGCATCCCGGACTGGCTGACGCTGGCCATCCTGGTGATCACCATGACCGCCGGCACCGGCATGGTCATGTGGCTCGGCGAGCTGATCACGGACCGCGGCGTCGGCAACGGCATGTCCGTCCTGATCTTCACCTCGATCGCGGCCCGCCTGCCCAGCGAGGGCTGGCAGATCAAGACCAGCAAGGGCTGGGACATGTTCGCCCTGGTCATCGCGCTGGTCCTGGTGGTCATCACCGCGGTCACCTTCATCGAGCAGGCGCAGCGCCGGATTCCGGTGCAGTACGCCAAGCGGATGATCGGCCGGCGCATGTACGGCGGCACCTCGACCTACATCCCGCTCAAGGTCAACCAGGCGGGTGTGATCCCGGTCATCTTCGGCTCGTCGCTGCTCTACCTGCCGCAGCTGGCTCTCCAGTTCTTCGACCAGAACGACCCGGGCAAGGTCCAGGCCTGGATCCAGAACAACCTGGTCGCCCCGGACAGCCCGATCTACATCACGGTCTACTTCCTGTTGATCATCTTCTTCACGTACTTCTACGTGTCGATCACGTTCAACCCGACCGAGGTCGCGGACAACATGAAGAAGTACGGCGGGTTCGTGCCGGGCATCCGTCCGGGCAAGCCGACCGCCGACTACCTGGACTTCATCCTCAGCCGGATCACCCTCCCGGGCGCGCTCTACCTGGGCGTCATCTCGATCCTGCCGAACTTCTTCTTCATCTGGCTGGACAACCAGCAGTACCAGAACTTCCCGTTCGGTGGCACCGCTGTGCTCATCATGGTCGGCGTCGGTCTGGAGACCGTGAAGCAGATCGAGAGCCAACTCATGCAGCGGAACTACGAAGGGTTCCTGCGGTAGATGAGACTCGTTCTGGTTGGCCCGCCGGGCGCGGGCAAAGGCACGCAGGCCGAGTTCATCGCCGCGCACCTGTCGGTGCCCAAGATCTCGACCGGGGACATCTTCCGGTCGAACGTCACCCAGGGCACGCCACTGGGCGTCGAGGCGAAGCGCTACATGGACGCGGGCGAGCTGGTTCCGGACGAGGTCACCATCAACATGGTCCGGGATCGGCTCGCCGAGCCCGACGCCAGCGAGGGCTTCCTCCTCGACGGCTTCCCGCGGACCACTCCGCAGGCGGCCGCTCTGGACAAGCTCCTCGCCGACCTGGGCACGGCTCTGGACCTGGTCCTGGAGCTGGTGGTCGACGACGACGAGGTGATCCGGCGGCTCTCCGGCCGGCGTACCTGCCGGGGCTGCGGCAAGATCTGGCACGTCGAGTTCGACGCCACCACCCGTCCGGGCATCTGTGACCGGTGCGGCGCCGAGCTGTTCCAGCGCGACGACGACAAGCCGGAGACCATCGCCACCCGCCTGCGGGAGTACAGCGAGAAGACCGCCCCCCTGGTCGACTACTACGGCGCCCAGGGCAAGCTCGTCGGGATCGACGCCACCGGCCCGGTGGAGGACGTCACGACCCGGGCCATCGACGCGCTGCGGTCGTACGGCGGCTGAGGCCAGGCCGCACCGCGGCGGATAGAGTGCGAACAGCGGGGTACGCGCGACGTGCCCCGCTGTTTCGGCAACGAAAGGTAACCGCTCCATGCGTCGTCCCCAGCTGGACATCCAGCTGAAGACCCCCGACCAGATCGAGAAGATGCGCGCGGCCGGGCTGGTGGTCGCCGAGGCGCTACGCCGGATGCGCGAGGCTGTTGTGCCCGGTGTGAGCACCGCCGATCTGGACGCCATCGCCGAGTCGACGATCCGCGAGGCGGGCGCCGTCCCGTCGTTCAAGGGGTACCACGGCTTCCCGGCGTCGATCTGCTCCTCGGTGAACGAGCAGATCGTGCACGCCATCCCATCGCCGAACCAGGTGCTCGCCGAGGGCGATCTCATCTCGATCGACTGCGGCGCCGTGTTGAACGGGTGGCACGGCGACTCGGCGATCACCGTCGGGGTCGGCGAGGTGGATCCGGCGCTGCTGAAGATGGCTGAGGTGGCCGAGGACGCCATGTGGGCCGGCATCGCCGCCGCGGCCCGTGGTGCGGCCAGCGGCAAGGGCCGGCTCACCGACATCTCGCACGCCGTGGAGACCGCGGTCCGCAAGGGTGGCCGGTACGGCATCGTCGACGGCTACGGCGGGCACGGCATCGGCACCGAGATGCACCAGGACCCGCACGTGCTCAACCACGGCCGGCCGGGCAAGGGTCCGCGTCTGGTCCCGGGCATGGCGCTGGCGATCGAGCCGATGATCACGATGGCCTCGCCCCGTACGGTCGAACTGGCCGACGGCTGGACGGTCGTCACCCGGGACGGGTCGATCGCGGCGCACGTCGAGCACTCGATGGCGCTCCTGCCCGACGGCGTCTGGGTGCTCACCGCCTTCGACGGGGGCCGGGCCCGACTCGGCGACCTCGTGACGGCCCGCCAGCCCGCCGCCTCCACCACCCCCTGACGGCCCCGCCGAGCCGGCCGGTCGGTCGATCGACTCGGGTTCCGGAAGGTCGCCCTGTCCCACGGCCATGGACACCCCGATTGCCCTGATGTCGGGCCGATCGAGGGCAGGGCTTTCGGGCGGGACGGATTGGCGGGGCGGTGGCATGCTTGCCGGCATGGACGGGCGCGACGGGATGCGAGCGGCGGACGCGGACCGGGAAGCGGTGGCCGAACGGTTGCGGGCCGCCCTCAACGAAGGTCGGTTGGACCTGCACGAGTACGACGAGCGGTTGCAGCGGGCCTACGCTGCGCGGACGTACGCGGAGTTGGATCCGTTGCTGTCGGACCTGCCGCCGATGTCGCCTCCGGCGCAGCCGGCCCTGCGGTCGCCTGGCCCGGTGGCCCAACCGTCCATCGGCCGACTCGCCTCGTTGGCGTTCGGCGGCGACACCAGTCGTTGGCTGGGTGAGGTGTGGTTCCCGTACCTGAAGGTGGTTGCCATCGTGGTGACCATCTGGGGCGTGACCTCGCTGCTGAGTCAGGATCTGCTCTACTTCTGGCCGGCCTGGGTGGCCGGGCCGTGGGGTGTGGTGCTGGTGCTTCGGACGGTGGGTGGGCTGGCCGCGGGTGAGCCCCGGCGGCAGGCGGTCGAGCGGGAGCGTCGTCGCCAGCGCAAGCGCGCCAAGCGGGAGCGCAAACGCCAACTCGGCTCCACCGAACCAGACAAAACCCCACCCCCCACCTGACCCACCCCCCACCCCCACCCACCCCCCACCCCCACCCCACCCAGATCCCCGTCGATCATGAAGTTGTTGCCCTCGGGGCCGGCGTGTCGTGGCGATAACTTCATGATCAACCGGAGATTGCGGGTCGGGGTGGGTGGGTGGTTTGGCGGTGGGCGGCAGGCCGGCGTACACTTTCTGATCGGCGCACAGCGTCCACTCCGGCATGCCCACCCTGCGCTTCGGTGGGTCCCGGAGCCGCGGCTGGCGCGGTCTTCTGATTCTGGTCAGATTTCCGTGTAAGACGTTGTGGGTCGCCCGGAGCAATCGACGTCAGGACAGCGGAGGACATGCCGAAAAAAGACGGAGCCATTGAGATCGAGGGTCGGGTCATCGAGCCCCTGCCGAACGCCATGTTCCGCGTGGAGCTCGCGAACGGCCACAAGGTGTTGGCTCACATCAGCGGCAAGATGCGGCAGCACTACATCCGCATCCTGCCGGAGGACCGGGTCGTCGTCGAACTCTCGCCGTACGACCTGACCCGCGGGCGCATCGTCTACCGCTACAAGTAGTCCTGACGGCGGCCGGGAAGTCCCGTGTCCGTCTTCGACGTCCGGTCTCGCGCATGGCGCGTTGCCGGGCCAGATGGGAAGTAAGGCAACCGTGAAGGTCAAGCCGAGCGTCAAGAGGATCTGCAACAAGTGCCGGGTTATCCGCCGGCACGGCCGGGTCATGGTCATCTGCACCGACCCGCGCCACAAGCAGCGCCAGGGCTGACTCAGCCCGTCCGGCCGAACACGGCCGGGTGGTGTTGGTCCGGGCAGTTCCTCAGCGACACACACATCACACATGCTCGTCCCAGCCGCGAGCGGTACGCGAGGCGTACTCCTTTCGTGGCTGACCCCCGGTCGGAGGCCGGGGCCCGCTTGGGCAGCGACCGCTCCCGGTCGCCGGCGCTGATGGCGTCGGAGAGACGGGACGGCCGGTAGCGGGGTGGGACGGGTCCACACCTCCGCCACACATCACGAGGAGTACGCCCGCACATGGCACGTCTAGTCGGCGTGGATCTCCCCCGCGAGAAGCGGATGGAGATCGCGCTCACCTACATCTTCGGGGTCGGTCGAACCCGCGCCCTGGAGACGCTCGCCGCTACCGGCATCTCGCCGGACAAGCGCGCTCGGGACCTCACGGACGAGGAGCTCGTGCAGCTCCGCGACCACATCGAGGGCAACTACAAGGTTGAAGGTGACCTGCGCCGCGAGGTCGCCGCTGACATCCGCCGCAAGGTTGAGATCGGCTGCTACGCCGGCATCCGGCACCGCCGGGGCCTGCCCGTGCGTGGCCAGCGGACCAAGACCAACGCGCGGACCCGCAAGGGCCCGAAGCGGACCGTCGCCGGCAAGAAGAAGCCCGGCAAGAAGTAATAGGAGCGCACAGACTTATGCCACCGAAGGCTCGTGCCGGAGCCGCTGTAAAGAAGGTCCGGCGCAAGGAACGCAAGAACGTCGCCCACGGGCAGGCGCACATCAAGAGCACCTTCAACAACACCATCGTGTCCATCACGGACCCGACCGGTGCGGTCATCTCCTGGGCCTCCGCGGGCCAGGTGGGCTTCAAGGGCTCCCGCAAGTCGACTCCGTTCGCCGCGCAGCTGGCCGCCGAGGCCGCCGCGCGTCGCGCCATGGAGCACGGCATGCGCAAGGTCGACGTGTTCGTCAAGGGCCCCGGCTCCGGCCGGGAGACCGCCATCCGTTCGCTGCAGGCCGTGGGCCTCGAGGTCGGTCAGATCGCCGACGTCACCCCGCAGCCGCACAACGGGTGCCGTCCGCCTAAGCGTCGTCGGGTCTGAGAGGTAGAGAGAGATGGCTCGTTACACCGGTGCTGACTGCCGCCGTTGCCGGCGGGAGAAGATGAAGCTGTTCCTCAAGGGCAGCAAGTGCGATGGTCCGAAGTGCCCGTTCGAGTCCCGGCCGTTCCCGCCCGGGCAGCACGGCCGCGGCCGCACCAAGGAGACGGAGTACCTGCTCCAGCTCCGCGAGAAGCAGAAGGCCCGCCGCGTGTACGGCGTGCTGGAGAAGCAGTTCCGTGGCTACTACGAGGAAGCCGTCGGCAAGCAGGCCAAGACCGGTGAGGTCCTCCTGCAGATCCTCGAGTCGCGGCTGGACAACGTCGTTTACCGGGCCGGCTACGCCCACTCGCGGGACATGGCCCGCCAGCTGGTCAAGCACGGTCACTTCACGGTGAACGGCAAGAAGGTCGACATCCCGTCGTACCGCGTCAAGGAGCACGACATCATCGAGGTCCGGGGCAAGAGCAAGGAGCTCACCCCCTTCGTGGTGGCGCAGGCTCAGGCCGGTTCGAAGACGGTTCCGGCGTGGCTTGAGGCCATTCCGAGCCAGATGAAGGTGCTCGTGCACTCCCTCCCGGCCCGGCAGGTCATCGACACGCAGGTCCAGGAGCAGCTGATCGTCGAGCTCTACTCCAAGTAGTCCGAGCTCGTTCGGTGGCCCGCCCTTCGGGGCGGGCCACCGGAACAGTTTGTGTCGTGGGCGTCAAATAGCGGGCGCCCCGGAAGAGAAGAGAAAAGATGCTCATCAGCCAGCGACCCTCCCTCTCCGAGGAGTCGATCAACGAGACCCGGTCGCGATTCGCCATCGAGCCGCTCGAGCCGGGCTTCGGCTACACCCTGGGCAACTCGCTGCGGCGCACGCTGCTGTCGTCGATCCCGGGTGCGGCGGTCACCTCGATCAAGATCGACGGCGTGCTGCACGAGTTCACCACGATCCCCGGTGTCAAGGAGGACGTGGTCGAGCTCGTCATGAACATCAAGGAGCTGTGCGTCAGCTCCGAGCACGACGAGCCGGTCAGCATGTACCTGCGTAAGCAGGGCCCGGGCGACGTGACGGCGGGCGACATCCAGCCCCCGGCCGGCGTCTCGGTGCACAACCCGGACCTCAAGCTCGCGACCCTGAACGGTAAGGGCCGGCTCGACATGGAGCTGACCGTCGAGCGGGGCCGGGGCTACGTGACGGCCGCCCAGAACAAGCAGTCCGGTGCCGAGATCGGCCGGATCCCGGTCGACTCGATCTACTCGCCGGTGCTGAAGGTTACCTACCGCGTCGAGGCGACCCGCGTCGAGCAGCGCACCGACTTCGACCGGCTCATCATCGACGTCGAGACCAAGCCGTCGATGGGCCCGCGCACCGCGCTGGCCTCCGCCGGTTCGACGCTTGTGGAGCTGTTCGGTCTGGCTCGTGAGCTGGACGAGACGGCTGAGGGCATCGACATCGGGCCGTCCCCGCAGGACGCCCAGCTGGCGGCGGACCTCGCTCTGCCGATCGAGGAGCTGGACCTGACCGTCCGCTCCTACAACTGCCTCAAGCGCGAGGGCATCAACTCCGTTGGTGAGCTCATCGGGCGTACCGAGGCCGACCTCCTCGACATCCGCAACTTCGGTCAGAAGTCGATCGACGAGGTCAAGATGAAGCTCGCCGGGATGGGTCTCGGGCTGAAGGACTCGGCTCCGAACTTCGACCCGGCGCACGTCGTGGACACCTTCGGCGAGGCCGACTACGACACCGACGACTACCGCGAGACCGAGCAGCTCTAGTCCGCGCTGCCGCCACAACTGAGGAGCACCAAAAATGCCCACGCCCACCAAGGGCCCCCGCCTCGGCGGCAGCCCCTCGCACGAGCGGCTGATGCTCGCCAACCTGGCGACCGCGCTGTTCCAGCACGGCAAGATCCAGACCACCGAGACGAAGGCCCGGCGGCTGCGCCCGCTGGCCGAGCAGCTCATCACCAAGGCCAAGCGCGGTGACCTCGCCTCGCGGCGTCGGGTGCTGGGTGTCGTCAAGGACAAGGACGTCGTCTACGCCCTGTTCGACCAGATCGCGCCCCGGTACTCCAACCGCCCCGGCGGTTACACCCGGATCGTGAAGACCGGTCCGCGCAAGGGTGACAACGCGCCGATGGCGATCATCGAGCTGGTGGAGGAGCTTCAGGTCGCCGAGCCGAAGGTGAACAAGAAGACCGCCGCCCGCAAGGCCGCGCAGCAGGACAAGGTCGAGGCGCTCGCCCCGGCCGAGGACGCTCCGAAGTCGGCCGATGCCGACCAGGACTCCGAGGCGCCGGTGTCGGCCTCCGGCGACACCGCCGAGGCGCGCGAGGACAGCGACCTCGCCACCGAGGAGAACAAGGCCTGACCTCGGGCATCAGTGCGGGCCCGGCACCCCTTTCGGGGTGTCGGGCCCGACCCGTAACAGGAGGTACGAGGTGGACGAGCGGATCCGGCTGCGGCTGGACGTCTCGTACGACGGCGCGGGTTTCTCCGGGTGGGCGCCCCAGCCGACGCGGCGGACCGTCGCCGGTGTGCTCGTCGAGACCCTGGACCTGGTCCTGGGTGCGGGTACGGCGACCGGCCTGACCGTCGCGGGTCGGACCGACGCGGGGGTGCACGCCTCCGGGCAGGTCTGTCACCTGGACCTACCGGTCGAGGTGTGGCGGGAGCACGAGGGGCGGCTGCTGCGCCGGCTGGCCCGGCTGCTCCCCACCGACGTTCGGGTACGGGCGATGACCGAGGTGCCCACCGACTTCGACGCCCGCTTCTCGGCCACCTACCGGCGCTACGAGTACCGGGTGACCGACGCCCCGTACGGCGCGGAGCCGCTCCGCCGGCACGAGGTGTTGGCCTGGCCGCGGACGCTGGACCTGGTGGCCCTGAACGCCGCGGCCGAGGGTCTGGTGGGGGAGCACGACTTCGCCGCGTACTGCCGACGCAAGGAGAACGCGACGACGCTGCGCGAGGTGACCCGGTTGGACTGGCGGCGGGACCCGGACGGCATCCTGGTCGCCACCGTGCAGGCGGACGCGTTCTGTCAGGCGATGGTGCGCAGCCTGGTGGGGGCGATGCTCGCGGCCGGCGACGGCCGCCGGCCGGTGCGGTGGCCGGGAAGCCTGCTGACCCGGCAGGAGCGGTCCAGCGAGGTGACGGTGGCGCCGGCGCACGGGCTGACCCTGGTCGCGGTCGGCTACCCGGACGATCCGGCGGACTACGCGCGCCGCGCCGACCTGACGCGCCGGCTGCGCGTGCCGGTCGAGGGCTGACGGGCGGACCCGGTACGGACGACGACGGGTGTGCCACCGGTTCGGCGGCACACCCGTCGGACGCGGTCGCGGGTCAGTCGCCGCCTTCGCTGGGGCTCTGGCTGCCGCTGCCCTCGGTGGACGCCCCGGTCGGCTGCCCGGCAGTGCCGATGTCGGCCCGCCGTTGGAGGACGCCCTTGCTGAGGTGCGCCTCGAGCATGTCGAAAAGGACTTCCCGGATCTTGGTGTCGCCGGACTTGACCGCGGTTCCGTCGGCACGGACCACCAGCGCGTACGCCAGGTAGTGGCCGCGAACCTGCCAGCCCACCCGGGCCGGGGCGCTGGTCAGCGCATCGGTGTCGTCGCCGGCGGTGAGCCCTCGGAACCGGCCCTGCCGTTCGTCGAGGATCTGCCGGATCCGGTCCCGGGCCCGCTCGGCGTTGGCCCTGTCGGTCAGGTTGAACAGGCCGGTGGTGACCAGGTGCTCGCCGCCGGGGCTCCGCAGGGTGGCCCGGACGACCTGGTTGCAGCCGAGCCGGACCAGCAGGTCCGCTACCTCGTCCGTGGCGGCGACGGCACAACTGCCGCTGGACTGGGTCTTGAGCACCTGGTAGGCGGGCTGGCCTTCGGCGAGCTTCAGCTCCTTGTCGGGGAAGACTTCCTTCGCGGTGAGCGGCGCCTGGTCGGTGTCCCGCGAGTCGAGATCCTGCTGCTGCTGGACGCTGGCGGACGGCGCGGCGTTCGGCTGGTACGTCGGGGTGGACTGTGGTGTCGCATCGCGATCCAGCAGCAGTGCGGCGGCGCCCAGGCCGCAGAGCGCGAGCAGGACGAGGACGGCCGCGCCGCCGATCACCACCTGCCAGAGCCGCCCACCGCCGCGCCGTGCGGACGGCTCCACGGGTTGGGCCGAGGTGTAGATCTGGCTGCGGGGAGCCGCCACCGGCGCGGTGACGCGGGGGGCCGGCGGTGGCTGGTTCGACGGCAGCACCAACTGGTTGGGCCGGGGCAGCGACGGCGCGGGGAAACGCGACGGTGACGGGCCGGCCGGTGGAGGGGGACCGGCGCCGGGCACGTCCAGGTCGGACCCGTCGGGGTCCTCGAATGCGTCCTCTTCGGACTGGTACCGATACACCATGTCGCCCAGAGTAGGAGTTATTGTCCCTTTAGGGGGTAATATCAGGGAAATGTGGGTGTGGGCAGTGTCGTGAGCCGCCCGAGCCGATGCGAGAATTGCCGACGTGACCGGCGACCACTACTTCACCGCGCAGCCCGCCAGCGACGCACCGGCGCGCGAGGTCGAATTCTCCGTCGCCGACCGCGACTACCGACTCGCCTCGGCCGGCGGTGTCTTCTCCGCCAGCCGGCTCGATCCCGGCACCGCGGTACTCCTGCGCAAGGCCGACCTGCCCACCGCCGACACCACAGGTGACCTGCTCGACCTCGGCAGCGGGTTCGGACCCATCGCGTGCGTCCTGGCCGACCTCGCGCCGACGAGCACCGTCTGGGCCGTCGACGTCAACTCCCGCGCCCGCGACCTCACCGCCGCCAACGCGGCGAGGATCGGCGCCGGTGACCGGGTCCGGGTGAGTGCGCCGGACGACGTACCGGCGGAGGTGACCTTCGCCCAGCTCTGGTCCAACCCGCCCATCCGCGTCGGCAAGGACGAGCTGCACGAGCTGCTGCGGCGCTGGCTGCCCCGGCTCGCCCCGGACGGCGTCGGCTGGTTGGTCGTCGCCCGGCACCTGGGTGGCGACTCGCTGCACCGCTGGCTCGTCGAACAGGGCTGGCAGGTCGAGCGGCACGCCAGCCAGAAGGGCTTCCGGGTGCTGCGGGTCACCCGGTAATTGGATGTCCCTACCGGTCCTGGTTGGGGCAGGATCCCGGCGTGGGATACGTGGACGTGGCAGCGGTCGGGCACACCCTGCCCGACGGTCGGGAACTCTTCGCCGACGTGTCGTTCCGGGTCGGTGAGGGCGCCAAGGTCGCCCTGGTCGGGCCGAACGGCGCCGGCAAGACGACACTGCTGAGGATGGTCGCCGGTGACCTTCCGGTACGCGCGGGCAGCATCGCGCGGGCCGGCGGGCTGGGCGTGATGCGGCAGTTCATCGGCATGATCGGCGACGAGACGACGCTCGCCGACCTGGCCCTGTCGCTGGCCCCGCCGGCGCTGCGCGACGCCGGCCGCCGGCTCGGCGAGACCGAGGCGGCCATGCGGGCGGCCGAGACCCACGGCAAGTTCAGCAACGCCGCGGGCAAGGCACAGCTGGCGTACGCGGACGCGCTCGGCGTCTGGGGCGAGACCGGCGGGTACGACGCCGAGGTGCTCTTCGACACCGTCGCCACCATCGTGCTCGACCAGCCGTGGGACGCCGTACGGGACCGGCCGGTACGTACGCTCTCGGGCGGGCAGCAGAAGCGGTTCGCCCTGGAGTTGCTGCTGCGCGGCCCGGACGAGGTGCTGCTGCTCGACGAGCCGGACAACTTCCTCGACGTGCCCGGCAAGCGCTGGCTGGAGGCGCGGCTGCGGGAGTCGACGAAGTCGGTGCTCTACGTCTCGCACGACCGTGAGCTGCTGGCGCAGAGCGCCGACCGGGTGGTCGCCGTCGAGGGCGGCAGCGCCTGGGTGCACCCGGGTGGCTTCGCCAGTTGGCACGAGGCCCGGGTGGCCCGGCACGCCCGCCTCGACGAGCTGCGTCGACGCTGGGACGAGGAACACCAGAAGCTGCGCGAGCTGATGCTGATGTACAAGCAGAAGGCCGCGTACAACGACGGGTTGGCCTCGCGGTACCAGGCCGCGCAGACCCGGCTGCGCAAGTTCGAGGAGGCCGGGCCGCCGCCCGTACCCCCCAAGGACCAGGACATCCGAATGCGGCTGACCGGCGGGCGGACCGGCAAGCGCGCGGTCGTCTGCGACCAGCTCGAGCTGGACGGCCTGACCTTCCCCTTCGACCTGGAGATCTGGTACGGCGACCGGGTGGCGGTCCTCGGCGCCAACGGCACCGGCAAGTCGCACTTCCTGCGGCTGCTGGCGCGCGGCGGCACCGATCCCGACCCGGCGAACGGGCCGGTCGACGGCGCGGGCGCGCTGACGCCCGTGGTGCACGACGGCGTGGCCCGGCTCGGCGCGCGGGTCCGTCCCGGGCACTTCTCCCAGACGCACGACCGACCGGAGCTGATGGGGAAGACGCTTGTCGAGATCCTGTGGCGGGGCGACGAGCACCGCCAGGGGATGGACCGGCACGCGGCGATGGGGGTGCTCAGTCGGTACGAGCTGGCCGGGCAGGGTGACCAGCGCTTCGGCACCCTCTCCGGAGGGCAGCAGGCCCGTTTCCTGGTGCTCCTGCTGGAGCTGTCCGGGGCGACCCTGTTGCTGCTCGACGAACCGACCGACAACCTCGACCTGGCCAGCGCGGAAGCCCTCGAAGCGGGTCTGAACGCGTTCGAGGGGACGGTGGTGGCCGTCACGCACGACCGGTGGTTCACCCGCTCCTTCGACCGGTTCGTGCTGTTCCGGGGCGACAACGAGGTCGTGGAGACCCCGGAGCCGGTCTGGGACGTCGGCTGATCGGTCCCCGGGCGGGCGTGCGCCCGGCCGGCATAGGGTGGAACTCGTGACTGAAATGACCTATCGCCGGCTGGGCGACTCCGGGCTCGTGGTGTCCGTCGTCGGAATCGGCTGCAACAACTTCGGCCGGAAGCTGGACCTCGACGGCACGCGGGCGGTGGTGGACGCCGCACTGGACGCCGGGGTCAACCTGTTCGACACCGCCGACATCTACGGCGAGCCGCAGGGTGGCTCGGAGGAACTGCTCGGGCAGGCGCTCAAGGGTCGCCGCGACGACGTGGTGGTGGCCACCAAGTTCGGTATGGACATGAACGGCCTCAACGGCCCCGACTTCGGGGCCCGTGGCGCGCGCCGGTACATCGCCCGCGCGGTCGAGGCGTCGCTGCGCCGGCTCGGCACCGACCACATCGACCTGTACCAGATGCACGAGCCCGACCCGGGTACGCCGATCGACGAGACCCTCGCCGCGCTGGACGACCTGGTCCGTGACGGCAAGGTGCGCTACCTGGGCAACTCCAACTTCGCGGGCTGGCAGATCGCCGACGCGGACTGGGTCGCCTCGTCCAACGGCCGGGCCCGCTTCATCAGCGCGCAGAACCACTACAGCCTGCTGGAGCGCTCCGTCGAGACCGAGGTGATCCCGGCGTGCGAGCGGTTCGGCCTCGGCATGCTGCCGTTCTTCCCGCTCGCCAACGGCCTGCTCACCGGCAAGTACAAGCGCAGCGAGCAGCCTCCGGCCGGCAGCCGGCTCTCCGGCGGCGGCCGGTACGCCGATCGGCTCGCGGCGGCCGACTGGGACACCATCGAGGCCATCGAGGCGTACGCGAACGAGCGGGGTCTGAACATGCTCCAGGTGGCGATCGGTGGCCTGGCCGCCCAGCCCGCGGTGACCTCGGTGATCGCCGGCGCCACCAGCGCCGAGCAGGTGCACGCCAACGCCGCCGCCGGCACCTGGGAGCCCACCGACGAGGATCTGACGGCCCTGCGCGACATTCTCTGAGCCCGGCACCGTGCCGGTTCCGGTGCTCGACGGCGCGCCGCGCTTGATCCACTCGCGTTCCTTGAAGTAGGGGTGACTTGTTGCGCGGGACAACCCGATTTCAGGGATGCCGGGTCGATCACGAGCCGGTCAGACGGCGACGGGCCGGGCCGCTCACAGCGGCCCGGCCCGGTTGGTGAAACGCCTGTCGGTCAGGTGATGGTGCGGCGGCGGCCGAACAGCATGGCCACCCCCATCGCTAGGGCGACGACGACCAGGCCGGCCGCCGCGTACGGCCACCAGCCCGGGCCGCCCGCGTCGTCAGCCGTCTTGGTCACCGCGACCGGCTCCGGCGGAGACTGCGCGGCACGGGCCTGCACCGTTGCGGTGGCCTCACCCGGCAGCGGGGCGGGAGAGTTCACCTTGACCTTCCAGGTGCCGGCGGTGAGCACCGGACCGCTGCTGTAGAAGCCCTGCCCCTCGGGCTGCGGCTCCAACTGCACCGGCCCGACCTTCTGCCCGTCCGGGCCGGTGGCGGTGAGGACCAGTCGCACCATTCGGTCCAGCCGACGCCCGTCGGGGTAGGTGGCCTGGATGGTGACCCCCTCAGCGCCGTCGCCGGCCACCACGAGTTTGAGCTTGTCGGCCTGCGCTGCCTGGGCGGCCTTCGCGCCCTGAGCGGCGGCCGGGGCCGCGGCGACAAGCGTCAGGGCCAGTCCGACGAGGACGGCGGCGACCGCCGTGCGGATACGCGTCACGGACGTCTCCTCCCTAATGAGGGAGGCCCCTCCCCGACGCTGGAGCGTCGGGGAGGGGCCTCGATCGGATCAGAGCTGGCGACCGGGTGCCAGCCGGGTGGCGTCGCCACCGAGCCGTCCCGTGCCCTTGACCGGCTCGCCGTCATTGGCCTTGACGCCGGCCTTGCTGGCCGTACCGCCGAGCCGCACGATCATCGCGTCGGCGTCCCGGGTGAGGGTGTCCCGGATCTCGGCCTCGGCCACCAGGGTGGCGTCGGTGGCGAGGTCCCGGAACTGGGTCAGCTGCTTGATCGCCTTGTTGTCGTTGCCGGCCGCCTCGGCCTGGCGGGCCGCGTCGAGCTTGGCGGTCAACTGCTTGTGCGCCTTGGCCGACAACCGCCCCGTCGCCTTGAACCGGTCCAGCAGGAACTGCATGTCCCGGAACGAGGTGGTGACGAAGAACCGGACGTTCGAGGTCGTCTTGTTGCCGGCCTTGTCGGTCGCGGTGACGGTCAGCTCGTGCAGGCCGAGCGACAGCTCGTACATGGCCTGCAGGGTGCCGCTGGCGTACGTGTTGCCGTCGAGCTGACCGACCACGGACGCGATGCCCGAGGTCGGGTCCACGGCCTGCCAGGAAACGCGGACGTCCTGGCTGTCGCCGTAGAGCTGGCCGTCGGCGATACCGGAGACCAGCAGCGTCGGCTTGGTGCCGTCGATCTTCAGGATCGCCGACTTGAGCGTCTCGACGTTGCCCGCCTTGTCGGTGGAGCGGTACAGCAGCTCGTGCTGCCCGTCACCGGTCACCTCGACCGGCGTCGTGTACGGCGTCCACGCGCCGCCGTCCAGCGACCACTCGACCGTCTTGACCCCGGAACCGGCGTCGGTCGAGGCGAGCACCACCGGGATCGTCCCGTTGTGCCAGCCCGCGTCGTTCGCCGGGGCGAACGTCGCCGTGGTCACCGGCGCGGTGGCGTCGATCTTGACCGCGACGGTCTTCGTCGACTCCACGTTGCCGGCCTTGTCGGTCGAGCGGAAGCGCAGCCCGTGCTCGCCGTCGCCGCTGATCGCCACCGGTGCGGTGTACGCCGTCCACGCGGTGGCCCCGTCCAGCTGGTACTCCGTGCTGGCGAGCCCGCTGCCACCGGCCTCGTCGGCGGCGGTCAGGGTGACCGTCACCGGGCCGGTGTACCACCCGTCGGTGGGGGTGCCGGACACCGCCGCGGTGGTGACCGGCGCCTTGTCGTCGGCCACCTTCGTGCTCAACCGGAAGTAGTCGAACGCGGCCGTCTTCGACGCCGTCTGGTTGGCGCCGAGGGTGAAGAGACCCACCTTCGGGGTGGCGCCCACCGCGCTGTTGGTCAGTGCCTCCAGCGTGGTCCAGGTCGTCCCGTCGGCCGAGTACGACGCGGTGAAGGTGTCGCCCACCCGGGCCAGGCGCAGGTACCACACCGCCGAGGTGAGGCTCGTC
Source organism: Micromonospora sp. NPDC051543 (assembly GCF_044454415.1). Taxonomy (NCBI): domain Bacteria; kingdom Bacillati; phylum Actinomycetota; class Actinomycetes; order Micromonosporales; family Micromonosporaceae; genus Micromonospora; species Micromonospora sp. NPDC051543. Next base: position 90,394 of record NZ_JBITDT010000020.1, read on the forward strand.
GCCTCCGGCTGCGGGCTCTGCACCGTTCCGGCGATCTCGCTGCGGAACTCGATCCGCCGCGTGACCGCCTGGCCGGCCTGGTTGTCGGCGATGAAGTCGAACTTCAGGTAGTTGTCGTCGTCGGCCTGCACGAGCAGACCGGCCTGCTGGTACTGCTCGTTCAGCAGACTGCCGTCGACCTTGGTCTCCAGGGTCCAGTCGCCCGAGGGCGCGGTCTGGAGGATGAAGTTCTTCGGCCCGGTGTTGTCGGTGCCGTAGATGTCACCGTTCGGCACGTCGATCCGCAGCGCGCCGTCGGTCACCCGGTAGCCGTTCGGGTCCTCCCGAACGATGGCGTCCCACCGGCACTTGTCCAGCGTGCTGCCGGTGAACTCGTCCGACGGCTCGACCGGGCCGGCCGGAGCGTCCGGCGTGACGACGAACGAGTCGAACGCGGCGTCCACCACGGGCGCCTCGGTGCCTCCGTTGAGCGCGAAGACCCCGATCCGCGGGTTGGTGATGCCGGCGAGCGCGGCCGAGCGGCCGACCGCGGTGAAGGTCTGCCCGTCGGCCGAGACGGCCGCGGTCAGGTTCGTCCCGTCGCTGGTGATCCGCAGGTACACGGTGTCACCCGCTGGCGCGTTGGTGGCGTCGGCAGCGTCGTTGCGCGGCGTGGCCGCCGTTTCCCGGATGAACTCCACCCGACGGCTGCCGTTGTAGAGCAGGTCCACCTTGGCGTAGTTGTCGTCGTCGCCGTATACGAGCAGGCCAGCCTGCTGGTAGTTGGCCGTCACCGGGAGGGTGACCTTGGTGGTCATCTCCCAGGCGCCGGTCGGCGCCGGCTGGAGCACCAGGTTGGTGGCGTCGTTGCGGGCGCCGTAGAGGTCACCCACCGCGGTGGGCAGCTTCAGCGCGCCGCCGCTGAGGGAGTAGAGCTGGTTCTCCCGGACCACGGTGGTCCACCGGCTCTTGTCCAGCGTGTTGCCGTTGAAGTCGTCCGAACGCGCCCCGAGGCAGGACGTGTCCGGAGCGTTGACCCGCACCGGCACCGTGGCGTACGACTTGGCGCTCTTGCTGTCGGTCACCGTGAGGGTGGCCGTGAAGGAGCCGACGCTGGTGTACGTGTGGCTGGCGTCCAGGGTGGACGCCGTACCGCCGTCACCGAAGTCCCAGGCGTACGTCAGCGGGGTGTCACCCTCGGCGTCGGTGGCCGTGCCGTCGAACGCGACGGTGAGCGGCGCGGTGCCCGTGGTCGGGGTCGCGGTGGCGGTGACCACCGGCGGCCCGTTCTCGGTGACGCCGCGACCGACGAAGTCCATCCAGTTGACGTTGAACAGCGAACCCGTTCCGCCGTTCGGGTCGCGGGCCACGAAGTACAGCCCGCCGCTCGCGGCACCGGTCACCGGCGCGCTCACGTCCGTGTACGTCTGCCACCCGCCGGTCGCCGGAACGGTGGCCGTGGCTACGACCGGTCCGTCGACCGCACCGGCGTGCACCTCGATCCGACCGCCAGCGGCGGCCGAGGCGGCCCGGAACCGGATCTCGGTGATGTTGGTGAGGTTCGCCGGAACGACCGACCACCAGTCGCCGTCCTCGATGAACGCGATGCTCTGACCGCCACCGGCGGTGTCGGTCGCGGCCTCACGCTGCACGCCGGCGTCGCCGCCGCCCGTGCTCACCAGGGTACGCCCGGTGGCGGTGAAGTACTCGGCCTGCTTCTGCTTGGGCTGCAGGATCTCGATCTGCCGGCCGGTGAGCGCGCCGGAACCGCCCGCGCCACCCTTGTCGGTGTAGGTGGCCTCGAAGACCGCGAACACGTTCGCCTCGGCACCGTGCCCGGAGGCGAGCGACGTCTGGACCGTGCCGGTGCAGCCGGTGTGCTGCTCCAGCGGGTGGGCGTGCTCGTCGTGACCCAGCAGCACCTGGAGGTTCACCTTGGTGCAGTCGATCTGGCCGTCCTCGGGGTCGGTCACCGTGACCGTGTAGCGGACCTGGTCACCCCAGTTGAAGAAGCCACCGTCCGGCGGGAAATCGATCTTCACCGTCGGCGCGGTGTTGCCCACGGTGACCGGTACGTTGGCGACCGCGGTGCGGCCCTTCGGGTTGGTCACGGTGAGCTGCGCCGTGTAGTTGCCCGCCGTGGCGTACGTGTGCGTCGGGTTGGCCTCGGTGGAGGTCTGCCCGTCACCGAACGCCCAGGCGTAGGTGAGCGTGCCACCGTCCGGGTCCCGGGAGCCGGCGCTGGAGAACTCCACCGTCAACGGAGCCGGGCCCGAGGTCGGGTTGGCGGCCGCCGCCGCGATCGGCGCACGGTCACCGGCGGTGTAGTCGATCCGGTAGACCCCGGAGTTGTCGTTGTTGCCGCCGAAGCCGCTGCCCCACTCGATCAGGTACAGCGCGCCGTCCGGACCGAACTCGAAGTCCATCGGCCGGATCATCGACATGCCGGGGAGCAACTGGTTGATGTCCACCAACGACTTGCCGTCGGCGGTCATCTGCATCGTGTACATCTTGTTCTGGTTCCACTCGCCCAGCAGCGCCTTGCCGTCGAAGTAGGCCGGCCACTTGCGGGTCGAGTTGAGGTTGGCGTCGTACCGGTAGGCCGGGCCGCCCATCGGCGCGCCACCGCCGCCGATCTCCGGGTACCGCGCGTCACCGGCGTAGCCGTAGTCGACGGTGGCCGGGACGACCGGCGGGAGGTTGGTCAGGCCGGTGTTGTTGGGCGAGTTGTTGACCGGCGCGGCGCAGTCGAACTTCGGACCGCTCGGGCCGGACGGGAACGTGTAGTCGTTGTACGCCTCGTTCGTGCCCGTGCAGTACGGCCAGCCGTAGTTGCCGGGGGTCACGACGTTCCACTCGACCAGACCCCGCGGGCCCCGGTCGGGGTTGTTCGAGTTGGCGTCCGGCCCGTAGTCACCGACGTACAGCGTGTCGGTCTTCGGGTCGGTGCCGATCCGGAACGGGTTGCGGAAGCCCATCGCGTAGATCTCGGGGCGGGTCTTCTCGGTGCCCGCCGGGAAGAGGTTGCCGGACGGAACCGTGTACGTCCCGTTGTCCTCCGGGTGGATCCGGAGCACCTTGCCGCGCAGGTCGTTCGTGTTGGCCGAGGTGCGCTGCGAGTCGTAGTCCTGGCGACCCGGACGCTCGTCGAGCGGCGCGTACGCGTTCGACTCGAACGGGTTGGTGTTGTCACCGGTGGCCAGGTACAGGTTGCCGGCGCTGTCGAAGGTCATGCTGCCGCCCGCGTGGCAGCAGGTGTTGCGCTGGGTGTCGACCCGCAGCACCTGCTTCTCGCTCGCCAGGTCGATGGTGTCGCCGGTCACGGTGAACCGGGACAGCAGGTTCCGCGTGACGTTGTCGTTCGGGGCGTAGTACAGGTACACCCACTTGTTGGTGGCGAAGTCCGGGTCGAGCCGGATGCCGATCAGGCCGTCCTCGTTGCCGGTGAAGACGTCCAGGTCGACGGCGGTGATCGTGTTGCCGGTGTCCGGCTTGATGATCTGCACCCGGCCGTCGCGCTCGATGTAGAAGACCCGCCCGTCGGGGGCGATGTCCAGCTCCATCGGGTTGCTGGTGTTGCTGTCCAGCGTGACCTTCTCGAAGTTGGAGGTCTTCGACGCGCCGCAGTCGGCGTCGACCACGCCGGCCGCCGTCTGGATGCCGCCGAGCAGGTGCTTGAGGAACTCGGGCTCGGCGTACGACTCACGGGTGTGCCCGCCGCCGGTGTACCAGGAGCGGCCACCGTCGAAGTCCTGGCACCACGCCGTCGGGTGGTCGGCGCCCATCGCGCCGGCGCCCGGGGTGTAGCTCTTCTCGTCCAGGCTGGCCAGGACGTGCACGTCCGACCGGGGGTTGGTCTGGAAGTTGTACCACTCGTCGAACCGGGACCAGCGTTCCGGCAGTCCGGCGGTCGACGGGTGGGCCGGGTCCTCCACCTTGACGGTGGCCTGCTGGTTCTGCGGGTGGTTGGCGAAGTACGCGCCGACCAGGTCGCCGTACCAGGCCCAGCTGTACTCGGTGTCCGAGGCGGCGTGGACGCCGACGTAACCGCCGCCGGCCTTCACGTACCGCTCGAAGGCCGCCTGCTGGTCGGCGTTGAGAACGTCGCCGGTGGTGGAGAGCCAGATCACGGCCTTGTACTTGGCGAGGTTGGCGTCGCTGAACGCGGCACCGTCCTCGGTGGTGTCCACCGTGAAGCCGTTGGTGGCGCCGAGCTGCTGGATGGCGGCGATGCCGGTGGGGATGGCGTCGTGCCGGAAGCCGGCGGTCTTCGAGAAGATCAGGACGGAGTAGGGGTCGGCCGCTGCGGCCTTCGGCGCCTTCGGCGCCGCCTGGGAGAGCGGAGCCGCGACGGGCACGTCTCGCGCGGGGATCTGCGCTCCGGTCGGAGCCGCCTGCGCCGGGGACCCGATGAGGGCCGTCGACGTCAGCGCGAGGGACAACAGGGTAGCGGTGAGTGGTACACGGGCACGACGAGAACGGGACACGCCGCCTCCAATGTCGCGGTGGACAGGGATCGCGGGGCCGGCTCGCCGAAGACCGTCCCAGATGGAGCCGGTGGGGACGCCGTGCCAGGGCGTCCACGCCGGCATTTTGTCGAATCGCTGAACAAATTAGTTCTGCTGCATCGATGTCCGGCAAGATGCCGGCGGGTAACGGTTCTGCAACGGCGGGCGACATTCCGAACAGGACAGGAGAAAGCACCCCGATCGATGCGTCGCCTCGGGACCGATGACCCGCCCTTGGCAGAGGAGGCCGATCTGTCGTACGGTGACACGCAAGTAACCCACGGGAGCCCGGTGTACCGGGCTGAGAGGGGGGCTGACAGCCCCCGACCGTCGAACCTGATCCGGATAATGCCGGCGCAGGGAGGAGCGTTGCCGTGCCGTCCCTTGGGCGACTGCATCTGATCACCGACACCCGACCCGGGCGCGATCCCCTCACCGTGGTCCGGGCTGCCCTCGCGGCGGCCCACGCCGACCTCGTCGTGCAGGTCCGGGTCCAGGACTCCGCCACCGACCGCGAGGCGTACGACCTGGCCGCCCGGGTGCTCGCGCTGTGCGCGCCGTACGGGGCGACGTGCCTGGTCAACGACCGACTGCACGTGGCGCTGGCGGTCGGCGCCGCCGGTGGACACGTCGGCGCCGACGACCTGCCGGTCGCCGCGGCCCGGCACGTGCTCGGCCCCACCGGCGTGCTGGGCGTCACCGCCCGCGAGCCGCGCGGCGCGGTCGAGGCGGTCGTCGCCGGGGCCACCTACCTCGGCGTCGGCCCGTGCCACACCACCAGCACCAAGGCCGGCCTGCCCGAACCCATCGGGTCCGTCGGGGTGCGCGACGTCGTCGACGCCGTCGACGTGCCGGTCATCGCGATCGGGGGAGTGACCGCCGACCGGGTGCCGGCGCTGCGCGCCGCCGGGGCGTACGGGGTGGCCGTGGTCGGGGCGGTCTCCTCGGCCGCCGATCCCGGGCGGGCGACCACCGACCTGCTGCGGGCGCTGGCGTGACCCGCCCCGATGTGGCGGTGGTGGGCGCGGGCCCGATCGGGCTGGCGATCGCGTGGCGCTGTGCCACCCGTGGCCTGCGCGTCGAGGTGCACGACCCGACGCCCGGGTCGGGGGCGTCGGCCGTCGCCGCCGGGATGCTCTCCCCGGTCGCCGAGGCGTACTTCGGGGAACGCCGACTGACCGAGCTGCTGGTGGCCTCCGCCGCGCGTTGGCCCGCGTTCGCCGCCGAGCTGAGCGAGGCCAGCGACGCCACGATCGGCTACCGGACCGAGGGCACCCTGATGGTCGGGCTGACCGGCGACGACCTGGCCGAGGCCCGCCGGCTGTGGGCGTACCAACAGGGTCTGGATCTGCCGGTGACGCCGCTGCGCCCCAGTGAGCTGCGCGACCGCGAGCCGGCGCTCGCGCCCCGGGTGCGCGGCGGCGCGCTCGCGCCCACCGACCACCAGGTCGATCCCCGGCGGCTGGTGCCGGCGCTGCGCACGGCCGCGCGGCGGGCCGGCGCGGCGTTCGTGCCGCGGCCGGTCCGGCGGCTGTCCGATGTGGAGGCCGGGATCACCGTGGTCGCGGCCGGTTGCGGCGCGGCCGCCCTCACCGGCCTGCCGGTGCGGCCGGTGAAGGGCCAGATCCTCCGGCTGCGCGCGCCCGGCGGCGTCGCGCCGGGCTTCCGGCACGTGATCCGGGGGTACGCCGACGGCGAGCACGTCTACCTGGTGCCCCGCGCCGACGGCGAGGTGGTGCTCGGCGCGACGGTCGAGGAGCGGTCGGACACCACCGTCACCGCCGGCGCGGTGCAGCGGCTGCTGCGCGCCGGTGTCGACCTGCTGCCCGAGCTGACCGAGTACGACCTGGTGGAGGCCGTCGCCGGGCTGCGCCCCGGCACCCCGGACAACGCGCCGATCCTCGGGCCGCTGCCCGGCCGGCCGGACGTGCTGGCCGCCACCGGGCACCACCGGCACGGCATCGTCCTGACCCCGGTCACCGCCGAGGCGATCACCGACCTGGTGCTCACCGGAACGCCCGACCCGCTGCTCACCGGCTTCGGCGCCGACCGGTTCGCCGGCCCGGGAAGCAGTTTTGAGGAGGAGTGATGGAGCTGACGGTGAACGGAGCCGGGCGCAGCGTCCCCGGCGGCGCGTCGGTGGCCGACCTGGTCCACGACGTCGCGCCGCACCAGCGTGGAGTCGCGGTCGCGGTCAACGGCGAGGTGGTGCCCCGGGCCGGTTGGCCGGCCACGGAGCTGCGCGACGGCGACCGCGTCGAGGTACTCACCGCCGCGCAGGGCGGGTGAGCGGCGTGCCGTTCGAACTGGGTGGGGAGACGTTCGGCTCGCGGTTGATCCTCGGCACCGGCGGGGCCGCCAACCTGCACGTGCTGGAGCAGGCTATCCAGGCATCCGGCACGGAGCTCGTCACGCTGGCGCTGCGCCGGGTGGACACCGCCCCGGGCACCGGAGGCGGGCTGCTGGACCTGCTGGACCGGTGCGGCGTACGGCTGCTGCCGAACACCGCCGGCTGCCACACCGCGACCGAGGCGGTCAAGGTGGCCCGGCTGGCGCGCGACGCGTTCGACACCGACTGGGTGAAGTTGGAGGTCATCGGCGACGAGCGGACGCTGCTGCCCGACGGGGTGGAGCTGCTCCGCGCCGCCGAGGAACTCGTCGCCGACGGTTTCACGGTGCTGCCGTACACCAGTGACGACCCGGTGTTCGCCCGCCGCCTCGCCGACGTGGGCTGCGCCGCGGTGATGCCCGCCGGAGCGCCGATCGGCTCGGGACTCGGCATCGGCAACCCGCACCACATCCGGCTGATCCGGCAGAGCGTGGACGTGCCGGTGATCCTCGACGCCGGCATCGGCACCGCCTCCGACGCGGCGCTCGCCATGGAGTTGGGCTGCGACGCCGTCCTGCTGGCCAGCGCGGTCACCCGGGCCGCCGACCCGGTGGCGATGGCCACGGCGATGCGGTACGCCGTCGAGGCCGGCCGCCTCGCCGCGGGCGCGGGGCGGATCGCCCGGCGCTTCCACGCCCTCGCGTCCACCCCCGACGAGGGAAGACCGAACCTGTGACGGGCTCGCCGCCGTCGGGGGTCGTCCTGTTGACCGATCGGCTGGTCGCCAGGAGCGGTCTCGAACGGGTCGTGGCGGGGGCGGTCGCCGGGGGAGTGCGCTGGGTCGTGCTGCGGGAGAAGGACCTGCCCCGCGCCGAGCGCGCCGCCCTCGCCGTCGAGCTACGCGCGATCCTCGCCGACGCCGGCGGGACCCTCATCGTGGCCGGTCCCGACCCGCTGGGTGGCGACGCCGTCCACCTGCCGGCCGCCGGCCCGTACCCGCCGCCACGGCACCGTCTGGTCGGCCGTTCCTGCCACAACGAGACCGAACTGAACCGCCTCACCACCGAGCACTACGCCACCCTCTCCCCGATCTGGCCCACCAGAACCAAACCCGGCTACGGCCCACCCCTGGAAGCAACGGCCCTGCAAAACCTGATCGAGATCAGCCCAATACCCGTCCTGGCGCTCGGCGGAGTCGAGACCCCGGAACAGGTATTCGCCTGCGTCGAGGCAGGAGCCAGTGGAGTGGCAGTCCTAGGCGCCCTCATGCGAGCCGAAAACCCCAAAGAGACAGCCCACCAACTGAGCAATGCCTTCGAAGAGGCGGTCACCCAGAAGGTCCTAGAAGGCCGGCACCGGCGCACGGAGGTCTCCAGGTCAGGGCTGCGGCCGACCGTGCCCACCCCCGGGGGAAAACGGAACCCCCCGGGGGGGGCCCCGGGGGCCCCGCCCCCCACCCCCCCCCCACCCGAAACCCCGCCCCCGCGGGGGGC
>NZ_JBITDT010000020.1:98712-109102 GCF_044454415.1 Micromonospora sp. NPDC051543
GCGCGCCCACCAATCTCTCACTCCCCCCGCGCCCCGGGCGGTGCTCGACCTCGGGGTGGGGCGGGGGCCCCCGCCCCCCCGGGCCCCCCCCCCCCCCCCCGCGGGGGGGGCCCCCCCCCCCCCCCCAGCCCCCAACCGCGACCACAGAGGAAAGCCAGCGACGGAGTGGGCACGGTCGGCCGCAGCCCCAAAGCGCAACCAAAGAGGCAACATGACACCAAGAACAACCCTGACAATCGCCGGCTCAGACTCCGGCGGTGGCGCGGGCATCCAGGCGGATCTCAAGGTCTTCGCGGCGCTCGGCGCGTACGGCACGAGTGTCCTCACGGCGGTCACCGCGCAGAACACCCGGGGTGTCGACGCCGTCCTGCCGTTGCCGCCGCGCACGGTCGCGGAGCAGTTGGACAGCGTGCTCGCCGACTTCACCGTGCGCGCGGTCAAGACGGGGATGCTCGGCACCCCGGCCGTCGCCGACGTGGTGGCTCAGGCCGCCCGGGACGGTCGGCTACCCCAGCTCGTCGTCGATCCGGTGCTGGTCGCGACGAGCGGCCACCGGCTGGGCGTGGTGGGCGCGGTGGAGCGGCTGCTCCCGTACGCCCGGGTGGCGACGCCGAACTGCGCGGAGGCCGCGGCCATCACCGGACGCGCGGTGGACGACGTGGCGGGGATGGTCGTGGCCGCCGAGGCCCTCGCGGCCGGCGGCCCGGAGTACGTGGTGGTCACCGGCGGCGATGTCGCCGGGGACGAGGCGGTCGACGTGCTGTGCGGCGGCGGTGTCACCACCCTGCTGCGCGGGCCCCGGGTGGACACCCGGCACACCCACGGCACCGGCTGCTCGTTCTCGGCGGCCATCGCCGTGCGGCTGGCGCTGGACGATCCGGTGCCGGCGGCGGTGCGGGTCGCCAAGGAGTACGTGTACCGCGCGCTGACCGGTGGGCGGGGCTGGGAGCTGGGCACGGGGCGCGGACCACTGGACCACTTCGGCTGGTCCGTCTGATCACCAGGGAGGTTGTCATGCAGGCACGAGGCAAGGTGTACGTCGAGGGGTCGCGGCCGGATGTGCGGGTGCCGTTCGCGGAGGTGCCCCTGACCGGTGACCATCCGCCGGTACGGCTCTACGACACGTCCGGCCCCGGGTCGGACCCGGCGGTGGGGTTGCCGGCGCTGCGTGGTCCGTGGATCGCCGAGCGCGGTGACGTGGCCCCGGTGCGGGGCGCGGGCACGCCGCTGGCCGGCGCGGACGGTCGCCGCCCCACGCAGCTCGCGTACGCGCGGGCGGGGGTGGTGACGCCGGAGATGGAGTTCGTGGCGATCCGGGAGAACGTCGACCCGGAGCTGGTCCGGACCGAGATCGCCGCCGGTCGGGCGGTGCTGCCGTTGAACGTGAACCACCCGGAGTGCGAGCCGGCGATCATCGGTAAGGCGTTCCTGGTCAAGGTGAACGCCAACATCGGCACGTCGGCGGTCAGCTCGTCGGTGGCCGAGGAGGTGGAGAAGCTGACCTGGGCGACCCGGTGGGGCGCGGACACCGTGATGGACCTGTCCACGGGCAAGCGGATCCACGAGACCCGTGAGGCGATCGTGCGCAACTCCCCGGTGCCGATCGGGACGGTGCCGATCTACCAGGCGCTGGAGAAGGTCGGCGGCGACCCGGTGAAGTTGAGCTGGGAGGTGTTCGCCGAGACCGTCATCGAGCAGGCCGAGCAGGGCGTGGACTACATGACGGTGCACGCCGGGGTGCTGCTGCCGTACGTGCCGCTGGCCGTGGATCGGGTGACCGGGATCGTTTCCCGGGGTGGTTCGATCATGGCGGCCTGGTGCCTGGCGCACCACGAGGAGAACTTCCTGTACACCAACTTCGCGGAGCTGTGCGCGATCCTCGCGCGCTACGACGTGACGTTCTCGCTCGGTGACGGGCTGCGGCCCGGTTCGATCGCGGACGCCAACGACGAGGCGCAGTTCGCCGAGCTGCGCACCCTCGGTGAGCTGACGAAGATCGCCTGGGAGCACGACGTGCAGGTGATGATCGAGGGCCCGGGTCACGTGCCCATGCACAAGATCAAGGAGAACGTGGACCTCCAGCAGGAGTGGTGCCACGAAGCCCCGTTCTACACGCTCGGGCCGCTGACCACCGACATCGCGCCCGCGTACGACCACATCACCTCGGCGATCGGCGCGGCGATGATCGGCATGTTCGGGACCGCCATGCTCTGCTACGTCACCCCGAAGGAGCACCTCGGCCTGCCGGACCGCGACGACGTGAAGGCCGGCGTGATCGCGTACAAGATCGCCGCCCATGCTGCCGACCTGGCCAAGGGGCACCCCGGCGCGCAGGCGTGGGACGACGCGCTGTCGAAGGCGCGGTTCGAGTTCCGCTGGGAGGACCAGTTCAACCTCTCGCTGGACCCGGAGACCGCGCGCTCGTACCACGACGCGACGCTGCCGGCCGAGCCCGCGAAGACCGCTCACTTCTGCTCGATGTGCGGCCCGAAGTTCTGCTCCATGAAGATCACCCAGGAGCTGAAGGAGTACGCCGCCCGCGGCATGAAGGACAAGTCGGAGGAGTTCGTCTCCGACGGCGGGAGGGTCTACCTGCCGCTGGTCTGACGTTTGGCATGGTCAACCCCGGGTTCCGGGATGTCGGGGGCGTCCTGGCCGGCAGGAAGGCCCGGCTTCACGAAACCCGGGGTCGATCAGTTCAGTCGCGGTGGTGGCGGCCGGTGGAACGCAGCGAGCGACGGCCGCTCTCCTGCTCGGGCTCGTTGTCGGTGACCGGCTTGCCGAGGCCGGCGACCCAGTCGACGAACTCCTCGTCCTGCGAGGGCAGCGGCTCCGCCGCATCGGGCGCGGGTCGGTTCTCCTCGTCGGCCCGCACCCGGTTACGCCGGAACAGACCGCCGAGCCGCCCTCGCCGGGAGGACCGCCGCCCGTCGTCCGTGGACGTCCGCGCGGGGTCGTTCACCGGCTCGGCACTGCCGGCGGTGGTGGACGCGTCGCCCTGCTCCGGTACGACCGGAGTGATCGACGGCGGCACGATGGACCTCGCCAGGGCGGCCATCGCCCTGGCCTGGTCGGTCGTACCGGGGGTCTGGTCCGGCGTGCTGACCGCTGGTCCGGCCGTCGTGGCGGGCGATGCGCCCCCCTCGGGCGCGCTGGCGTACTGGTCCGGCGTACCGGTGCTCTGATCCGAACCTCTGGCGCGGCGGGTGGTGTCGAAGGCGTCCCAACTGGGCACTCGGCTCAGGTCGGGCAGGGGAGCCCGGTGCCGGAAGCGGGGCGTCCAATCGGCCGACTCCTCGGCGCTCGCGGGCGCATCCGCAGCCGACGGTTCCGGGTCGGTCGACGCCGTGGTCCACGACGGGGTGGCCGACCAGGCCGGCGCTGCCGGCGTCCAGCGGTCGGCCCCCGCGTCGCCCGCAGTCGGCTCGCCGAACAGCGAAGCGCCGGTGCCACCCTCGGGTTCGGTGCGGCGGTCCGCCCTGGACTCCGTGACGGCGGTCTCGGTGGGCAGGCCCGCACCCTCTTCGACGGCCGAGGGTTCCGCACCGGCGGTCCGTGTCGCTTCGTCGGGCGTGGCGCTCCCACTCTCGCCGGAACGGCGCGACGCGTCCTGGCCGAGCGGCTGGTCGGCGCTCGTCACGTCCCTGCCGGCGCGGGTCGTCCGCTTGGCGCGTCCGCCGGTCGTCGCCTCGGTGCTCGTACCGGTGATTGCCGGTCCGGCGGTGGCCGTCGCGCTGGTGTTCGTCCCGGTGGCTGCTGCCGTGCCGTCGTCGGTCGCGGTCGTCGAGGTGGCGGCCGGGACGGACTTCGGCTTGCGCGAGCGACGCGGCTTGGGCGTGGACGCGTCGGCGGCGCGGTCGCCCGCGCTGCCCCCGCTCTCCGTGCTCGGCGTGCCCGCCACGTCCACGACCTGCGGACCCGTGCTCGGCCCGGCCGCGTCCACGACCTGCGGGCCGGTGCTCGGCGTGCCGGCGTCGGCCACGACCTGCGGATCCGTGCTCGGCATGTCGGCCACGTCCATGACCTGCGGATTCGTGCCCTGCGTGCTCGGGGTGCCGGCGTTGGCCGCGACCGGATCGCCGCTGTCGCCCGCGCTCGGCGTGCCCGCGCCGCCCCTGGCCCGGGTGCCCGCCCGGCGGGCGACCGGAGTGACGGTGGTGCCCGCGAGCGGAGTGCCCGTTTCACCGGAGCCGTCCGTGTCGAGCGGGGCTTCCGTGCCGAGCGGAGCTTCCGTGTCGAGCGGCGCGTCCGTGGCGTTGATCGTCGTGCGGTCGCTGCCCGGCTTGTCCCGGCCGGTCGTCGCGCTGTCTGCCGCGCTGTCGCCGCCCACCTCGGGCGTCGGGCTGACGCCTGCGGTCTCGGGCGTGGTGGACGCCGCAGCGGTACGGGCCGGGTCGGCGGTACCGCCGGTCGCGTCCTCGTCGCGGCTGGACGGCTGCCGACCGGCGGTGAACTCGCCGGTCGGGTCGGTCAGCCAGGAGGCGCGGGCCGGTGAGCGGTCGTGCCGTCCGCCGGTGGCGAACGGGTCCGGAGTCGCGGCGTCCGCTGCCGACCCGGCGGCGTCGGACCGCTGGCGGGGGCCGGTGGGCCGAGGGGTCTCGCCCAGGCGCGTCGCCTCGGCGGGGATCGGGCCGTGCTGGCCGCTCGCCGTGGCAGACGGCCAGTCCCAGTGGGCGGGGACGGTGCGTACGCCGGTGGTGTCGTCACCGGCACGCGGACCCGGAGCCGTCTCGACCAGCTGGCCGCCGGCGTGCCCGGGGTGGTCCTCGGCCTGGTCTGTCGACGTCGCCGGCCCACCGCCCGGCAGCGTCGGGCCGGTGGGCAGCGGACGCAGGATGTCGGTGGGCGCGATCGCCTCGGAATCGGCGGCGCGGACGCCGACGGGCCAGCGCAGCAGGGCCGCCGCCGCGGCCCCCAGGGCGCCGGCGAGGACGGCGATCAGCGCGCCATAGTAGGGGGTCGTCTGGTAGCGGTCGATGGCGTCGCCGGGGCCGGCGGTCAGGTAGGCGAACGCCACCAGCACCGGACCCGCCACCCCGGTCGCCGCGCTGATCAGCGGGATCTGGCCGCGCCACCGGGCCAGGCCTGCGGTCGCCGCGCCCGCGAGCAGCGCCACCAGGGGCAGCACGAGCAGCGCCAGGCGCTGCGCGGCCGCGTCGTTGAGCCAGTCCGGTTCGAGTACGCCGAGTCGCACCGTGGGCAGCGGGCCGGCCGTGCCGAGCGACGGCAGAACGGAGACCAGCGCCAGCAGCCAGATCGTCCCGGCGACGGCCGCCATGTTCCAGCCCAGCTCCGGCCGGAGCAGTACGGCGATGGCCGCGCCCGCTCCGATGACCGCGCCGAGGATGGCGCAGATGCCGACCGCCCAGACCGGGTCCACCGAGATCAACTCGGCGGCTCGGGCGGGCTGCATGCAGAGCGGGGCGACGGCGGTGGCGCCGAGCGCGGCGGCGCCACCGATGGCCAGGTGCCGGCCGGTGCTGGCCGGCGGGGTGTCCCGGCGGGCCAGTCGTCCGGTCAGGACGGCGCCGGCCACGGCGGCGTTAGCGGCGAACCAGCCCACCCAGACGAGCTGGGCCGGCCACTGGTTGACCGTCGAGCCGGTGAAGGCGCCGGTGAGCCGGACGATGCCGAAGCCGTACGCGACGCCGAGTTGGCCGGCTCCGGCCAGCACACTCACCCCGAGCGCCGTGAGCAGCAGTCTGCCCCAGGTCCGATAGGCCATGTCGGGCACGTTACGCACCTGGTACACCCGATCGCCACCGGCGCGCCGCGCGGCGCGCCGGGGCACGCCGACGGGTCTACTTGAGTTCGACCAGTCGGGCCAGGTATGTCGTGTCCCCGACATTGGTGAGCATGTGTACCGCGCCGGGGTCGCGGTACACGACACCGCCGGTGGGCTCGTCGGCGTCGATCCGGGTCCCGTCGATCGTCTGCACGACGTTCTTCGCGCCCTGGATCGCCACCACCAGGTAGGGGTGGTCGTGCCGGTGCAGGGGCTGGCGCTCACCCGGTTCGAGCCGGATGTGCCAGACCCGGACCCGGTCGTTCTCGTACACGACCTCCTGGCCCACGGGCCCGAGTTCGGTGCCGTCGATCACGTCGGTCATCGTCCACCGTCCAGTTGGGGAAGCACCTCGGCGGCGATCAGGTCGAGGTGGTCGAGGTCGTCGAGGTCGGTGAGGCGCAGGTGCACCCGGCTCGCGCCGATCTCGGCGAACTCGCCGATCCGCTGCACCAGCTGTGCCGGCGAGCCGACCACCGGGTCCTCCGGTGGCAGCGCGCTCTTCTCGTGCAGGGGCGCGGCCCGTCGGGCGGCCTCCGCGTCGGTACGTCCGATGGCCACCACGATGCCGGCGGAGAGCACCAGCGGCGCTCGCCCGGTCTCGGCCCGACCGGTACGGTCGCACGCCTCCCGTACGCGGTCGTACGCCCCGGCGGTCTCGGCCACGGACTTGAACGGCATGTTGAACTCGTCGGCGTACCGGGCGGCCAGCTCGGGGGTGCGCTTGGGGCCGCGTCCGCCCACGATGATCGGTGGACCGGGTACCTGCGCCGGCTTGGGCAGCGCGGGCGCGTCCACCAGCCGGTAGTGGTCACCGGTGAAGCTGTACGTCTCGCCCACCGGGGTGGACCACAGCCCGGTGATCACCTCAAGCTGCTCGGCCAGCCGGTCGAAGCGCTCCCCGACGGCCGGGAAGGGGATGCCGTACGACGTGTGCTCGCGCTGGTACCAGCCGGCGCCGATGCCGAGGTCGACCCGGCCGCCGCTCATCTGGTCGACCTGCGCGACGAGCACGGCGAGGGGGCCGGGCAGGCGGAAGGTGGCCGACGTCACCAGGGTGCCGAGCCGGATCCGTTCGGTCTCCCGGGCCAGCGCGGCGAGGGTCAGCCAGGCGTCCGTCGGGCCGGGCAGGCCCGGGTCGTCGCCCATCGACTGGTAGTGGTCGGCCCGCAGGAATCCCTCGAAGCCACCGGCCTCGGCCAGTCGGGCGAACCGGAGCTGGGTGTCGTAGTCGGCACCCCGGTGCGGCTCGGTGAACACCGCCACCCGCATGGTCATCGTCCCTCCGCGCCGGCCGTGGCCGGCTGGTCGCGTTCCATCAACAACTCGTGCAGGTCGGCGCTGACCCGGGCGACGTCGGCCAGGTGGGCGTTGCGGCCCAGGGTGCGTGGACGGGGAATGGCCACCTCGACCACCTTGCGGATCCGGCCGGGGCGGGGGCTCAGCACGATCACCCGGTCGGCGAGCAGCACCGCCTCGTCGATCGAGTGGGTGACGAAGACGATGCTGGGCTTGTTCTCCATGTGCACGCGCTGGAGTTCGCCGGACAGCTCCTCGCGGGTGAGCGCGTCGAGCGCGGAGAACGGCTCGTCCATCAGCATCACCCGGGGTTCGCCGATCAGCGACCGGCACAGCGACACCCGTTGCTGCATGCCGCCGGAGAGTTCGTGCGGCAGCCGCTTCTCGAACCCGGCCAGGCCGGCCACGTCGAGCAGTTCCCGGGCCCGTTCGCGGTGCTTGGCGCGACTCCAGCCGAAGATCTCCACCGGCAGCAGGACGTTGTCCAGCACGCTGCGCCAGGGCAGCAGCGCCGGCCTCTGGAACAGCATGGCGATGTCGCGGCGGGGTCGCGTGATCGGCGTACCGGCCACGGTGATCTCGCCGGAGGTCAGCGGGAGTAGCCCGGCGATCAGCCGCAGCAGGGTGGACTTGCCGCAGCCCGAGCGCCCGAGGACGGCGACGAACTCGCCCTCGGCGACGTCGAGGTCGATGCCGCGCAGGGCTTCGACCTGGCCAGACCGGCCTTCGAAGGTACGCGACACCCCGGACAGTCGGATCATCTGCGGCGGACCTCCGCTGAGTGGACGGTCAGGAATCCGACAAAGGCTAGCCGCCCTGTTGACATGTCGCACCGTCCGGGGTCGTCGTCATGTTGTTTCCGATCCGCAACCCGGTACGCCTGGCGTCGCAACTGTGGGTTTCTCGTACGCTGTGCCCGCGAAGAGTCCCCTCACGATGGCGGTGCCCGGCTTGCCCCTCCCGCCGGTACCGCCGCGACAACCCCCTCCGGTGGCCTGCGGCCCCGGTCGGAAAGGACATGGTGCTACTGATGAGAAGGCTGACCCGTACGGTCGCTACGGCCGCGCTGGCCACTGCCCTCGCCCTCGTCTCCGCCTGCAGCAGCGGGTCGGACTCGTCCGACGACGCCAAGGGCGGCAAAGACGGAGCACTGGAGAAGGTGACCTACCTCACCTCCTTCGGCAACTTCGGCCGTGACTCCTACGCCTGGGTGGCGAAGGACAAGGGCTTCTTCAAGGAGGCCGGCTTCGACGTCGAGATCAAGGCCGGTCAGGGCACCGGCGGCGTGATCCAGACGGTCGTCGGCGGTCAGGCGGACTTCGGGCCGATCGACCTCACCGGTGGTCTGCTCCAGCTCGGCAACGGTCAGGCGAAGGACTTCACCGCCGTGGCCGCGATCCAGCAGCGCACGATGGCGGGCATCGCCACCGTCGAGGGCAAGAACATCAACTCGCCCAAGGACCTGGAGGGCAAGAAGCTCGCCGACACCCCCGGCTCCGTGGTGCGCAACCTCTTCCCGACGTACGCCCGGCTCGCCGGTGTGGACGCCAGCAAGGTGACCTGGGTCAACGGTGAGGCGCAGGCGCTGATCGGCACACTGGCCTCCGGCTCGGTGGACGGCATCGGCCAGTTCGTCGTCGGTCAGCCGACGATCGAGGCGGTGTCCAAGAAGAAGGCCGTCATGCTGCCGTACAGCAACGTGATGCAGGACCTCTACGGCAACGTGCTGATCACCTCCAGCAAGATCGCCAAGGAGAAGCCCGAGATGGTGAAGCGGTTCACCGCGGCGCTGCTCAAGGGCCTCGAGTACAGCCTGGCCAACTCCAAGGAGGCCGGCGAGATCCTGAAGAAGAACGTCGACGCCGCCAACCCGGTGGCCGCCGCCGCCGAGCTGGACCTGATGGCCGCGTACGTGCGCTCCGGCAACTCCGGCACCGCGATCGGCACGCTGGACAGCGGCCGGGTGGCGAAGAGCATCGCGATCCTGCAGGGCGCGGGCGCGCTCAAGCAGAACATCACCCCCGAGCAGATCATCGACTTCAGCCTCGCGCCGAAGGCCTGATCGTCCGGTCGTCACCAGGGGGTACGTTCCACCGGTCTCCGGTGGGGCGTACCCCCGTCGCTTGTCGGCCCTCGCGGACCGGCGAATCCTGTCGGTCCTTGCGGGCCGGCGAACAACGAGGAGGACAAGATGACCGACGTCCGCTCAGCCGAGCCGGCGGTGACGGTGCCCGCACCCTCGGGCGCCGGCCGCCCGGCGCGTCGGGCGGGTCGGGGCGCCGGCCTGCGCGCGGGGACCGGGGCGGCGCTGCTGCCCGCGGCCGGTCTCGTGGTCGCCCTGGCCGTGTGGTGGCTGGTGGCCCGGCTGGAGCTGGTCCACCCGGCCGCCCTGCCGCCGCCGGGGGACGTGCTCAGCGCGTTCGTCGACAAGCCCGCCCAGATGCTGGAGCACACCTGGGCCACCCTGCTGGAGATCCTGATCGGGTTCGTCCTGTCGGCCGCCGCCGGTGTCCTGATCGGACTCTCCCTGGCCAGCTCCCACACGGTCGAGCGGATGTTCACGCCGCTGCTGGTCGCGGTCAACGCCGTGCCGAAGATCACCCTGGGCCCGCTGCTGGTGGTGGCGCTGGGTTGGGGGCAGAAGCCGATCCTGACCATGGTGTTCCTGCTCTGCTTCTTCCCCATCGTGCTGTCCACCGCGACGGGACTGACCACCACGCCGGCCGACCTGGCCGAGCTGGTCCGGTCGTGGAACGCCTCCCGTTGGCAGGCGTTCCGCAAGGTGCGGTTCCCGGCGGCGCTGCCGCAGATCTTCGTGGGGCTCAAGGTGGCCATGCCGCTGGCGGCCATCGGCGCGGTGATCGGCGAGTTCCAGGCCGGGGAGAAGGGCCTGGGCTATGTGATCACCCAGTACGCGGGCGTCGGCGACACCGCCACCGCCTGGGCGGCCATCATGCTGGTGGCACTCGTCAGCATCCTGCTCTACTCCGCACTCGTGCTCGTCGAGCGGATCGCGCTGCCCTGGGTACGAGAAACCACCAGCAGCCGCTGACCCGGCGAGGCAATGGCGGCCAGGGCAGGTGGTCGGCAGACCACGCTGGCCGCGCTGGAGGATTTGTCCCAGAGGCTCGGTCAGCGACCGTGCCGGCGACGTCGTCCGGGCCGCGGGAGGCAGTTCCCAGAGTGAATCTTGGACAGTTTCCGTCATCAGGGCGGGCTCAACCGGTGGTTGCAACATTCAGGAGTTGGGCCATTTTTTCGCCGGGGGTGGCCCAGCTCAGGGTCATGCGGGGGCGGTCGTTGAGT
>NZ_JBITDT010000021.1:0-101663 GCF_044454415.1 Micromonospora sp. NPDC051543
TCTGCTCCCGCTCCAACGCACTCAACCTCGACGCCATAACCACCCCAACGACAACCACCAACAGGGGGTGTTGCAACCACCGGTTGAGCCCAAGCAGCTGACGGAAACTGTCCAAGATTGCCAGCGATGGCGGGTGAAGCGACTGCCGCCGCCGTGCTGGGAGGCGTCTCAACGCGGTGCGTCGACGATCGGTCTGCGGAACGGTCCCCATCCGACGAACCGGTCGTACAGGGCTCGTGGACTCGGTCCGTCGTGCGGGTTCAGGTGGTAGAGGTCGCGCATCGCCTCGTACAGCAGCCCGGCCAGGTAGATCGACAGGCTCGGCATCTTGTTCTCGTACTCCGCCTTCAGCATCAGCCGTGCCGTCGCGCACGGCCACGGCTGACCGTCGGCGCGGCAGGCCCAGTGCGGTCGTAGCGGCGTGTGCGGCGGGGCCTGGCCGTGCCGACGCGGACGGTCCGCGACCGGCCCGCGCTCGGGGCCGGGAACCTGCGCCGAGATCATTCCTGGCCCCAGGCCGGGAGTTGCGGGGGCCGAATCGCAGGCACTGTCAGGGCGGGTTCGCTGCGCCAGAACGTGAAACGCACGGTGCCTCCTTCGCGTTGTCGTCGTGGAAAGGGGCCGCCCCCGCAAGTGCTCGCCGGACCGGGGCGGCCCCGACACGAACGCGTCCGCCGGGGTCGGGTCCTCCACCGGCCGCGCCGTCTACTAAGCACCCTGCGGGCGGTGACGGGACAAGAACAGCCCGTAGGCGATATGGTCGCGAGACATTCCGCGCATCCCTGGAGAGACGCCGTGAACGATGCGTTACGCGCAGCGCTGGCCGAGTCGGGGCATTCAATTGAGTCTCTTGCCGGGCTGGTAGGCGTCGATCGAAAGACGGTTGCACGGTGGCTCAACCATGACCACATACCTCACCCGCGTCACCGGGAGGCCGCAGCCGGCGTGCTTCACCGACCCATAGGGGACATCTGGCCGGACACCTCAAGGCGTCGCGAGCCAGTTTGGTTCAGGCCGTGGCAGGAAATCGAGCGTGACGCGGTCTCTCTGCGCTCGTATCAGTCGGTCGTCCTGCCCGGCCTTCTCCAAACCGAGGCGTACGCCCGCGCGGTGCTCGTCGGTGCAGACGTGATCGCCCGCAGCGACATCGAGCGCCACCTAGCCTCTCGGCTCGCCCGTCAGAGCATCCTGAACCGCGAAGACCCACCACGCTTCACGGCCGTCGTCGACGAGGCCGTCCTACGGCGGCCGGTCGGAGGCCGTGCCACCATGCGCGAGCAGGTAAATGCCCTCATCGCCATATGCGAGGCCCCGCACGTACGCGTGCACGTCGTTCCCGCGACTGTCGGCGCGTACGCCGGCTTGAACGGTCCCTTCGTGATCGCCGTAGGAGCCGAGCAGCAGATTGCCGGCTACCTTGACAATCAGCTTCAAGGGGAAGTCGTCACCGGCACAAAGGACATCACAGCGATACTGGCAGCGTGGGAGAACGTACGCGGCGAGGCGCTGTCCCACTGGCAGTCCGTCGACCTACTTACGGAGATGGCAGAGACATGGACATGACCGGCGCACAGTGGCGCAAGAGCACCCGCAGCAGCGGCAACGGCGGCGACTGCGTCGAGGTTGCCGACAATCTTCCCGGCGTCGTCCTCGTCCGCGACACCAAGGACCGTGACGGCGGGACGCTGACCTTCGGCCCGACGCAGTGGCAGCGCTTCATCGACCTCGCGAAGGCTGTCGGCCCCGCCTCCTGACTCAGCACCACGCCAAGGGCCCCCGGTTCGGGGGCCCTTGGCATGTCCCGGCGACGAACGCTCGTACCGGAAAGGGATCCATCGCCGCGCTCGCCGGCGCGGCCCAACTCGTACTCCTGATGAATGGCGAGAGCCGGCCTCCCGAGGAGGCCGGCTCTTTTAGCTCACGGTGACGCGGAGGGGTGGTGGCCCACCGTGCCCGGCGCGGGGATCAAGCCTGACCGCCCGGAGCCGGGCGCGGTAGGCCACCACCCCCAACCCGAGCTATCCCGCCAGCCGCCAGCGGCCGTTGCGCGCGACGAGCGTGGTGAGCGCCTGGGGCATGAGCCCCGAGTGGTTGTCGGGCGTCATGCGGATCGGGCCGGAGAGGCCGTCGATCTGGGACGTCTCCAACACGTCCCGGATGCCGTCCCGGTCGACCTTCCCCGCCGGCCCGCCGGCCCGCAGTTCGGCGTCGGCGATCAGCTGGATCGCGTCGGCGGCGAAGGATGAGGAGCCGTTGTAGCCGCCGAAGCGGGCCGTGTAGTCCTGGAACCACTGCCGCCGGGCCGCCTTCGCCGGCGTGGTGGCGATCACGTCGTCGATGACCATGGTCTGGGTGAAGACCATCGTGGCCTTCTCGGTGGCCCGGGCCGCCGCGCCGAGGAAGAGGTCGCCGGCCGCTCCCGCGTCGAAGAAGAGCGACCCGCGGAACGAGGCCTGCTGGGCGCTGGTCGCGGCGAGCGCGGCCTGCTCCGGCGGGGTCCAGACGACCAGCGCGTCGGGCTTGAGCTTGACGAGCTTGCCGATCTGCTGGCCGACCTCGGTGTCGGTGTTCTTCACCGATTCCTCACCGGCCACCTTGATGGTGGTCTTGCCCAGTTCGCGGCGCAGCGCGAGGACACCCTCGCGGCCGTAGTCGTCGTTACTGGCGAGCAGGGCGACCTTGCGGACGTTCTTGCGGCGCAGTTCGGTGGTGAGCGCGGAGGCGCTGTCGGCCGCGTTCGGGCCCAGCTTGAACACGTAGCGCCGGTCGGCGACCGGGCTCGAGATCGCCCCGGAAGCGGCCAGCGCAATGGTGGGAATCCGCTTCTCGTTGATGACGCCGACCGCGCCGACCGCGCATTCGCTACAACCGCCCATGACGATCGCGCTGACCCGGGAATCGCTGCTGAAGTCCGCGATGTTGCGCAGTGACTCGGCAGCGTCGGAACGGTTGTCCTTGATCCTAAGGTCGATCTTCCGGCCGTTGAGTGCTCCGGAGGAGTTCAACTGGTCTCTCTTGAGTTCCAGCGCGCGCTGGTATGCCCGGCCCATTGGTGCGGCGGCACCGGAGAGCTCGAGGTCGGCGGCGATCACGATCGGACTCGTGTCCTGCTCCGCTTCGCCGAACTGGCAGCCGGTGAGCGTGGTGGCCACGAGGGCCGATGCGAGCGCCGCGATGGTCGCGGAGCGGATGGGGCTCAACTCAGTCCTCCAGGTGCGGGCGCGGGCGCTGCCCGGTCACCGCCGCTAATCCGTCCTCAGTGGAGGACGGGATCTCCTCTGCCGTACGGTGTGTGCGCGAAGCCTGCAAAACCTTGCCAATGGCCGGCGCTGTGGTCAAGCGCGGACCCCGGTTGCATTTTCGGGACGGTCATCCCACATGCTGGGGTAACGCAATGTTTGCAAAACCTCACTTTGCATACACGCGTGACCACTCTGGAGTTACATGCCCTGATCAGGGGCTTGCGGAAATGAAGGTATCAGTTGACCGGATCAAGGGTTCCGCGCCGTCCGACCGTTTCCTACCTCACTGCGGCTTCCCAAACACGATCTTCTCTGATGAAATCGCGGCCGTGCCGCGCGTGGTCCCCTCCGCTCCCGGCACGGCTCGGCGAGCCAGGCGGGGAAGAAACGACGGAGGCGATGTCGTGAGCACCGGACCGACGACCCTGCCCGCGATCGGCGGCGATACCGGGCGTACGCGTCGGCGCCTGCCGAGGCTGCGGGACGCCCGGATCCGGTCCAAACTGGCGCTGATCCTGGTCGTTCCGGTGGCCGCGGTGATCGCGCTCGCCACCGTCCGACTCATCTCGATCGGCGAGGGCGCCTACGACGCCACCCGGGCCCGATCGCTCACCGCGCTCGCCATCGACGTCAGCGCGCTGACCCAGGATCTGCAGGCCGAGCGGATGGCGGCGGCGGCCTACCTGGCCACTCCGCAGCAGCCGGCCGACGCGTACAACCTGCGGGTACGCCAGACGCAGCAGCGGGTGGACGAGTACCGCGCCGAGCGTGACCGGATCGGCGAGGTGCCGGCGGCGGTGCGGGACCGGCTGGGGGCGATCGACGAACACCTGTCCACCCTGGACGGCACCCGCCAGGAGGTGCTGGACCGCCGGCAGATGGCGGTCGCCGAGGCGGTCCTGCGCTACGGCGTCATCCTCACCGACCTGATCAGCTACGGCGACGGGCTGGCCCAGCTACCCGGCGACGAGAGCCTGGCGGACAGCCGCCGCGCGGTCGCCGCCTTCGCCCGCGCCAAGGCGTCCGTCGCCGAGGAGGAGGCGGTCGCCTTCACCGCGCTGACCGCCGGCCAGCTCGACCCGGAGCAGTTCTCCTCCTTCGTGGCCACGCTGACCAGCCAGCAGGAGGCGCTGGTCTCCTTCTCGCTCGCCGCCGACCCCGTGCAGCGGGCCCTGGTCGACAGCACCGTCTCCGGTGACGCCGTCGGCCTCTCCGACCGGGTCGCCACCGACATCACCCGCTCGGTCGGGCAGCGCCCGCTGGTGAGCGCGCAGGATGCCACCGCCGCCATCGGCGCGGTCAACGACCTGATGCGGTGGGCCGAGATCCAACTGCAGGACCGGTTGCTCGACCAGGCCGACGAGGCGCGTTCGGACGTCATCCGGCAGGCCGTGGTCGAGTCGATCCTGGTGCTGCTCACCCTGATCATCGCCGTGTCGCTGGCCGTCGTGCTGGCCCGGTCGCTGAACCACTCGCTGCGCCGCCTGCGCGAGGGCGCGCTCTCGGTGGCCAACCACGACCTGCCGGACGCCGTGCAGCGACTGCAGAACATGGGCAGCGTCGGCGACGGCGGTGTGGACGAGATCGTCCGGCAGGTCCGGGACCCGATCCAGCTCAACAGCCGCGACGAGGTCGGCCAGGTGGCGTCGGCCTTCAACGTCGTACACCGGGAGGCGGTACGGGTCGCGGCCGAACAGGCCGCGCTGCGCACCAGCGTCTCGGCGATGTTCCTCAACCTGGCCCGCCGTAGTCAGACCCTGGTCGACCGGATGATCGGCGAGCTGGACGCGATCGAGCGTGGCGAGGAGGACCCGAAGCGGCTGGCCCAGCTCTTCGAGTTGGACCACCTGGCCACCCGAATGCGCCGTAACGACGAGAACCTGCTGGTCCTGGCCGGCGCCGACTCGGCCGTACCGCGCCGCGACGACGCGCTCGTCGTGGACGTGCTGCGTGCCGCCCAGTCCGAGGTCGAGCTGTACAACCGCATCGAGTTCGGCACCGTCGACACCGACATCTCGGTGGCCGCGCACGCGGTCAACGACGTCGTACGCCTCGTCGCCGAACTGCTCGACAACGCCACCCGGTTCTCGCCGCCGAACACGACGGTCGTCGCCGACGGTCGCCGCATCCGCGACTACGTGCTGATCCAGATCGAGGATCGCGGGCTCGGCCTCACCGACGAGCAGCTCGACTCGCTCAACCGTCGGCTGGCCGCCCCGCCGAGCGTGGACGTCGCCGCGTTCCGACTGATGGGTCTGGCCGTGGTGAGCCGGCTCGCGTCCCGCTACGGCATCCGGGTGGAGCTGCGCCGCAACGTCGAGGGCGGCACCGTCGCCCAGGTGACGCTGCCCGCCGCCACCGTGATCCTGCCCAGCAGCCGGGGACGCGACCAGGCGCTCACCCGTCCGCGCCAGCCGATGGCCGTCGAGCAGACGCCGCTCACCCCGGTCGGTCACGCCGAGTCGTACGCCGGCGCGACCACCACGGCGGCCACGCTGCCGGACCAGTGGCGGAGCAACGCCCCGGCGCCCGCGCAGTGGCAGTCCCCACTCGACACGCGGGACACCACCCCGGCCGTGCAGGCCGGCGGCTACACCGGTGCACGTCCGACGGTGCCGCCCGCCGCAGCGCCGGCCGCTCCGGCGCCGCCCGCGCGACCGTCGTACGGCAACGGCAACGGCACCTCGGTGGGCAGCCCCACCGTGGCGTACCCGACCATCGACGCGCTGCCCCGGCGGAGCGCGGCGGCCGACACCACGGACGCCCGGAGCGCGCCGGTGCTGCCGGTCGGGCCGGTCGCCGGGCCGGGCGCGGTCGCCCCGTCGGCGCCGCCCGCGGCGCCGCTCCCGCCCGTGCAGCCCGCCGTGCCGGTCGCGCCGCCGACGCCGGCCGCGCCGGTCAGCACCCGGCCGGAGTTTCCCGCCGAAGCGCCGATCTTCCGGGAGATGGAGGCGGTCTGGTTCCGGTCGCACGGTGACGACGCCACCGCGATCTTCACCCGGCCGCAGTTCGACACACCGCCCCCACCGGCCGACGCCGGCACGCGGGTGACCAACGGTGGCCCGTCGAGCGTCGCGAAAGCGCCGGCCCGACCGCCGCTGCCCACCCGGACCCCGGGCAGTTCCGAGGGCACCGGAGCGCAGAGCATGGGAAGCATGGACGGATTCGGCACCGCGAAGGCCGGCGGTCGTACCGCCTCGACGCCGACGCCACCACCGTCCTACGCCCCGCCGGCGGCCGCCCCGGCCGCCCCAGCGGCCCCCGTCGCGGCTCCCGCGCCGGCCGCCGCGCCGCCGGCCCCGGACCCGGACGCCTGGCGGACGGCGGCCGACGAGGGATGGACGCTGGCCAGCCGGGCCGCCGAGCCGGCTCCCGCCGGCACCACCCGCTCGGGTCTGCCGAAGCGGGTGCCGCAGGCGCAGCTCGTGCCGGGCGGTATCGAACCGAAGGGTGGCCGGGACCGCAGCCGGCGGACCCCCGACGAAGTCCGTGGCCTGTTGTCGGCCTACCACCGTGGCGTGCAGCGCGGTAGGTCGGCTGGTACGGACCTGAACAGCACCTCGACCAAGGAGAGCCGATGAACAGGCCAGCTGCCATGCAGGACATGGGTTGGCTGCTCACCAACTTCGCCGACAGCGTGGCCGGTATCGCCCACGTGGTGGCGGTGTCCGCCGACGGGCTGCTGCTCGCGTCCTCCCGGGACCTGCCGGGGGACCGGGCCGACCAGCTCGCCGCGATCACCTCCGGCGTGGTGAGCCTGACCGAGGGTGCGGCCCGGATGTTCAGCGCGGGCGGTGTGTTGCAGACCGTCATCGAGATGGACAGCGGTTACCTGTTCCTCATGTCGATCAGCGACGGCTCGTCGATGGCCGTGCTGGCCGCGCGGAGCTGCGACGTGGGCCAGGTGGGCTACGAGATGGCGCTGCTGGTGGAGCGGGTGGGCGCGGCGCTGGTGCCGCTGCCCCGGGACGCGGTGCGTTCGTAGCGCCACAGTCCGGCGCGCGGACCGCGCGCCGGAGCAGGGAGGGGAGGCGGTCCGTACCGGCTCCGCGGGAGACGAGGAGGTGATCGGGGATGGACCAACGACGCGTTGACCCGCGTGGCGCGTTGGTGCGTCCGTACGCGGTCACCCGTGGTCGTACCGAGCCCCGGCAGGACATCGCTCTCGAGGCGGTCCTCACGGCCTCTCCCACCCAGGTTGCCGAGTCCCGTTTCGCGGGGCACGACAAGCACCGAATCGCCACGGTCTGCGAAGGCCGTGCACAGTCGCTGGCGGAGATCGCCGCGTACACCCGGATGCCGCTGGGCGTCGCCCGGGTGCTGGTCGCCGACATGGTGGCCGAGAGCCTGCTGACGTTACACACTGCTGCTCCCGCCGAGGGGTTCGAGGAGCGGATGGAACTGCTTGGAAGGGTGCTAAGTGGACTTCGCAGGCTATGACCCCGCTGGGGGGCGGCAGCCGAGCCGGGGAATCGTCTCCGCGAAGATCGTCGTCGCGGGCGGTTTCGGCGTCGGTAAGACGACCCTGGTCGGCTCGATCTCCGAGATCACGCCGTTGACGACCGAGGCGGTGATGACCGCGGCCGGTGTCGGCATCGACGACCCGTCCAAGGTGCCCGGCAAGGAGACCACCACGGTCGCCATGGACTTCGGCCGTATCACCATGGCCCAGGACCTGATCCTGTACCTGTTCGGTACGCCGGGGCAGACCCGCTTCTGGTTCATGTGGGACGAGATCATCCGAGGGGCGGTGGGTGCCGCTGTCCTGGTGGACACCCGTCGGATCACGGACGCGTTCGCCCCGCTCGACTACTTCGAGAACCGGAACCTGCCGTACGTGGTGGCGCTCAACAACTTCGACGGCTCTCCCCAGTACGAGCTGGAGGAGATCCGCGAGGCGCTGGCCATCTCGCCGCAGGTACCGCTGGTCATGACCGACGCCCGGCAGCGGGACTCGGTCAAGCAGGTGCTGGTGACGGTGGTCGAGCACGCCATGCTCCGCCTCCAGGCGGAGCACGGCCGGGGCTTCCCCACGCCGGTCGGCTGAACCGTACGATCCACGGCCGGCGGCACAACCGGCAGGTCACGGCCGGCTGGCGACAGCCGGCCGTGGCGCGTTTCAGTCGACCCGGAGTCGGTAGCCGCGCTTCACCACGGTCTGCACCACCCGGGGCGCGCGCAGACCGGCACGCAGCCGGGCCACCGCCATCTCCACGGCGTGCTCGTCCGCGCCCCGGGGCAGGGTCCGCAGCAGGGCGGTACGCGACAACACCCGGCCCGGGGCCTGCGCCAGCGCCCGCAGCACCGCCATCGGCGCGGGGGCGAGGGGCCGCAGGTCGCCGTCGATCACCGCGGCGTGCCCGCGCAACGTGAGCAGGTGGCCGCCGGCCTTGAACGTCACGGTCCGCCGGGGCAGCTCGTCGACGATGGTGCGGACCAGGGCGCCCAGCCGGGCGCGGCCGGGCGCGCTCACCGGCACCCCGAGCCGGAGCAACGGCTCGGCGGTCACCGCGCCGACGCAACAGGCCAGCACGTCGGCGCGGAACGCGGACACCACCGCGTCGGTACGGTCGCCGGCCGCTCGCAGCAGCGCCTCGACCGCCGGCGCGGAGGTGAACGTCACCGCGTCCACCAGCCGGCCGGCGATCAGGTCGATCAGCCGGTGCAGCGGCGCCGGGTCGGTTGGTGGCGCCCAGCGGTAGACCGGCACCTCGATCACCGTGGCGCCGGCCGCCTCCAGCGCGAGGGTGCACTCGGGCTGCCGCTCACCGTGTAGCTGCATGGCGATCACCTGCCCGGCCACCCCCCGCCGACGCAGGTGGTCGACCACCTCGTCGCAGCTCTCCGACGCCGGTGACCACTGGTCGTGCAGGCCGGCCGCACGGATCGCGCCGCGCGCCTTGGGACCCCGGGCGACGACGTACGAGCTGGCGAGCACCGAACGCAGCGGCTCGGCCAGTCCCCAGCCCTCGGCCGCCTCCAGCCACCCGCGCATCCCGATGCCGGTGTTGGCCATCAGGATGTCGGGTGGCTGGTCGAGGCAGGCGCGGGTCGCTTCGCGCAGTTCGCTGTCGTCGGACAGCGGCACGATCCGCAGCGCCGGGGCGAGCACCACGCGTGCGCCCCGGCGTTCGAGCAGCGCGGCCAACTCGTCGCGCCGCCGGTCGGCGGTCACCCCGATGGTGAAGCCGGCCAGTTCTTCCCGCATCAGCCCTCCCGTCGCAACCGCACTTCGACGATCCCGTCGTGGCAGCGCGTGTCGTGCCGGGCGACAGCCACCCCGGGCAGATCGAGGCACTCGCCGGTGCGCAGGTCGTACACCTGCTTGTGCAGCGGCGACGCGACCGTCGGCACTCCGCCACGGCTGCCCACGATGCCCCGGGACAGCACGTACGCTCCGGTGACCGGGTCGCGGTTGTCGATCGCGAACAGCCCGTCCACGGTGTGGAAGAGAGCCACCTGCACGCCGTCGACCAGGGCGGCGACACCCCGCTCCGGTTCCAGCCGGTCGAGGGGGCAGACCGCCGTCCAGCCGAGGGTGGTCGTGGTGGTCATCGTGATGCTCATCGCCGTACCTCCGGAAGGCCGAGCGTGACGGGACGACGGCCGTGACCGTCGGGTGGGGTGCCGCCGCGCGCCGGCACCGGCTGGCCGCGCTCCACGGCGAAGGTGATGGACGGGTCGGGCACGTCGGGGGCGTTGACGAAGGAGGTGTAGCGGCGCAACCGCTCCGGATCGTCCAGCACGTCGCGCCACTCGTCCGAGTACGACGCCACGTGCCGTGCCATGGCCGCGTCGAGGTCGGCGCAGATGCCGAGCGAGTCGTCCACGATCACGGCCCGCAGGTGGTCCAGGCCGCCGTCCATGGCCTCGATCCAGCCGGCCGTGCGTTGCAGCCGGTCGGCGGTACGGATGTAATACATCAAAAATCTATCGATTAGTTGAATCAGGGTTTCTGTTGACAGATCAGTGGCGAACAGGTCGGCGTGCCGGGGCCGGAAGCCGCCGTTGCCGCCGACGTAGAGGTTCCAGCCGGTCTCGGTGGCGATGATGCCGAAGTCCTTGCTGCGCGCCTCGGCGCACTCGCGGGCGCAGCCGGAGACCGCCGACTTGAGCTTGTGCGGGGCGCGCAGCCCGCGATAGCGCAGCTCCAGCGCCACGGCCAACCCCACCGAGTCCTGTACGCCGTACCGGCACCAGGTCTCTCCGACGCAGGACTTCACCGTGCGCAGCGCCTTGCCGTACGCGTGGCCGGACTCGAAGCCGGCGTCGACCAGGCGTCGCCAGATCTGCGGTAGCTGCTCCACCCGCGCCCCGAACAGGTCGATGCGCTGCCCACCGGTGATCTTCGTGTAGAGCTGGAAGTCCCGGGCCACCTCGCCGATCACGATCAGCTTCTCCGGGGTGATCTCGCCGCCGGGGATGCGGGGCACCACCGAGTAGCTGCCGTCGCGTTGCAGGTTGGCCAGGAAGTGGTCGTTGGTGTCCTGAAGGGACGCCTGCTCGCCGTCGAGCACGTGTCCGTTGCCAAGCGAGGCGAGGATCGAGGCCACCACGGGCTTGCAGATGTCGCAGCCGCGCCCCCGGCCGTGCTCGGCGACCAGCCGGGAGAAGGTGCGGATGCCGCGTACGCGCACGATCTCGAACAGCTCGCGGCGGCTCACGTCGAAGTGCTCGCAGAGCGCCGTGGACTGTGCCACCCCGGCCGCGTCGAGGAGCTGCTTGAGCATCGGCACGCAGGAGCCGCAGCTCGTGCCCGCCCTGGTGCACGCCTTCAACGACGGTACGTCCGAACAGCCACCGGCGATGGCGTCGTCCACGTCGCCCCGGGTCACCGCGTTGCAGGAGCAGACCTGCGCGGTGGCGGGCAGCGTCCCGGCGTCCGCGCCGCCGCCGTCGGGGGCGAGCAGGGCCAGCGGCGGTGCCGGCAGCGGGCCACCCACACTGGCCCGCAGCGTCGGGTACGCGCTGGCGTCGCCCACCAGCACCCCACCGAGCAGGGTGCGCGCGTCGTCGGAGAGGACCAGCTTGGCGTAGACCCGGGTGGCCGGGTCGGTGAACGTGACGTCCAGGCAGCCCTCGGTGGTGCCGTGCGCGTCGCCGAACGACGCCACGTCCACCCCGAGCAGCTTCAGCTTCGTGGCGGTGTCCGCGCCCGGGAACGTCGCCGCGCCGCCGACCAGCCGGTCGGCTACCACCTCGGCCGTCGCGTACCCCGGTGCCACCAGGCCGTGACAGGTGCCGTCGACCGCCGCGCACTCGCCGACGGCCCAGACCCGATCGTCGGCCGTGCGGCAGGTCTCGTCGACCAGCACCCCACCACGCGGACCCAACGGCAGACCGGCGGCCCGCGCCAGCTCGTCGCGGGGCCGGATGCCGGCGGCCACCACGACCAGCTCGGCGTCGACCACCCGGCCGTCGGACAGCTCCACCGCGGCCACCGCACCGTCGGCCCCCGCGCGGATCGCCGTGGTGGCCACCCCGAGGTGGGTACGCACACCCAGGTCCTGGACGTAGCGGCGCAGCATCGCGCCGCCGGCCTGGTCCACCTGCACCGGCATCAGCCGGGGCGCGAACTCGACCACGTCGGTGCTCAGGCCGAGCAGGCGCAGGGCGTTCGCCGCCTCCAGCCCGAGCAGCCCGCCGCCGATCACCGCGCCGACCCGCCGACCGGCGGCGTACGTCCGGATCGCCGCCAGGTCGTCGAGCGTCCGGTAGACGAAGACTCCGGGCAGGTCGGCCCCGGGCACCGGCGGCACGAACGGGTACGACCCGGTGGCCAGCACCAGCGCGTCGTAGTGGTAGTCGCCCTCGGCGGTGCTCACCACCCGCCGTTCCCGGTCGATGGCGGTGGCCGGCTCACCGAGACGCATCCGCACCCCGTCGTCCGGGGTGTGCACGTTGAGTTCCTCTTCGCTCACCCCGTCGAAGTACGCCGAGAGCCGCACCCGGTCGTACGCCGGACGCCTCTCCTCGGCCAGTACCGTCACCCGCCAGTGGCCCTGCGGGTCACGGGCGCGCAGTGCATCGACGAAGCGTTGCCCCACCATGCCGTTGCCGACGACGACCAGGTCCGCGCCGCTCATCGCGTCACCTCCACCGATTCCGCTTCGGACAGCCAGTCGACGATGCCGCCGACCGCGTCGCGGCATCCGCCGCATCCCGTGCCGGCCCGGGTGCCCGCCACCACCGCGTCGACCGTCCGCGCGCCGGAGCGCCAGCAGCGCACCAGCGCGCCCTTGGTCACGGTGTTGCACTGGCAGACGAGGGCCGCGTCCGGCATCAGCGCCGGTGACGCGCTCGGCGTCGAGACGGCCCCGCCGAGCGCCCGGCCGAGCAGCAGGGCCCGCCGGTCGGCCGGCACCGGGTGACCCCGGTCGAAGAGTTGGATCACCGCGCCGATCGCCGGGTTGTCGCCGAGCAGGATCGCGCCGATCAACCGCTCGTCACGGATGCGCAGCCGGGCGTACGTGCCCCGGGTCGGGTCGGTGAACGTCAGCTCCTCGCCCGGTGCGCCGCCGACCGCCTCGCCCATCGCGGCCAGGTCGATCCCGGCCGCCTTGAGCCGGGTCACCACCGGGCGGGGCCGGTACCGGGCGAGCGGGTCCGTGCCGGTCAACACGTCGGCGAGCACCCGCGCCTGGGCCCACGCGGGCGCGACCAGTCCGGTGAGCGTCCCGTCGTGCTCGGCGCAGTCGCCCAGCGCCGAGATGGACCGGTCGTTGGTGCGCAGCCGGTCGTCCACCACCACGCCGCGCCGCACGGTCAGCCCGGCGGCCTGCGCGAGGGCGGTGTCCGGGCGTACCCCGCAGGAGAGCACCAGCAGGTCGGCGTGCAGCGACCGGCCGTCGGCCAGGTCGAGGCGGACGCCGCTGTCGTCCGCCGCCACCCCGGTGGCGGGCACCCCGAGCTGGATCGTTACGCCGAGCCCGGCGAGCGTGCCGGCCAGCACCGTGCCGGCCGCCGGATCGAGCTGCCGTTCCATGAGGTGGTTGGTCGGGTGCACCACGGTGGTGGCCAGCCCGCGCGTGGCCAGGCCCCGGGCGGCCTCCAAGCCGAGCAGTCCGCCGCCGAGCACGATCGCGGAGCGTGCGTCGCGCGCCACCGCCAGGATGCGGCGGCAGTCGTCCAGGGTGCGGAAGGGAACGACCCGCCGGGGCAGGTCGGCCGGGTCGAGGCCGGGCAGGGGCGGCACCACCGCCCGCGCGCCGGTGGCCAGCACCAGATGGTCGTAGGCGATCCGTTCGCCGTCGGCCGTGCGGACCTCGCGGGCCGACCGGTCCACGGCGGCGACCGGCACGCCCGAGCGCAGGTCGATGCCGTGCCCGGCGGCCTCGGTCAGCTCCACGTCCGGTTCGTCGATGCGGCCCGCCAGCAGCGTGGACAGCATGATCCGGTTGTACGCGCGATGCGGTTCCGCCCCGAGGACGGTGACCTTGCGCTCATCCCCGCGGGCGTGCAGCTCGGTCGCGAGCCGGGCGCCGGCCATGCCGTTGCCGACGATCACCACCCGGGCGGTCATGCCTTCTCCACCCGGACCGCGCAGATCTTGAACTCGGGCATCCCGGAGATCGGGTCCACCGCGTCGTTGGTCACCGAGTTGGCCCGCCCGGCGCCCGGCCAGTGGAACGGCGCGAAGACCGTGTCCGGCCGGATACCCGGGCTGAGCCGGGCCGGGGCGCGCAGCTCGCCCCGGCGGGACGTGACCCGCACCGGATCGCCGTTCTCGATGCCCAACCGGGCGGCCAGGTCGGGGTGCAGCTCGACGAACGCCTCGGGCGCGGCGCGACGCAGCGCCGGTACGCGGCGGGTCTGCGTGCCGGACTGGTACTGGGCCAGCACCCGGCCGGTGGTGAAGTGCAGGGGATACGTGGCGCACACCTCCTCGGCGGCCGGCCGGTGGTCGACGGGGTGGAACCGGGCCCGGCCGTCCGGGGTGGCGAACCTGTCGGCGAAGAGGCGTGGTGTGTCGGGCCCGTCCGCGCTGGGACACGGCCAGTGGACGCCGTCGGCGGCGTCGATGCGGTCCCAGGTGATGCCGGCGTAGTCGGCGATGCCGCCCGCCGAGGCGCGGCGCAGCTCGCCGAAGACGATGGCCGGGTCGGTGGGGAACCGCGTCGCCGCCGTTTCGGGGTCGCCCAACCGTCCCGCCAGGTCGGCGAGGATGGCCAGGTCGGTGCGGACGTCCGGCGGCGGTGGGCGCAGCGCGCGCCGTCGCAGCACCCGACCCTCCAGATTGGTCATCGTGCCGTCCTCCTCGGCCCACTGCGCGGTGGGCAGCACCACGTCGGCCAGCGCCGCCGTCTCGGAGAGCAGCAGGTCGGCGACGACCAGCAGGTCGAGGTCGCGCAGCCGGCCCTCGATCCGGGCGGCCCGGGGAGCCGAGACCACCGGGTTCGAGCCGAACACCAGCAGCGCCCGGGGACCGTCGGCGGTGCCGAGCGAGTCGAGTAGCCGGTACGCCGGCACACCGGGACCGGGCAGCTCGTCGGCCGGTACGCCCCAGACGCCCGCGACGTGCTCGCGGGCCGCCGGATCGTCGATCCTGCGGTAGCCAGGGAGCTGGTCGGCCTTCTGCCCGTGCTCCCGCCCGCCCTGACCGTTGCCCTGGCCGGTGAGGCAGCCGTACCCGGAGCCGGGTCGGCCCGGCAGGCCCAGGGCGAGGGCCAGGTTGACGTACGCGGTGACGGTGTCGACGCCCTTGGCGTGCTGCTCGGCCCCGCGCGCGGTCAGGATGATCACCCGGCCGCCGGTGCCCAGCGCGCGGGCGGTCGCCTCGAGATCGGCCACCGGCACCCCGGAGAGCTGTTCCGCGCGGGCCGGCCACCAGGCGGCGACGCTGCGGCGGACCGCTTCGAAGCCGGTGGTGCGCTCCGCCACGTACGCCTGGTCGACCCAGCCCTCGGTGAGCGCGATGTGCAGCAGCGCGTTGGCCACGGCGAGGTCGGTGCCGGGCAGCGGTTGCAGGTGAAGGTCGGCCTGGCGGGCGGTGGCGGTGACGCGCGGGTCGACGACGATGAGCTTCCCCCCGCCCTGGCGCTGCTCGGTGAGCCAGCGCACCAGCGGCGGCATGGTCTCCGCCGGGTTGGCGCCGACCAGCAGCAGCGTGTCGGTCTGGCCCAGGTCGGACAGGGGGAACGGCAGTCCCCGGTCGATGCCGAAGGCGCGCATCCCGGCGGCGGCCGCCGAGGACATGCAGAACCGCCCGTTGTAGTCGATGTTGCGGGTACGCAGTGCGACCCGGGCGAACTTCCCCAGCGCGTACGCCTTCTCGTTGGTCAGCCCGCCGCCGCCGAAGACGGCGACCGCGTCCCGCCCGGAGCTGTCCTGGATGGCGCGTACGCCGGTGGCGACCCGGTCCAGCGCCGCGTCCCAGGTCGCCGGGCGCAGCTCACCGCTGGCCGGGTCACGTACGAGCGGGGTGGTCAGCCGGTCCGGATGGTCGAGCAGTTCGGCGGAGGTCCAGCCCTTCTGGCACAGCCCACCCCGGTTGGTCGGGAACTGGCGGGGGAGCACGCTCACCCCTGCCTCGTCCTGGCGGAGTGTCATGCCGCACTGGAGAGCGCAGTACGGGCAGTGCGTCGCCACCTCCCGGGGCGTACGCCCCGATCGAGTTGCCGGCCGTGCACCGTCTGTCATGTCGGCAAAGCGTGCCGCCGGGCAGTTTCCAGTCCGGGTCCCTTCTGTTTCGGTCCTGTCAAGTGGGCCTCACACCGCACCGGAGAAGTGCGACGGTCGGCAGCCCTCCACCGCCCACCCTCCGCGATCTTGCACTTTCGGTGGCGACACAAGGGACATTCCGGTCATCTCGACAACAGAAACTGCAAGATCGACGAGATGGGCGGGTTCGTGTGCTGACCGCGGCGCGATGGGTTGCTTATAATGTGGGAAGTATGTCTCAATGGGTGGGAGAGTGCCATGGGTGTGGTGGACGTTTTCGACGCGGTGGCCGGCACCTACGACGAGGCGCGACGGCGGCTGGTGCCCTGCTTCGACGCCTTCTACGGCGCGGCGGTCGAGGTGGCCACGCCACCGCTGCGTGCCGCGCTGGCGGCGGGGCGTACCCCTGAGGTGTTGGACCTGGGCGCGGGCACCGGGCTGCTCTCGCTCCTGCTGGCCGCGGCGGTGCCCGGGGTCCGGCTGACCCTTGTGGACGCCGCGCCGGCGATGCTGGCCCGCGCCACCGACGAGCTGTCGGCGCGTTCGGTGCCGCACCGGACCGTTCGGGCGGACCTGTCCGACGAGCTGCCCCCGGGCCGGTACGACGCGGTGGTCAGCGCGCTCGCGATCCACCACCTTGACGACGACGGCAAGCGGGCGCTCTACCGGCGGGCCGCCGCCGCCCTGACGCCCGGTGGGGTGTTCGTCAACGCCGAGCAGGTCGCGGGGCCGACTCCCGCGCTCGACCAGCGCTACGACGAGGTGTGGATGGCGCGGATCGCCGAGTTGGGGTCGTCGCCGGAGGAGATCGCCGCCTCCCGGGGCCGCATGCGCTACGACCTTCCGGCGACCGTCGCCGACCAGTGCCGATGGCTCGACGAGGCCGGCCTGGTCGATGTCGACTGCTACTTCAAGGAGTGGCGTTTCGCGGTGTTCGGCGGACGTGCCCGCTGACGATATGCACGTTTCGACACCCGGGAGCGAGCCGGCCTCCGCGTGGATGACTGGCGGTCATACCGATGGGTAGTCTCACCGGCATGACTGCCAAGGTGACGCTGTCGTTCACGGACGAGACGATCGAGGAGGCCCGGCGCTTCGCCAAGCGCGAAGGGCTGTCCCTCTCGGCGTGGATGGACCAGGCCGCCCGGGAGAAGGCGCTGCGCGAGGTCTTCACCGCGCACGCCGCCGCCGTGGGACGCGCCGGCCTCGACCTGGAGTCCGCCGCCCTCGCCGACGCCCGCGAGGTGGGCATGGTCAACGACCTCTTCTTCGGTGAACCGCCGCGTGCTGCGCAGGGGTGAGGTCTGGCGCATCGAGGGCGCCCGGGAACGCCTCGGTCTGGTGATCAGCTCGGACGTCTACAACTCCACCGACGTGCCCATCGTGATCGTCGTCGAGGTCGTCGAGGAGTCGCTGCTGCGCGACTCGCCCCTGGCCGTGCCGATGGGCACGTACGTGGTGATGCCCGACCGGATCTCCTCGCCCATGAAGAAGTGGTTCACCGAGTGCGTGGACGTCGCCGACACCGACACGATGCTCCGGGTCGGCCGCGCGCTGCGCATCCTCCAACAGCTCTGAACCGAGGGACCTCACCAACGCCGCCGGCCCGTGGTGCGGCAGGCGTTTCCGGGCCGACCCACGACAGGCACTGCCAGGTAACTCCGCCTTCCTAGCGTTTTTCCTCGTCAGATCGACGAGGAGGAGCCGCCGTGAGCACGCTCACCAGCACCGCAGTCACCGCCGAACCACCTGCCGTCCGCGGGCGTCGACGTCCGTTGGACGACTGGCGGCCCGAGGATCCCGAGTTCTGGCGTACGACGGGCGCGCCGATCGCCCGCCGCAACCTCTGGGTGTCGATCTTCGCCGAGCACGTCGGCTTCTCCGTGTGGAGTCTCTGGTCGGTGACCGTGCTCTTCCTGGGCCCCGCGTACGGCATCGACCCGGCCGGAAAGTTCCTGCTCACCGCCGTGCCGGCCGCGCTGGGCGCGGTGCTGCGGCTGCCGTACACCCTGGCGGTGGCCCGCTTCGGCGGGCGGCGCTGGACGATGATCAGCGCGCTTCTGCTGCTGCTCCCGACGGTGCCGATGACGATCCTGCTGGAGCCGGGGGTGTCCTACTCCACCCTCATGGTGCTCGCCTGCCTCACCGGCGTCGGTGGCGGCAACTTCGCCTCCTCGATGGCGAACATCAACCTGTTCTACCCGCAGCACCTCAAGGGACGCGCCCTCGGGCTCAACGCCGGTGGCGGCAACCTGGGCGTACCGGCCGTGCAGCTCGTCGGCCTGGCGGTGCTGGCCACCGCTGGCGCCGCGTACCCCCGGTTGGTGCCCGCGGTCTACCTGCCACTCATCGTGCTGGCCGCGCTGGCGGCGGCCCGCTGGCTGGACACCGTGCCCGGGGCGCGCAACGAGCCGGGAGCGCTGCGCGAGGCGGCCCGGGACCCGCACACCTGGGTCATGTCGTTGCTCTACATCGGCACCTTCGGGTCGTTCATCGGGTTCGGTTTCGCCTTCGGCCAGGTGCTCCAGCTCCAGTTCGCCGACCGGTTCCCCACCCCCGTCGACGCCGCCTGGCTGACCTTCCTCGGGCCGCTGATCGGCTCGCTGATCCGGCCGGTGGGCGGGCACTTCGCCGACCGGCTCGGCGGGGCCCGGGTGACCTTCTGGAACTTCGTGGCGATGGCGCTGGGCGCCGGCACGGTCCTGTACGCGGCCCGCGAACGCTCGTTCGGGCTCTACCTGGCCGGGTTCCTGGCCCTCTTCGTCTTCTCCGGGATCGGTAACGGCTCCACGTACAAGATGATCCCGGCGATCTTCCGGGCCCGGGCGGCGGAGGCGGTCGCCAACGGCACGCGCGACCCGGAGGCCGCCGCCCGGTGGGCGCGACGGATGACCGGCGCGTTGATCGGGATCGCCGGCGCGATCGGGGCGTCCGGCGGGGTGTTGGTCAACATCGCCTTCCGCCAGTCGTTCCTCAGCTCCGGCAACGCGGACGCCGCCTACCTGGCGTTCATCGGCTGGTACGCGCTGTGCTTCGCGGTCACCTGGGTCGCCTACCGTCGTCCGGGGTCGTCCCAGCGGCTCGCGGGGGTGTGCGCGGGCCCCCCCCCCCCCCGCCGCCGGCCGGCGGCCCACCCCCGTTTTGACCTGCCGATGGGACGCCGGGTATCGTTGCCTGCTGTTGTACGACATCCAGAGGCGTGCCCTATCAGGTACGCTTGGTCGTTCGTGCGCGCTGGTCCGGCCTGCTAGCTCTGGTCACCTCGGCGCGCGACCCCAGACCGACGACGAGACAAGGTAGACCTGTGCGTACGTACAGCCCGAAGCCGGGTGAGATCGAGCGTCAGTGGCACGTCATCGACGCCTCTGATGTCGTGCTGGGCCGCCTGGCCACCCACGCCGCCACGTTGCTGCGTGGTAAGCACAAGCCGACTTTCGCGCCGCACGTCGACACGGGCGACTTCGTCGTCATCGTGAACGCGGGCAAGGTCGCGCTGACCGGCAACAAGCGCCAGACCAAGGTTGCCTACCGCCACTCGGGTTACCCGGGTGGTCTGAAGCAGGTTGGCTACGACGAGCTGCTGACCAAGCGCCCCGAGCGGGCCATCGAGCTGGCTGTGAAGGGGATGCTCCCGCACAACAAGCTCGGCCGTCAGCTGATCAAGAAGCTGAAGGTCTACGCCGGTGCCGAGCACCCGCACCTCGCGCAGCAGCCGGTGCCGTTCGAGATCAAGCAGATCGCGCAGTGAGCGCGGGCGAAGGAAGCAGCATGACCGACACCACCACCGAGACCGAGGTTGCCCCCGAGGCCACCGAGGCGCCGGCGCCCGTCGCCCGCGCGCCGCGTGGTGACCGCCCGATCCAGACCGTGGGTCGGCGCAAGGAGGCCATCGTCCGGGTCCGTATCGTCCCGGGCACCGGCAAGATCACCTGCAACGGCCGCGACCTCGAGGCCTACTTCCCGAGCAAGGTGCACCAGCAGCTCATCAAGGACCCGCTGGTCACCGCCGAGAAGCCCGAGGCGTTCGACGTCATCGCCAACCTGCGTGGCGGCGGCACCACCGGCCAGGCCGGTGCGCTGCGGCTGGCCATCGCCCGTGCGCTGATCGTCAACGAGCCGGACGACCGCCCGGCCCTCAAGAAGGCCGGCTTCCTCACCCGGGACGCCCGGGTCAAGGAGAGCAAGAAGTACGGCCTCAAGAAGGCCCGTAAGGCTCCCCAGTACTCGAAGCGCTGATCTTCTCCAGCGCGTTGTACTTCTGACGGACGGCCGGTCCGCCTCCCCCGACCGGGGAGGTGGGCCGGCCGTTCCGCTTTCTCCTCATCGGCAGTTGCTCATCGGAGGTTGGCGGGTATGGGTCGGTTGTTCGGCACGGACGGCGTACGCGGGCGCGCGAACGCGGATCTCACGCCCGAGTTGGCGCTGGCGCTGGCCGTGGCCGCCGCGCACACACTCGCCGAGACGGACCGCAGTCACCCGCCGCTCGCCGTGGTGGGCCGGGACACCCGGGCCAGCGGCGAGATGCTGGAGGCCGCCGTCGTGGCCGGGCTGACCAGTGCCGGGGCGAACGTCGTACGCGTCGGTGTGCTGCCCACCCCGGCCGTGGCCTTCCTCACCGCCGAGGCCAAGGCCGACCTCGGCGTGGTGCTCTCCGCGTCACACAACCCCATGCCGGACAACGGCATCAAGCTCTTCGCCGCCGGTGGTCACAAGCTGCCCGACGAGATCGAGATGAAGATCGAGGCCGCGGTGGAGGCGAACGCCACCACCGCCTGGGACCGCCCGATCGGTGCCGGTGTCGGCCGGGTGCACGACCTGCTCGACGGCGCGGATCACTACGTGCAGCACCTGGTCGGCGCACTGCCGCACCGGCTGGACGGGATCAAGGTCGTCGTCGACTGCGCCAATGGCGCGGCGAGTGAGGTGGCTCCGGTCGCCTACCGGGAGGCCGGTGCCGAGGTCGTCGCGATCCACGCCGAGCCCGACGGCCTGAACATCAACGACGAGTGCGGCTCCAACCACATCGAGGCCCTGCGTGAGGCCGTGGTGCAGCACGGCGCCCACCTGGGCATCGCCCACGACGGCGACGCCGACCGGATCGTGGCGGTCAGCGCCGACGGCGACGAGGTCGACGGCGACCAGGTCATGGCGATCCTGGCGTTGGCCATGCGGGAGGCCGGGACCCTCACCCAGGACACCCTGGTGGCGACCGTGATGAGCAACCTCGGCCTGCGGCTGGCGATGTCCGCGCAGGGCATCCGGCTGATCGAGACCAAGGTCGGCGACCGGTACGTGCTGGAGGAGCTGCGCGCGTCCGGCCTCGCGCTCGGCGGCGAGCAGAGCGGCCACATCGTCATGCCCGCGCACGCCACCACCGGCGACGGGGTCCTCACCGGCCTGCACCTGATGGCCCGGATGGCGGCCACCGGCCAGTCTCTGGCCGAGCTGGCCTCGGTGGTCACCAAGCTTCCCCAGGTGCTGATCAACGTGCCGGTCGGTGACCGGACCGTCGGGGCCAACGCGCCGGCCGTCCGCGCCGAGGTCGAGCGGGCCGAGGCAGAGCTGGGGGAGACCGGTCGGGTGCTG
Source organism: Micromonospora sp. NPDC051543 (assembly GCF_044454415.1). NCBI lineage: Bacteria > Bacillati > Actinomycetota > Actinomycetes > Micromonosporales > Micromonosporaceae > Micromonospora > Micromonospora sp. NPDC051543. The sequence goes on from NZ_JBITDT010000021.1 coordinate 21,489, forward strand.
CTGCGCCCGTCGGGCACCGAGCCCCTGGTCCGGGTGATGGTCGAGGCCGCCACCGAGGCGATCGCCCGCGACGTCGCCGAGCGGATCGCCGCCCTGGTGCGTACGGCCAGCCCGGCCGCCGCGTAACCGGCCGCACACCGGGCCGCTGGGCTTCCGCCCGGCGACCCGGCCCGGTCAGTGGCTCGGCGTCAGAGCGCGCAGCCGGGTGACCGCCTCGGCCAGCACCTCCGGGCGCTTGCAGAACGCGAACCGGACCAGCCGCCGGCCGGCCTCGACGTCGTCGTAGAAGACCTGGGTGGGCACCGCCACGACACCGCAGCGCTCCGGCAGCGACCGGCAGAACTCCATCCCGTCGGTGCCGCCGAGCGCGGTGACGTCGGCGGTCACGAAGTACGTGCCCTCCGGCGTCAGCACGTCGAACCCGGCGTCCGTGAGGCCGCCGATGAGCTGGTCGCGCCGCTGCTGGAGCCCGTCGCGAAAACCCGTGTAGTAGTCGTCGGGCAGGGCCAGCGCCACGGCGACCGCCGGTTGCAGCGGCGCGGCGTTGACATAGGTGAGGAACTGCTTCACCCGCAGCACCGCCGAGACCAGCGCCGCCGGGCCGCTCACCCAGCCGATCTTCCAGCCCGTGCAGGAGAACGTCTTGCCGGCCGACGAGATGCGCAGCGTCCGCTCCCGCATCCCGGGCAGCGTCGCCAGTGGCACGTGCGCGCTGGACGCGTCCGTGAACACCAGGTGCTCGTACACCTCGTCGGTGACCGCGTACGCGTCGAACTCCTGGCACAGCTCGGCCACCAGCGCCAGCTCGGCCGGCGTGAACACCTTGCCGGTCGGGTTGTGCGGCGAGTTGAGCAGCACCAGCCGGGTGCGTGGCCCGAACGCCGCCCGCAGCGCCGCCGGATCGAAGGCGTACCGGCCGTCCGCGCCGGGACGCAGCGTGACCGGCCGCCGGACCGCGCCGGCCAGGGCGATCGAGGCGGCGTACGAGTCGTAGTACGGCTCGAAGCAGACCACCTCGTCACCCGGTTCGCAGAGAGCGAGGATGCTGGCCGCCACCGCCTCGGTCGCGCCCGCCGTGATCACGACCTCGCCGTCCGGGTCGTACGCCAGGTCGTAGAACCGGCGCTGGTGCGCCGCGACGGCCGCGCGCAGGGCGGGGATCCCCGGACCGGGCGGGTACTGGTTCTGCCCGCCGCGCAGCGCCTCGGCGGCGGCGGCCAGCATCTCCGGCGGGCCGTCCGTGTCCGGGAAGCCCTGGCCGAGGTTGACCGCCCCGGTCCGTACGGCGAGGGCGGACATCTCGGCGAAGATCGTCGTGCCGAACGGCCGCATCCGGGCCACCAGCGGGTCGACATCGGTGCTCGTCGTCACCTGCGCCAGCCTACGGTCACCCGCCGACCCGACTCCAGCCTCACTCGGGCTCGCAACTGGTGGCCCAGGTCCCCTGGGTCTTGTTCGTCACGGGTTTTCCGGCGCCGGTGACCGTGACGGTGCAGCCGATCGGCCTTTCCTCGTAGTCGGACCACCTGGCCTCCACCATGACCCGACTCTGGCCGTTGGTGCGGATGGTCATACGCCAGGGCAGCTTCGCGCCGTCGGCGTGGATGAGATCGCTCTCGGCGTCGAAGTACGCGATGTCCGCCCTGCCCACTCCGGTGACCTCGTAGACCACCGTCACGGGGGCCGGACCCGACGTCGGACGCGTGATCGGCTTCTTGGTGGGCCCCGCCGTGGGGGTGTCGGGCACGGTGGGCGGCTCGGGCGCGATGCTCGGCGGCCAGGTGTCGTCGCCGAAGGGGTCGCTGTCGTACGGGTCCTCGGCGACCGTGTCCGGGGCAAGCCGGCCGAGCAGTGACCCGGACACGCAGAAGCATCCGCACCCGAGGAGGGCGAGCGCCGCGACGACCGCGACGACGATCCCGACCACCCGACCGGCGCTGGCGGCCGGGCGGGCGGGCGGCGGATAGCCGGGATAAAGGTACGGCGGCGGATAGCCGGGCGGTGGGTAGCCGGGTGCCGGGTAAGCCGGTGGGTAGCCGGCCGACGGCTGTCCTGGTGGTGGTTGAGGTGGCGGCCAGGGGCCCGTGCCGGCGGGGTCCGGCGTAACCGGTACGCCGCCGGTGGGATCGGGCGTCCACGACGTGGACGGGGGCGGCGGGGTCCAGGCCGGTGGGGGTGCCCAGGGCTGGCCCGGCGCCAACGGATCCGGCGTCGGGAAGGCGTCCGGCGCGGACCAACCGGACGGAGGGTTCGTCGGCGGCGGCGCAGCCGTCGGGTCCGGCGGCGGGGCGGCGGGGTCCGGAGGTGGCGTCGGGGACGACTCGGGGGGCGGCGCGTCGGACATGGCTGCTCCGGGCGGGAGTGGGTAAGGGGTCGAGGAGTCAGCGGAGCGTGCGCCGAACCCGCCGGAAGACTGTCGTACGCCCCGGCCGTCTCGCAACCCCGTCCGGTCCCGCGCACGCCGGCCCGGCTCGTGACGTCCGTCCCATTGCGGCCCGTCAGCGGCCGATCGCTCAAATTCGGTGCTTGTTTAGCCGGCTTTCGAGCACCCATGATGAGCGAAACTGGGTTAGGCTGCGGGCCATGTGTGGAATCGTGGGATACGCCGGCGCGCGCCCGGCGCTGAGCATCGTGCTCGACGGGCTGCGGCGGCTGGAATATCGGGGCTACGACTCGGCGGGCGTCGCCATCGTCTGCGACGACCAGCTCCTGACCGAGAAGAAGGCCGGCAAGCTCGCCAACCTCGAAAAGGTGCTCTCCGAGCGTGCCGCCGACGACCCGACCTCCTGCGCGGCCAGTCCGATCGGCATCGGTGACGGCACCACCGGCATCGGGCACACCCGGTGGGCCACCCACGGCGGGCCGACCGACCGCAACGCCCACCCGCACTTCGCGCCCGACGGCCGCGTCGCGGTGATCCACAACGGCATCATCGAGAACTTCGCCCGGCTCCGCGCCGAACTGGAGGCCGACGGCGTCCAGTTCACCAGCGACACCGACACCGAGTGCGCCGCGCACCTGCTCTCCGCCGCGCTTGCCGACCTGCGCGCCGCCGGCCAGCCGGACGGCCCGCAGCTGCTCGCCGCCGGCATGCGTGTCGTGTGCCAGCGGCTGGAGGGCGCGTTCACCCTGCTCGCGGTCGACGCCTCCGTGCCCGGTGCCGTCGTCGGCGCCCGGCGCAACTCGCCGCTGGTCGTCGGGCGGGGCGACGGTGAGAACTACCTGGCCAGCGACGTGGCCGCGTTCATCGAGCACACCCGCGAGGCGGTGGAGCTGGGTCAGGACCAGATCGTTCTGATCACCGGCGACAGCATCGAGATCACCGACTTCGACGGTCAGCCCGCCAGCGGCAAGGACTTCCACATCGACTGGGACTCGTCCGCCGCCGAGAAGGGCGGTTACGACTGGTTCATGCTCAAGGAGATCGAGGAGCAGCCGCAGGCCATCGCCGACACCCTGCTCGGCCGACTCACCGAGAGCGGCGAGATCGCCCTGGACGAGGTCCGCCTCAGCGACCAGGATCTGCGCGACGTCGACAAGATCTTCATCGTGGCCTGCGGCACCGCGTACCACGCCGGCCTGGTCGCCAAGTACGCCATCGAGCACTGGACCCGGATCCCGTGCGAGGTGGAGCTGGCCAGCGAGTTCCGCTACCGCGACCCGGTGCTCGACCGGTCCACGCTCATCGTGGTGATCTCGCAGTCCGGCGAGACGATGGACACCCTGATGGCCCTGCGGCACGCCAAGGAGCAGAAGGCCCGGGTGCTCGCCATCTGCAACACCAACGGCTCGACCATCCCCCGCGAGTCCGACGCCGTGCTCTACACCCACGGTGGGCCGGAGATCGCCGTCGCCTCCACCAAGGCGTTCCTCACCCAGGTCGTCGCCTGTTACCTGATCGGCCTGCACCTGGCCCAGGTACGCGGCATCAAGTTCGCCGACGAGGTCGGCGCGGTCGTCGCCCAGCTCCAGGAGATGCCCGGCAAGCTGCGCGAGCTGCTGGACCGCATCGAGCCGGTCCGCGAGCTGGCCCGCGAGCTGAAGTCCGAGCCGACGGTGCTGTTCATCGGCCGGCACGTCGGCTACCCGGTGGCCCTCGAAGGCGCGCTCAAGCTCAAGGAGCTGGCGTACATGCACGCCGAGGGCTTCGCGGCCGGCGAGCTGAAGCACGGCCCCATCGCCCTGATCGACAAGGGCACCCCGGTGATCTGCGTGGTGCCCTCCCCGGTGGGGCGCGGCATGCTGCACGACAAGGTCGTCTCCAACATCCAGGAGGTCCGGGCACGTGGCGCGCGGATCATCGTGATCGCGGAGGAGGGCGACGAGGCCGTCGTCCGGTACGCCGACCACCTGATCTACGTGCCCCGTACGCCCACCCTGCTCGCCCCGCTCGTCACCACCGTGCCGCTGCAGGTGTTCGCCGCCGAGATCGCCGCGGCGCGGGGGCACGACGTGGACCAGCCCCGCAACCTGGCCAAGTCGGTCACCGTCGAGTAGTCGCCAGCCACGCCCCGGAGCCCCGGCCGCGCCGCACCCGCGGTGGCCGGGGCTCCGTCGTCGTCCGCCCGGGCAGCAGGGCTGGGCCTCCCGTGGCCGGCCCCGCTACCGGCCCAGTACGACGCGGGCCATCCCGTCCAGCGCCGGGTTGTCCGGCTCCCAGTAGCCGGCGTGCCCACCGCGGCCGCTGCGGAACACCCGACCGCCGAACCCGCCGTCCGCCGGGTCGTGACCGAACCACAGCTCGTGGCCGGTGCGATCCGGCCAACCCAGCACCGCGGCGAGCGGAGCGGCGCCCAGCAGTGCCGGCCGGGCCAGCTCGTCCACCGGCCGGGCCAGACGGATCACGTCGTCGGGTGCCCTGCTCGCCCACACCTGCCCGGCCGGGACGCCCAGTTCGTCGGCGTGCGCCACGCCTACCCCGGGCGAACCGACGAAGATCAGCGCGTCGGCCGCCAGCCCGTGCTCCCGGGCGGTCACCCCCACCACCAGCGACCCATAGCTGTGCCCGAGCACCGTCTGCCGGGCCGGCGACCCCTCGTGCGTGGCGCGCAGCCCCTCCTGGAAACGGTGCAGCGCCGGCCCGGCGTCCCGGGCCTGGCCGGCGGACGCCGCCTCGGTCAGGAAGTCCGGAGCGTCGTAGTCCAGCCACAGCACGGCCGCGCTGCGCTCACCCGGCGCGAGCGCCGCGCAGCGCTCCAGCACCCGGGCGGCCCGACCCAGCTCGCCCGGGGCGTCGTCCAGCCCGGCGGTCATCCCCGGCACGTACGTCAGCACCCGATCGGCGTGGTCGGGGTCGTCGAGCGCCACCACCACCCGCCCCTCACCGGTCGGGTCCAACCCCAGCAGGTACGCCCGTGGCGCCCCGCCCGCCAGCCGCTCGGTCAGCGCGTCCAGGCCGGCCAACCGCGCGGCCAGCGCGCGCAGTCGCACCGACGCCAGCGGTCCTGGCGGCACCCGGGCCAACAATCGCCGCCGCTCGGCCAGCAGCTCGTCGCGCCGCGCGCCGAGCAGCAGGCGGTTGGCCTGGTCGCGGGCCGCCACCGGTAGCCCGTCCAGGGCGCCGACCAGCGCCGATTCGTGCCCGACCAGCCAGCGCCGCTGGGCCGGCGTCAACCCGGACCACCAGGCGCGTACGACCGGTGGCGACGCCCCGGCGTCCGGCCGGCCGGGCGGTGCCGGGGACGCCCAGCCGGTGCCGGCCGCACGGGCCAGCTCGGCCAACCGGTCGGCGGCGGCCCGATCCGCCGCGTCGGCGCGTCCCATCGCCGCGCGCAGGGCCACCGCCACTCCCGCCGCCGCGATCGCGGCTGCCGACGCCGGTTGCGCCGGACCGGCCCGTACCCCGCCGACCCGGTCCACGGTCAGGCCGGCCGCGTCGGCCCGGGCGACCGCCTCGGCGAGCTGGGCCTTCGCCACGGCGAGCTGCCGGGCCAACTCGGCCAGCGTCTGGTCGGCCTCGATCAGCGCCGGTGCCACCGAGGTCAGCTCGTCGCGGAGGCCGGTGAGCCGGGCGTCGGCTGCCGTGGCCGCCGCACCGGACCAGCCAGTCCGCAGCCGTCCGGCCGTCCCGGCCAGCTCGTCGGCGTGCCGCTGGACCGGGCCGGTCAACCCGGCCCAGGCCGATCCGGCCGCCCGCCAGCCAGCCGGATCGGCGGCCCAGAGCTGCCGGTAGCCGACCCCGCTCACCGGGGCACGGTGACGAACCGGCCGGCGGCGCGGTCGTCCACCGTCTCGTACGCCGCGGCTGCCCCACGGATGCCATCGGCGGTCACCGCCACGGCCGTACCGAGCCGGCAGAACCAGCCGTGCCCGGCTGCCTCCAGCCCCGCCAGCGCCGTGGCTGTCCGCCAGCCCGGGGCCGGCACCAGCAGCCCCGGCACCCGCGCCAGACCCCACGCCAACCGGTACGCCTCGTCGTCGAGCACGCCGGCCTCCGCGCGCAGCTCCTGCGGCCGGACGGCGAACGGCTCCTCGGTCATGACCCCACCCCCGTGTCGGATCGGCATCGACACGCTGAACGCTAGGCAGAGCCGGGCCACGGCGAGGTGCCCTGTGGACGCCGGGCTGCGGTCGCACCCCGGTCTGTCCACAGGCGTTGCCCACCGCGGGCCCGACGGCTAATCTGCCGCCCCCGCCGCCGGTAGGGTGGTCTGGTGATCGTCGCTGTCGGCCTCGACGTCGTCCTGGTGGACCGGTTCACCCGGTCCCTGGCGCGGACGCCGCTGCTCGCCGATCGGCTCTTCACCGGGCCGGAGCGGGTCACCCGTTCCGGCGGTCCCCGCTCGCCGGAGTCGTTGGCCGCCCGCTTCGCCGCGAAGGAGGCCGTCGCCAAGGCCCTCGGCGCTCCCGCCGGCCTGCGGTGGCACGACTGCGAGATCGTGCCCGACACGGCCGGCCGGCCGTGGCTGAGCGTCTCGGGAACCGTCGCGGCGGTGGCCGCCGAGCGTGGGATCAACCACTGGCATCTGTCGCTCTCGCACGACGGTGGGATCGCCTCGGCGATGGTGGTCGCGGAACGGTGACGTCGGCCGGGTGGGCCGCGCCGGCCAGCCCGCGGAACGGATGGGACAGGGTGACATGAGACCGGTGTGGCGGGTGGCCGACGTACGGGCCGCCGAGGCGGGGCTGATGGGCACGTTGCCGGAGGGCACGCTGATGCAGCGCGCCGCCGCCGGGCTGGCCCGCCGGGCCGCCCTGCTGCTCGCCGAGCGCGGCGGCGTGTACGGCGGCCGGGTGCTGCTGCTCGTGGGCTCGGGCGACAACGGCGGCGACGCGCTCTACGCCGGTGAGCGGCTGGCCCGCCGGGGTGTCGAGGTCTCCGCCCTGCTGCTCACGCCGGGCCGGGCGCACGTCGCCGGGTTGGCCGCGCTGCGGGCCGCCGGTGGCCGGTTGGTCGACCGCCCCGTCGGCCCCGTCGACCTGGTCCTGGACGGCATCGTCGGGATCGGCGGCACGGGTGGGTTGCGGGCGAACGCGGACGAGGTCGTCCAGGGGCTGGGCGACCTGCGTGGGCGCGACAGCCAGCGGGCCACCGTACTGGCCGTGGACGTGCCGAGCGGGGTCGCGGTGGACACCGGGCACGTGCCGCTGTCCGCGTCCGGCCGGCCGACCGCCGTCCGCGCCGACGTGACCGTCGCGTTCGGCGCGCTCAAGCCCGCCCTGGTGGTCGGGCCGGCCGCCGCGTTGGCGGGGCAGGTCGAGCTGGTCGACATCGGGTTGGAGCCCTGGCTGCGGGGCACCCCCGCGCTGAACGTCACCGACTGGTCCGACCTTCAGCGGTGGTGGCCGGAGTTGGGCGCGGCGTCGGAGAAGTACACCCGGGGTGTGGTGGGGGTGGCGACCGGCTCGGCGACGTACCCGGGCGCGGCGGTGCTCTCCGTCGGCGGGGCGCTCGCCGGGCCGACGGGCCTGGTCCGGTACGCCGGTGGGGCCCGCGACGAGGTGCTTCACCAGCACCCCTCGGTGATCGCCACGCCCCGGGTGGCCGATGCCGGCCGTGTGCAGGCGTGGGTGTGCGGGTCGGGGTTGGGTACCGGAGACGAGGCGGCGGCCGAGCTGCGGGCCGTCCTGGCCACACCGGTGCCGGTGGTGCTCGACGCGGACGCGTTGACCCTGCTGGTCGACGGTTCACTCGCCGACCGGCTGCGCGGCCGGGACGCGCCGATCGTCGTCACCCCGCACGACCGGGAGTTCACCCGGCTGTGCGGGGAGGAGCCGGGCGCCGACCGCGTCGGGTCCGCGCTGCGACTGGCCGCCTGGATGAACGCGGTGGTGCTGCTCAAGGGGGACCGCACGGTGATCGGCACGCCGGACGGCCGGGCGTACGTCAACCCGACCGGCACCCCGGCGCTGGCCACCGGCGGCACCGGCGACGTGCTGGCCGGGCTGCTCGGCTCGCTGCTGGCGGCCGGGGTGCCGGCGGACCGGGCGGCGGCCGGGGCCGCGTACCTGCACGGGCTGGCCGGTCGGGAGGCGGCCCGCGGCGGCCCGGTGACCGCGCCCGACGTGGTGACCGCGCTGCGCCCGGTCGTCGCCCGGCTGGGCTGATCGTCCCGTCCGACCCGACCGGTGCGGTGGGCCGAGCGTCGCCGCCCACGGTGATCGGGCTGGAAAGTAGGCTGGGCGCATGTGGCAGGCCGAGGTACGTGTCGATCTTGACGCGATCCGCGAGAACGTGAGCCGGCTCCGCTCCGGCACCACCGCCGAGCTGATGGCGGTGGTGAAGGCCGACGGGTACGGCCACGGCATGCTCCCGGCCGCCCGCGCGGCGCTGGACGCCGGGGCCGACTGGCTCGGCGTCTGCACCCTCGACGAGGCGCTCACGCTGCGCCGCAACGGGATCACCGCGCCCGTGCTGGCGTGGCTGCTCGCGCCCGGACTGCCACTGCACGAGGGCGTGAGCGCCGGGGTGGATCTCGGTGCCGCCAGCCTGCCGCAACTGGACGAGATGATCGAGGCGAGCCGGCGTGCCGAGCGCCCCGCCCGGCTGCACCTGAAGATCGACACCGGGTTGTCGCGGGGTGGCGCCACCGTCGCCGACTGGCCGGCCCTGCTCGACGCCGCCGCGAAGGCCCAGGCCGACGGCCTGGTCGAGGTGGTCGGTGTGTGGAGCCACTTCGTGTACGCCGACATGCCCGGCCACCCGACCACCGACCGGCAGCTCGCCGTCTTCCACGAGGGACTGGCCATGGTCGAGCGCGCCGGGCTGCGCCCCCGGTGGCGGCACCTGGCCAACTCGGCGGCCACCCTGACCCGCCCCGACACGCACTTCGACCTGGTCCGCCCCGGACTGGCCATCTACGGACTGTCCCCGGTGGCGGGCGAGACGTACGGGCTGCGGCCGGCGATGACCGCCCGGGCCCGGGTGATGCTCACCAAGCGGGTGCCCGCCGGGACGGGCGTCTCCTACGGTCACACCTACACCACGGAGTCGGACGCGAACCTGGCCGTGGTGCCGCTCGGGTACGCCGACGGTGTGCCCCGGCACGCCTCCAACACCGGGCCGGTGCAGCTCGCCGGCGCGCGGCGGACGATCGCCGGGCGCGTCTGCATGGACCAGTTCGTGCTCGACTGCGGCGACGACCCGGTGGCCGACGGCGACGTGGCGACCCTGTTCGGCAGCGGCGCCGACGGCGAGCCGACGGCCGACGACTGGGCCGAGGCGGTCGGCACGATCAACTACGAGATCGTCACCCGTTTCGGCAGCACCCGGGTGCCGCGCGTCTACGACGGCGAGCGCCCCTGATGGCGTACCGCATCCCGCGTCCGCGGACCGCGGCCGGCCGCGTGGCCGGCCTGGTCGGCGCCGCGGTCGGGGTGGCGGCGGCCGGCCTGGCCGCCGGCGTCGCGACCGAACGCACCCTGGTTCGCCGGCTCAAGGCCGACCCGGCCGACCGCTACGCCCAGGAGACCTTCGGCGAGCAGCGGTACGACGAGGCGTTCCGGCTCGAGCTGCCGGACGGCACCGACATCCACGTCGAGGTGGTCGAACCGACCCGCCCGGTGCCGGGCCACCCGACGGTGGTGCTGGTGCACGGGTTCTGCCTGGACATGGGCACCTTCCACTTCCAGCGCGAGATGCTCGCCGCGCGTGGCGACTACCGGATCGTGGCGTACGACCAGCCCGGTCACGGTCGCTCCGGCCGGCTGGAGACCGGCGAGTACGACCTGGCCGTGCTCGGCCGGACCCTGCGCCGGGTGATCGACCGGGTCGCCCCGGAAGGGCCACTGGTACTGGTCGGCCACTCGATGGGCGGCATGACCATCATGGCGTTCGCCGAGCTGTTCCCGGAGCTGTTCGGTGACCGGGTGGTGGGCACGGTGCTGATGGCCACGTCGGGCGGTCTCGTCGCGGAGACCAAGTTGGTCGCCCCGGCGCTGCTGGGCCGGGTCGGTGGTCCGGTGCTCTACATGGTCAGCAACGCCACACGGTACGGCGGCCCGGTGATCGACAGGGCCCGCAAGTCGACCTCGAACGTGGCCTGGCTGCTGACCCGCAAGTACGGCTTCGGCACCCGCAAGCCCAGCCCTCGGCTGGTGTCCTATGTGGAGACCATGAACTCCCGGACCTCGGCCGACACGGTGACCCGCTACCTGCGGACCCTCGCCACGCACTCGCGCTTCCCGGCGCTGGCGGCGTTGGCGAACGCGCCGGTGCTGGTGGTCGTCGGCGACAAGGACATGATCACGCCGGTGACCCACTCCGAGGAGATCGTCCGGCGGCTGCCGCAGGCCGAGTACATCAAGATCAAAGACAGTGGTCACGTGGTGATGCTGGAGCACGCCGACGAGGTCAACGCCGCGCTGGAGCGGTTCCTCGAATCACTGGAGAGCATGGAGGACCGGTGAGTTTCGTCGTCAAACTGCCGACCGTCGAGGACACTCGGGAGTTCGGCCGCCGGCTGGCCGGGCTGCTGCGGGCCGGTGACCTGGTGCTGTTGACCGGCCCGCTGGGCGCCGGCAAGACCGCGCTCACCCAGGGCATCGGCGTCGGGCTCAACGTCCTCGGGGACGTGACCTCGCCGACGTTCGTGATCGCCCGGGTCCATCGGCCCGATCCGGCCCGGGGCGGTCGGGTGGCCCTCGTCCACGCCGACGCGTACCGGCTGGGCGCCGCCAGCGACCCGCGCGCCGAGATCGACGACCTGGACCTGGACGCCTCGGTGGACGCGTCGGTGACCGTCGTGGAGTGGGGCGAGGGCCTGGTGGAGCAGTTGGTCGACGCGCACCTGCGGGTCCGTCTCGACCGCCGCGACGACGACACCCGGGTCGTCGAGCTGGATCCGGTCGGTGGTGACTGGGCTCGGCGGTTGGCCGAGCTGGGTTAGGACGCGGCGCTGTCGGACGTGATGCCTAGAGTGCGGGGGACCGACCCGCGCTGGAAGAGGTTCCTGATGCCCGACGATGCCCCCGCCCTGGATCTGCTGGCGCTGCTGCCGGAGCAGTGGCGTGCCGTGCTCACCCCGCACCTCGACCCGGCCCGCACGGCCGCGCTGGCCGAGTTCGTCGCCCGGGAGTACGCGACGCAGACCGTCTTCCCGCCGCTGGAGGACCTCTTCTCGGCGTACCGGCTCTGCCCGCCGGCGGCCACCCGGGTGCTGATCCTCGGGCAGGACCCCTACCACCGGGCCGGGCAGGCGCACGGGCTGAGCTTCAGCGTCCGCGAGGGCGTGTCGGTGCCGCCCTCGCTGCGCAACGTCTTCAAGGAGCTGGGCGAGGACTTGGGCGTGCCCAAGCCGCGCAGCGGCAACCTCGACGGTTGGGCGGCGCAGGGCGTGCTGCTGCTCAACGCGGTGCTGACCGTCCGTCAGGCCACCCCCGGCTCGCACGCGAACGCCGGCTGGGAGGAGTTCACCGACGCCACCATCCGGGCGCTGGACGCCCTGCCGGACCGGGTGGTCTTCCTGCTCTGGGGCGGCTACGCCCGCAAGAAGGCCGGTCTGGTCACCAACTCTCGGCACGTCGTGCTGGAGGCCGGCCACCCGAGCCCGATGAACCCGCGCGGCTTCCTGGGCAGCCGCCCGTTCAGTGCCGCCAACAAGGCCCTCGCCGACGCCGGCCGTACCACCATCGACTGGGAGCGCACCGCCGACTGACCCCGACCCGCGTCGCCCGCGTCGTCCCGGGGATCTAGCTCTGGACGGCGCGGCGCCGGGTCCGGTAGCGGCGCAGCAGGTCGGCGGCCCGCGGCTCGGTCAACTCCAGCTCGACCAGCGGCACCACCCGATAGTCGCGGCCATCGTGGCGTACCTCGATCGTCTCAGGCAGCTCGTCGCACATGGTCGCCCTGATCTCGCCGTACCGGGTCGACCAGCGGTGCTCGCCCGGCTCCTCCGGCTCCAACCACACCCCGCCGAACTCGCCCCACCGGGCGTTCCACCGCTGGCCGTAGTTTGCCTCCAGCCAGCCGGTGAACCGTTTCGAGTCCTGCCAGCGGAGGGCGATCTCGACGGCGTCCACCGGCACGGGCGCGCCCTGCAACAGCGCCGCCGTGCTGCCGGTGAGCACCTGCGGAAAGTCGGTCAGTCGGTCCAGCGTCTCGTTGAGGCCCAGCTCGTCGATGCGTTCGCCGATCGGGCGGGCGGCCAGTTCGTCGATGCGAGCGTCGAGGTGTACGTCCAGCGGCTCGACCCCGACCACCACCTGCACGTCCATCGCGGTGAACAACCGCTCCAGCACCGGGACGCTCGGCGCTCGTTCGCCGCGTTCGATCCGGGCCACGGCCGCCTGACTGACCTCGGCGAGCCCGGCGAGCTGGCGCTGGCTCAGCTCGCGTCGCTGGCGTTGTTGCCGCAGCACGGCGCCGAGGAGGGTGACGAGGCGAGTCGATGGCATCCCGGCATGCTGGCCCAGCATCAGACGTTCGCGGTAGCTCTGCGGCGGATTCACGACTCGCGGTCTTCCGGGCCGCGATCAGCACGGTCTGGGCCACATCGCTGAGCGGCGGCAATGATGCTGATGAGCGTGATGCCTGTGAGTCATCTAGATGACTCACAGGCATCACGCTCATCAGGGTGGTGCCGTCGCCGTCGCCGTCGCGTGGCGTGGCGGTCGGGGAAGACGCGTGGCGACGGGTGGAGCCGCGGCGCTGCTCGTCCGCCGGTGGGCCGGGTGGTGGCCGAGGGGCGGGGCGTCACGGGCGGGCGGTGGCGGGGCCGCTAGGCTGGCTAACCGTGCTCGTACTCGTGGTGGACAGCTCGACCCCCGCGGTGACCGCAGCGTTGGTGGAGATCTCGGCGGACGGCGTCACGTCCCGGGCGCACCGGTGCACGGTCGATGCCCGCGCGCACGGTGAACTGCTCGCGCCTCAGGTCGACGCGGTCCTCGCCGACGCCGGCGCGCGCCCGCGTGACCTGGGCGCGATAGTCGCCGGGCTCGGCCCCGGGCCGTTCACCGGGCTGCGGGTCGGCCTGGTCACCGCCGCCACGATGGGGCAGGTGCTCGGCGTTCCGACGTACGGCGTCTGTTCTTTGGACGCTATCGGCCACCCGGCGGCTGCCGGCGAACCGGTGCTGGCCGCCAGCGACGCCCGCCGCAAGGAGCTGTACTGGGCCGTCTACGACGGGGCCGGCCAGCGGATCGTCGGGCCCGAGGTGTCCTCGCCGGCGGTGGCCGCAGCCCGCGCCCGTGAGCTGGGCGCGACGGTCGCCGTCGGCGACGGAGCACACCGGTACGCCGAGACTCTGGACCTGCCGGTCCGGGTCGAACCGCGCTACCCGGAGGCCACCGTGCTGGCGTTGCTCGCCGCCGAGCGGATCCGGGCCGGCGCTCCCGGCGAGCGACTCACCCCGCTCTACCTGCGCCGTCCCGACGCCGTGGCGGCCACCGGCCGCAAACCGGTCCTCCCGTGACGTCGGTACGGCTGGAACCGTTCCGCTGGTGGCACGTCGAGCAGGCGATGCCGCTCGAGGCGGACCTGTTCGGCGCCGGGCAGTGGTCGCCAGCCATGTTCTGGAACGAGCTGGCCAACGGGCACCACTACCGGGTCGCGACCGACAATGACGGGGCGGTGCTCGGCTACGCCGGGCTCGCCGGCGCCCCACCGGACGAGGTGTGGGTGCAGGTCATCGCCGTCCGGCGGGACGTCCAGCGGCGTGGCGTCGGCCGCGTCCTCCTGGAGGAACTGCTCGCCGAGGCGAACCGTCGGGGCGCCCGCAGCACCCTGCTGGAGGTGGCCGTGGACAACGCCCCCGCCCAGCGCCTCTACGCGACGTACGGGTTCGAGCCGATCGGGGTGCGTCGCGGCTACTACCAACCGAGCAACACCGACGCGCTGGTCATGCGGCGCGACGCCGAGCCGACCGGGGACGGACCACACGACCATGGCTGACGAACCGCTGATCCTGGGCATCGAGACCTCGTGCGACGAGACCGGCGTCGGCATCGTACGCGGGCACACCCTGCTGGCCGACGCGCTCGCGTCCAGCGTCGAGGAGCACGCCCGTTTCGGGGGCGTGGTGCCGGAGGTGGCCAGCCGAGCCCACCTCGAAGCCATCGTGCCGACCATGCAGCGGGCGCTCACCGACGCCGGTGTCACCCTCGCCGACATCGACGCCATCGCGGTCACCTCCGGACCGGGTCTGGCCGGCGCGCTGCTCGTCGGCGTCGCCGCCGCCAAGGGGTACGCCCTTGCCGCCGAGAAGCCGGTGTACGGCGTCAACCACCTCGCCGCGCACGTGGCGGTGGACACCCTGGAACACGGCCCGCTGCCCGAACCGGCCATCGCGCTGCTGGTCTCTGGCGGGCACTCGTCCCTGCTGCTGGTCGACGACCTGGCCCGGGGTGTCACCCCGCTCGGCGCCACCATCGACGACGCGGCCGGTGAGGCGTTCGACAAGGTGGCCCGGCTGCTCGGGTTGCCGTTCCCGGGCGGTCCGCCCATCGACCGCGAGGCCCGGGCGGGTGACGCCGCCTCCATCGCCTTCCCGCGTGGCCTGACCGCCGCGAAGGACCTGGCGGCCCACCGGTACGACTTCTCGTTCTCCGGTCTGAAGACGGCCGTGGCCCGCTGGGTGGAGGCACGGCAACGCGCTGGTGAGCCGGTGCCGGTCGCCGACGTGGCCGCGTCCTTCCAGGAGGCGGTCTGCGACGTGCTGACCAACAAGGCCGTCGCCGCCTGCCGCGCACAGGGGATCGACACGCTGGTGATCGGCGGGGGAGTGGCGGCGAACTCCCGGCTGCGGGCGTTGGCCGAGGAGCGGGCCGAGAAGTACGGCATCCGGGTCCGGGTGCCGAGGCCGAAGCTGTGCACCGACAACGGGGCGATGGTGGCCGCGCTCGGATCGCACCTGGTCGCCGCCGGGGTCGCGCCGAGCCGGCTGGATCTGCCGGCCGACTCGGCGCTGCCGTTGACCACGGTCAGCGTGTGACGGGGACGCCAGAGATGATCGTGCGGATGTGGGAGGCGCGCGCCGAGGCGTACGGCGTCGCCGACCTGATCACCTGGGTGTGCGACACCGCCCTGCCCGAGCTGGAGCATGACCCGCTGCACGTGTCCAGCGAGGTCTTCTCGTCCACCGACCACCGTGTCGTGGTCATCTCGAAGTGGCGCAGCAACCCGCGTCCGCTGCCCGATCCGCCCGCCCTGCTGGTGGCCCGCGCCCCGCACTCCTGGGACTTCACCCAGGTCGACCGCTGACTCCGGGCCACCTCGACCGTCGGTCAGCTACGGCGCAGCATCCGGTAGGTGGCGATCCCGCCGGTACCGAGCGCGGCGAGGAAGACCAGCCAGACGACGGTGCTGCTCACCCCGACCTGCGGCCCCGCGTTCGCACCGGCGGCGGCGAGCAGGCCATCCTTGCCGGGCGCGGGAAGCGCGGCCGGCGGCAGTTCGGGCCACCGGACCAGTCCGGTGGACTCCAGCATCTGCATGTGGTGCTGCACGAAGGCGTTGGCGTCCTCGCAGAGCTTGCGGACGGTGGCGTCGCGGGTGCTGGCCCGTACCGCGCCGATCACCGGGAAGATCTTGCCGTGGGCCACCCGGAGGCGGGTCACGAAGATCTGGTCGAACCGGGCGCCGGAGGCGTTCTGCATCTCCGACAGCCAGCCCTTCTGTTCGGCCGTCGGCTCGGTGGGGATGGACGCGCCGAGCTTGTTGGCGGCGTCGACGACGAGCTGGTCGAGCTTCTGGTGCTCGCCGGCGATGTTCGCGCCGATCTCGCGTACCTTCGGCGACTGTCCCTTCTCGGCGGCCATCTGGCCGGCCGGCATCTCCCACAGCCCGGCCAGGCGCACACCGTTGAGCAGCGTCATGTCGGCGGCGTTGAGTTGCTGCCCGCCAGCGGGGGCGGCGATGGCCACGCCGGGCAGGACACCGACCCCCGCGATGATCGCGATGAGCAACATCGCCGCGCGGTGCATCCGGGTTCCCGGCCGACGACGGGCGGTTCTGAGCGGTGCCATGTCTGCGGTGCCTCCTCGGTCCGGACCAAACGCGTCTGGACCGGGCAGCCGCATCCTGCCGGCCGCCCGTCCGCCCACTGGTACGGACTGATCGTGCGATCAGTTCATCCGCTCGTGCCGTGGAAATGCGGACCCCGTCGAGCGCGCCGTCGGGCGGGCGACTCAAATCAGCGGGTGACGGCCAGGAAGCCACCGAGCAGCAGCAGGGTGAGCGCGGCGACGGCGAAGAGCACCAGCAGCTCCCGGCGGCCGTGCCCGATCCCGCCGTCGCCCGTCGTCGCGGCCGCGGGCTCGGGCAGGGCCGGCAGGTCCCGGGTCAGCGCGGCGAGGTCGCCGAGGGTGCGGGAGGTCCACACCGCGCCGACCCGTTCGGAGAACTCGTCCAGGGTGAGTCGGCCCACCGTGGTGTGCCGGTGCAGCTCGGCGACCACCCGGTGACGGTCGTCGTCGGAGGCGCGCAGCTCGACGTCCACGCCGGACAGCGTACGCGGGTCAGCCCACGTCGAGGGGGTCGGCGAGCAGTCGTTCGAAGGCCAGCTCGGCGGCCCCGATCAGGGGCGCGTCCGCACCGAGTTGCGGTGTACGCAGCCGGACGTGCTCCAGGCACGCGCCGAGTGCGTTGGAGTTGAGCCGGCTGCGGATCTGGGCCGCCGCCGCGAGGTAGAGGTCGCGCATGGTGCCGCCGAAGATGACCATTTCGGGGTTGAAGACGTTGACCAGGTTGGCGACCCCGAAGCCGAGCCAGTCACCCGCCTGGCGTACCGCCGTCTGGGCGCGGGCGTCCCCCCGGTCGGCGGCGTCGAAGACGGCCAGCAGGGCGTCGCGTCCCCGCGCGTCGGAGCGTCCGGCCGCGCGCAGCAGGCCGTGCTCGCCGATCTCGGTCTCCCAGCAACCCCGGGCACCGCACTCGCAGGGCAGACCGTCGCGGACCACCTTCATGTGCCCGACCTCGCCGCCGTACCCGCCGTGTCCGGTGAGCCGACGCCCGCCCGCGATGATCCCGGCGCCGACGCCGACATCGCCGTACAGGTAGATGACGTTGTCGCAGCCGGCCGCGACGCCCCTGGTGTGCTCGGCGAACGCCGCCACGTCGGCCACGTTGCCGACCGTGACCGGCACGTCCAGGCTCATCTCGGCCCCGAGCGCCGCGCCGATCGGCTCGTCCACCCAGCCGGTGGTGGGCCCGAGCCGTACCAGGCCGTCCTCCCGGCGGACCATGCCGCAGACCGCGACGCCGGTGCCGACGCAGATCGCGCCGCCCGGGACCGCCTGCTGCATCTCCTTGACGGCGCCGGCCAGCATCGGCGCGGCCTCCGCAGCCAGCAGACCGCGCGGGCGGTCCAGCTCCCGGCGGTCCAGCACCGCGCCGCCCAGACCGACCCGGGCGGCGCGCAGCCGGTCCACCTCGACGGAGTACGCGTACGCGTACACCCGGGCCGACTCGGGCCGGACGACAATGGACGGTCGTCCGGCCCGGCCGGTCTCCTTCGGGGTTCCCTCACTGACCAGCCCGACGCCGGCCAGGTCGGCGGTGAGTGCGCCGATGGTGCTCCGGTTCAACCCCAGCGCGGTGGTGAGCTCGGCACGGGTGGTCGACCCGTGGACGTGCACGTACCGCAGCAGGGCCCCGAGGTTCTGCCGGCGAACCTCCTCCTGGCTGGGTGCCGGGCGCATGCTGGTGCTACCTCCCGCGCGGTCAGCGGGTGCCGGTGGCTGCCGCGCGACGGCGGGAGAGCGCGTCGACGCTGGCGGCGAGCAGGAGCACGACGCCGGTGACCACGTACTTGACTCCCGCGCTGTAACCCATCAGGCCCATTCCGTTTTCGATGACCGCCACCACCGCGCCGCCGAGAACGGCGTCGAGGACGCGACCCTTGCCGCCGAAGAGGCTGGTGCCACCGATGACGGCCGCGCCGACCGCGTAGAGGAGTACGTTACTGCCCCCCGTGTTCGGGTCGACCGAGTTGGCCCGGCTGGCGGCCACGATGCCTCCGACGGCGGCCATCGACGAGCAGATCATGAACACCGAGATCCGGATGCGGTCGACGCCGATGCCGGCCCGGCGGGCCGCTTCCCGGTTGCCGCCCACGGCGTAGATGTGCCGGCCGTAGCTGGTGCGTTGCAGCACGAACGTCCACACGACCAGTAGCACCGCGATGATCGGCACCACGATCGGCACGCCCTTGAGCGAGCTGATCAGGACGTTGCGGCTGCGTTCCAGGTTGAGGACGTACACGGCCGTGCCGAGGATGATGGCGAGCCCGGCGATCCGCAGCGCCACCACGGCGATCGGGTCGGTGATCAGGCCGCGGGCCACCCGGTTGCGGTGCCGCAGCAGTTGCACCGCCGCGTAGCCGACGACCGCGAGGATGGCGAACGCCCAGCCCAGGGTGGGGGTGAGGTTGCGGTTGGCGATGGCGACGAGCACGTCGTCGCGGACGGAGATGTTGGTGCCCTCCTTCACCAGCAGGAGCACGATGCCCTGGAAGGCGAGGAAGCCGGCGAGGGTGACCACGAAGGACGGAATGCCGACCTTCGCGACGAGCATCCCGAGGCTGGTGCCGATGACCAGGCCGGTGGCGATCGCGGCGAGCACGGCGACCCACCAGGGGTAGCCGAGCACGGTGACCACGTTGGCCAGCACCGCCGCGCAGACGCCGCTGGCGAAGCCGGCGGAGAGGTCGATCTCGCCGAGCAGCAGCACGAAGACCAGGCCCATCGCGATCAGCGTGACCGCCGCGCCCTGCGTGAAGAGGTTGGCGAAGTTTCCCGCCGACAGGAACGACGACGGCCGCATGACCGCGAAGACGGTGCAGAGCACGATGAGGCCGAGGACGGCCGGCAACCCGCCGACGTCGCCACCGCGTACCCGACTCAGGTAGTTGCGGGCGTGCCCGCCGACGGTCGGCGGCGGTGTGACGGCCGCCGGGCCGTCCTTGCGCACGGCGGTGGTGGTCATCGGTCGCCTCCTGGAATCGAATCGGCCGGCTGCGGGCCGTCGCCGTTGCTGCCCGGCTCGGTGGCGAGGCCGAGTCCGCCCGAACGCCCGGCGGTGATCAGCTCAACGATCTGGGCGTGGGTGATGTCGGTGGTCTTCACCTGGGCGACCATCTGGCCGAGGTACAGCGCGGCGATCCGGTCGGCGACGGCGAAGACGTCGTTCATGTTGTGCGAGATGAGCACCACGGCCAGGCCGTTGTCGGCGAGGCGGCGGACGAGTTCGAGCACCTGGGCGGTCTGCGCCACGCCGAGCGCTGCGGTCGGCTCGTCCAGGATGACCAGTTTGCTGTTCCACAGCACCGCCTTGGCGATGGCCACGGTCTGGCGCTGACCACCGGAGAGGCTGGACACGTGCTGGCGCAGCGAGGTGACGGTGCGGACGGAGAGCCCGGCGAGTGTCTCGGCGGCGAGCTGTTCCATGGTCGGCTCGTCCAGGACGAGACCACTGCGCTTCTCCCGGCCGAGGAACATGTTCTGCACGATGTCCAGGTTGTCGCAGAGCGCCAGGTCCTGGTAGACGACCTCGATGCCGAGCGCGGCGGCGTCGCGAGGGCTGCCGATGTGCACCGGCTCGCCGTTGAACAGGAACTCGCCGGCGTCGGTGGGGTGGATGCCGCTGATGCACTTCACCAGGGTCGACTTGCCGGCGCCGTTGTCGCCGACCAGCGCGGTCACTTCGCCCGGGTGGACGGTCAGGGCGACGTCGCGGAGCACCTGGACGGGACCGAAGCTCTTGTCGATCCCGCGAAGCTCCAGCAGGGGGGTCGCGGACACGGGGGTCTCCTTCAGGGAGGGTCGGGGCCCGTCCGGCGGGCGCCGCCCGGCACGGGAGAGGTGCTCCCGTGCCGGGCGGCGGTGGTCGTCCCGGCGGGTACTGCGGCGTCGGTCAGCTGATGCCGGCGTCGGCGCAGGCCTTGGCGTACGCCGCGGTGCAGACCTCTTCCTTGGTCACGTAGCCGTCGGCGATGACGTCCTTGATGTTGTCCTTGTAGATAGCCTTCGGGGTGAGCAGCACCGAGGGGACGTCGCGGTTGCCCTCCGGGTCCTTCACCGTCTGGCCGGTGTCCTTCTTCTCGCCCTTGGCGAGCGCGATGGCCAGGTCGGACGCGGCCTTCGCCTCTTCGCGGACGGCCTTGTAGACGGTCATGCACTGGTCACCGGCGAGGATGTTCTGCAGTCCCTCGGTGCTGGCGTCCTGACCGGTCACCGGCACCTTGCCGTTGAGCTTGTTCTTCTTGAGGATCGAGATGGCGGCGTTGCCGAGGCCGTCGTTGGCGGACAGCACACCGTCGATCTTGCCGTTGGCCTTGGTGAGCTGCTGCTCGAAGATCGTCGCGGCCTGCGCGTTGTCCCACGCCGGCACGGCGTCCTCGGGGCCCTTGACGTACTCCTTGGAGTCGAACTTCGGCTTGAGTACCGAGTCGTAGCCGGCCTTGAACAGGGTGGCGTTGTTGTCGGTGGGGGAGCCGTTCAGGTACGCCACGACGGGGTTCTTGGCGCCCTTCTCGGTGAGGCACTTCGACAGGCCCTCACCCTGGAGCTTGCCGACGACCTCGTTGTCGAAGCTGACGTAGTACTGGGCGGAGCCGCCCAGGGTGAGCCGGTCGTAGTCGATGGTGGCGACGCCCTGCGACTTCGCCTTGTCGAGCACGGCCTTGCCGGTGCCGGAGTCCAGGTTGACGATCATCAGGGCGGTGACGCCGCTAGTGATCATCTGGTCGGCGATGGTCTGGAAGGCGGTCTTGTCGTTCTGGGCGTTCTGGATGTCGTACTTGACGCCCGCGGCCTTGAACGCCTCCTCCAGGAAGCGACGGTCCGCGGTCTCCCAGCGGGCCGAGGACTTGCTGTCCGGGAGGATCACGCCGATCTTCGGGGTCTTGGCGGAGCCGCCGGCGTCGGAGCCGGAGTCGTCGTCGCCGCACGCGGTCAAACCGCCGGTCGCGAGCAGGCCCACGGCGGCGATGGTGAGGATCCCCTTACGCATGTGCAGGGTCCTTTCGGAGGTGGGGGAGGTGTTGTTTTGTTGTGTCCGGCAACGTATTCCGCGTCACACTGGCACCACAAGACCACGCAGGTCCCAAGTTTGTTGGAAGCGATAACAATTCAGCAACGCGACTGTTACTCGCCGAACATCCCGCGAAAAGGGCGATGTAACGACAGGTCAGTGGGCCTGCAACGGCGCGGTACGGGCCTCGGTGAGCGCCACCAGGTCCGCCGCCGCCAGTTCGAGTTGCAGCCCGCGCCGACCAGCGGAGACGTAGATCGTCGGCAGGTTCAGCGCGGAGTCGTCGAGCACGGTGGGCAGCCGTCGGCGCTGCCCGAGCGGGCTGATCCCGCCCCGCACGTAGCCGGTGGCCCGCTCGGCGACCGTCCGCTCGGCGAGCGCCGCCCGCTTGCCGCCGACCGCCACCGCGAGCGCCTTGAGGTCCAGCTCACCGGTCACCGGTACGACCGCCACGGTGAGGACACCGTCCACCTCGGTCACCAGCGACTTGAACACCCGCTCCGGAGCCACGCCGAGGGCCGCCGCCACCAGGGCGCCGTAGTTCGGGGCGTCCGGTGCCACCCGGTACGGGTGGGTGCGGTGCGCGATCCCGCGCTTGGCCAGTAGTGCCGTTGCCGGAGTGCCCTGTCCCGCCACGCCTCGAACCTAGACGACAGGCTGGCCGATCAGCACTGTCGGCGCTCCGGCGACCCGGGTCAGCACCAGGCTCGCCGCCTGGTCGCCAGCCAGGCGCAGGTCCCGACGCAACTGCTCCGGCGTCAGCGCCGAACCCCGCTTGAGGATCTCCACCCGGCCCACCCGACGCTCGCGCAGCAACGCCCGCAGGCGCTTGAGCGAGAACGGCAGCACATCGGTGATCTCCAGGCAGCGCGCGTACGGGGTACGGGTCGGCTGGTCGGCGTAGAGGTACGCGATGCTCGGGTCGGCCAGGGTGGCGTCCAGCTCCGCGGCCAGCTCGGCGACGAGATGCGCGCGGACCACCGCCGGGTCCGGGTCGTACAGGTAGCGGCGCGGGGGCCCGACCAGCGCCTCCGTGTCGCCCGAGCCGGTGAGCTGGTGGATCTCCGTCCGGTACACGCTGGCGCGACGGGGCACCTCGGCCAGCTCTCCGCACCAGAGCGCGGCCTCGACCAGGTCGCCGTCCACGCCGACCCACTCCGCCTCCGCGCCGGCCGGAATGAGCGCGTGATCCAGGCCCGGCGCCACCTTCACCACCGTGCGCGGCACCCGCTCGGCCAGACCGGTCACGAAGTCCCAGGGCGGCGAGTAGGCACGCGGGTCGAAGATCCGTCGTCCGGTGCCGGTGGCCCGTCGGGCCGGGTCGCAGAAGACGCCGTCCACCCGCGACACGTCGAACGCGGTCGCGTCGCCGCACTCGACCGTGAACAGGTCGGCCAGCCCGGCTGCGGCGGCGTTGGCGGCGGCCATCGCCGCGGTCACCGGGTCGGCCTCCACCCCGTACACCCGAATGCCGGCACGGGCGGCGGCCAGCGCGTCCGCGCCGAGGCCGCACCCGAGATCGGCGAGGGTGCGCACGCCGGCCGCGTGCAGCCGGGCGGCCCGCCGGTCGGCGACCACCCGGCGGGTGGCCTGTTCCAGGCCGGGGCGGGTGAGGAACATCCCGGCGGCGGCGGGGCCGAACTTGCCCACCGCCCGGTGGCGCAGCTCGGCCTGGGTGAGGGCCGCCGCCGCCAGCATGGGGGGCACCCCGGCCGCGCGGAGCGCCGACGCCGCGGTCAGTGGATCGCCGCCGGCCAGCTCGGCCGCCGCCGTGAGGGCGGCCGACCCCTCGGGGGTACGCAGTTCCGCCAACTGATCGAGATCCACCTGCCCATTCTCCCGACCGAGGGGAAAATTCCGCTGGCGGGGCGCGACGCGCTGGCACTCTCCTTGACGGAGTGCTAGCCACGGAATAACCTGCGATTAGCACTCTCACCCTGAGGGTGCCAGCTCCCGGGTCTCGCGACCCGGGTGCGCACGCCAGGCGGACCGGCACCCGCGACGACGGCCCCGCCCGGTGGCATGAGGCAGATTGACGCTGGTCAGCCCCGCTGGCCGGCAACGAAACCAGTACCCCAGGAGGGTATGCCCGTGACTACCGCGACCAAGGTTGCGATCAAGCCGCTCGAGGACCGCATCGTGGTCCAGGCGAACGAGGCTGAGACCACCACGGCGTCGGGCATCGTGATCCCCGACACCGCCAAGGAGAAGCCGCAGGAGGGCACCGTCCTCGCTGTCGGTCCGGGGCGCGTCGACGACAACGGCAACCGGGTCCCGGTTGACGTGCAGGTCGGCGACACCGTCCTCTACTCGAAGTACGGCGGCACCGAGGTCAAGTACGCCGGCGAGGAGTACCTGGTGCTCTCCGCCCGCGACGTCCTCGCGGTCATCGAGAAGTAAGCAACCGATCAGTGTCGCTGCCCCGGTCCGGCTCGCCGGGCCGGGGCAGCGGCGCTTCGAAGGGACATTCATGGCGAAGATCCTCAGCTTCTCGGACGACGCCCGACACCTGCTGGAGCACGGTGTCAACGCCCTCGCTGACGCGGTCAAGGTCACCCTCGGACCGCGCGGGCGCAACGTCGTCCTGGACAAGAAGTTCGGTGCGCCGACGATCACCAACGATGGCGTGACCATCGCGAAGGAGATCGAGCTCACCAACCCCTACGAGAACCTCGGCGCGCAGCTGGTCAAGGAGGTGGCGACCAAGACCAACGACGTCGCCGGCGACGGGACCACCACCGCGACCGTGCTGGCGCAGGCGATGGTCCGTGAGGGCCTGCGCAACGTGACCGCCGGGAGCAACCCGGCCGGCCTCAAGCGGGGCATCGACGCGGCGGCCGCCAAGGTCTCCGAGGCGCTGCTCGGCAAGGCGGTCGAGGTCTCCGGCAAGGAGTCGATCGCGAACGTGGCGACGATCTCCGCGCAGGACGCCACCATCGGCGAGCTGATCGCCGAGGCGATGGAGCGGGTCGGCCGCGACGGTGTCATCACCGTCGAGGAGGGCTCGATGCTCACCACCGAGCTGGAGGTGAC
This sequence comes from Micromonospora sp. NPDC051543, assembly GCF_044454415.1. Taxonomy (NCBI): domain Bacteria; kingdom Bacillati; phylum Actinomycetota; class Actinomycetes; order Micromonosporales; family Micromonosporaceae; genus Micromonospora; species Micromonospora sp. NPDC051543. Next base: position 45,928 of record NZ_JBITDT010000021.1, read on the forward strand.
CGAGGGTCTCCAGTTCGACAAGGGCTTCATCTCGCCGAACTTCGTCACCGACCTGGAGGGTCAGGAGTCCGTCCTCGAGGACGCGTACATCCTGGTCACCACCCAGAAGATCTCGGCGATCGAGGAGCTGCTCCCGCTGCTGGAGAAGGTCCTGCAGAACAGCAAGCCCCTGCTGATCATCGCCGAGGACGTGGACGGCCAGGCGCTCTCCACCCTGGTGGTCAACTCGCTGCGCAAGACCCTCAAGGTCTGCGCGGTCAAGGCCCCGGGCTTCGGCGACCGGCGCAAGGCCATGCTCCAGGACATCGCGATCTCCACGGGCGCCGAGCTGGTCGCCCCGGAGCTGGGCTACAAGCTCGACCAGGTCGGCCTGGAGGTGCTCGGCACCGCCCGGCGCGTCGTGGTCGACAAGGAGAACACCACGATCGTCGACGGCGGCGGCCAGAAGACCGAGGTCGACGACCGGGTGGCCCAGATCCGCAAGGAGATCGAGGCCTCCGACTCCGACTGGGACCGGGAGAAGCTGGCCGAGCGGCTGGCGAAGCTCTCCGGCGGCATCGCCGTGATCAAGGTGGGCGCGGCGACCGAGGTCGAGATGAAGGAGCGCAAGCACCGCATCGAGGACGCCATCGCGGCGACCAAGGCCGCGGTCGAGGAGGGCACCGTGCCCGGCGGCGGCGCCGCCCTGGTGCAGATCCTCCCCGTGCTCGACGACGACCTGGGCTTCACCGGCGAGGAGAAGGTCGGTGTCTCGATCGTGCGCAAGGCGCTGGTCGAGCCGCTGCGCTGGATCGCGCAGAACGCCGGCCACGACGGCTACGTCGTGACCCAGAAGGTCGCCGGCATGCAGTGGGGCAACGGCCTCGACGCAGCCACCGGCGAGTACGGCGACCTGGTCAAGTCCGGCATCATCGACCCGGTGAAGGTGACCCGCAACGCCGTCACCAACGCCGCGTCGATCGCCGGTCTGCTGCTCAGCACGGAGAGCCTCGTGGTGGAGAAGCCGGAGCAGCCCGAGCCGGCCGCGGCCGGTGGCGGCCACGGCCACGGCCACCAGCACGGCCCGGGCTTCTGACCCGGTAGCGACACCCGTTCCGGGGCATACCGCCGTATGGCGGTGTGCCCCGGTTTCGTCCACGCGAGCATTACCAAGCGATGACGTCGTTGGCGACCGGCCGAGATGATCGCGCACACTGGGCCGATGAGCACGACGTCACGGCGGTACGCCGCGCTGGCCGGAATCACCGCCGCCGCCGTCGCGATCGGCATCGCGGAGCCGGTGGCGGTGCTGACCGGCCCCCGGTCGGCGCCACTGGTCGCGGTCGGCGGGGTGGTCGTCGACGCCGTTCCCGAGCCGCTCAAGCAGTTCGCCATCGACATCTTCGGCACCGCCGACAAGATCGCCCTGCTGACCGGAACGGCCCTGCTGCTGGCTGGGTTCGCGGCCCTCTTCGGATTGCTGGCGATCCGCCGGCTGGCCCTGGGCCTGGCCGGTATCGCGGCGTTCGGCGCCGTCGGTGTGGCCGCCGCGCTGACCCGGCCCGGCGCGGACGTCTTCGACGCGCTGCCGTCGCTGGTCGGCGGCGGGCTCGGCGCCCTGGTGCTCTGGCTGTTCATTGCCGGCCCGTTCGAGCTGGACCCCTGGCCGTGGGACCCACCCACGCCGGCGACGCCGGCCGCGCCGGTCGAGGGCGTCGACCCGGAGTCGCGCCGACGTTTCCTCACCGGCACCGGAGTGCTGCTCGGTACGGCGGCCGTGGCCGGTCTCGGCGGCCGTTGGCTGGCCGGACGACGGGGTGTCTCGGCGGCCCGGGACGCGATCCGGCTGCCCGCCCCGGCCGTCCCCGCGCCGGCCGTGCCCGCGGGAGCGGATCTGTCCCTGGCTCAGCTCGCGCCGTACGTCTCGCCGAACTCCGGGTTCTACCGGATCGACACCGCCCTGGTGGTGCCGCAGGTGAACCCGGACACCTGGCGGCTGCGCATTCACGGTCGGGTGGGTACCGAGCGCACCTACACCTACGCGGACCTGCTGGCCCGGCCGCTGGTCGAGCGGTACGTCACGCTGGCCTGCGTCTCCAACGAGGTCGGCGGGGACCTGATCGGCAACGCGCGCTGGCTCGGCGTACCGCTGCGGGAACTGCTGGACGAGGCCCAGCCGGACGAGGACGCCGATCAGGTCGTCGGCCGGTCGGTCGACGGCTGGACCTGCGGCACCCCCACCGCCGCCCTGCGCGACGGGCGCGACGCGCTGCTGGCGATCGGCATGAACGGTGAACCGCTGCCGGTCCAGCACGGCTTCCCGGTGCGGATGGTGGTGCCCGGTCTCTACGGCTACGTGTCGGCCTGCAAGTGGGTGACCGAGTTGGAGTTGACGCGCTTCGCCGACTTCGACGCGTACTGGGTGCCGCGCGGTTGGTCCGCCCAGGGGCCGATCAAGACCCAGTCGCGGATCGACGCGCCACGACGGCGCAACCGGCTGACCGCGGGCCCGGTGACGGTGGCCGGGGTGGCCTGGGCGCAGCACCGGGGCATCAGCCGGGTCGAGGTACGCGTCGACGACGGCCCCTGGCAGGAGGCGGCGCTGGCCCCGACGGTGTCGGTGGACACCTGGGTCCAGTGGTCCTGGCGCTGGGACGCCACGCCCGGCGAGCACCGTCTCCAGGTCCGGGCGACGGACGCGACCGGCGAGACCCAGACCGAGCGCACCCAGAGCGTCGCCCCCGACGGGGCCACCGGCTGGCACACCGTCCCGGTAAACGTCCGCTGAACCTGCCGGCGGCCAGGGTAGAGCCCGACCTCCTTTGCTCTGCTTCAATCCAGGCAACACCGGGTGTCCGGATGGCGGACACCCGGGTGTTGCCTCCGCTGAAGCAGAGCAAAGGGCTAGCGAAGCATCCACGCCCTCCGTCGAGGAGGGCGTGGGGCGAGAGGCGGGCGTGGGACGAGACGAGACGGGCCGTGTCGACCCGTCAGTGGTGTCGGGTCAGGCGACGTTGCGCTGGGCGGGAACGGTCGACTTGTGCGGGCGACCCAGGCGGGCCTCCAGGCGGGCCACGTCGACCCGGATCTGCCGGCGGTCCGCCAGGTCCTCCCAGCCGACGGCGAGCAGGCGTAGCCGCTCCGACTCGCTGAAGCCGCCCCACACGCCGTACGGCTCGCGGACCGACAGTGCGTGTGCGGCGCACTCGGCGCGGACCGGGCAGGCGCGGCAGACCGACTTGGCCGACGACTCCCGCCGCAGCCGCGAGGATCCGCGCTCCCCGTCCGGGTGGAAGAACTGCGCGCTGTCCCGGCCTCGGCAGGCACCGAGCCGCTGCCAGTCCCAGAGGTCGACGATGGGTCCGGGCAGTCTACGTACGTTCGACATCAGCACCCCTCCTCCCGCGCGGCACCGCGAGAATGCTTGTGGCCGGCTTCCGGGCGGCGGGCCGCGCAGGCGCACCGTTCCCGGCCTGGACCCCCCGGTACCCGGGTCGTTGCCGGCTCACACGTCTGTGATCGAAAACCCCTGGCAACTTGCGGCTTTTGCCCCTTCTGTCGGAAAAGTTCAGATGATTGCCGGGAACCTCCTCCCCAGCCGACCCCGTCATGGTCTGCTCGTGTGCGGAGAGGAGACCATCACAGTGCGTACCGTTCTTGTGTGCGTTCGAACACCGCTCGCGGCTCAGCACCTCACTTCTGCTGCCGCGCGGCTGGGTTTGTCCGCGATCGTTCGTACCGCCGTCTCCGATCCCGAGGTGATGCTGCGCCTGGCCGAACGACCGGCCGACGTGGTTCTGGCCGACACGGCCCTCACCCGGCCGGACAGCGCGGGCTTCGTCCGCCGGGTGCTGGCCCGCGCGCCGCAGGCAGCGGTCGTGCTGCTCGGCGCCGAGGAATCCGAGGCGGCGGCCGCCACCATCAGCGCCGGCGCCCGTGGGTTGATCCAGAACGCCGACCACGACCTCACCAGCGCGGTGGCGAAGGCCCTGCTCCTGCTCACCGCACCCGGCCGGGCCTCCCGGCAGCGGGTCACCGACCCGGCGCGGGATGCGGCGGCGGTCGGCGGCTCGGCCCGCCCCACTTCGTCGGTACGCGGCGCCGCAGAGCCCGGCTGGACCGCCGCGACCGGCGACGGGCCGGCGGGCGTCGCCTCGGTACCCGTGCAGCGGGGCGACGACGAGGTCGACTCGGCGACCGACGGGACCGCCACCGGGCAGTCCGACGCCACCCGGCCCGGCGCGGGCGTTCGTGGCGGCCGGTCGGCGATCGGGCTCACCGAACGGGAACTCCAGGTGCTGCTGGGCATGGCCGAGGGCAAGAGCAACGCGGAGATCGGCCGGGAACTGTTCGTCTCGGAGGACACCGTCAAGACACACGCGCGGCGGCTGTTCCGCAAGCTCGGAGCCCGGGACCGCGCCCACGCGGTCGCCGCCGGCTTCCGGGCCGGCCTGGTCTCCTGACGCCGGGAGCGGCCCGGCGGGACCTCAGTCGGCGGTGGTGGCGGTGCCCGGGTCCGGGTCGTCCTCGGTGCCCTCGGTCAGGGTGTCGTGCACCCCGTCGGCGTATCCGCGGGCGTAGTCCCAGGTCACGTAGTGGTCCGGATCCGGGTCGTACGCCGGCTCGTGCACCCGGGGCCGCCCCGAGTTGAGCAGGTGCCGCAGGTTGCCCCGCAGCAGGTCCCAGTCGAAGTAGTGCGGTTCCCGGCAGTCCTCGCATTCGATGACCAGCCCGCGCACCCCGATGGGCGCCAGCAGGGCCTGGTAGATCTCCAGGTCGGCGAGGTCTTCCAGCACATCCTGCCGCTCGACGTCGGTCAGCGGATCCGGCGTCGTGTCGTCGCCCGGATCGTCCAGCCCCGCGGTCGGGTCGGCCGGGTCGCCGTTGAACGGGTCGATGGGCTCGTCGTGCACCCCCTCACCGTAGACCCAACGCGGCGGGAACGTCCGCCCCCGGGCACCGCGCCCAGGGAACCGCCGCCGATCCAGGTCGCGCAGGTCACTGGGTACGATGGGACGACGTGCCGGCACCGTGGCGTGTTCCGGTGCCCGCCCGCGCCACCTCGCTGAAGCCCATCCGAGCAGCTCAGGGGAGCAATCGTGGAAAATTCGCCCAGCACTGATCTTCCGGCCGGCGTCGAGCACGCCGACCTGGGCGGCCACCTGCCCGAGCTGCCCGCCGGCTCGGCCCGGGTGGTTCCGCTCGGGCTCACCTTCGACGACGTGCTGCTTCAGCCGGGCGAGTCGGACGTGGTGCCCAGCCGGGTCAACACCCGGACGAAGCTCACCCGCAACGTCGAACTGACCGTCCCGCTGCTCTCCAGCGCCATGGACACGGTCACCGAGGCGCGGATGGCGATCGCCATGGCCCGCCAGGGCGGCATCGGCGTGCTGCACCGCAACCTCTCCGTGGAGGACCAGGCGCTCCAGGTCGACCTGGTCAAGCGCTCCGAGTCCGGCATGATCACCAACCCGGTGACCGCCAGCCCGGACGACACGCTGCGCGAGGTCGACGAGCTGTGCGGGCGGTACCGCATCTCGGGCGTCCCGGTGGTGGACGGCAACGGCCACCTGGTCGGCATCGTCACCAACCGCGACATGCGCTTCGTCTCCGAGCCGGACACCCCCGTCCGGGAGATCATGACCCGGACGCCGTTGGTCACCGCCCCGGTCGGGGTGAGCAAGGACGACGCGCTGGCGCTGCTGCGCCAGCACAAGGTCGAGAAGCTCCCGATCGTGGACGACGCCGGCCGGCTGCGCGGGCTGATCACCGTGAAGGACTTCACCAAGAGCGAGCAGTACCCGAACGCCACCAAGGACGACGCCGGCCGGCTGCGGGTGGCCGCCGCCGTCGGTGTGGGCGAGGACTCGTACAAGCGGGCGCGCACGCTCGTCGACGCCGGTGTCGACGTGCTGATCGTGGACACGGCGCACGGGCATCAGCGGGCCGTGCTGGACATGGTCCGCCGGCTCAAGAAGGACGTGACGATCGACATCGTGGGCGGCAACGTGGCCACGTACGCCGGCGCGAAAGCGCTGGTCGAGGCCGGCGCCGACGGCATCAAGGTGGGTGTGGGCCCGGGCGCGATCTGCACCACCCGGATCGTCGCCGGCGTCGGCGTCCCGCAGATCACCGCGATCATGGAGGCGGCCCGCGCTGCCCGGCCGGCCGGCGTGCCGGTGATCGGTGACGGTGGCATCCAGTACTCGGGCGACATCGCCAAGGCCCTGGTCGCCGGCGCGGACACCGTGATGCTCGGCAGCCTGCTGGCCGGCTGCGAGGAGAGCCCCGGTGAGCTGATCTTCATCAACGGCAAGCAGTACAAGGCGTACCGCGGGATGGGCTCGCTCGGCGCGATGCAGTCCCGGGGGCAGGCCAAGTCGTACTCCAAGGACCGGTACTTCCAGCAGGACGTTCTCGCCGAGGACAAGCTGGTCCCCGAGGGCGTCGAGGGTCAGGTGCCCTACCGGGGCCCGCTGTCCGCGGTCGCCCACCAGCTCATCGGCGGGCTGCGGGCCGCCATGGGGTACGTCGGCGCGGAGAGCATCCCCGAGCTGCACCGGCGTGGCCAGCTGATCCGGATCACCGCGGCCGGGCTCAAGGAGAGCCACCCGCACGACATCCAGATGACCGTCGAGGCGCCCAACTACCACTCCCGCTGACCCCACCACCCCCAACAATCTGGAGTCCCCCATGCGTGACGTGGTCGAGATCGGGCTGGGCAAGACCGCGCAGCGCGGCTACCACCTGGACGACATCGCCATCGTGCCGAGCCGTCGGACCCGGGACGTCGACGACGTCTCGACCGCGTGGCAGCTCGACGCGTACCCGTTCGGTATCCCCTGTGTCGGGCACCCCTCGGACGCCACGATGAGCCCGTCGTCGGCGGTCCGGTTGGGTCAGCTCGGCGGTCTCGGTGTGCTCAACGTCGAGGGTCTGTGGACCCGCTACGAGAACCCGACGAAGGTGCTGGACGAGCTGGCCGGCCTCGACGAGGAGGCCCGTGCCACCAAGCGGCTCCAGGAGGTCTACGCGGAGCCGATCCGTCCTGACCTGATCGCCGAGCGGGTGCGCGAGCTGCGTGCCGGCGGCGGCACGGTGGCTGTGCGGGTCTCCCCGCAGCACACCCTCGCGCTGGCGCCGGTGATCCTGGACGCCGGGGTGGACATCCTGGTCATCCAGGGCACCATCGTCTCGGCCGAGCACGTGTCGACGACCGACGAGCCGCTGAACCTCAAGGAGTTCATCGCCGACCTCGACCTGCCCGTGATCGTCGGCGGCTGCACGGACTACAAGACGGCGCTGCACCTGATGCGGACCGGCGCGGCCGGCGTGATCGTGGGTATCGGCGGCGACGAGTGGTCGACGACCGAGTCGGTGCTGGGCATCCGGGTGCCGATGGCCACCGCCATCGCGGATGCCGCGGCGGCCCGCCGGGACTACCTGGACGAGACCGGTGGCCGGTACGTGCACCTGATCGCCGATGGTGACATCCAGACCTCCGGTGACATCGCCAAGGCGCTCGGCTGCGGCGCGGACGCGGTGATGCTCGGTGAGCCGCTGTCGCTCTGCGACGAGGCCCCCGCCGGTGGCGCCTGGTGGCACTCGGCGGCGAGCCACCCGTCGCTGCCCCGGGGTGCCTTCGAGGTGTCCGGTGAGCCGCTCGGCTCGATGGAGCAGCTGCTCTTCGGGCCGGCGGACGAGGCGGACGGCCAGCTCAACCTGTTCGGTGGGCTGCGTCGGGCCATGGCCAAGTGCGGCTACCGCGACCTCAAGGAGTTCCAGAAGGTCGGCCTGGTCCTCGACCGCTGATCGCTCGCGTCGCCCGAAGGGCCGGCTCCGCCACCGTGCGGGGCCGGCCCTTCGCCGTCACCGTCGACGCCCTGGCCGTCGATTCGGGCCTGCGCCAGCGTGCCGCTGGCTACGCTCGGTCCTGACCCCGGGTGGCGCGGAAGGAGTGGTGCATGGTCCTGCGCGGACTGACGCCGCCGCGCCGTCGGCTGGCCGCCACTCTCACGGCTCTGAGCTGCGCCGTCGCGCTGACCACGGCCGGCTGCACGGGCGACGACGACGGTTTCCGGCCCGGTGCGGCGGACGCCGGTGACCCGTACGTTCCGGGCCGGGGCAACGGGGGTTACGACGTCACGCACTACGGGCTGGACGTCCGCTACGACCCGGGGACGGACCGGCTCACCGGTCGGGCCACCATCACGGCGACCGCCACCCAGGAGTTGTCCCGGTTCAACCTGGACCTGGTCGGCCTGAACGTCGACGGGGTCACCGTCGCCGGCGAGCGCGCCCAGCACCGACGCGAGGACGGCGAGCTGGTCGTGACCCCACGAGACGGGCTGGCGCGCGGTCGGTCGTTCACGGTGACCGTCGACTACGCGGGCGTGCCCACCCCCGTCGACGACGGCGTGCTGGGCAGCGGCGGTTTCCTGCACACCGCCGACGGGGCCATCGCGCTCGGGCAGCCCGAATCGGCGGCCACCTGGTTCCCGGTCAACGACCACCCGTCGGACAAGGCCAGCTACGACATCGCGGTGACCGTCCCGGACGGACTGTCCGCGTTGAGCAACGGGGTGCCCGGCCCCCGGAGCAGCGCCGACGGGTGGACGACCTGGCGCTGGTCGGAGCGCACCCCGATGGCCAGCTACCTGAGCACCCTCGTGATCGGGAACTACCGGGTGGTCTCCGGCACCCACGCCGGAAGGCCGATGGTCACCGCGGTCGCGGCGAGCCTGCCGGCGAACGGTGGCGCGGCCGGCTCGGTGGCCCGCACCGGGGAGATCGTCGACTTCCTGGCCAGCCGCTTCGGTCCGTACCCCTTCGACTCGTACGGCGGGATCGTGGTCGCGGACGAGCGGATCGGGTACGCGTTGGAGACGCAGTCCCGGCCGGTCTACGGGCCTGCCTTCTTCACCGGCGACCACCCGAACCCCGGGGTGGTGGCGCACGAGCTGGCCCATCAGTGGTTCGGCGACAGCGTGTCGCTGCGCAGGTGGAGCGACATCTGGCTCAACGAGGGCTTCGCCAGTTACGCCGAGTGGCTGTGGGAGGAGCACGACGGCGGCCGGACCGCGCAGCGCAACTTCGAGCTGCAGTACGCGTCGACCGACTGGTCGGAGCCGTCGGTCGAGCCGGGCCGGGAGCGGATGTTCGGCACCGCCGTCTACAAGCGCGGCGCGCTCGCCGTGCACGCGCTGCGCCGGACGGTCGGTGACGACACCTTCTTCCGCATCCTGCGCACCTGGACGTCGGAGCGGGCGTCCGGCACCGCCACCACCTCGGACTTCGTGGCGCTGGCCGAGCGGGTGGCCGACCGGCCGCTCCGGCCGCTCTTCGACGCCTGGCTGGCGGGCGGCGCGGCACCGACCCTGCCGTGACGGCCCCGTGATCATCTGTCGATAGGCTGCCGCCTGCGATCGGGCCGGAGCGCCGGTCGCGCGGGGTGGCGCGGCCCTTCCGCACCGGGAGTACGGGGAGGTTCGTGATGCGGGGTACGCGGCACAGGCTGCGGGCGGGCGTCGGTCTGCTGGTGACCGGGGCGCTCGTGTTGTCCGGGTGCGACTCGTCCACTCCGGAGGCGGCACCGCCGTCGCCCAGCGCGTCCCCGACGCCGTCGCGGAACTTCACCGCCGGTGCGGCCGGAGTCGGCGACGCGTACTTCCCCAGCTACGGCAACGGCGGGTACGACGTCGGGAAGTACACCGTCAAGGTGCGCTACGACCCGGCGAAGGACCAGTTGACGGGTACGACCACCGTGCAGGCCACGGCGACCGCGGACCTGTCGACCTTCAACCTCGACCTGGCGGGCCTGACCGTCAGGACGGTCACCGTGGACGCTGCGCCGGCCACCCACACCCGGAACAAGAACGAACTGGTCATCACGCCGGCGGCCGGCCTCATCACGGGCAACGGATTCGTGGTGGAGATCGCGTACGAGGGTGTGCCGAAGCCGCTGAAGAACGAACTGCTCGGTGAGGGCGGGTTCCTGCACACCGCCGACGGCGCCATCGCCCTGGGCCAGCCCGAGTCGGCGAGCACCTGGTTCCCGGTCAACGACCACCCGTCGGACAAGGCGGCGTACGACTTCGAGATCACCGTTCCGCAGGGCATCACCGCGGTCAGCAACGGCGTCCCGGGCGGTAGCACCACCACGGACGGCTGGACCACCTGGAAGTGGTCGGAGAAGTCGCCGATGGCCAGCTACCTGAGCAACGTGGTGATCGGCAAGTTCCGGATCACCACGGGCCAGCACAAGGGCAAGCCGGTGTACAGCGCGGTCACCACCAAGGTGGCCAAGGGCGCCTCGGACGCGTCGATCGCGAAGACCGTCAAGGTGGCCGACTACCTGGAGACCGTCTTCGGGCCGTACCCGTTCGACGCGTACGGCGGCGTGGTGGTCTCGGACAGCCGGATCGGGTACGCGCTGGAGACGCAGAGCCGCCCGGTCTACTCGGCCGGTTTCTTCCGGCGGGGCGAGAACACCGAGGTGGTCGCCCACGAGCTGGCCCACCAGTGGTTCGGCGACAGCGTGGCGCTGGCCAAGTGGGAGGACATCTGGCTCAACGAGGGCTTCGCGACGTACGCGGAGTGGCTGTGGGCGGAGCACACCAAGGAGTACACCGCCAAGCAGGCCTTCGACATCCGGTACCAGCGGGTGCCCGCGACGGTGTGGAAGACCCCGCCGGGCAAGCCGGGCGTGAAGAACCTGTTCAGCGAGTCGGTCTACCAGCGCGGCGGGATGACCCTGCACGCGTTGCGGGTGGCCGTCGGCGACAAGGCGTTCTTCGAGATCGTCAAGACGTGGGCGGCGGAGAAGCGCAACGGAGTCGCCACCACCGCCGAGTTCGTGGCCCTCGCCGAGCGGATCTCCGGCAAGCAGCTCGACGCGCTCTTCGACGCGTGGTTGTACGGCGCCAAGAAGCCCGCCCAGCCCAAGAAGCTCTGACCCCACCCACGCCCCCGCCCGCCCGACCGGGAAGGGCGGGGGCGTGGGCTCAGTTCTTGACCACCAGTTTGGGGTGGGCCTTCAGGTACGCGTCGGCGCGACCGGCCCGCAGTTCGGTGATGAACGTCCGCCCCTCACCGGTGAGCTGTTCACCCCGGTAGGCGCTGCCCTTGCCGACGCCGGAGCCGGGAAGCCCGATCAGGGTGAACTGGTTCTCCGGCACCCCGCTGAGGGCGTACGCCAGGTCGACGATCCGATCGCCGCCCACGTACACCAGGGTGTCGCCCAGGGCGGCGACCACCTGTTCGACCCGCTCGGGCTGCCGGGCCAGGCCCTCGTCGAGGATCTTGCGGGTCAGGGCTTTGACGAGTTGCTGCTGGTGACGCTGGCGGGCGTAGTCGCCGCCGGTGATGTAGCGCTGCCGGGCGTAGTCCAGCGCCTGCCAGCCGTTGAGGTGCTGTTCGCCCTTCTCGTAGACCTTCTGCGGGCCGGTGTAGCCGCCGGGGGCGCTGTCCCGGTACTTGCCGTCCGGCTTGCGGTGCAGGGACGCGACCCGCTGGTCGACGTAGATGTCCACCCCGCCGAGGGCGTTCACCAGCTTGTCGAACCCGCCGAAGGTGAGCACGGCGCCCGCGTCGATCCGCAGCCCGGTGTAGCCGCTCACCGTGCTGCGCAGCAGCTCGTACCCCTGGGCCGTGCTCGGCTGCTTGGGCTTGCCGGGCACCCGGCTGCCGAAGCTCATCGAGTGGGTGAGCTTGGTCTTGCCGCCCTTGTAGCCGGCCTTGGGGAACGGCGGGATGTCCACCAGCAGGTCGCGGGGGAGCGAGAAGAGGTACGCCCGGTTGAGGCCCTTCGGCACGTGCAGCACCAGGACGGCGTCGGAGTGCGGCTCCCAGCCCGGAACGCTGACCCGGGTGTCCACGCCGACCAGCAGCAGCGTCAACGGGCCGCTGATGTTCGCGCCCGGCGGCGGGCCGGTCGGGCTGGGGGTGGGTGGGGCGGCCGGCGACGGGCTCGGCGAGCCGGCCAAGGGCGTGCTGTTGGGCTTGTCGTCGCCGCTCAGCCGCGTGATCACCGTCGCTGCGCCGACGACCAACGCGACGACGGCGAGCGCCGCCAGCCCGAGCAGCAGCCAGCGTCGGCGCGGCTCCATCGACCCCAGGATCATCGTGTGCTTCCTTCCACCCGTATCCGGAACAACGCTCCGACGGGTGCTCCGGGTTGCGGCCGGGAGGCGACGGGTCGGTCGGCCGGTGCATGATCGCGCGAAAACGGGCGCTGGCGCGAGCGCTACTCGCGAGTAATGATGCGTCCATGCGGTACGACGTGGTCGTCATCGGGTCCGGCTTCGGCGGCGGCGTCACCGCCCTGCGGCTGGCCGAGAAGGGCTATTCGGTCGGTGTCGTCGAGGCGGGCCGCCGCTTCGCCGACGACGAGTTCCCGCAGACGTCGTGGCGCCTGCGCCGGTTCCTCTGGGCGCCGAAGCTGGGCTGCTACGGCATCCAGCGGCTCACCCTGCTCCGCTCGGCCGCCGGCCGGTCCGGTGGCGGCGTGCTGGTGCTCTCCGGAGCGGGGGTGGGCGGCGGGTCGCTGGTCTACGCGAACACCCTCTACGAGCCGCTGGACGCCTTCTACAGCGATCCACAGTGGCGCGACGTCACGGACTGGCGTGACGAGCTGGCCCGCCACTACGACCAGGCGAAGCGGATGCTCGGCGTCACCACGTACCCCGTCCACACCGGCGCGGACCGCGCCATGCGGGCGGTGGCCGACCGGATGGGGGTGGGGCACACCTTCCACGCCACCCCGGTCGGCGTGCACATCGGCCGTCCGGGTGAACGCGTCGCGGACCCCTACTTCGGTGGCGTCGGCCCGCAGCGCACCGGCTGCCTGCACTGCGGCTCGTGCATGACCGGCTGCCGGCACGGTGCCAAGAACACGCTGGCCAAGAACTACCTCTGGCTCGCCGAGCGGCTGGGCGCCACGGTGCACCCGCTGACCACGGTGACGGCCGTCCGGCCGGCGGCCGGCGGCGGATACGAGGTGCACACCGAGCGCACCGGGGCGTGGTTGCGCCGCCGACGGCAGGTCATCCACGCCGACCAGGTGGTCTTCGCGGCCGGTGCGCTCGGCACGCAGCGGCTGCTGCACGAGATGAAGGCCGCCGGGGCGTTGCCGCGCCTGTCGGACCGGCTGGGCACGTTGACCCGCACCAACTCCGAGGCGATCCTCGGCGCGTCGATCCCCCGGCGGCGGGCCCGGCAGGAGCGGACCGACTTCACCGAGGGGGTGGCGATCACCAGTTCGTTCCACCCCGATCCGCAGACCCACATCGAGCCGGTCCGCTACGGCCGCGGCTCGAACGCCATGGGCCTGCTTCAGTCGCTGCTGGTCGACGGCGGGCCGCACCGGGTCCGGCGCTGGCTGGGCAGCATCGTCCGGCAGCCGCGCCTGGCCGCGCGGATGCTGACCGTGCGCGGCTGGTCGGAGCGGACGGTGATCGCCCTGGTGATGCAGTCGGTGGACAACTCGTTGACCACCCGTTGGCGGCGCGGCCCATGGGGCCGCCGCCTGGTCGCGGGGCCGGGGCACGGCGAAGCGAGCCCGACGTGGATTCCGGCCGGCAACACCGCCACCCGACTGCTCGCCGAGCAGATCGGCGGTACGCCCGGCGGCTCGCTGACCGAGCCGTTCGACATTCCGGTCACCGCGCACATCCTGGGCGGGGCGGTGATCGGCGCCACCCCGGACGACGGGGTGGTCGACCCCTGGCACCGGGTCTACGGCCATCCGGGGCTGCACGTGGTCGACGGCGCGGCGGTCTCCGCCAACCTCGGGGTCAACCCGTCGCTGACGATCACCGCGCAGGCGGAACGGGCGATGTCCTTCTGGCCGAACAGGGGCGACGAGGACCCCCGGCCTCCGCTCGGAGATCCGTACCGACGGCTGCCGCCCGTACCCCCGCACACGCCGGCGGTGCCCGCGGCCGCCCCGGCCGCCCTACGCCCCTGACAGCGGTCGGCGCAGGATGTGGTTGACGCCGAACGCGGTGTCGCTGACGCGGACGTCGGTGTAGCCGATCCGCTGATAGAAGCCGTGCGCGGTGAGGCTGGCGCCGGTCTCCATGAACGTGTGCCCCTCGCCCCGGGCCAGCTCCTCGACGTGCCGCATCAACAGACGGCCGACGCCGCGGCCGTGCGCGTCCGGATCGACGAACATGGTGTAGACCTTGTTGCCGTCGCGGGACACCGTGCCGATCGGCCGTCCGTCCTGCTCGGCGACGTAGATCCGCCGCTCGGCGCTGAGTTCGCGGAACCGGTCGGCCTTGAAGTGGTCGCACATCCGGTCGATCAGCTCGGCCGGGTAGTCGCGGCTGTTCACCTCCCGCAGGCAGCGGGCGACCAGGACCGCCAGCGCGTCGCCGTCCTCGGGGCGGAACGCTCGGATGGTCAGCTCGGTCATCGACACCCCTCCGTCCGATCCGCGTGGGGATCGTCGCGGACCGTATCGGGACGCGGAACGCCGTCGCCACCCCACCGGACATCACGGGGTATACCGCCAACGCTGCGGCCGCCGCGCCGAGTGCGTGGGGCGCGGGTCGGGCCGGGGGTGACTGTCGGTAGGCTTTGTGCACATGAGCCTGCCTCGCCCCGTCCTCGTGGTGGACTTCGGAGCCCAGTACGCCCAGCTCATCGCGCGCCGGGTCCGCGAGGCGAAGGTCTACTCCGAGATCGTGCCGCACTCCATGCCGGTCGCCGAGATGCTGGCGAAGAACCCGGCCGCGATCATCCTCTCCGGCGGCCCGGCCAGCGTGTACGCGCCGGACGCCCCGCAGGTCGACGCCGGCCTGTTCACGGCCGACGTGCCGGTCTTCGGCATCTGCTACGGCTTCCAGGCGATGGCCCAGGCGCTCGGCGGCACCGTCGCGCGCACGGGCAGCCGGGAGTACGGCGGTACCCCGCTGCGTCCCCGCCTCACCGAGCCGGGCGTACTGCTGCGTGACCTGCCGGCTGATCTGCCGGTCTGGATGAGCCACGGCGACTGCGTCACGGAGGCCCCCGAGGGCTTCACGGTGACGGCCGAGTCGGCGGGCGCTCCGGTCGCGGCCTTCGAGGACACCGCCGGCCGCCGCGCCGGCGTGCAGTTCCACCCGGAGGTCGGGCACACGGCGCACGGCCAGGAGATGCTGACCCGCTTCCTGTACGACATCGCCGGCATCGAGCCGACCTGGACGCCCGAGAACATCATCGACGAGCAGGTCGCCCGCATCCGGGCGCAGGTCGGCGACAAGGAGGTCATCTGCGGCCTCTCCGGCGGGGTGGACTCGGCGGTCGCCGCCGCGCTGGTGCACCGGGCGGTCGGCGACCAGCTCACCTGCGTCTTCGTCGACCACGGCCTGCTGCGCGCCGGTGAGGCCGAGCAGGTCGAGAAGGACTACGTCGCCGCCACCGGCATCAAGCTCAAGGTGGTCGACGCGGCGGACCGGTTCCTCGGCGCGCTCGCCGGGGTGACCGACCCCGAGCAGAAGCGCAAGATCATCGGCCGGGAGTTCATCCGGGTCTTCGAGGCCGCCGCCCGGGAGATCGCCTCGCACGGTGACGTGGAGTTCCTCGTGCAGGGCACCCTCTATCCGGACGTGGTCGAGTCCGGCGGCGGTACCGGCACCGCCAACATCAAGAGTCACCACAACGTCGGCGGCCTGCCGGAGGACCTGAAGTTCGCGCTCGTCGAGCCGCTGCGCACGCTCTTCAAGGACGAGGTCCGGGCGCTCGGCCTCCAGCTCGGCCTGCCCGAGGCGATGGTCTGGCGGCACCCGTTCCCCGGCCCCGGTCTGGCCATCCGGATCATCGGCGCCGTCGACCGGGAGCGTCTCGACCTGCTGCGTCAGGCCGACCTGATCGCCCGCGAGGAGCTGACGGCCGCCGGCCTGGACCGGGGCGTCTGGCAGTTCCCCGTGGTGCTGCTCGCCGACGTGCGTAGCGTCGGGGTGCAGGGTGACGGGCGCAGCTACGGGCATCCCGTGGTGCTGCGCCCGGTCTCCAGCGAGGACGCGATGACCGCCGACTGGTCCCGGCTGCCCTACGAGGTCGTCGCCCGGATCTCCACCCGGATCACCAACGAGGTCGCCGAGGTCAACCGGGTGGTGCTGGACGTGACCAGCAAGCCGCCGGGCACCATCGAGTGGGAGTGAGCGGCCCTCACGCGGCCGGCGGGGTCGTCGGCGGGTAGGGCGGCGTCGGGGCGTACCCCGTCGGTGGACCGCCGGGCGCGGACCCGGCGGTCGGCGCGACGCCCGCCGGGTGCGGCCAGGCGGGCGCGCCGGTGGGCTCCTCGGGCATCAGGAACCACATGATCGGGTACGCGAGTAGCGCGACCCCGCCGGTGAGCAGGCCGGTGACCGCGAAGGCCACGCGGATCAGGGTGGGGTCGACGTCGAAGTAGCGGCCGAGGCCACTGGCGACCCCCGCCACCATGCGGTCGGTGGTGGGTCGCCGGAGCTGCTTGTACGGGGCCTGGGGAGCGGCGGTAGGTGTCATGTCTCCACGGTCCGCGCCGAGGTGCGGCCCGCCCTCGGTGACCGCCCGGATCCCTACCCTGATCGATCCCTGAGCGGGAAGCCAGGAGTCAGGAATCCGACTCTTTTCCGTTCCGGTAACGCGGCCCGGGGAGAATTTGGACCCGTGACCACCATGCTGGAGCCGCTTCGCAGGATCGCGGCATACGCAGTTTGTGCTGATTCAGACGGCCGAGTGTTGCTGGTCCGCGCATCGGAGCGCTCCGGCACACCCGGCACCTGGTCCCTGCCCGGCGGGGCGGTCGACCACGGCGAGGACCCCCACCACACGGTGGTCCGCGAGACCGCCGCCGAGACGGGCCTCTCGGTCGCCGTCTCCGGCCTGGCCGACGTGCTCGCCGACATGCGGGCGTTGCCCGATCGCGGCATCACCATCCACACCGATCGCCTGATCTACCGGGTGGCGGTGCGCGGCGGCACGCTGGCCGACCGGGCCGGCGAGCGCCCCACCGACCTGGCCCGGTGGTACACGCTGGACGAGGCGCGTCAGTTGCCGCTGCGCTCCTTCACCGCCCGCACTCTCGGCCTTCCCGCCTCCTCGGCCGACGTGGTGCCCGAGGAAGCCCCCGAGTTCCCCTCCTTCTACGCGGTCCCCGGCCCGGACGGGCTGCACCGCGCGCAGCGCTTCGCCGCGTACGCGGTGTGCACCGACCCGGCCGGGCGGGTGCTGCTCACCCGCATCTCCGACGGGTACCCGGGCGCCGGTTGCTGGCACCTGCCCGGCGGCGGCACCGACTACGGCGAGCAGCCGGGCGCGGCGCTCATCCGGGAGCTGGTGGAGGAGACCGGCCAGGCCGGCCGCCTCGTCGAACTGCTCGGTGTGGCGAGCCACCGCGACGCCGCCTCGCTCGGCCCGGAGGGTTACCCCATCGACTGGCACGGCGTACGCGCCTTCTACCGGGTGGTGGTCGACCAGCCCAACCCTCTGATCATCGGCGACGTCGGCGGCTCCACCTGCGAGGCCCGTTGGTTCGCCCGCGAGGAACTGGGCGCCCTCGGAACCGACCGCCTAACCGAGGTGACAGCCGAAGCAGTCCAAGCAGCCCAACTAACCTGACCCCCCGGTCCCCCCTCCCCCCACCCACCCTCCCTCCCACCCACCCGCCTCGCGGTGATCATGAAGTTATTGTCAGGACACGCCGAGATGGACGGCGATAACTTCATGATCACCAGGTGCTGCGGGGGACGGGGCAGGGGGCAGGGGAGTGGGTGTGGGTGTGGGTGTGGGTCGGGTGGAACTGGTGCGGCGGGTTGGTTCCTATGGTCTCTTGGGGGATCTGGGGCGGTTTCTGGTTGTCTGGGATAGCGGGGCGCGGGCCTGGTCGCTGCCGGGAGGGCTCGTCGCGCACGCTGAGCACCCGGAGCGGGCCGTGGTGCGCGCGTTCACCGAGGAGACCGGTTCGACCGCGTCGGTGGGTCGGTTGCGGGCCGTCGTCGCGGACGTGAACGCCGGCGCGGGTGGCGGTACGTCGGTGCACACCGACCGCCTGCTGTTCGACATCGCCCTACTGGACGGTGTGCCGGAGGTCACCGGCGGTCGCGTGGCGACCCGTTGGGTCGACCCCGAGGCCGTGGCCGAGCTGCCGTTGACGCCGTTCAGCGCCGAACTGCTCGGCCTGCCCGCCGTTCCGCTTCCCGTCGACGCGTGCCCGTCCACCGAGCCGCCCGCGCCGTCGCATCCGGATCGCCGGCTGCGCTTCGGGGCGTACGGGCTGGTCACCGACCCGGCGGGGCGGATCCTGCTGACCCAGATCGCCGAGGGCTACCCCGGGGCCGGCAAGTGGCACCTGCCCGGCGGCGGCACCGATCACGGCGAGCAGCCGACCACCGGATTGCTCCGGGAACTGGTGGAGGAGGGCGGTCAGGTGGGCCGCGTGGTGGAGCTGCTCGGCGTGGACAACCTGCACAACCCGGCCGCACTCGGCCCGGAGGGCCGTCCGTTGGACTGGCACGGCGTCCGGATCGTCTATCGGGTGCTGGTGGACGAGCCCACCGACGCCGTGGTGACCGAGTCCGCCGGTGGCTCGACCGCGCGAGCGGGCTGGTTCACCGTCGCGGAGGCCGCTGAGCTGCCGCTGACCGGTATCGCTGCCTCGGCAATCGGACAGCTGGCCGCATAGCACTCGGCTCAGCGAGCCGAGTTGGCTACCCTCCGGTAGAGTCAGAGGCGGGAATGGTGGAGGAAACGGGCGATGAGGCCCGGGATGGGGAATAACAAGCGGATCGCGCGGTTTGTACCAGATAAGTACCGCCGGCAGCTATCGCCAAGCCCCGTTCCCCTGTGCGATGGTGTACTCCGCCAACACGGCTGCCGGGCCACGTAAGGTCCGGCACGAGACAGCCGGACACCCGCCCCCCGAGGGCGGTAAGCCGATCCGGTGATGGAGGAAACGTGCCGAGAGCCCTTTGGCGCCGGCGTCGTACGACTGACAGTCCGCGCCCCGCAGGGCGTCGCTGGGCGGGCCAGTTGCGCCGCAGCAGCACGTTCGCCCGCCAGGTGTTGCTGGTCCGGGTGGGCCGCCGTGACGGTGACCTGCGGACCACCGACCTGACACTCCCCGAGCACCGGTACGCCGACCGCCAGCGCCGTCGCTACGGCCTGGACCGGCTCAGCCGGCCTGCCGGCGTCAGCCGCGCCGGCATCGAAGCGGTCATGCCGGTCAGCCCGGCGCTGCCGATGGCGCAGCACACCGACGAGGCCACCGCCGGGTCGATCCCCCTGCTCCCCGGCGAGCGCACGATGGCCCGCCGGATGAAGTTCGCCGTGGTCAACGCCTGCACCCTGTCCAGCCTGATGCTCGGCATGCTGGCGATCTTCCTGGCCATGCAGGGCGAGGTGCGCATCGCCGCCCTCTGCCTGATCGCCTGCGTCATCTTCGACGGCCTGGACGGTGCGTTGGCGCGTCGGCTCGGCGTCGCCAGCCCGTTCGGCGCTCAGATGGACTCGCTCGCCGACATGTGCTCGTTCGGCCTCGCCGCGCCCGTGGTGGTCTACGCCTCGCTCGCCGGCTCCGTGTCGACGGCCGCGGCTGCGGTCGCCTGTGCGCTGGTCGCGGCGTGCGCGGCGATCCGGCTGGCCCGCTTCAACGTCTCACCGAAGGACGGCCGCTTCTTCTGCGGTGTCCCCACCACGATGGCCGCCGCCGTGCTCGCCGTGACCGTGGCGATCGGTCTGCCGGTACCCGGCTTCGTGCTCGTGGCCGGCGTGGCGCTACTCGCCTTCGCGATGGTGTCCAGCTTCCCGTACGCCAAGCTCGCGCGCCTGGTGAAGCTGCCGCCGTGGCTCTGGCTCGCCCCGGTGCTCGGCGCGCTCGTCGACATCCGGCTCACGTTCGCCCTGATCGTGGTCGGCTACCTGATCAGCGGGCCGGTGCTCTGGCTGCGCCAGCGTCGTACCGCCTGACCCGACGTACGAGAACGGGGCGCCGCGGACAGCGGCGCCCCGTTCTTCGTCTCAGCGCCAGCGGGCGATGACCGTGGCGCCGCCGACCACCTTGTCGCCCGGCCCCACCAGCGGTTCCGCGGCGTCCGCCGGCAGGTAGACGTCGGTCCGCGAGCCGAACCGGATGAGCCCGAACCGCTCGCCCTTGGCCAGCAGCGCGCCGATCGGCGCGCGCTGCACGATGCGGCGGGCGATCAGGCCGGTCCGCTGCGCGACCACCACCGTGCCGCGGCTGGTGTCCAGCACCGTGTACGCGGCGACGTTGTGCTCGGCGTCCGGCTTCATCGCGTTGACGAAACCACCGTCGGCGACGAAGTAGTCCACCACCTTGCCGGCGACCGGGGCACGGTTGACGTGCACGTCCAGCACGGACAGGAAGACCGCGACGCGCAGCCACTCGCCGTCACCGAACCGCTCGTCGTACAGCCGCTGCACCGACAGGACCTTGCCGTCCGCGCTGGCGACCACGGCGTTCGGGTCCTCCGGCACGTCCCGCTGCGGATCCCGGAAGAACGCGGCGACCGGGCCGGCCGCCAGTGCCGGCAGCAGCCACAGCTTGGACGACGGACGCGCCACCCGGGCCAGCGCCGCCAGACCCAGCGTGATGCCCGCCGCTGCCACCCCGTTGGAGTCGATGTGCATGCCCCTGGTCAGCGGCACGCTGGACGGCCGGTACGCCGGGGCCAGCTGATCGGCCGCCGCCGGACTGGCCGGCGTGAACCGCAGTCGGTGGACCCGTACCGGCGGCGAGTTGCGCAGCACCAGGTCGCTGCCGACGCCGTACAGGGCGTCCTGGCGGCCCAGCTCGCCGGCGGCACCGGTGGTCCGGCCCGGCGTCGCGGTGGTGGCGACGCTCAGTACCGCGCCGTCGATGAGGTACTTCGACAACCCCTGGATGTCGGCACGGGCCTCCTCGGCGGTGCCGACGAAGACCTCACCGGCGACGACCACCGCCGCGGGCTCGGCGTCGGCGAGCGCGTCGACCACGTGTACGCGGTCGGCGACCCATCGGCCCTGGGCGGTGACGTGCTCACGGAGCGCGGCGGCGGTGGACGACTCGGCGGGCACCAGGGTGAGCCGGTCGCCGGGGAGCAACGCCTCGATCGCCGCGGCCAGCACCGCGGACTCCGGGGTCGCGCCGACCAGCAGGGCGACCTTCGGGTCGTTCATCCGGGCCAGCTCGGAGACGAGCGTACGGGCGGCGCGCTCGCCGATGCGGACCGGACCGGACCGGCCGGTGGTACGCACGGCGGGGGACTGCGTCATGACGGGCGGGCTCCTGACGGGGTAGAGACGGGAATCGCGGCGGGGGCGCCATGGCGGGACGGGCCGGCCGGCGGAGGCGAGATCTCCACCGGCCAGCATATGCGCCTGTCCGCCCCGGCCGCACCGGCGAGCCCTCCGGCCCGGGACGACAGCCGGGGTCAGGAATCCTCTCGCCGCGCCGCCCGCTCGTCCGCGCCCGCCGGATCGTCGCCGGTGGCGTGGTCGTCGCTGGCCGCCGGATCCTTGTCGCCGCCCGCCGGATCGGCCGACTTCTCGGCCGCCGGATCGGCCGACCGGTTCTCGCCGTTCGGGGTGACCGGGTGGTCGACCCGCGTCGACTCGGCGGCCCGCGCCGTCACGGGCGAGGTCTCCGCCTCGGCCGGGGCGTGAGCCAGCCAGGCGGGATGGACCATGCCGGCCGTCGACGCGTCCGGTGTCCGCAGCTCGGCCGTGGGCGGCTCCGGCGTGCGCAGCTCGGCCGTGGGCGCAGGGTCGGGCGTGGACTCGAACATGGTCGGCGCGGGCGGCTCGTACACGGGCGGCTCGAACGAGGCGGTCCGCGGCGTGCCCTGCTCGGCTGCGACGGGCTCGGGCGCGACCGTCGCAGCGGAGGCCGTCGCACCCGGCCCGGTGGTCTCGATCGCCTCCGGGCGGGCGGACCGGCCGGAGCGCAGCGCGCCGACCAGACCGAAGACCCCGATCAGGATCAGCGCGCCGGCCAGGAACCAGCCGACCGGCGGCAGCGCGAGTCCGAGGATCTGGGCGAGCAGCCACCAGGCCGACAGCGCCAGGAACACCAGCCCGAAAGCGAACGAGAGCAGGTCGGTGCGGTGAGCCTTCACCGGGTCACCTCCAGGTTGCCGGCATTGACGTGGATGTACAGGCGCAGCTTGCCGCCGCCGGGGCCGTCCGCGCCCAGGTCGGTGGACTCCCGCAGCCGGCCGTCGATCCCGCCGGAACGGTTGCCGAAGACCTTGGCGTCACCGGCGTTGACGTCGGCCACCGTGGTGACGTCCACGTTGGGCGGTACGACCACCGTCGCCTGTCCGAAGTTGATCGCCACGGTCACCTGGGTGTCCCGCTTCGTGAAGTCGATGCCGCGCAGGTCGAGGACGGCGTCACCGAAGCTGTTCTCGTACCGGTCGGCGAGGTCGCGGTAGTCGGTGGGCGCCCAGGTGACCGCGCCGTCCACGCCCCGGATCCGGTCGTACGACTCGGCGACGGTCGCCGTGCCCAACGCGGCGGCCGTCACCAGCCCCAGCGCGATCAACCAGCGCGCCCGGCCGAACCAGGTGCCGACCAGCAGTCCCAGCCCGATGGTGGCCAACGCGGCCGCGAAGTACGCCGAGGCGCCGACGTCGAAGACGTCCAACAGGTCGAGCAGGGCGACCACGCCGAGCGCCAGGAAGATCAGCGAGAAGGTCACCGGACCGAGCGGCGAACGCTCCCGGGGCCGCTTGGGTGGCTTCGGTGGCTTGGGCGGGGGGTAGGCGGCCGGAGCCGGCGCGGCGTACGGGCCGTGTGGAGCGAACGGAGGGCGGTATCCGCCCGGCGTCGTCGCCCCGGGATGGGTGGACGGGCCGGCGGCGGGTACGGCGGTCACCGGCGCGGACGGCCAGCCGCTGGTGGGCGTGTCGCTGCCCGGCCAACCGGGATCGGGGGCCGGCCAGCCGGTGCCCTGCGAGGCGGCCGGCTGCGCGGACACCGGACCTGCCCCGGACACCATCGCCGCCGGGGAGGCCGGCTGCGCGCCGACGGTCGGCTGCGCCGTCGCGGGCGGCTGACCGCCCTGGACAGGCGGGTAGGCGCTCTGCGGCGCGGCGGCGTACGACAGGGTGTCACCCGCCAGCGGCGCGGTCGCCAGCGGACCGCCGGGCGGCACCGTGCCGTACGCGGGAGCGGGCCAGGCGACCGGCGGGACCGGCCCGGGTGGCGTGCCCGCCGGGGAGGGCGGCACCGGTCCACCTGAGGGCTGTGGCCCACGGTTGTCCCGGTTGAGGAGCAGCGCGCCGCCGATCAGGATGGCCGCGCCGAGCAGGACCGCGCGGAAGGCGTCGGTGACGATGTAGCCGAAGCTCGCGGCCACCAGGATGCCCAGGATGATCACGGTTACCGGGGACATGCTGGAACGGCCCCGCCCCAGCATGGACTCCACCGGAGAGGCCGTGTCGCCCTCGTTGGGGATGATCAGCCAGGCGGCGACGTACACCAGGATGCCGATGCCGCCGAAGAACCCGAGCACCGCGAGGAGTACCCGCCACAGCACCGGGTCGGTGTTGGTGGCCCGTCCGATCGCCGCGCAGACCCCGGCGAGGTAACGGCCGTCGCGGGGCCGGACCAGCCCGTACCGCGAGGTGAAGCCGGCGCCGCCCAGCGGCCCCCCGGACGGACCGGCCGTGCCGGGCCCCCCAGGCGTACCCGTACCCCCGCCGGGTCCGTAGCCGGTGCCGGTCGTACCCGCGCCGGGGCCGTAGCCGGTGCCGGCCGCGAAGCCGGCGCCCGGCGCGTAGCCGGCGCCCGGCGGCTCGTCCCGGCCGTCGGCCGGCGGTGCGGCGGGTGGGCCGAACGTGGTCGGCTCGGCCCAACCGGCGGGTGTCGTGGGCGGTGCGGGCGGTACTGAACCGCCCGGCTGTGCCGACCCGGGGCGGGGCGGCGGGGCAGCTTCCTCGGTCATGCCTCGATCCTGCTGCCCACCTCGCCCGAACGACCTCAGGACCCGACCCTGACGCCACCCTGAGATCCCGGGGGCCGGAATGTCGGGGGCGTCCCCGTGGTCGGGGGACACCGCCGCGTGTGACGATCGGACTCACCGACCCGCACCCAACCCACCACCGTGACCAGGGAGCCTGCGATCAGCACCGTGACCCCGCCTCCGCGCCTGTACCGGGCCCCCGAGCATCGGATGGCCGCTGGCGTCGCCGCCGGTATCGCCGACCACCTCGGCATCTCGGTGCTGCGCGTGCGCGTCGCGTTCATGGTGCTGCTCGGGCTCAGTGGGCTCGGCCTGCTGCTGTACGCGGCGTTCTGGGCGGTGGTGCCGCTGCGGCCCGGTGACACCGCCGTGCCGCCCCGGCGGGACGTGGCCCAGCTCCTGCCGTTCGTCGCGATCGGGCTCGGCGTCCTGTTGATCCAGGTGATGGTCTTCGACTCGGTCGGCGCGGCGGGCACCGCCGGCTGGCTGGTGGCCATCATCGCGGTCGGCGCGGGCGTGATCTGGCACCAGTCGGCGCCCGAGCGGCGACGGCGTTGGGGCGAGACGATGCCGGTCCCGTGGCTCGGGGCGGTCGTCGAGGAGAGCGACCGGCGGGCCTTCGTGCTCCGGTTCATCGGCGGCGGGGTGCTGGTCGCGGTCGGCATCATCGGTGTCGCGGCGGTCTACTCGCCGGCACAGAACTTCGACGCGGTGATCAACGGGGTGATCTTCGCGCTGGTCGGGTTGGCCGGGGTCGGCGTGGTCGCCGCGCCGGTGCTCTGGCGGACGTACAACCAGCTCCGCGCGGAGCGTGAGGGTCGGATCCGGGAGCAGGAGCGGGCCGAGCTGGCCGCGATGGTGCACGACCAGGTGCTGCACACCCTGGCGCTGATCCAGCGCAACGCGGGCGACGTCAAGACGGTGCAGCGGCTGGCGCGGGGGCAGGAACGCTCGCTGCGCAACTGGCTCTACAAGCCCACGGCCTCGCCGAACGAGCGCTTCGCGGCCGCCCTGGAGCAGGCTGCCGCCGAGGTCGAGGACACGTTCGCGATCACCGTGGAGGCGGTGGTGGTGGGTGACCGCGAGACCGACGAGAAGGTCGGCGCGCTGGTCGCCGCCGCCCGGGAGGCGCTGGTGAACGCGGCACGGCACGCCGGCGTGCAGACCGTGTCGCTCTACGCCGAGGTGGAACCGGAACAGGTAAGTGTCTTCGTCCGGGACCGGGGCAAGGGCTTCGATCCGGATACGGTGGAGGACCACCGGCACGGCGTACGCGGTTCGATCATCGGACGGATGAAGCGGCACGGCGGACGGGCCGAGATCCGGTCCGGCCCGGGGGAGGGGACCGAGGTCCGGTTGATCCTGCCGATCTCCCGGGACTCGTCCGCGGCGGAGAGGAACAAATGACCATGGCCGAGCAGCCGACGGAGCAACCGGTTCAGAGCCGCCCGGAACGCCTGCGGGTCTTCCTGGTGGACGACCACGCGATGTTCCGCGCCGGGGTACGCGCCGAGCTGGGCGCGCACGTCGAGGTGGTGGGCGAGGCGAGCACGGTGGCCGAGGCGGTCGCCCGGATCGCCGTCACGGTGCCCGACGTGGTGCTGCTCGACGTGCACATGCCCGACGGCGGTGGCCGCGCGGTGCTGGAGGCGATGCGGCGCAGCCACCCGCAGGTCAAGTTCCTGGCCCTGAGCGTCTCCGATGCGGCCGAGGACGTGATCGGGCTGATCCGGGCCGGCGCGCGGGGATACGTCACCAAGACCATCTCTCCGGACGAGTTGGCCGCCGCGATCCGCCGGGTGGCCGACGGCGACGCCGTGTTCAGCCCTCGGCTGGCCGGGTTCGTGCTGGACGCGTTCGCGGCCCGGCCGGACGCGCCGGTCGCCGACCCGGAGTTGGATCAGCTCACCAACCGTGAGCGGGAGGTGCTGCGCCTGCTCGCCCGGGGGTACGCGTACAAGGAGATCGCCAAGGAGTTGTTCATCTCCATCAAGACGGTGGAGACGCACGTGTCGAACGTGCTGCGCAAGCTCCAGATGTCCAACCGGTACGAGCTTTCCCGCTGGGCGGCGGACCGTCGGCTCGTGTGATTAATTCCTCCGCCCCGGCAATTCGGGCACATGCCACGGATGCCGCCGGGCGGGGCTGACAAAAGATCAATCGTGGTTCCATACTGCCCCGGTCCCGTTTTCCGCGCGTGGGTGTCGCATCCCGCGGAAACGACGGCTCACGCGCGTGCCCGCGAATCGCGGGTCACCCCTGGGGGAAGAGGTACCACTTCTGATGTTCGGACAACGAGGACGACGCTGGGCGCGGGTAGCCCTGGCGGCTGTCGCCGGCAGCGCCCTGGCGTTCGGCGTGGCAGGCGCCGCCGCAGCCGCTCCGGCCACCGGTGTGGCCAAGGCGGTCGACGGCAGCGAGGTCACCCTCAAGCTCGACGGCAAGACGCGCACCACGTCCGCGCTCGCCCTGAAGATCGACGGCAAGCTGGTGCCGGCGTTCTGCATCGACTACCACACCAACGTGAAGCTCGACGGCAAGTACGAGGAGGGCACCTGGGACGAGTCCCAGGTGAAGAACCTCGGCAAGGTGCAGTGGGTGCTCACCCACGGCTACCCGAACGCCGACTCCACCAAGCTCCTCGCCGCCGCCGGCGTGGAGACCAAGATCGGTAAGAAGCAGCTCGACAACCTGCTCTACTTCGGCACCCAGACCGCCATCTGGCACTTCAGCGACGGCATCGAGCTGGGCGCCTGGGAGAAGGACCTGCAGCCGCGCAACCAGTACGAGGTGATCACGAAGGTCCGTGACTACCTCATCAAGAACGCCACCGACCAGCCCGAGCCGCGTGCCGAGCTGTCCGTCAGCCCGGCCAGCGCCACCGCGACGGTCGGCGGCAAGGCCGGCCCGTTCACGGTGCGGGGCCCGGCGGGCGCCATCACCGTCGCGGTCACCGGCGGCACCGCCGTCGACGCCGAGGGCAAGCCGGTCACCACGACCACCAACAACGGGCAGTTCTGGCTGGCCGCCGAGGCCGCCGGCACGGTCAACGTGACCCTGACCGCGCAGGACTCGGTCTCCTTCGGCCGGGTGTTCCTGTTCACCGGTGCCAAGAAGGCGCAGAAGCTCATCCTCGGTGGCAGCACCGGCGCCACCGTCACCACCCGGGTTTCGGCCACCTTCACCGCCGTCCCCACGACGCCGCCGGCCACCCCGTCGGCGACCCCGAGCGCGTCGCCGTCGCCGACCACCCCGTCGGCCACGCCGTCGGACTCGGCGCAGCCGGCCAGCCCGGCCCCGTCCACCTCGCCGGCGAGCAACGGTGGCGGCCTGCCGCTGACCGGTTCGCCGATCGCGGCGGCGGCGACCGCGGGTCTGCTGCTGCTCGCCGCGGGCGCGGTGGCCGTCCTGGTGGTGCGTCGCCGTAAGGTCCGCTTCACCGCCTGATCCATCTCGCCCCACCATCGGCCCCGGAACCGCGCGAGCGGTGCCGGGGCCGATGTCGTTCCGGCACTGGGCAGTGGTCAGAAGTCCGTCCGCGGCGCACTCGTCCACCCAGTCGGCGCTGGTGCCCGTGTAGCGGACGAGGGCATCATCCGGACGGGTAAAGAACACTGAGTGCGCGAGCGGTCACCGATCGACGGCCCCGGGTGCGGGGTGACTCACAGAGACCCGATCTGAGCGCCGCACGGGTCTCTCAGCAGGTCGGGGCGTTGAAGCCGGGGAGCTGCACACCGACCGTTTTATGATCATTTTTCAAATATCGGCTACGTGGCGGGCAACTAACGGCTTGATAACGGCACCTTCACGGAAGAGGCCGGTGGGTGTCACAGTGGCAGCACCTCACCCTCGGTGTGTGGCACTCCGTACGGCCCACGACCATGATCTCCGTTGCTTCCCGGCGGGTTCGTGGTCGCGACGCCTGCGTAGGGTCGTGCCCCGTCGGGTGGGGAGCCCGGCGGATCGGAACATCAGGGGTGTCTCCCAACTTCCCTGTGGTCCCGGCGACCTCCGCCCCGAGGTAGCCGGGCGGTGTCACCCCCAAACGTGCGTGAAACCCACGACGGACCAGGTTAGAAAGAGGAGGCCCCTCGGAATGAGAGTCTCGAAGCGGGCGACGAGCGCGATCGCGCTCAGCGCGGCCGCCGCGCTTGTCGCGAGCGGTTGCTCGAGCGGTGACGGCGACGGCGACGCCGCCGCCAGCAAGGATGGCGCGATCGTCATCCACGGCGTCCAGCCGGAGAACCCGCTGGTTCCGTCGAACACCACGGAGACCGGCGGTGGCAAGGTCATCGACTGGCTGTTCACCGGCCTGGTCGAGTACCCGAACGACGGTGGGGCCCCGCGCAACGCGCTGGCCGAGTCCATCGACACCAAGGACTCCAAGGTCTTCACGATCAAGATCAAGAAGGGTACCAAGTTCCACGACGGTACCGAGGTGAAGGCGAAGAACTTCGTCGACGCCTGGAACTGGGCCGCGTACTCGCCGAACGGCGCGCAGAACGGCTCCTTCTTCGCGGACATCGCGGGCTTCGACAAGACCTACACCGAGGACCCGGACGGTGCGGACGGCCCGCAGAAGGCCCCGACCCCGTCGGCCAAGGAGCTCTCCGGCCTGAAGGTCATCGACGACCAGACCTTCGAGGTCACCCTCGCCGCGCCGACCGCGGTCTTCCCGACCAAGCTCGGCTACAGCGCCTTCATGCCGCTGCCGGACGCCTTCTTCACCATGAAGCCCGAGGACTTCGGTAAGAAGCCGATCGGTAACGGCCCGGTCAAGTTCGTCTCGTGGCAGGACAACGTCGTCATCAAGCTCACGCGCTTCGACGACTACAACCTGCGTGACAAGATGAAGATCAAGGACGTCGACGTCAAGCTGTACCAGGACGAGACGGCCGCGTACGCCGACCTGCTGAGCAACAACCTCGACTTCATGGAGGTTGTCCCCACCTCGGCGCTCGCCGGCGACAAGTGGAAGGCCGACCTCGGCGAGCGGGGCCTGAACACGGTCACCCCGTCGACCGCGTTCATCGCGTTCCCGATCTACGACAAGCGCTTCCAGAACCCGAAGCTGCGTCGCGCGGTGTCGCTGTCGATCAACCGGCAGGAGATCTCGGACAAGATCTTCTTCGGTACCCGCAAGCCGGCCGACAGCTGGGCGAACCCGCTGACCCCGGGCGCCAAGCCGGGCAACTGCACCGCCTGCAAGTTCGACCCGACCACGGCCAAGCAGCTGCTGACCGAGGCCGGCGGCTTCACCGGTGAGATGGTCTTCTACTACAACGCCGACTCCAGCCACAAGGACTGGATGGACGCCGTTGCGCAGCAGGTCAAGACCAACCTCGGCATCAACGCCCGCGCCGAGGGCGTCCCGACCTTCGCGGTCTTCCGGCAGAACATCAACGCGCACAAGATGACCGGCCCGTACCGTGCCGCCTGGCAGCAGGACTACCCGGACGTGGAGAACTGGGTCAACCCGCTCTTCGTCAAGGGTGGCTCCTCCAACGACGGCCTGTACAGCAACCCGCAGGTCGACACCCTGGCCAAGGAAGCCAGCGCCGCGCCGAGCCTGGAGGCCTCGCACGAGGCGTTCGCCAAGGCCGTCGAGGTTGTCGACCAGGACGTCCCGAGCATCCCGATCTACTTCTACGGCCAGCAGTCCGGCCACTCGGAGAAGATCAAGAAGCTCGAGCTGAACAACGTCGGCGAACTCGACATCACCTCGGTCGAGCTCTGATCCGTACGGTCTGACCCCGGGTCGGGCTCGCCACATCCGGTGAGCCCGACCCGGGGCCGTTCCGCGAGTGGGTGCTACAACATTCCACTCGCCACGTTGTCACCACCGTGTCGGCCGTCCGACGCGCCCCCTGTCTGGAGGACCACCCCATGGGCCGTTATCTGTTGAGACGGCTGCTCCAACTCGTGCCGGTCTTCATCGGCTCGACTTTCCTGATCTACTGGCTCGTCTGGTCGGTCCCGGGCGACCCGTTCGCCGGCAAGTGCGGCGAGCGCCGCTGCCCGGATCAGTACGTCGCGTACATGACCGAGAAGTACCACCTGGACCAGAACGTCTTCGTGCAGTACGGCAACTACATGAAGAACCTCCTTCAGGGCGACTTCGGGCAGACGTTCTCGCAGCGCGAGATCGGCGACATCATCGCCACGGCGTACCCGAACACGTTGAAGCTGGCCCTGGTCGCGCTCGCCATCGAGGCCGTCATCGGCCTCGGCGCCGGCATCCTGACCGGCCTGCGCCGCAACGGCTTCCTGGACAACCTGGTCCTGGTCTCGACCCTCTTCCTGCTCGCGCTGCCGGTGTTCGTCGTCGGCTTCGTGCTGCAGTGGCTGCTGGGCGTGCAGTGGAAGATCGTCCACCCGACGGTCTCGTCCGAGATGCGGTTCTCCGAACTGATCGTCCCGGGCTTCGTGCTCGGTAGCGCGTCAGTGGCGTACATCGCCCGGGTGGCCCGCACGAGCATTGCGGAGAACCGCCGCGCGGACTACGTGCGCACCGCCATCGCCAAGGGCCTGCCGATGCGCCGGGTCGTCGGTGTGCACCTGCTGCGCAACTCGCTCATTCCGGTGGTCACCCTGCTCGGCACCGACCTTGGCGCGCTGATGGGCGGCGCGATCGTCACCGAGGGCATCTTCGGCATCAACGGAATCGGCCGCGAGGTCTACCGCGCGATCATCACCAAGGAAAGCGCTACGGTGGTCGGCATCGTGGTCGTACTGGTGGTCGTCTATCTGTTGATGAACCTGTTGGTCGACCTGCTCTACGCCGCCCTGGACCCGAGGATCCGTTATGAGTGACCCAAGCACCGCATCGATCGTCAGCACCCCTACCCCGCAGGCAATCGACACGCCGGCCGCTCCGGGGCCCCAGAGCAACGAGAAGCCGCGCGGTCTGCTCGGTGACGCCTGGCGCGACCTGCGCCGTAAGCCGCTGTTCTGGATCTCCGCGACGGTCATCGTCATCTTCCTGTTGATGGCGGCCTTCCCGTCGCTGTTCGCCCCGGGCGACGCGGTCAACGGCTCCCTGTCGCGCAGCCTCAACAAGGCGTCCGGGGACGCCTGGTTCGGGTACGACCTGCAGGGCCGGGACGTCTACGCCCGCGTCATCTACGGCGCGCGCGCCTCCGTCGTGGTGGCTGTGCTCTCCGTGATCGGCACCCTGCTGGTCGGCGGCACCATGGGCATCATCTCCGGCTACCTCGGTGGTTGGGTCGACACGCTGCTCAGCCGGATCGCCGACGTGTTCTTCGGTATTCCGTTCGTGCTCGGCGCGATCGTCATCCTGACCACGTTCAACGGTTCGGGCGCCACCAACAGCAAGGCCGAGATCATGGGCCTGGTGACCATCTCGCTGATCGTGCTGAGCTGGCCGGTCGTGATGCGGCTGATGCGCTCCTCGGTGCTCTCCACCAAGGAGGCCGACTACATCGTCGCGGCCCGCGCGCTCGGTGCCGGTAGCGGTCGGATCATCCTCAAGCACCTGCTGCCGAACTGCCTGGCCCCGCTGCTGGTCTACGGCACGATCATGGTCGGCTCGTTCATCGGCGCCGAGGCCACCCTGTCGTTCCTGGGTGTCGGCCTGAAGTCGCCGGTGGTGTCCTGGGGCATCATGATCAGCGACGGCAAGGATTTCATCCGGGTCGCGCCGGGGCTGGTGTTCTTCCCCGCCGCCTTCCTCGTCGCCGCAGTGCTGAGCTTCGTGATGCTCGGTGAGGCGGTCCGCGAGGCCCTCGATCCGAAACTCCGCTAGGGGAGATCCAGTGTCCGACATTCTCGTGTCCGAGCAGTCCGCGCCGGGATCCGGCGGGTCCGGACGTCCCTCCGGCCGGCTGCTCGAGGTCGACGACCTGCGGGTGGAGTTCCGTACCCGGGACGGCGTCGCAAAGGTCATCAACGGGGTCACCTACCACGTCGACGCGGGGGAGACCCTCGCCGTGCTCGGCGAGTCCGGCTCCGGCAAGAGCGTCACGGCGCAGACCATCATGGGCATCCTCGACATGCCCCCCGGCTTCGTCACCGGTGGGCAGGTCCGCTTCCACGGCAAGGACATGCTCCGCATGGCCAGCGAGGAGCGCCGCCGCATCCGCGGCGAGGGCATCGCGATGATCTTCCAGGACGCGCTCTCCGCCCTGAACCCGGTCTTCACCGTCGGGTTCCAGATCGCCGAGCAGTTCCGGGTCCGGCGGGGCATGGGTCGCGCCGAGGCCAAGAAGCGCGCGATCGAAATGCTCGACCAGGTCAAGATCCCGAACGCCAAGGGCCGGTTCAACAACTATCCGCACCAGTTCTCCGGTGGTATGCGGCAGCGCGCGATGATCGCGATGTCGCTGGCGCTCGACCCCGAGGTGCTGATCGCTGACGAGCCGACCACCGCGCTCGACGTGACCGTGCAGGCCCAGATCATGGACCTGCTCGCGGAGCTTCAGCGTGAGCGGCAGATGGGCATGATCCTGATCACCCACGACCTCGGCGTGGTCGCCGACGTCGCGGACCGGATCGCCGTCATGTACGCGGGCCGCATCGTCGAGGAAGCCGACGTGTACGACCTGTACGCCAAGCCGGCGCACCCGTACACGCTGGGTCTGATCGACTCGATCCCGCGTCTCGACGAGAAGGGGCAGCAGCTCCGGACGATCAAGGGCCTCCCGCCGAACCTGATGAACATCCCGCCGGGCTGCCCGTTCAACCCGCGCTGCCCCATGGCTCAGCCGGTGTGCCGGGAGAAGGTCCCCCCGCTGCTTCAGGTGGGCCACGCCCGGGCCAGCGCCTGCCACTTCGCCGAGGAGCTGGTGAACCGTGTCTGAGAACATCCTCGAGGTCCGTGACCTGGTCAAGCACTACCCCGTCACCCAGGGTGTGGTGTTCAAGAAGACCGTCGGTCAGGTCAAGGCCGTCGACGGGGTCTCGTTCGGTCTGCGGGCCGGCGAGACGCTCGGTGTCGTCGGCGAGTCCGGCTGTGGCAAGTCGACCCTCGCCCGGGTTCTGATGAACCTGGAGAAGCCGACCGCCGGCAGCGTGGTCTACAAGGGCCAGGACATCTCCAAGCTCTCCGGTGGGGCGCTGCGCCGGCTGCGTCGGCAGATCCAGCTGGTCATGCAGGACCCGTACACCTCGCTGAACCCGCGGATGACGGTCGGCGACCTGATCGGTGAGCCGTTCGAGATCCACCCGGAGGTGGCGCCCCGGGGCAGCCGCCGGGCCAAGGTCCGCGAGCTGCTCGACCTGGTCGGGCTGAACCCGGAGCACATCAACCGGTACCCGCACCAGTTCTCCGGCGGTCAGCGGCAGCGCATCGGGATCGCCCGGGCGCTCGCGCTGCGGCCCGAGGTGATCGTCTGCGACGAGCCCGTCTCGGCGCTTGACGTCTCCATCCAGGCCCAGGTGATGAACCTGCTGGAGAAGCTGCAGGGTGAGCTGGGCCTGTCGTACATCTTCATCGCCCACGACCTGTCGGTGGTCCGCCACCTGTCGGACCGTGTGGCGGTGATGTACCTCGGCAAGATCGTCGAGATCGGCACCGAGGACGAGATCTACGAGCGGCCGACCCACCCGTACACCCAGGCGCTGCTCTCGGCGGTGCCGGTGCCGGACCCGACCCAGCGGAACAACAAGACGATCATCCGGCTCACGGGTGACGTGCCGTCGCCGATCAGCCCGCCCTCGGGCTGCCGGTTCCGGACCCGCTGCTGGAAGGCGCAGGATGTCTGCGCCGAGCAGGTCCCGCTGCTGGAGATCCGCCGCGACTCGGACCACCCGAGCGCCTGCCACTTCGCGGAGCGACGCGAGATCGTCGCCACCCACGAGGCGTGATTCACCGGAACCGCCTGCCGACGTCACCACGACGACGGCAGGCGGTTTCGTCTGCCCAGGCTCGCCGAGCAGCGCCCTCAGAGCGGCCCGCGGCCCGCTCGCAGCAGCAACAGCGCCAGTTGCGTACCGTCGGCGCCGAGCGCGAGCCGGAAGCGTTCCAGGATGTCCCGTTCCCGGGAGAGCACCAGCCGCGTGCCGCCGGAGGCCATCCGGGTCGCGCCGACCTCCCGCGACAGCGCGGCCCGCTCCTGCCAGAGCGTGATCAGGGCGTGGTCGATCTCGTCGATCCGCTCCCTGATCTGCACGATCCGCGCGGCGGCGGTCGGCTCCACGGTGCCGGTCCGCGCGTCGGCCGGTTCGCCGGACTCCACCGGAGGGCCCGCCTCCGACACGCTCCCGTCGACCGGGGCCTGTGCCGGGTCCGGCCGTGCCGGGCCGCCGTTCTGCTCCACCACGTCTGTCATCATCGGGTACCTCTCGCGCTCTGGTGCCCCGTGCCCGCAACCCGGGACGAAAAAGCCCCGGACTCCAGGAGCCCGGGGCGTTTCGCAGGTCTGATCGATCAGGCGCGACCTACGGCAGCCGGACTCCCGGTGCCGTAGTAAAAGTAGTAGCGCGCTCCGATCACGCCGTCGAGTATGCCCACGCGGATGGCCGGCGCGCAAGGATTCGACGCGGTTCGTGACGCCGTGCCCGGCTGGCGGACGGGCCCCGCACCGCTCGGGAAGTGTCCGGCTGGCGGCATAGACTTGTCGCGCGATGCATCCTCTCTTCGACATTCCCGCGTCCCCGCCCGCGCCGGAGTCCGCGCCGGCCCGTCCGCACCGGCCCGGGTCGGCCTCCGCCCGCCTCGATCCGGGGCAACTGCTCGACGGGTTGAACGGGCCGCAGCGCGACGCGGTCAGCCACGCCGGCTCCCCGTTGCTGATCGTGGCCGGCGCCGGTTCCGGCAAGACCCGGGTGCTCACCCACCGGATCGCCTACCTGCTCGCCGCACGGGACGTCCACCCCGGCGAGATCATCGCCATCACGTTCACCAACAAGGCGGCGGGCGAGATGAAGGAGCGCGTCGCCGCGCTGGTCGGGCCACGGGCCCGGCTGATGTGGGTGTCGACGTTCCACTCCGCGTGCGTCCGCATCCTGCGCGCCGAGCACGAGCACGCCGGCCTCAAGTCGACGTTCTCGATCTACGACGCGGACGACTCCCGGCGCCTGATGCAGTTGGTCGCCCGGGAGTTGGATCTCGACCCCAAGCGCTACCCGGCGCGTGGGCTGGCCGCCCAGGTCTCCAACCTCAAGAACGAGCTGGTCGACCCGGAGCAGTTCGCCGCGCGGGCCAGCGGGCCCAACGAGCGGGCGCTCGCCGAGGCGTACACGCTCTACCAGCGCCGGCTGCGCGAGGCGCACGCGCTGGACTTCGACGACCTGATCATGACGACGGTGCACCTGCTCCAGTCCCACCCGCACGTGGCCGAGAGCTACCGGCGGCGGTTCCGGCACGTGCTCGTCGACGAATACCAGGACACCAACCATGCCCAGTACATCCTGATCAAGGAGCTGGTCTCCGGCACCGACGGGTTGGCGCCGGCCGAGCTGTGCGTGGTCGGTGACGCCGACCAGTCGATCTACGCGTTCCGGGGCGCGACGATCCGCAACATCCTGGAGTTCGAGCGGGACTTCAGCGACGCGCGGACGATCCTGCTGGAACAGAACTACCGCTCCACGCAGACCATCCTCAACGCGGCCAACGCGGTGATCGACCGCAACACGTCCCGCAAGCCGAAGCGGCTGTGGAGCGAGGCCGGCGACGGCGAGCGGATCGTCGGGTACGTGGCGGACACCGAGCACTCCGAGGCCGACTGGGTGGGTCGGGAGATCGACCGCCTCGTCGACGCCGACGAGACCCGTCCCGGTGACGTCGCCGTCTTCTACCGCACCAACGCCCAGTCCCGCGTCTTCGAGGAGGTGTTCATCCGCGCCGGCCTGCCGTACAAGGTGGTCGGCGGGGTGCGCTTCTACGAGCGCAAGGAGGTCCGGGACGCGCTGGCGTACCTGCGCTCGGTGGTCAACGACGACGACACGGTGAGCCTGCGGCGGGTCCTCAACACCCCCCGGCGGGGCATCGGCGACCGCGCCGAGGCCTGCGTCGAGGCGCTCTCCAGCCGGGACCGGATCTCGTTCGGCGCGGCGTTGCGCCGGGCCCGGGAGGCACCGGGCATCTCCAGCCGGGCGGCCAACGGCATCGCCGACTTCGTGGCGCTGCTCGACGGCGCACGGGAGCTGGCCGAGACCGGCACCCCGGAGGAGGTGCTGGAGGCCCTGCTCACCCGCTCGGGTTACCTCACCGAGCTGGAGGAGAGCCTCGACCCGCAGGACGCCGGTCGGGTGGACAACCTCCAGGAGCTGGTCAGCGTCGCCCGGGAGTACACCGAGCGGATCGAGGCCCTGGGCGAGGAGGGGGACCGGGCCACCCTGGCCGGCTTCCTGGAGCAGGTGGCGCTCGTGGCCGACGCCGACCAGATTCCCTCCGACGACCCCGACCACCAGGGCGTGGTCACCCTGATGACGTTGCACACCGCCAAGGGCCTGGAATTCCCGGTGGTCTTCCTGACCGGTCTGGAGGACGGCGTCTTCCCGCACCTGCGCTCGCTGGGCGACACCCGCGAGTTGGAGGAGGAGCGCCGACTGGCGTACGTGGGGATCACCCGTGCCCGTCAGCGGCTCTACCTGTCCCGTGCGGTCACCCGCTCGGCGTGGGGGCAGCCGTCCTACAACCCGCCGTCACGCTTCCTGGAGGAGTTGCCGCCGGAGCTGGTGCGCTGGGAGCGCACCGAGGGGTCGTACACCTCGTGGGCTGGCGGAGGCGGCGGCGTCGGTGGCCGCGCGGACCGCGCGCCCGGCGGGCGCGGCACCTTCACCGGGGGTACGCCCAAGGCGGCTCAGCTCGCCCAGCGGCTCGGCGTGGACGGCAGTCGCCTGACCACGGCCAGCGAGCTGCCGCAGGGGCCGAAGGTGGCGGCCGGCGACCGGGTCAACCACCAGCGCTACGGCCTGGGCCGGGTGCTGGCCGTCGAGGGGCACGGCCCAGGCGCCCGAGCGCAGATCGACTTCGGCGACCAGACCATGTGGCTGGTCCTGCGCCACGCCCCCGTAGACAAGCTCTAACCCCCGCGCGCCCCCCGCGCGCGCCCCCCGCGCGCGCTCCACTCCCGCGCCGATCTTGCACTTTCGGTTGTCGACATGAGGGCTTCTGCCCTTCATGTCGCCGCAGAAAGTGCAAGATCGGCGCAGGTACGGGGTCAGCAGCCCAGGTCTACGCCTCGGGCGCGCATGAACGGGGCGGGGTCGATCTGGTTCCACATGCCCTGGTGCACCTCGAAGTGCAGGTGCGGGCCGGTGGCGTCGCCGGTGGCGCCCTCGTAACCGATGACCTGGCCCGCCTTGACCTTCTGGCCGACGGTGACGGCGATGCGGCTCTGGTGGGCGTAGTGGGTCAGGTAGCCGTTGCCGTGGTCGATGAAGACCGAGTTGCCGTACCCGTCGGCGGCGTCACCGGCCTGGGTGACAGTGCCGGCCGCCGCGGCGTGGATGGGGGTGCCCGAGGGCAGCGCCAGGTCGATCCCGGCGTGCAGGGTGCCCCAGCGCTGGCCGTAGCAGGAGGTGACCTCGGCCCCGGGCATCGGATTGACCCAGGCGGCCGTCGGCCTGGTGGTCTTCTTCGGCTTTGGCTTCGGCTTCGGCTTGGCGACGGCCGTCTTCGTCGGCGACGGGCTGGCGGCGACGGCCGAGGGGCTCGCGGTCGGGCTGGCCGACGGGGAGGCGGGCGCGCTCGACTCGCGGGCCGAACGGTCGGCCCGGCTGGCGGCCTCGGCCCGGGACTGCGCGTCGAGGGAGACGGCGGTCGGCGCGGGCCGGTCGGGTCCGGTGGTGGCGACGGCGACCCCGCCCAGGCCGAGGGCGACCAGGCCGGCCGCGCCGAGCACGATGAGGCGGTTCCGCCGGCGGGCGCGCCGAGGCTGCTCACCGGTGGTGTCGGGGGTGTTCTCGTTCTGGACGGGGCTGTCTTCCGGCACGGCGGACCTTCACAGTCGAGGGGCACTTGACCTCGAAATACTGGTGCCGGGCCGAGTGGGATGACCGCGTGGTCCGGCCGTCCGACGCGCGGACCCTAGGCGAGCCCGCCCGTTATGAGACGCTCTTTAGCCCCACGTCCGGAAAAATGATCATGTGCCCCGTGTGCTGGGTCACAGTTGGCGCTGTGACCCAGGGAACATCAGCACACGCAGAACCGCCCGGATCGACAGATCCGGGCGGTCAACGGTCAGTACGCAGCGTCAGGACGCGGCTGCATCGCTGTAGATTGCCTCGACTTGCAGCTTGATGTCCACTCCGCGCTCCTGGAGGTACGGAACGGGGTCGATCGTTGCGCCCTTGACATGGATTTCGAGGTGCAGGTGGGTGCCGTAGGCGTGACCGGTCTGGCCCACCAGGCCGAGCTGGTCACCCGCCTTGACCTGCTGGCCCTCCTTGACGCTGAGCGCGGAGGAGTGGCCGTAGATGGCCTCGCTGCCGTCGGCGTGCTGCACGATCACGGCGTAGCCGTAGCCGCCGAACCAGCCGGCCTTGGTGACCAGCCCGTCGTGGACGGCGACGTAGGGAGTGCCCTCGGGGACGACCAGGTCGACACCGGTGTGCAGCTTGCCCCACCGCATCCCGTACGGCGAGTTGAAGTCGTAGCCCTGCAGCGGCAGCATCCAGACATCGGGCTCGGCCGCTTCCTTGCCGCGGCTGTCCCGGGAGGCCCGGTCCGCGTTGTCCGCGCGGGCCGCCGCGTCCTGGCTGGTGACCGACGCCTGCTTGAGCTCGTCGAGCACCGACGGGCTGACGTCCTTGGCGTCCGGTAGGGCCGACGCGCCCAGCGCGACGATGCCCGCGCCGACGAACGCGGTGGTGACGACCGCCGCGTAACGGCTACGCGGGGGGGTGGGTACGCGGCGGCGGCCGCGATATCGATCGGGCTCAGACGACAGGCGCTGGCGCACGCACACCCTCCGTTGTCGGGGTTCCGAGGCGACCGGTGGACGTCCGTGAAGCTCAGATGAACGTCTGCCGACCGCGTCGTCACCCGTCCATGGACCTGATGACAACCGTGGACACGTTAGCCAACCGCCAGGCGAGTCACAAGCCAGACCGTCGAATTGGCGTGTCGACTTGTCCGTTTGCGTCCGTGATTGTCACGCATCGTGCCGTCGAACGGTGCCCCCGTAACCACCCGTTCGTCGCCGAGCGTGACCGATCCGGCGGAGTAGTCCGGCTTGACGCCGCGGCCGGGCGAGGGCGTGTGCCGCCGGGCCCGTCCGAGGTCGCCGGGATGACGGACGTGTTTCCGGCCCGGATTTCCCGGCCCCGGCCGGGCGGGTTACCGTTCGTTCAGGTGAAGGCCGTCGAGCCGGTGAAAGGTGTGCGCTGATGAGCTCTCGAATTCGGGTCGTCGTCGCCAAGCCAGGTCTGGACGGCCACGACCGCGGTGCGAAGGTCGTCGCCCGGGCCCTGCGGGACGCCGGGATGGAGGTCGTCTACACCGGCCTGCACCAGACGCCCGAGCAGATCGTGGAGACGGCCATCCAGGAGGATGCCGACGCGGTAGGACTCTCCGTGCTCTCCGGCGCGCACATGACGCTGTTCCGCCGGGTGGTGGAGTTGCTCACCGAGCGCGACGCGCGGGACATCGTCGTCTTCGGTGGCGGCATCATCCCGAACGGCGACATCCCGGAGTTGGAGAAGCTGGGCGTCGCGAAGATCTTCACGCCGGGCGCCACCACCCAGGCGATCGTCGAGTGGGTCCGCGAGAACGTGGCGCAGCCGGTCTCCTGAGCGGAAACGCTGAATCCGGGCACGGGGGAGGGGCCGGACGCACCCCTCACACGTCCGGCCCCTCTATGCACGATGCCCCGCCGCCACCCCTCGACCGACAGGGCATCGGCCGTCTCCCGTCATCGCGCTGTGCAGCGCTCCGACACCTGACTCAACGACGACCCCACGGCCGGGTTACGCACCCCCGCCAACATCGCCCGGACGGCTGACACCCGCCCTGGCCTGGCCAGAACCGGTCGTGCCCCGATCGCCTCTGTGCATTACCGCACACCGCGCACCCGCTCGGTTGCCGGCCGTGCCCACCTCGCTAGGCTGCCGCCAATGGCCTGTTTCAACTGATGACAGGCGTCAAACTGTTTTCTGAACGCTGGTGGCGGCGCGACGGCGCGCCGCGGAGACGGGACGGGACGCGCAATCGTGGACCTGTACGAGTACCAGGGGCGGGACCTGTTCGAGCGGCACGGCTTGCCCGTGCTGGCCGGCGGCGTCGCCACTACCCCGGAAGAGGCCCGCGCGATCGCCGAACGCCTTGGCGGCCGGGTGGTCGTCAAGGCGCAGGTAAAGGTCGGCGGCCGAGGTAAGGCCGGCGGCGTCAAGCTGGCCGAGGGCCCGGATGAGGCGGTGGCCCGGGCCACCGACATCCTCGGCATGGACATCAAGGGTCACACCGTCCACAAGGTCATGATCACGGTGACCGCGGACGTGGCCGAGGAGTACTACTTCTCGTACCTGCTCGACCGGGCGAACCGCACCTTCCTCTGCATCGCCAGCGTCGCCGGCGGCATGGACATCGAGCAGGTCGCCGCCGAGACCCCCGACAAGGTCGTGAAGGCCCCGATCGACGCCGTCAAGGGCGTGGACGAGGCCAAGGCCCGCGAGATCGTGACCGCCGCCGGCTTCCCGGCCGAGGTCGCCGACCAGGTGGTCGAGATCGCCGTCGGCCTGTGGCAGGCGTTCGTCGCCGAGGACGCCACCCTGGTCGAGGTCAACCCGCTCGCCAAGAACGGCGACGGCCGGATGCTGCTGCTCGACGCCAAGATCAGCCTGGACGAGAACGCGGCGTTCCGGCACCCGGACCACGAGGCGCTCGTCGACCAGGCCGCTGTGGACCCGCTGGAGCAGGCCGCCAAGGCCAAGGATCTCAACTACGTCAAGCTCGACGGCGAGGTCGGCATCATCGGCAACGGCGCGGGTCTGGTCATGTCGACCCTCGACGTGGTCGCGTACGCCGGTGAGCGGCACGGCAACGTCAAGCCGGCCAACTTCCTCGACATCGGCGGCGGCGCGAGCGCCGCGGTGATGGCGAACGGGCTGGAGATCGTGCTCTCCGACCCGGCCGTGAAGAGCGTCTTCGTCAACGTCTTCGGCGGCATCACCGCCTGCGACGAGGTCGCCAACGGCATCATCCAGGCGCTGGCCCTGCTCGAGCAGCGCGGCGAGCAGGTCACCAAGCCGCTCGTCGTCCGTCTCGACGGCAACAACGCCGAGGCTGGCCGGGCGATCCTGGACGGCGCGAACAACCCGCTCGTGCAGCGGGTGGACACCATGGACGGTGCGGCCGAGCGGGCCGCTGAGCTGGCAGCTGCGGGGGTCTGATCATGGCTATCTGGCTGACCAAGGACTCGAAGGTCATCGTCCAGGGGATGACCGGCTCCGAGGGCTCCAAGCACACCCGGCGGATGCTCGCCGCCGGCACCAACGTCGTCGGTGGCGTCAACCCGCGTAAGGCGGGCCAGACCGTCGACTTCGACGGCACCGAGCTGCCGGTCTTCGCGTCGGTCGCGGACGCCATGGCCGAGACCGGTGCCGACGTCACCGTCATCTTCGTGCCGCCGCAGTTCACCAAGGCCGCCGTGGTCGAGGCGATCGACGCCGCGATCGATCTGGCCGTCGTGATCACCGAGGGCGTCCCGGTGCACGACACCGCGTCGTTCTGGGCGTACAACGTCTCGCAGGGCGAGCGGACCCGGATCATCGGGCCGAACTGCCCGGGCATCGCCTCGCCGGGCGCGTCCAACGCCGGCATCATCCCGGCCGACATCACCGGCTCCGGCCGGATCGGCCTGGTCAGCAAGAGCGGCACGCTGACCTACCAGATGATGTACGAGCTGCGCGACATCGGTTTCTCCACCTGCGTCGGCATCGGCGGTGACCCGATCATCGGGACCACCCACATCGACGCCCTCGCGGCGTTCGAGGCCGACCCGGAGACCGACGCCATCGTCATGATCGGTGAGATCGGTGGCGACGCCGAGGAGCGGGCCGCCGAGTTCATCAAGGCGAACGTCACCAAGCCGGTGGTCGGCTACATCGCCGGCTTCACCGCTCCGCCCGGCAAGACCATGGGTCACGCCGGGGCGATCATCTCCGGCTCGGCCGGCACCGCCGAGGCGAAGCAGGCGGCGCTGGAGGCCGTCGGGGTGAAGGTCGGCAAGACGCCGACCGAGACCGCGAAGCTGATGCGGGAGATCATGTCCGGCAACTGAGCCGGCAGGGCAACAGCGAAGGGGTCGACCGGAACCGGTCGGCCCCTTCGTCGTACCGCCGGTTCAGTCGTTGTTCCAGAACGGGTAGTTGCCGGTGAGACGCAGGATCGCCCCGCCGATGATGTTGATCACGCCGAACACGATGGCGAGGTAGCCGAGCACCGGCGACTGGCCGTTGCGCCGCGCGTCGCGCAGTGACAGGTAACCGAAGATGATGCCGAGGATGCCGCAACAGATCAGGCCGAGGACGATGCCCAGCACGCCCCAGAGCGTGGTGCGGTCCCGGCCCCGGGCCGGCGGTGGCGGCGGGTATGCGGTCGTCACGACTACCTCCGGTGGGTCGTGGGCGGCCGACCTACCCCGGGTCGCGGCCGGCGGGTGGGACCCGATGGCGGCGACGGCCACCCCCTCAGGGCCGAGGCTAGACCCGTCCGGGTCGCCCGGACCCCGGTTCGCCCAACTCGCCGCCCTCCGGGGCGGGTTATCGGACTGCCACAGCCCGCGCGACGTGCCAGAGTAGAGCGGATGTCCCCCGTCACCCCTGACCGTCCCAGCCGTGCCGGCGGCGTACGCGCCGACGAGCGGCCGGTCGACCGTGCCGCGCCGCGCCGACGGGTGCCCGCGCCCCGCGCCGGTGGGTCGCCGCGCGGTCGGGCGCCGCTGCCCGTCGCCGCCGGGGTGGCCGCCGGCGGGGCCGCTCTCACCTCGTACCTGCCGGTGGCCATCGTGCTCGGCCTGGTCCAGCTCGGCGCGGACTCCACCACGCTCGGCGGCACCCTGCGTACCGCGTTGGCCGGTTGGCTGGTGGGGCACGGCGTTCCGCTGCACACCGAGGCCGGCCCGTTCGGGCTCGCCCCGCTGGCGCTGACCGTGCTCGCGCTGTGGCGACTCAGCCGGGCCGGGGTGCACGTGAGCCGCGCGATCGGCGCCCGCGACAGCCGCTCACCGCGCCGGGCGCTGATCGCGGCCGGAGCGGTCGGTCTGGCGTACGCCCTGTTCGGCGCACTCGCCGCGGTGCTGATCGGTGCGCACGGTCCACAGGTGTCGCCGGTACGGGCGGCGGCCACGTTCGCGGTGGTCGGCGCGGTCGGCGCGCTGGTCGGCGCGATCCGCATCACCGCCGTGACCCGGCTGCTCGTCACCCGGATACCCGGCCCGCTGCGCGACGGCGTCCGCACCGGCCTGGTGGCGGCGCTGCTGCTCCTCGGGGCGGGGGCCGGCGCGGCCGGCCTGGCCGTGGCCACCGGCGGCGGCGACGCGGCGGACATGATCGGCGCGTACCGGACCGGGGTGGCCGGGCAGGCCGGGATCACCCTGGTCAGCATGGCGTACGCGCCGAACGCGGCGGTCTGGTCGACGAGCTATCTGCTCGGGCCGGGCTTCGCGGTCGGCGTCGACACGGCCGTGCGTACCAGCGAGGTGTCCGTCGGCGCGTTGCCGGCCGTACCCCTGCTCGCCGGCCTGCCGCGCGGCCCGGTGGACGGCCTCGGCGCCCTGCTGCTCGCGGTGCCAGTGCTGGCCGGGATGGTCGCCGGCTGGCTGCTCGCCCGCCGGCTGGCCCGCGTCGCCGGGCCGGAGCGCGCTCCGCGACGGTGGGCGGAGTTGCTGGCGCCGGCGGCGTTGGCCGGCCCGGTGGCCGGCGTGCTGCTCGGCGTCGTCG
The DNA here is from genome assembly GCF_044454415.1 of Micromonospora sp. NPDC051543. NCBI lineage: Bacteria > Bacillati > Actinomycetota > Actinomycetes > Micromonosporales > Micromonosporaceae > Micromonospora > Micromonospora sp. NPDC051543. Next base: position 89,681 of record NZ_JBITDT010000021.1, read on the forward strand.
CCGCGGCCTCTGCCGGACCACTCGGGTCGGGACGGCTCGCGCAGCTCGGGCCGGTGGCCTGGCAGGTCGGCGCCGTGGCGGCCGGCGTCGTCGCGGTAGGCGCGCTGCTCGGCGCCGCCGCCACCCGCGTACTGACCCGCACCCCCCGCCCCACCCCCTGACCCCTTCGTTGATCATGAAGTTGTTGTCATGACACGCCGAGGCGAGGGGCGATAACTTCATGATCAACGCACGGGGCGGCGGCCGGGTGGGCCGGGAGCGGTCTGGGGGCGGAAAGGCCGCGGGGCGCCCCGGAGGAGATCCGGAGCGCCCCGACGAGAGGGTTGCCGATCAGGGCTCGGTCGGCAGGTTCACGTTCGCGATGATGCCCAGGATGAACAGCAGGATGCCCAGGCCGACGCCGACCGCGCCGCAGATCAGACCGGCCTTGGCCTGGCCCGCGTTGCTGGCCTGACCCTGGGCGACCTTCTGCTTGGCGAGGTAACCGGTCACCACGCCCGCGATGCCCACCGGGATACCCAGGTAGACGCAGCAGACCAGCGGGATCGACGCGATGCCGAGGATCATCGACACCAGGCCGAGGGTGTTGTTCTGCCCCTGGGCCTGCGGGTACCCGGCGTTCGGGTACGTCGGAGCGCCGTAGGGCTGCTGCTGGCCGTACGGGTCCTGCGGCGGCTGCCCGTACGGGGCCTGCGGCGCGCCGTACGGATCCTGCGGCTGCTGGCCGTAGGGCTGCCCCGGAGCGGGCTGGCCGTACGGCTGGCCCGAGGTGGGCTGCTGGCCGTACGGGGCGGCCGGCGGCGGGGCGTACGGGTCGTGCGGCGGCTGGGGTGCGGTCGGGTCGTTCGGCTGCTGGCCGTACGGGTCCTGACCGGGATTACCGGGCTGCATTCGAGAGAACTCCTTGGTCGGTTCCGTCAGTTGGTGCTGCTGTCCCCACTCATGATCGCGCCCAGACCGCCCAACGCACAGCACAGCAACACGATGACAAGCCACGCGATGCCCACGATGAGGGCCCACTTCGACCACTTCCGCGACTCCGCGGCGGCGGCCTGGGCACCGGCGTAGTCACCCTGCTGCAGCAGCGGGTTGACCTTCGACGCGTTGATGATCGCCGGGATGGCCAGCGGCCAGAACAGGAAGATGGCGACGATCGACATCGTCATGTTGTTGTTGATCGGCGGCTGCTGCTGGGGGTGGGCGCCGGGGTGCATGGGGGTGCTCCTCATTCGATCGGCACGCTCGCCGTGCCGGATTACTGACAGGGGTGCGGGCCGGCACGGTGTCCAGCCCGAGCGACCGGCAGCGTACCGGTTCGATGCTCGTCCGCACCGGCACAGAATCGGCGCGCCGCCCGGCCGAAGGTCGTTCGTGACCTGCCCGATAGGGTGTTGCGGTGACCGAGCCCGCGTCCGTCGCCCGCATCGTCGTCCTCGTCTCCGGCTCCGGGAGCAACCTCCAGGCCCTGCTGGACGCGGCGGTCGACCCCGCGTACGGCGCCCAGGTGGTGGCCGTCGGCGCGGACCGCGACGGCATCGCGGGCCTGGACCGGGCCGAGGCCGCCGGGGTGCCGACGTTCGTCGAGCGGGTCCCGGATCACGACAGCCGGGAAGACTGGGACCGGGCGCTCACCGCGCACGTCGCCAAGCACCAACCAGACCTGGTCATCTCCGCCGGGTTCCTCAAGCTGGTCGGCCCGCACTTCCTCGCCGCCTTCGGCGACCGCTACCTGAACACCCACAACACCCTGCTGCCGGCGTTTCCCGGCATCCACGGCCCGCGCGACGCTCTCGCCTACGGCGTGAAGCTCACCGGGGCCACGCTGTTCTTCGTCGACGCCGGCATGGACACCGGGCCGATCGTGGCGCAGGTCGCGGTGCCGGTGCTCGACGACGACGACGTGGACACCCTCACCGAACGCATCAAGGAAGCCGAGCGCCGCCAGCTCGTCGAGCAGGTCGGTCGGCTGGTCCGCGAAGGCTGGACCATCACCGGAAGGAAGGTCACGGTTCCGTGAGTTCCACTCAGGACGGGCGTCGCCCGATTCGGCGGGCGCTGGTCAGCGTCTACGACAAGACCGGTCTGGTCGAGCTGGCCCAGGCCCTGCACGCGGCCGGCGTCGAGATCGTGTCCACGGGCAGCACGGCGGGCACCATCGCCGCCGCCGGCGTGCCCGTGACGCCGGTGGAGACGGTGACCGGCTTTCCCGAGGTGCTCGACGGCCGGGTGAAGACCCTGCACCCGAAGGTGCACGCGGGCCTGCTCGCCGACCTGCGCAAGGACACGCACGTCGCCCAGCTCGACGAGCTGGGGGTGGCCGCGTTCGACCTGCTGGTCTCCAACCTCTATCCGTTCCAGGCGACCGTCGCCTCGGGGGCCGGCGTCGAGGAGTGCGTGGAGCAGATCGACATCGGCGGGCCGGCCATGGTGCGCGCCGCCGCCAAGAACCACGCCTCGGTCGCCGTGCTCACCGACCCGGCCGGCTACCCGGTGCTGCTCGGGGCGCTCGACGAGGGCGGCTTCACGCTGGCCCAGCGTCGCGCGCTCGCGGCCCGCGCGTTCGCCGACATCGCCGAGTACGACGTGGCGGTCGCCCAGTGGTGTGCCCGTGAGCTGGCCCCCGCCGACGACACCTGGCCGGCGTTCGCCGGCTCTGCGCTGCGCAAGTCGACGGTGCTGCGGTACGGCGAGAACCCGCACCAGCCGGCCGCGCTCTACACGGACCCGGACGCCCCGGCGGGGCTGGCCCAGGCCGAGCAGTTGCACGGCAAGGAGATGTCGTACAACAACTACGTCGACGCGGACGCCGCCTGGCGGGCCGCGAACGACTTCGCCGACCAGCCGGCCGTGGCGATCATCAAGCACGCCAACCCGTGTGGCATCGCGGTGGGCGCGGACGTGGCCGAGGCGCACCGTCGGGCGCACGCCTGCGACCCGGTCTCGGCGTACGGCGGTGTCATCGCGGTCAACCGGCCGGTCTCGGTCGAGATGGCCCGGCAGGTCGCGGACATCTTCACCGAGGTGGTGGTCGCCCCCGGCTTCGACGAGGGCGCGGTCGAGGTGTTGCAGGGCAAGAAGAACGTCCGGCTGCTGCGTGCGCCCGCGTGGACCCCGGCTGCCGTCGAGTGGCGGTCGGTGACCGGCGGTGTGCTGACCCAGGTCGCCGACCGGGTGGACGCCCCCGGCGACGACCCGGCGAACTGGCAGTTGGCGACCGGTGAGGCCGCCGACGACGAGCTGCTGCGTGACCTGGCGTTCGCCTGGCGGGCGGTGCGCGCGGTGAAGAGCAACGCGATCCTGCTCGCCAAGGACGGCGCGACCGTCGGGGTGGGCATGGGTCAGGTCAACCGCGTCGACTCGGCGCAGCTCGCGGTCAGCCGCGCCGGCGCCGACCGGGCCCGCGGCTCGGTGGCCGCCTCGGACGCGTTCTTCCCGTTCGCCGACGGCCCGCAGATCCTCATCGACGCGGGCGTCCGCGCCATCGTCCAGCCCGGCGGCTCCATCCGCGACGAAGAAGTCATCGAAGCGGCGAAGAAGGCCAACGTAACGATGTACCTGACCGGAACCCGCCACTTCTTCCACTAACCTGCCCCGCCCCGGCCCGTAGAGCCTCGTCGATCATGAAGTTATTGCCCTGACACGCCGATGTGCAGGGCAATAACTTCATGATCAACAGGCCTGAGGGCGGACGCGGGGTCAGGCTGTGGTGGGGGAGCGGAGTTCGGCGAAGTGGCAGGCGGAGGGGTGGGGATCCGCCGCCCTTGGGACCGTTGCCGGGTCCTCGATCGCGCAGATCTCCTGGGCCTTCCAGCAGCGGGTCCGGAAGTGGCAGCCGCTCGGCGGGTCGGCCGGGCTCGGCACGTCGCCGACCAGCCGGATCATGCTGCGCTGGTCGCGTACCTCCGGGTCCGGCACCGGCACGGCCGAGAGCAGCGCCTGGGTGTACGGGTGGGTCGGCCGCTCGTAGATCTCGTCCTCGGTGCCGATCTCGACGATCCGCCCGAGGTACATGACGGCGACCCGGTCGGCGATGTGCCGAACCACGGACAGGTCGTGGGCGATGAAGATGTAGGAGAGCCCGAACTCGTCCTGGAGCTGCTCCAGCAGGTTGATCACCTGGGCCTGGATGGAGACGTCCAGCGCCGAGACGGGCTCGTCGCAGACGATCACCTCGGGCCGCAGCGCGAGCGCCCGGGCGATACCGATGCGCTGCCGCTGACCGCCGGAGAACTGGTGCGGGTACCGGTTGATGTGCTCCGGGTTCAGCCCGACCAGGTCGAGCAGCTCCTGGACCCGCTTGGCCTTGCTGCCCTTGGGGGCGGCGTCGGGGTGGATCTCGAACGGCTCGCCGATGATGTCGCCGACCGTCATCCGCGGGTTCAACGACGTGTACGGGTCCTGCATGACCATCTGCATGTTCCGGCGCAGCCGGCGCAGTTCGGACCCGGAGGCCTTGAACAGGTCCCTACCCTCCAGGGTGGCGCTTCCGGAGGTGGGCGTCTCCAGTCGCATGAGCAGCCGGGCGAGGGTGGACTTGCCGCATCCGGACTCGCCGACCACGCCCAGCGTCTCGCCCCGGCGCAGCTCGAAGCTCACGCCGTCGACGGCCTTGACCGCGCCGATCTGCCGCTGGAACAGCACACCCTGACTGATCGGGAAGTGCTTCACCAGGTTGTCGACGGAGAGGATCGTCTCCCCCCGGACCTTGGCGGAGCTAGCGGGCGCTGTCATCACGGACCTCCTGCGCGAAGTGGCAAGCGCTGGTCCGGCCGTCGCCGAGGACCAGGTCGTGCGGCACCACGTCCACGCAGACCTGCTGCGCGTACGGGCACCGGGGGTGGAAGGGGCACCCGGAGGGGATGCGCATGAGGTTCGGGGGCAACCCCTTGATCGTCGACAACGCCTGGCCGCGGACGTCCAGGCGGGGGATCGATTCCAACAACCCCTTGGTGTACGGGTGGGCCGGCGCCCGGTAGAGCGAGCGGACGTCGGCGTGCTCGACGATCCGGCCCGCGTACATGACCGCGATCCGGTCCGCGACGCCGGCGACCACGCCCAGGTCGTGGGTGATCAGGATCATCGCCATGTTGAGGTCCCGGCGCAGGTCGGCGAGCAGGTCCATGATCTGGGCCTGCACGGTGACGTCGAGCGCGGTGGTGGGCTCGTCGGCGATGAGCACCTTCGGGTCCAGCGCCAACGCCATGGCGATCATGACGCGCTGCCGCATGCCGCCGGAGAACTGGTGCGGGTAGTCGCCGATCCGCTTCGCGGCCCCGGGAATCTTGACCAGGTCCATCAGTTCGACGGCGCGGCGGCGGGCATCGGCCCGGGACATGCCGGCGCGCTGGCGCAGCGTCTCGCCGATCTGCCAACCGACCGGGAAGACCGGGTTGAGGGCGGAGAGCGCGTCCTGGAAGATCATCGCGATCTCCTTGCCGCGTACCTGCCGACGCTGCTCCTCGGAGCGGGTGAGCAGGTCCTGACCCTGGTAGAGGATCTGGCCGGAGCGGACGAACGCGGGCGGCGTGTCCAGGATGCCCATGATCGCCTGGGCGGTGACCGACTTGCCCGAGCCGGATTCGCCGAGCACGGCGAGCGTCTCGCCGGCGTCCAGGTGGTACGACACCCCGTTGATCACCCGTGCGACGCCCTCGCTGGTGCGGAACTCGACGTGCAGGTCCCGCAACTCCAGCAGGTGGCCGCCCTCGGGGGTGGCGGAGGCGGGCGTGGGTTCGACGGTCATGAGTGAATCACCGCAGCTTCGGGTCGAAGGCGTCACGGATCGCGTCGCCGAGCATGATGAACGCCAGGACGGTGAGCGCGAGGAAGGCCGACGGAACGAGGAGCGGGGTGGCCGCCTCGCGCATGTGGATCCGGCCGGTGTCGATGTCCTGGCCCCACGAGATGGTCGGGGCCTTGAGGCCGATGCCGAGGAAGGACAGCGTCGCCTCGGCGGCGATGAACGAGCCGAGCGCGATGGTCAGCACCACGATGGCCGGAGCCAGCGAGTTCGGCAGGATGTGCCGCCACATGATCCGGCTGTTACCGGCGCCGAGCATCCGGGCCGCCGCGACGTAGTCCTGTTCCTTGGCGGTGATCACCGAGGAACGGACCACGCGGGCGGCGGTGGTCCATCCGAGGAGCGCCAGCACGAAGACGACAGCGCCGATCCGGGCCCACTGGCTGTCGCTGGACACCCGCTTGAGCAGCACGATCGCGGCCAGCAGCAGCGGGATACCGAGCACCACGTCGATCACCCGGGAGAGCACCGCGTCGACCCAGCGGCCGAAGTAACCGGCGAGCATGCCGACCACGAGCGCGATGATCCCGGTGCCGAGGGTGGCGAGCGCACCGACCAGCAGCGAGGCCCGGGTGCCGTAGACCGCCCGGGAGTACGTGTCGCAGCCCTGGAAGTCGTACCCGAAGATGGCCCCGCCGGACGGCCCGGCGTGCTGTCGGGAGAGCAGGCAGTCGTTCGGATTGTTCGCGGTGAAGACCCCGGGGAGCAGTGCCATCAGGGTGAAGATGGTGACCAGCGCCAACGAGATCCAGAAGATCGGGTTGCGGCGCAGGTCCCGCCAGGCGTCTCCGGCCAGGCTGCGGGGCTTCTGCGGAGCGCCTACCTGGTTGGGTGCGCCCGGTTCGCCCGAAGGGCCCCGCCGCGCGGCCTGGTTCTCGCTGGCCGCGACAGTTTCAAAGTCACTCATGCCGGCACCTCGCTGCGCTCACTCATAGCGGATCCTCGGGTCGAGTACGGCGTACAGGACGTCCACCACCAGGTTCGAGACCAGGTAGACCACGACCAGCACGCTGACGATGCCCACCACCAGGGGGCCGTCCTCGGTGCGGATGCCGCGGAAGAGGTTGAAGCCGACGCCGGGGATGTTGAAGACGCCCTCGGTGATGATCGCGCCGCTCATCAGGTTGCCCAGTTCCACACCGAGGAAGGTGACCACCGGGATCAGTGAGTTACGCAGCACGTGGACGACGACGATGCGCCGCTTGACCAGGCCCTTGGACCGGGCGGTCCGGACGTAGTCCGCGCGCAGGTTCTCCGCCACCGAGGCCCGGGTGAGTCGCAGGGCGGTGGCCAGCGAGAGCGAGCCGAGCACGATGCCCGGCAGCAGGAGCGCGTAGAACGTCGGGTCGGAGCCGGCGGTGGGGGGGAAGAGCTGCCACTTGACGCCGAGGAGGTACTGCGCCAGGGGTGCCAGCACGATCGTCGGGATGCCGAGCACCAGGAGGGTCAGCACGAGCGTCGAGTTGTCGAAGATGCTGGCCCGGCGGATGCCGGCGAGCACCCCGGCGGTGACGCCGAAGATGATCGCCACGGCGAGTGCGATGAGCGCGAGCCGCACGGTGACCGGCCAGGCCGACTGGAGGATGTCACCGATGTTCCGGCCGGTGAGTGACTCGCCCAGGTTGCCCTGGAGCAGGTTCTTCACGTAGTCGAAGTAGCGGTAGAAGAACCCGCCGACGCCGGTGGCGTCGAGGTGGTACTTCTCGGTCAGGTAGGCCCGTTGCGCTGGCGTCACCGGCCGTTCGCCGGCGAGCGCCTGGATCGGGTCGCCCTGCCCGGCGAATGTCAGCGCGTAGACGATCAGGGTGGTCCCGAAGAAGGCGAGGACCATCTGCAGTAGGCGCCGCAGGATGTAGCGGAACATGCTTAGCAGTCTCTCCGGAAATGTGCGAAAGGGTCGCAGGACGGCATCTCTGGTCGTACCCGAAATATCCGGGATGGGCCGTCCGGCCCGGGGGAGCCGACGCCACCGACGCCGGGTCCGCTACTGCGGCCCGGCCCCGGTGGTGCAGACCGGGCCACCCGGGCTTCGTCGCCCGGGTGGCCCGCAGCATGCTCAGCTCAGCTGGCTGCTTCGATCTTGACGAGGTTGACCCGCTGGAACAGGTCCATCTGCACGTTCTTGACCTTCGACGAGTAGCCGAACACGTTCTGGCCGAAGCGCAGCGGGATCACCGGCATGTCCTTGGCCAGGATGTCCTCCGCCTGCTGGTACTTGGCGATCGCCTCGTCCTGCGTCTTGGCGGCGGAACCCTCCTTGACCAGCCTGTCGAAGTCCTTGTTGCTGTAGCCGTAGTAGTTCGACGAGCCGTTCGTGCTGTACAGCGGGCCGAGGTAGTCCTCCATGGTCGGGTAGTCCATGACCCAACCCATCCGGAACGCACCCACCGGCGTCTTCTTCTCGACCTTGGTCAGCAGGTCGGCGAACTTCGGCTCGGCCGAGCCGACCGCGTCCACACCCAGGTTGGCCTTGAGCTGGTTGACCGTGGCGTCGACCCAGTCCTTGTGGCCACCATCGCCGTTGTACGAGATGACGATCTTCGACGGGCCGCCGGCGGCCTGGTAGAGCTTCTTGGCCTCGGTCGGGTTGAACTCGCCGGCCTTGCCCGCGGTGTTCTCCCGGTACCCCGGCAGCACCGGCGAGACGAAGGAGCGCGCCGACGTCTGCGAGCCCTTGAAGACCGACTTGGTGATCTCGTCACGGTCGATCGCCATCGAGATGGCCTTGCGCACGTCCGGGTTGCTGTAGTCCTTGTCGAACGTCGGGAACGCCAGGAACTGGAACGACGACATCGGGCTGGTCTGGTACCGGTCGCCCAGGTCGGTCGGCGCGGTGCTCAGGCTCTCGGTCGGGATCGTCGGCAGCACGTCCAGGTTGTCCGCCAGGACGTCCGCGTACGCCGCGGTGAGCTGCTGGTAGATCCGGAACTCGATGTCCTTGACCTTGGGCTTCTCGCCCGGGAACGCGTCGTAGCGCTCGATGTCGATCTTGCTGTCGTGCTGCCAGGTGCCCTTCATCTTGAAGGGGCCCTGCCCGATCGGCGCCTGCTCGTAGGAGTCCTTGAGCACGCCCGGGGCCGAGAACGCGGCGTCCGGCATCGGGAAGAACGCGTTGTAGCCAAGCGTCGTGCGGAAGTCGATGTACGGGTCGGAGAGCGTCACGGTGAAGGTGAGGTCGTCGACCTTCTTCAGACCCGACATCTCCTTGGCCTTCGGCGCCTTGCCCTGCAGGTCGGCGTAGCCAGCGATCTTCTCGAAGAAGTAGTTGCTGTCCTGGCCGTTCGGGGCGTACGCGCCGTAGTTCCACGCGTTGATGTAGTTCTGGGACGTGACCTTCTCACCGTTGTGGAAGGTGTATCCGTCCTTGAGCTTGATCGTCCAGACCTTGTTGTCGGACGAGGTGATCGACTGGGCAGCCACCTCGTACGGCTTGTTCTGGGCGTCGTAGTCGACGAGCGGGCTGAACAGGCCGGCGATGACCTGAGAGCCGGACGTCTCCGTCGTGTTGGTGGGAACCAGGTGCTTCGGCTCGCCGATCTGGATGCTGACGGCCGAACTGCCGTTGCCACCGGATCCGCCGTCTCCGCCGCTGCCGCAGGCCGCGAGGCCCAGCGTCACCGCGAGCGGGAGGGCGGTCCAGGCAGCGAGTCTACGAACTCGCATTGAGCCTCCTCATCTCCTCACGCTGCGCAGTCATGCCCGACGCTGGGTTTACGCTGCGCAACAGGCGGTAACGGTAGGTCGGCTTACCGCCTGTCGACAACGGCTGGGTCGCGGGCGGGTAACGGTTGCAGTCGTACCTGCTTGCGGGTGGCCCCAGCGCGTGCTATCCCAGACCGGACAGGCGGTGCTGAACTGTGAATTCGTCGGTGATATCGGAGATCTTCCGTCCTCTGGTGAAACGGATTCGGTGCTCCGTGGCGAGTCGTCCGGTGTCGGCCACACGTACCGCTGTCGCCCGTTTCGACGGTGACCAGTTCCACAGATGGTCACTGATAGTGATGAAGGGCACGTGACTCTTCGTTACCGATGGGGGTGTGATCGGGGCCTCGGCGGCCGGCCGGAGCGAGGTCCCGGGAAACGTCAGGTGCCGGACATGAGACGATCTGGTCGTGACGGCGACGGTTCTGGACGGCAAGGCGACCGCAGCGGAGATCAAGGACGAGCTGCGGACGCGGGTGAAGGCTCTCGCGGAGCGCGGCATCATCCCCGGGCTGGGCACGGTCCTGGTCGGGGCCGACCCGGGAAGCCAGGCGTACGTCAACGGCAAGCACCGCGACTGCGCCGAGGTGGGCATCGCCTCGATCCGCCGGGAGCTGCCGGCCGACGCCACCCAGCAGCAGGTCGACGACGTGATCGCCGAGCTGAACGCCGACCCGGCGTGCCACGGCTACATCGTCCAGCTGCCGCTGCCCGCCCACCTGGACACCCAGCGGGTGCTGGAGCTGATCGACCCGGACAAGGACGCCGACGGCCTGCACCCGGTCAACCTGGGTCGCCTGGTCCTCGGCTACGACGGTCCGCTGCCCTGTACCCCGCGCGGCATCGTCGAGCTGCTCCGCCGCCACGACGTGGCGCTGCGGGGCGCCACCGTGGCCGTGGTCGGCCGGGGCAACACCGTCGGCCGTCCGCTCGGCCTGCTGCTCACCCGTCGCAGCGAGAACGCCACCGTGACCCTCTGCCACACCGGCACCCTCGACCTCGCCTCGCACACCCGCGCCGCCGACATCGTCATCGTCGCGGCCGGCGTGCCCGGACTGCTGACCGCCGACATGATCAACCCCGGCGCGGTGGTCGTGGACGTCGGCATCACGCGGGTGATCGGCCCGGACGGCAAGGGCCGCTACACCGGCGACGTCGACCCGGAGGTGGCCGAGACGGCCGGCGCGGTCGTCCCGATGCCCGGCGGTGTCGGCCCGATGACCCGCGCCATGTTGCTGACCAACGTGGTGGAGCGCGCCGAACGCGGCTGACCCGTGCACCGGAGGACGCCGGTGACGTTCGCCCCATCCCGGGGAAGGCCACCGCCCCTGGCCCGATCGGTGCCAGGATGGCTGATACGGTCCGGAAAACCGACTGGTATCAGGGAGTGGGACGACCATGGGTAAGAAGGTCACTGTCGTCGGGGCTGGTTTCTACGGCTCCACCACCGCACAGCGCCTGGCCGAGTACGACGTCTTCGACACCGTAGTGATCACCGACATCGTGGAGGGCAAGCCCGCGGGCCTCGCGCTCGACCTCAACCAGTCGCGGGCCATCGAGGGCTTCGAGACCAAGGTCGTCGGCGTCACCACCGGCCCGAACGGTGAGGGCTACGAGGCCATCGAGGGCTCCGACGTCGTCGTCATCACCGCCGGTCTGCCCCGCAAGCCGGGCATGAGCCGGATGGACCTCCTGGAGACCAACGCCAAGATCGTCCGCCAGGTCGCCGAGAACGTCGCCAAGTACGCCCCGAGCGCCGTCGTCATCGTCGTCTCCAACCCGCTGGACGAGATGACCGCCCTGGCGCAGCTCGCCACCCAGTTCCCCAAGAACCGGGTCCTCGGCCAGGCCGGCATGCTCGACACCGCGCGGTTCAGCAACTTCGTCGCCGAGGCGCTGAACGTGCCCGTGGCGTCCGTACGCACCCTGACCCTCGGCTCGCACGGCGACACCATGGTCCCGGTGCCGTCGCAGAGCACCGTCAACGGCAAGCCGCTGCGCGACGCCATGCCGGCCGAGCAGATCGAGGAGCTGGTCGTCAAGACCCGCAACGGTGGCGCCGAGGTCGTCGCGCTGCTCAAGACCGGTTCGGCGTACTACGCCCCGTCCGCCGCCGCCGCCCGCATGGCGAAGGCCGTGGCCGAGGACTCCGGCGACGTCATGCCGGTCTGCGCCTGGGTCGACGGCGAGTACGGCATCTCCGGCGTCTACCTGGGCGTCGAGGCCGAGATCGGCGCCGAGGGTGTCCGTCGGGTCGTCGAGACCGACCTGGACGCCGACGAGCGCGCGAGCCTCCTGGAGGCGGCCGAGGCCGTCCGCGCGAAGCAGGGCGACATCTCCAGCATGTGATCCACCAGCACCACGACAAAGGGCGCGCCGGCCAAGCCGGCGCGCCCTTCTCGCACCCCCCGCCCCCCCCCCCCCCCCCCCACCCCCCCCCCCCCCCCCCCCCCCCCCCCCCCCCCCCCCCGCCCCCCCCCG